>JASBSJ010000049.1 GCA_030148985.1 Sphingopyxis sp.
CCCTGATCGGCGGCGTCGGGGCAGGGGCCGCGCTCCTTGGCGAGCAGCATCGACGCCTGATCGACCTGCGCGCGGATATGCTTGAAGACGCGCAGGTTCGACGATTTCGCCATCGCGCCCTCGAACGGCAGGCCGCGCGCCTGGAGGAAGCTGTGGAAGCCCATAACGCCGAGGCCGACGCTGCGTTCGCGGCTCGCGCTATATTTGGCGCGCGCCATTTCGGGCGGGGCGCGGTCGATATAGTCCTGCAGGACATTGTCGAGCATGCGCATGACGTCTTCGATGAAGCGCTTGTCGCCGTTCCACTCGTCCCAGGTTTCGAGGTTGAGGCTCGAGAGGCAGCAGACCGCGGTGCGATCATTGCCGAGATGGTCGCGGCCGGTCGGCAGCGTGATTTCGGAGCAGAGGTTCGAGGTGGTGACCTTCAGCCCCAGGTCGCGGTGATGCTTGGGCATCATGCGGTTCACCTGGTCGATGAAGATGATATAGGGCTCACCCGTCGCGAGGCGCGTTTCGACGAGCTTCTGGAAGAGCGAGCGCGCGTCGACGGTGCCGCGGACGCTGTTGTCCTTCGGCGAGCGGAGGTCGAATTCCTTGCCGTCGCGGACGGCCTCCATGAACTCGTCGGTGATGAGCACGCCATGGTGGAGGTTCAATGCCTTGCGGTTGAAGTCGCCGGAGGGTTTGCGGACCTCGAGAAACTCCTCGATCTCCGGGTGCGAGATGTCGAGATAGCAGGCGGCCGAACCGCGGCGCAGGCTACCCTGCGAAATCGCGAGGGTGAGGCTGTCCATGACGCGGACGAAGGGGATGATGCCGCTCGTCTTGCCGTTGAGGCCCACGGGTTCGCCGATGCCGCGCACCGCGCCCCAATAGGTGCCGATGCCGCCGCCGCGGCTGGCGAGCCAGACATTCTCGTTCCACGTGCCGACGATGCCCTCAAGACTGTCGTCGACCGAATTGAGATAGCAGCTGATCGGCAGGCCGCGGCCGGTGCCGCCGTTCGACAGCACGGGCGTCGCGGGCATGAACCACAGCTTCGAGATATAGTCGTAGAGCCGCTGCGCGTGATCCTGATCGTCAGCATAGGCGTCGGCGACGCGCGCGAAGAGATCCTGATAGGATTCGCCGGGCAGAAGATAGCGATCCTGCAGCGTTTCCTTGCCGAAATCGGTGAGGAGCGCGTCGCGGCTGGTGTCGGTGACGATGGCAAAGCGGCGCGCGTGGACCTTGGCCTCGCCGCCGTCGTTCAGCTTTGCGCCCGCCGAATCATCTTTCGATTCGGTGACCGTCGCAGCGTCATTTTTTGCCAGTTCCATCGTCGCCACGTCGCCCATCTCCACTCGTTCGCTTTCCCGAAAATCCATCCTGTTCGCCCCCGATCTGACGGCGCACAAGGGTGCGCCTGTTCCTGTCTTGTTCGACTCAGGACGAAGCCCCGGTCTTAGCATCTTTACCCGTCCGCGTGGGCACTTTTTTGGGCGCACGCAGGGTTTTTCCGGGCCCATATGCGATGGGCGACGGAAATCCGCCACTTTCAGCCTGATACAATTTCTTGGGGTGCCCCCGTGGTTGACCCACCACCTATAGTGCCACGTCGGCGCCGTGATGCAAGACGCTAAATGACAGAATGGGGACTCAACTCGTCGATAATTTGATTCGTCTCGTCGATGGGAATCCATGTCCTGCGAGCAGGAGGCCCGCGTTTCCGCGCTCTATCGGGTGTGCGGGGCGTGGCGGAAAAAAAAGCGATCTCCGCCGATGAGGGCGATGCGGGTGCCGGGTCAGGCCTGCGCTGAGCGTGCCGAGGGGCTGGGACGATGGTGGGCAGGAAAGGACCGAAAGCGGGCGATAAAATCCTCCCTGTGGCGAAGCCATGGGGAGGTGGCAGCGCGAAGCGCTGACGGAGGGGCAATAACGCCGACGTCGCGGCCCCTCCACCACTCGCTGCGCGAGCGGTCCCCCTCCCCATGGCCTACGGCCACAGGGAGGATTTAGCGGCAGGTGATCACCCTAAAGCCGTCCTCACCCGGCGAGACCCCGCCGACCTTTGAGGCAAAAGAAAAGGGCCCCGGCGATGCCGGAGCCCCATTCTCAAAATCGTTGCAGATTAGGCCTGGCCGCCGCCGTTGCCGGAGCCGCCGCCGCCCATCCACCTGTAAAACCAACCCATGACAAATCTCCTGATAAGACTGCCCGTTCAGAACAGTTAACGGAGCGTATACCTTAATTAGTAAGGTAAATCGAGTCTTAACTATAAGGATCGCCACCAGTTTGGCGGCTATGCGGTGCGGCTGTGCGGCGAGGTTGAAAGGGTTGCGACGAGTTCGGAAAACAATTGTGGTTTTCCAAGATGATAGCCCTGACCTACGTCGCAGCCGAGACTGCCGAGCAGCGCCATTGTTTCAGCATCTTCAATGCCTTCGGCGACTGCGACGGCGCCGAGACGATGCGCCAGATCGATCGTCGATTTGACGACTTCGCGGTTCCGCTGCGAATCGCGCATCGTCATCACGAATCGCTTGTCGATCTTGATTTCGTCGGCTTCGATCTCGGTCAGATATTCGAGGTTCGACTGGCCGGTGCCATAATCGTCGATCGACAGGCGGATACCCGTCCGGCGGAGCTGCGCGAGTGTCTGGCGCGCCTGCCGGCTGTTTTCGATCTGCGCGGTTTCGGTGATCTCGATCGTCAACGTCTCGGGCGGCAGATGATGCGCGGTAAGCATGACGCGGATCGTGCCGACCAGATCGCTGTGGTCGAGCAGACTGGCCGACAGGTTGACCGACATGTTGATATTGACGCCGCGTTCGCGCAGCTGCGCCGCCGAGCGGATCGCCTGATCCATCACGAACAGGGTGAGGCGGTAGATGTCCTGGCTCTTTTCGGCCTGGACGATGAATTCGTCGGGCGGAATGGGACCGCGGGTCGGATGCGTCCAGCGCGCGAGCGCCTCGACCCCGACGAGCCGTCCGCTCGCGATTTCATATTGCGGCTGGAAAGCGACCCAGATGTCGCCGCCGGTAAGTGCGTCCTCGAGCTGCGAGTGGAAGGAAAGCTGCCAGCCGGCGTCGTCCTTTTGCCGCGGCGTATATTTGGTCCACAAGGCGCGCGTGCGGATCGCGCGCTCGGCGGCGACGAGCGCCGCGGCGAGCCGCTGGGCGTTCGACCCCTCGAATTCGTCATTGACCCCGAATGCGATCGCAACATCGACGCGGAGATCCCCGATCGTCAGGGGCGCGTTGAAGAGCGCGGCGAGCCCCGAAAGCTGCCCTTCGATCTGGCTGTGCTGATAATAGGGCACCAGCCAGGCGAAGGTGCCGTCGAGGTCGTGGTGGAGCGTCGTCCCCTGCGACGCGAGCTGGAGGCGGCGGGTGACCTGTTCGACGAGCTTGCCGATGCCGTCGCCGGGGATGAAAGCGGCGAGATCTTCGAAATTCACGACCTTTGCCGCGACGACCGTCGCGCTGCCGAACGCTGGCTGCGAACGCAGCGCCTCGAAATTCGGCAGGCCCGAAACAGGGTTTTCGCGTTGGGCCGAGGAGCGACGGCGATTGCGCGACACATTGGCGGTGAGCGCGGCAATCAGGAAGCAGGCTGCGCCGATCTGGAGGGTAACGAGCGACAGGCTGCCCACCACTTTCGCCGCGATCAGCGCAACGGTGAGGCCAATGGCTACCAATCCGTAATGACGGGCATTGCGCCAAGCGAGGGCGGCGAACGAAACGAGGAAGGTCAGCACGAGCGCGGGAAGCCAGCCGATGTCGACCGGCTGGCCGCGCTTGAGCGCTTCTCCGGCTATCAGATGAATGAAGGCGCCATGCACTTTGTCATGGCCGGGGAGATAATGTTGATCAGGCGAGGCAGCCGATGCGGGGGCGAAAATCACGTCCTTGCCGCGCAGCAGGTTGACGTCGAGCTTCCCCGACATGACGTCGATCGCGCTATATTTCGTGATCGTGTCAGGATCGTACGAAAGATCGAGCGAGAAATTCGCCGGATGATTGATGGGCCGGTCCGCAAGGATCGACGCGAAGCTAGGAAGGAGACGGCCTTCGGCACGCACCGCAAGCGGGACTTTCCACACCTGCCAGAACTCATATTCCCAACCAATGAAGCCCTTTGCCGCGTGCTGGCCGAGGCGGCGATCGGGCCAGAGCGGCTGGTCGGCGGTATGCCCTTCGAAGCTTGCCGACGGAACGGCGAGCACGATTCGCGAACCCATGTTGCGCACCGCGGCGGCGAATTTCGGAAAATCGCGGTCGCTTAAACGCCGTTCATAGGAGAAGTCGATAAACAAGCGTCGCGCCGGTGATGCATCGAGCGCGCGTACAAGCTGCGCGTGGTGGTTGATGTCAAAATCGCGACCGCCGAGTGCGCGAAGCGTTTTGTCATCGAGCGCGACGATCACCGTGTCGCCCGACACCGGCCGCGCGGCGAGGCGGCTGGTTGCCATCAAGATCGTCCGGTCAGGGAGTTCGCCGGCGCCACTGATCCCAACCATCACGCTGAGCAGCAGCGACAGCGCGATTGTCCGCCAGCTGATAATCAGACTTTTGACCGGGATGGGCACGCACGTCTCCAGCAATTGCCGGTCGCGTCTAGTCTCTGATGGTTATCATCGCGTTAATTATGAATGAAATCCTGCGGTTTTTGGCGGATCGACAGACGTCGCCCCCGCGAAGGCGGGGGCCGCAGTCGGCCTTGTTCGGCGGCGAGAGTGCAAACCTCCAGCGGCCCCCGCCTTCGCGGGGGCGACGAGACGGATCAGGCGACCGCCGGCAGCGCCTCCAGCGCCGCATCGCCTGCCAGCGCCGAGGGGGCGAGGCCCGTTGCGGCGGGGACGATCTGCTCAAGGTAAAAGCGCGTCGAGGCGATCTTTGCGGTCAGGAAATCGCGGTCGCCGCTGCCGTCGGCCAGCGCGGCGCGCGCGGCCTGGTGTTGGATCGCCATCAGCCAGCCACACGTCGCGGTCGCGAGCATGGTGAGATAGGGGTAGCTGCCCGCGAGCCGGTCGGCGGTGTTCGCGCCGACCATCCAGTCGGTGACCGCGCGGCACGCATCGACGAGCTGCTGGAGTTCGGGGAAATCGGCGGCGCCGTGCGCGATGTCGTCGATCAGGCCGCGGACGAGATCGCCGCCCGCCATGCCGAGCTTGCGGCCGACAAGGTCGGCGGCCTGGATGCCGTTGGTGCCTTCGTAGATCGGCGCGATACGCGCGTCGCGATAATGCTGCGCGGCGCCGGTTTCCTCGATAAAGCCCATGCCGCCATGGACCTGGATGCCGAGGCTCGCGACCTCGCAGCCGATGTCGGTCGCATGTGCCTTTGCCAGCGGGATCAGAACCTCGGCGCGCATCGCCGCCGCCTCGTCGCCCAATTTTCCGAAGTCGGTCTGCGCCGCGGCATAATAGACGAGCGCGCGCGCGGCCTCGGTCTGCGCGCGCATCCGCCACAGCATCCGCTTGACGTCGGGGTGGTGGTCGATCGTCACCGGCGTGCGATCGGGCGAACCCGCGAGCGCCGACTGGACGCGCTCGGCGGCGAAGCGCTGTGCCTGCTGCGTCGCGCGCTCGCCGATCTGGATGCCCTGACAGCCGATCATCAGCCGCGCATTGTTCATCATCACGAACATCGCGCGCATTCCGCCCATTTCGTCGCCGACGATCTCGCCGAGGCAGTCTTCGCCTTCGCCATAGACCATCACCGCGGTCGGCGAGCCATGGATGCCGAGCTTGTGCTCGATCGAGGCGCAATGGACGCCGTTGCTGATCGTCGGCTTGCCCTCAGCGTCGAGGCGGTATTTGGGGACGAGGAACAGCGAGATGCCGCGCGTCCCCTCGGGCGCGCCGGGGGTGCGCGCGAGGACGAGGTGGACGATATTGTCGGTGAGATCATGCTCGCCGAAGGTGATGAAAATTTTCTGGCCCTTGATCCGGTAGAGGCCCGTGTTCGGGCCTTCGGTGACCTTTTCAGCGGTCGAGCGCAGCGCGCCGACGTCGCTGCCAGCAGCGGGCTCGGTCAGGTTCATCGTGCCGTTCCACTCGCCGGTGATCAGCTTCGGCAGCCAGGTCTGACGCTGCTCCTCGGTGCCATAGGCCATCAGCGCGTGGATCGCGCCGGGGGTGAGGATGCTGCACAGCGAAAAGCCCATGTTGGCGCTGCCGAGCGCCTCGATCACCACGGTCGCGAGGGTGAAGGGCAGATCCTGTCCGCCATAGTCGCCCGGGCCGTCGATGCTGCCCCAGCCCGCCTCGACGAACGCCTTATACGCCTCCTTGAAGCCCGGCGGCATGGTGACCTTGCCATTGTCCCATTTGGGGTTCTGCGTGTCGCCGACGCGGTTGAGCGGGGCGTAAACCTCGGCCGCAAATTCGCCGATGCCCGCGACGATCGCCTCGACCATGTCGGGGGTGGCGGCGGCGAAACGGTCATGCTGCGCCATCGCGTCGACGCGCGCGATATGGTTCAGGACGAAGAGCTGTTCGGTGGTGGGCGGCGTATAGGTCATGCGATGGCCGACTTTCTTGATGAATCTCGTTGCGCGGGCGCTATAGCGCGACATGGCCGAAGGCTCAAAGTCCACATTTGTTCGCGCGTTCGATAGCGCAGCTATTGCCGAAGCGGTGGTGCTGATCGCGGCGGGACAGCCGGTCGCGGTGCCGACCGAGACGGTGTACGGGCTTGCGGCCGACGCGCGCGATCCGCAGGCGGTGGCGCGCATTTATGCCGCTAAAGGACGGCCCGATTTCAACCCGTTGATCGTGCATGTGTCGACGCTGGCGGTCGCCGAGACGCTGGGGCAGTTCAGCGCGGCCGAGCGGGCGCTGGCGACGCGCTTCTGGCCGGGGCCGCTGACTTTGGTGGTGCCGCGGACGCCGGGGTGTCCGGTCGCGAGCATTGCGACCGCGGGGCTCGACACGATTGCGCTGCGCGTGCCGGGGCATCGCGCGATGCAGGCCTTGCTGACCGCGATCGGCGCCCCGCTCGCGGCGCCGAGCGCC
Source organism: Sphingopyxis sp. (assembly GCA_030148985.1). GTDB lineage: Bacteria > Pseudomonadota > Alphaproteobacteria > Sphingomonadales > Sphingomonadaceae > Sphingopyxis. Next base: position 7,004 of record JASBSJ010000049.1, read on the forward strand.
AATGCGAGCGGGGGGGTGAGCCCGACAAAGGCGGAGCATGTGCTGACGAGCCTCGACGGACGGATCGCGCTGGTGATCGACGACGGGCCGACGAGCGCGGGCGTGGAATCGACGATCGCACGGGTCACGGACGGCGCGGTGGAAGTGCTGCGGCCGGGGCCGGTGACCGCCGATATGCTTTCGGCGGCGAGCGGTTTGCCGGTGACCGGCGTGAAGGGGTCGGAAATCGTCGCGCCGGGAATGCTCGCGAGCCATTATGCGCCGGGGAAACCGGTGCGGCTGGGGGCGGTGGATTTTGCCGGCGACGAATATGGGATTGGGTTCGGGGCGGTTCGCGGCGATTATCAGCTGAGCGCGGCGGGCGATCTGACCGAAGCGGCGGCGCGTTTGTTCGATGCGCTGCACGCGGGGGCGGCGAGTGGCCAGCCCAAGATCGCGGTTGCTTCGATCCCGGCCGAGGGGTTGGGTGCGGCCATCAACGATCGGCTTTCGCGCGCGGCGGTGTGATTTTTTGACTCACACAAAGGCACAAAGGCACAAAGAAGTCTTAAAATCTGTTCGCCCTGAGCTTGTCGAAGGGCCGTTCTTTCTTTCAGCGCTCAAAGAAGGACAGTGCTTCGACAAGCTCAGCACGAACGGAGTTGGGATGCCTACCTCTTTGTGCCTTCGTGCCTTCGTGCCTTTGTGTGCGATATATTCTAAGCCGCCGCCGGCTCGATCGGGTCGAGCTGCGGCGTCTTTCGCGCGACGATCAGGCAGCCGATCACGATCAGCGCCGCGCCGGCGATCGTCGGCCAGGTCACGGCTTCGTCGAAGAACATCCAGCCGAACAGCATCGCCCAGAGGAAGCCGGTATATTCGGTCGTCGCCAATATCTGCGCCTCGGCGCGGGCATAGGCCCAGCTGAGCAGTAGGAGCGACGTCACCGCGAGGAAGGCCGCGCCGACGATCGGCAATGCCTGATCGCCGCCGGGGACGGCAAGGAACCACGGCGCGCCCGCCGCGAGGATCAGCGCGACGAAGCCGTTCTGGAAAAAGGCGATCTCCATCGGTTCGGCCATCTTCGCCTGCCGCCGCGCGAGGATGAGGTTATAGGCATAGAGGAGCGCCGATCCGACGACGGCGCCGACCGCCCACAAGGCGTCGGGCGCATAGTCGCC
>JASBSJ010000064.1 GCA_030148985.1 Sphingopyxis sp.
GAACGCACGCTCCGTTCGCTCAAGAAGCATGACCGCGTGCTTGCGCAGACGATCGAGGAAGAAATGTTCATCTTCGAAAATCTTCGCGACCTCGACAAGAAGAGCCTTAGCAGCGTACTCCGCTCGGTCGATGCCGCGCAGCTCGCGATCGCGCTCAAGGGTGCCGAGGAAGACATGGTCGACATGTGCCTCGCCACCATGTCGCAGCGCGCAGCCGAAACGATCCGCGACGAAATGGCCGAAATGACGATGGTCAAGCGCGCCGACGTCGATGATGCGCAAAAGAATGTGATGCAGATCGTCCGCCAGATGGCGGCGAACGGCGAAATCATGATCGCGGGCGGGGGTGACGATTATGTCTGATCTTGCCGCCGAAACGGGCTTTGCCCCCGTTCGCTTGGCCGACGCAATGGCCCAGCACCGCGGCTTTCGCCCGCTGTCCTTTGCGCCCGCCGCTGAACCGGCGTCGCCCGCGCCCGCAGCTTCGGCCGAACAGGGCGACGACGATCCCTTCGCGCGCGGCCTGGCCGAAGGGCAGCGCATTGCCGAAACCGCCTATACCGCCGAGCGGCACCAGCTGCTCGCGCTGCTCGCGAGCGCCGAGGCGTTGCAGGACGAGCCGAGCGAGGAGCTGGCGCAGCTGATCGCCGAAACGGTCGAACGGCTGGTGCGCCAGATCGTAGCGACCGCGCCCATCGACGCCGAATGGCTGCGCGCGCAGGCCGAAACCGCCGCCGCGATGGTCGCCGACGCCGACAAGGCGCGCACCCTGTGGGTTCATCCCGACGACGCCGCGCTGCTCGCCGAATGTCCGCTGACGCTGACGGTCGAAAGCGATCCGGCGATGGTGCGCGGCACCGTCCGCCTCGAAACCTCGTCGGGCTGGATCGAGCATGGCCGCGCCGTCTATCTCGACGAACTGCGCGCCGCGCTGGGCGAAGGCGCCGCCGCGTGACGCGCCGCCTCGCCCTCTCGGCCCAGCAGTTGCTCGGCGGCGTCGATCTGGCGCAGGCCAGCCCGCGCCGCATCGGCACGCTCGTCGCGCACGAGGGGATCATGCTCGAAGTGTCGGGTTTCCCGCAGCCGCTCGGCAGCAACGTCCGCATCCGTTCGGCCGACAATGACTATGTCTATGGCGAGGTCGTCGGCTTTCGCGGGCACCGCAGCCTCGTCCTGCCCTTTGACACCAACAAGCCGCTCGTCACCGGCGCGCCGGTCGAGCCGCATGGCGCGTCGAGCATGGTCGCCGTCGGCAAGGCGCTGCTCGGCCGCATCATGGACGCGCAGGGCAACCCGCTCGACGGCCGCCCGGCGATCAAGTCGCAGTTCCAGTGGCCGCTCGCCGGGCGCAAGGTCAATCCGCTCCGCCGCGGCCGCGTCACCCGCGCGCTCAACATGGGCGTGCGCGCGATCAACGGCCTGCTCACCGTCGGCGAGGGCCAGCGCGTCGCGATTATCGCGGGCTCGGGCGTCGGCAAGTCGGTGCTGATGGGCCAGATGATCGCCGGCACCGAATGCGACGTCATCGTCGTCGGGCTGATCGGCGAGCGCAGCCGCGAGGTCAGCGACTTCGTCGAAACCAAGCTGCCCCCCGAAGTGCGCAAGAAGTCGGTCGTCGTCGCGGTCCCCGCCGACCATCCGCCCTTGCTCCGCCTGCGCGCCGCGATGCGCGCGACCGCGATCGCCGAAGCCTTCCGCGCCGAGGGCAAGAAGGTGCTGCTCCTGATCGACAGCCTGACGCGCGTCGCCCATGCGCAGCGCGAAATCGGCCTGACCCTGGGCGAGCCGCCGACGATGAAAGGCTATCCGCCGTCGGTCTTTGCGCTGATCCCGTCGCTGTGCGAACGCGCCGGCATCGACCGCGAAACCGGCGGATCGATCACTGCGCTCTATACCGTGCTCGCCGACGGCGGCGACATCGACGATCCGGTCGTCGACTCGGCGCGGGCGATCGTCGACGGGCATATCATCCTGTCGCGCCAGCTCGCCGAACAGGGCGTCTATCCCGCGATCGACGTCGCACGGTCGCTGTCGCGCACGATGGCCGATTCGGTCGATCCCGACCATGCCGCCGCCGCCGCGCGCTTTCGCCAGCTCTGGTCGCTCTATGAGGAGAATCGCGACCTGATGCTGATGGGCGCTTACGTCGCCGGCGCCGATCCCGTGCTCGACGAAGCGATCGCCCGCCACGCCGACCAACTCGCCTATGTGTCCCAGCCTGCCAGGGCGCAGGTCGATTTCGACATTTCCCGCCAAGCCCTGATCGAAGGATATTCCGCATGACCGCCCCCACCGCACGCCGCAAACGTATCATCCGCGTGCGCTCCGTCGAACATCAGCTCGCCGAGGCCAATCTGGCGCGCGCCAATGGCGAACTCGCAAACCTCGTCGAACTCGCCAAGCGGCTCGAAACGCTGCGCAGCGACCTCGCGATGGCGAAGGGCGCGGTCGCGGGCCGCGCGCTCAACACGATCGGCGAACTGGCGATGCGGCTCGACATCGCGCAGGAAAGTCTGACCGCGCCGCTCTGCAATGCGAGCGCGCGCCGCGACCAGATGGGCGCGCTGGCGCAGCGCGCGATGGCCAAGGAAGAATCGGCGGTCCGCCTCTATGAACGGAGCCGCAAGTCGGCCGAAGCCGAGCAGGACCGCCGCAGCGACGCCAACCGCCCGCACCGCGCGCGCGTCGGTATGCGGCTGCGTCTGATCGAAGGCGGCGCATCATGATGAACGCCCCCGCCCTTCCCGCGGCGCCCGGCGCGATGCCCGCGGGCTTTGCCGCCTTCCTCGCCAATATCGGCCAGGTTGCGCCCGACGGCGACGCCGCCGCGTTCGGCCAGCTGCTTGCCGAGATGCCGGTCCTGCCGACCCAGGCGGCCGTTGCGGCGCAGGCGGGCGAGACGGCGATCGTCAAAGCCGATGCGATGCTGGCGGCCGAAGCCAACACCGGTGAGCTGCCGGTCGAAATCGCGCCCGACACCGTCGCCCCCGTGATTAAGCCATCGGCCGCGAAGCCCGAACCGGCTGACGCCGCGGCACTGGCGGCAACGCTGCTCGTCGCGCTCGGCGGCGCCGTCGCCGCGCAGGCGCCCAAAGCCGGCAAGCCTGCAGCGGCTGAAACCGAAACGACGCCTGAAACTGCAAAAACGGGCGAGACACCAACAGCGATCGCCGCCGCCAATTGGACGGCAATCGTCGCCGCGGTGGTTCCGGATACCGCGGCCGCCGCCAAGCCTGAAACTGCAAAGCCCGCAGCAAGTGTTGCCGCCACGCCGAACATGGCGCCCGAAGCGCTTGCCGCCGACGCCCCAGCCGTACCCGTGCCCGCGCGTCCGGCCACCGCGACGATGACGGCTGCTCCTGCCGATACGCCCGTCGCGAGCGCCGCCGACGCACCGCCATCGATGACGGTGCTGTTCACCCAGCCCGCCGGGCTCACCGCCGCAGCGCCGCTCGACGCCGCCGCTCCGGCGGCGATCGCCGAGCGTGTGCTCGATATGGACAGCGATGGCGCGTGGATCGATCAGCTCGCGCGCGACATCGCCGCGACCAAATCGGACAGCGGCGACATCAGCTTTCGCCTGATGCCGCGCCATCTCGGCCGCCTCGACGTCGCGATGCAAATGGGCGACGAGGGCATGTCGCTGAAGATGGATACCCAGCACGAAGCGACCGCGACGATCGTCACGGCCGCGCAGGGCCGCCTCGTCGACGAACTGCGCCAGCAGGGCGTGCGCGTCGCGGGGGCCGAAGTCGCGCACACGCCGGGCGAGACCGGGCGCCAGTCGCAGGGTCAGAGCCAGGGCCGCGCCGCCGCACCCGACACCGCCCACCTCATCGAAACCGCCACCGAGCGCGCCGAGCCGCGTGACGAGGAGCGCGCGGCGAACCGCCGCGGCCGCTTCGCCTGACCAGAAAGGGTTCCGCCATGACCAAGGACAAGACCGAAACCGAGCCCAAGAAGAAGGGCAAGTTCAAGAAGCTGCTGCTGGTTGGCGTTGCCGCGATCGCGCTGATCGGCGCGGGCGCCGGCGCCGGCATCTATTTCGGTGCATTGTCGGCGCACGAGGCCAAGCCCGAGGATCATTATCCGAAGCTGGTCGTGCGCAGCACCGATGCGCCGGAACCCGCCGCCGAGGGCGAAGACAAGGAAGCGCCGCTGAAGGTCGGCACCGTGTCGGTGCCCAACGACCGCTTCAAGGTCGATCCGCGCAAATATGAAATCACCTATTATCCGATGGCGGACAGCTTCACGACGAACCTCGCCGACGGATCGGGCTTTCTCCAGATTGGTATCAGCCTTTCGACCTTCTATGACGGCAAGGTTATCAATAATATCAAACGGCAGGCGGTGCCCATCCGCTCGGTCGTGCTTATGGTCCTCGCCGAACAGGATCCGGCTTTGCTCTCCACATCGCAGGGAAAACAGCGGCTGCAACGTCAGTTGACCGCCGCGATCAACGATGTGCTGCGCGAGAAGGAAGGATTTGGGGGCATCGACAATGTATATTTCACGAGCCTGGTGATCCAGTGACCGCCAGTGCCAAAAGCGTAAAGGCCGTGAAGGCGCCGGCCGCACCCGCGGCCGTGTCTGTCCCTGCGGACGGCGGGGAGTCGCTGCTGCTGCGCCGCGCCGCGGCAAGCTATGCCTTTCCCGCGCTCGAAAGCGTCGCGAACCAGTTTGCGCGCAGCTTGCGCGATCTTGTCCGCGCGCTCGGCGCACCGACGATCCAGGTCGAACGCTCGGGCGGCGAACAGCTGAGCTTTGCCGAATGGAGCGCCGCGAGCGCGCCCGCGATCTTCTGGCGCTATCATGCGCCGCCGCTCAAGGGGCCGTTGCTGATCGCCGCCGCGCGGCCGCTGATCCTCCAGCTCGTCGACATCTTCTATGGCGGGCGGGGCCAGCTCGCCGCCGAACGCGAAGAACTGACCGACGCCGAAGACCGTTTCGCCGCGCGCCTTGGCCGCGACATCGGGATGCAGCTCGCCGCCGCATGGCGCGACAAGGTGGCGATCGAGCCCGAACTCGACTGCGTGACCGGCGACCCCGCAAAACTTGCCGCGGTGCGCGCCGACGACGAATTGTTCGTTCAGCGTTTCACGCTGCGCGGCGCGCCGTTCGAGGGGCGGACGATCGTCTGTGCCTATCCGGTCGCAGCGCTGCGCGGCATCGCGGGCGACGAGCTGCTGCCCGATGCGGCAAGCGGCGGCAGCGGCGACCCGGCGTGGACCGGCGCGCTCGACAAGGCGCTGCGCGGCGTCCGCCTGCCCGTCCGTTCGGTGCTCGCGCGGCCCGAAATCAGCCTCGTCAAACTGCTCGCGCTCGAGGTCGGCGACATCATCCCGCTGTCGATGCCGCGCCACGTGCCGGTGACCGTCGCCGGGCGCAACTTTGCCTTTGGCAGCATCGGTGAGGCCAATGGCAACGCCGCCATCCTGATTGACCATATCGAAAAAGGACCCGACCATGACTGACGTAGCCGACGCGCCAAAGGCGGCGCGCGCCGACCGGCGCGACAAGAGCATCGCCGCCGCCCCCAATTTCGACCTGCTCGCCGGCGTCTCGCTGCGCGTGTCGGTCGAGGTCGGATCGACGTCGATGACGCTGTCCGAACTGCTCGCGCTGGGTGAAGGCAGCGTGATCGAACTCGATCGCGCGGCGACCGACCTGCTCGACATCTACGCCAACGGCACATTGATCGCCAAGGGCGAGATCGTCAGCGTCGATGGCCGTTACGGCATTCAGGTCGCCGAAGTCGTCGCGCCCGCGCGCGGCCTCGAAGGCCTCGACCGGAGGGCCTGATGCTCGAATATATCCTCCGCCTCCTCATCCTGCTGCCGCTCGTCGGCGCGATGGCGTGGGGCAGCCTGTGGCTGTGGAAGCGCGTCCAGATGGGCGTGCCGCTCGTCGGCGGCAATGCGAAGCCGCGCGCGGTGGAGATGGTCGATGTGCTGCCGCTCGGTCCGGGATCGAAGCTCGCGGTCGTCGAGTTCGCCGGGCAGCGCATCCTCGTCGCCGTGTCGCGCAGCGGCATCACGCACATCGCCGACGACGCACAGGGGGATTTCCATGTCGACTGATCGCCGCTTCTGGCTGCGCGCCGCCGCGCTGGCCGGCGCCGCCGCGCTGCTCACCACCGCCACTCCGGCGTTCGCGCAGGCCGCCGACGGACTCAGCCGGGCGGTGAATGAGATCGGCGGCGATGGCCGGCCGCTCAGCCTGTCGCTCCAGATCCTCGTCCTGATGAGCCTGCTGACGGTGCTGCCGTCGCTGCTGCTCATGATGACCAGCTTCACGCGCATCATCATCGTGCTGTCGATCCTGCGCCACGCGCTCGGGCTTCAGCAGACGCCGCCCAACCAGGTGCTCGTGGGTTTGAGCCTCTTTCTCTCCCTGTTCGTCATGCAGCCCGTCATCAGCGAAGTGAACCGCGTCGCGATCGAACCCTATGGCCAGGAACAGATCGACATCGGCGAGGCCGTGTCGCGTTCGGGCGACGCGCTCCACGGCTTCATGATGAAACAGACGCGCAAGACCGACCTGATGATGTTCGCCAAGATCGCCAAGGCGCCCGCCTATGCAAGCCCGAAGGACGTGCCCTTCTCGATCCTGCTCCCCGCCTTTGTCACCAGCGAGCTCAAGACCGCCTTCCAGATCGGCTTCCTCATCTTCCTGCCTTTCCTCGTCATCGACCTGATCGTCGCCTCGGCCTTGATGTCGCTCGGTATGATGATGCTGTCGCCGACGATCATCTCGATGCCCTTCAAGCTGCTGCTCTTCGTCCTCGTCGACGGCTGGGCGCTGACGATGGGGTCGCTCGCTTCCTCCTTCGTGGGATAGCGCCATGGAGGCCGACTATTTCATCGGGGTCGCGCAGCAGTCGCTGTGGATTCTCGCGCTCGCCTCGGCGCCGCTGTTGCTGCCCGTGCTCATCATCGGCGTGCTCCTCGGCATGGTGCAGGCGGCGACGTCGATCAACGAACAGACGCTGACCTTCGTGCCCAAGCTGATCGTCGCGGCGATCTGTCTCGCGATCTTCGGCGGCAGCATCCTCGTCCTGCTCACCGATTTCACCCGCGACCTGTTCGCGCAGATCCCGGCGCTGGTGCGGTGAGAAATGTCTCCGTCCTCCCCCTCCCCCTTGATGGGGGAGGCAGCGAGACCTGCCAGCTTGCTGGCTTGGTCGCAGCGGAGGGGGTGCGGTCTCGGCCTGCGACGAGGGTGAAAGGACGCGGCATCACCCCCATCCAACTCCGCCTAGCCGCTTCGCGGCAAGGCTGCGTATCCTTCCCCCATCAAGGGGGAAGGTTCGAGCATTCCTGCATCCGATGAACCCCGCCGACATTCCCAATGTCGAGGCGATGCTCCAGCTGTGGATGCTGGGGATGATCCGTCCCGGCGCCGCCTTTATCGCCGCACCCGTGTTCGGCGCGGCGAATGTTCCGGTGCAGCTCCGGCTCGTGATCGCGCTCGCGGTCGGCGTGCCCGCGGTCGCGGCGTCGGGCATGGTGCTGCCCGCCGAAGGGATCGTGTCGGTGCCGGGCCTCTTCTTCATTATGGGCGAGGTGGTGATCGGCCTTGCGATCGGCTTCGTGCTCCAGATGGGGCTCGCCGCCGCGCTGCTCGCGGGCGAAGTCATCAGCAACGCGATGGGCCTCGGCTTCGCGTCGATGGTCGATCCGCTCAGCGGCGCGTCGAGTTCGGCGATCGGGCAATTTCTTGCAATGCTCGCGACCGCGCTCTTCCTTGCCGCCGACGGCCACCTGCTGCTGATCGACATCATCGTCGGCAGCTACACCGCCCTCCCCCCCGGCAATGCCTTTCCGTCATGGGATGCGCTCGGCGGCGTCATTCGCTTCGGCAGCCTGATGTTCGCCGCCGCGCTGACGATCGCGATGCCCGTGGGGTTCGTGCTGATCCTCGTCCAGATCATCATGGGCGTGATCGGCCGCTCGGCGCCCGCGCTCAACCTGTTCGCGGTCGGCATCCCCGCGACATTGCTCGCCGGGATCGTGCTGCTCGGCGTCGCGACGCCCGCGATGGCCGAGGCGATCGTGCGTATCCTGTCCGACGCGCTCGACGCCGCGCGCATGGTTGCAGGGGTCTGAGCGATGGCGGAAGGCCCCGACAAGGATCAGAAGACCGAACAGCCGACGGCAAAGAAGCTGGCCGATTCGAAGCGCGAAGGCGATGTGCTGATGTCGCGCGAACTCGCGACCGCGCTGATGATGCTCGCCGCCGCAGGGTGGATCGTCGCCGCGGGCGGCTGGTTCGTGCAGTCGGCGGGCGATCTGGTGCGACGCGGGCTGACGCTGAGCGCCGCCGACGTCGCCGATTTCGCGCCCGCCGAGGCGCTGATGCGCAATGGCGCCGAAATCCTGCTGCCGCTTGCCAGCCTCTTCGCGTTGGCGCTCGGCGCCGCGGTCGCAGGCCCGGCGATGCTCGGCTCGATGGGCTGGCGCGGCAAGGCGCTGCATTTCAAGGGCAACCGCATCAATCCGTTGACCGGGCTCAAGCGCATGTTCGGGATGCAGGGCGCGACCGAACTGGGCAAGGCGCTGGCGAAAGTGATCCTGCTAGGCGGCATCGGCTACTGGCTCGTTGCGCGCAGCCTGCCCGCGATCATGTCGATGGCCGGGTCCGACCTGATCGCCGCCGTCGGCCTCGCTGGCAAGGCGATCGGCCATGCGATGCTCGCGCTTGCCGGCGGGCTGGTCATCATCGCGCTCATCGACGTGCCGGTGCAATGGTTCCAGCGCAACAAAAGGCTGATGATGAGCAAGCAGGAGGTGAAGGACGAGATGCGCCAGTCGGACGGCGCCCCCGAACTCAAGCAGGCCCAGCGCCAGCGCGCGCACGAGATTTTGAGCGGGTCGGCGCGCAAGGCAGTGTCGGAGGCGACAGTCGTTCTCACCAACCCCACGCATTTCTCGGTCGCGCTGCGCTATCGCCTCGGCACCGATGCCGCGCCCGTGGTCGTCGCCCGCGGTCGCGGCGATGTCGCTTTGTCGATCCGCGAACTCGCTCGCGCGGCCAATGTGCCGATGCTCGAATATCCGCAGCTCACCCGCGCAATCTATTTCACCGCGCGCGCCGGTCGCGTGATCCCCGAAGAATTGTTCGTCGCGGTCGCGACCGTACTCGCCTTTGTCTTCCAGCTCGAGCGCGCGGCCGCCGACGGTATCGTCCCGCCCGCGGTCGACATACCGCCTTCGCACCGTTTCGATCCCGAAGGCCGCCGTCAGGCTTAAAATCCCCGACGCGCCGCCGTTAAGGAGTGCGAAGGATATTTGCCATGGTCAGTTCAATCGCCAACAGCCTGGGTTTCGGGTCCGGCATCGACATTCCGCAGCTGGTCGATGACTTGGCCGCCGCATCGCGCGAACCCAAGGTCGCGCGCCTGACCGAATTGACGCAAGCGAACCAGACGCGGATCAGCGCCGTGGCACAAGCGCGTTCGGACCTCGACGGATTTGCCGATTCGCTGAGCCAGATGATCGCCGACGGCACGCTGCGCAGCACGCCGACCGTATCCGACGACAGCGTGCTCGGCGCAACGAGCCGCGCGGGTCTGTCGGCCGACAGCTTTGCCGCAACCGTCATCGTCAACCAGCTCGCGCGTGCGCAGACCAATTATTCGGCCGTCGTGGCCGATCGATCCGCGGCGATCGGCATGGGCACGATGACGCTGACGGTGGGCGGCGTTCCGAAGACGATCACCATCGACGCGGCCAACAACAGCCTCGACGGCCTGGCCAATGCGATCAATGCCAGCGGGGCGGGTGTCACCGCGTCGATCATCGCCGACGAGGGCGGCCACCGGCTGATCCTGAAAGGCCCGACGGGCGAGGCGAACGCCTTCACCCTGACCGCCGATGCAGGCGCCGATCCGGGGCTCGCCGCTTTTGCGACCGATGCCGCGGGAATGACGCTCGGTCAGACCGCCACCGACGCCGAATTTACGATCGACGGCATCGCGTTCAGCCGCGCGACCAACATCGTCGACGATGTCGTGCCCGGCATGTCGCTGACCTTGAAAAAAGCCGCACCGGGCCAGCCCGTCGACATCGGCGCGAGCCGCCCGCTCGAGATGATCAAGCAGACGGTCGGAGACTTTGTCGCGGTCTATAACCAGCTCAAGGCGAGCCTGACGGCAGCGTCCAAGCTGCCCGGTGCGACGACCTCGCTGCGCGAGCTCGAACGCGAGCTCGGCGGGTTGATCCACCAGGTGATTTCGAGCCACGGCAGCATCAATCAGCTGTCCGACATCGGCATCTCGGTCACCAAGGAGGGTCTGCTTGCGGTCGACAATGCCAAACTCGACAAGGCGCTCGAGACCGATGCCGGCGCCGTCGAAGCGCTGTTCAACCCGCGCCGCGACGCCACGCACAATGAAACGACGGATCCCGGCATCGCCGCCGCGCTCGACGCAATCCGTGACAAGGCCGTCGGCTCCAACGGCGCGATCGATCGCGTATCGCGCTCGCTCGAGGCGAAGCAGGAGGATCTGGCCGAACAGCTCGCCAAGGTCGAGGAACGTGAGGACGCGTACCGGAAGCGCCTCGAGAAACAATATGGCGCGCTCGAAGCAAAGCTCGCGGCGTTCAAGGCGACGCAATCCTATCTCGAACAGCAGATCAAGCTCTGGACCAACCAGGGCAACGACTAGATTTAGACCTCAAGGACCGCCGCCGTGACCGCCACTGCATCGACCGTCCGGGCGACCGGGCTCTATCGCCGTCTGCAAAATGAAAGCCGCGCCGCCGCCGCCGACCCGGTCGAGCTGGTGACGATGCTCTATGACGAGCTGGAGACCGCCGTCGGCGTTCTCGAAGCCATGGTGCGCCAGGGTCAGCGGATCTCCGCAACCGAACCCGCGCACCGCGCACGCGCAATCCTGATCGGGCTCGACGTCAATCTCGACCGCGACAAGGGCGGCGACGTCGCGACGGCGCTGTCGCGCGTCTATCGCAGTATGCGCCGCAAGCTCGACGACGCGGTCGCGGCCAACAGCGCCGAAGGGCTGAACGAACTGCTCGAGGGTATCAAGACGATCAGCGCCGCGTGGCGGCAGCTTCGCTGACGCCGATGTTCAATAATTGAAACGCAACCGGCCCACTCCTTTGTACGAAGGAGTGGGCCGATACATATGATCCCAAAAGCCCGCTGGGTACCCGGCCGCCCTGGGTGGGGACGGGCGGCCGGGTGGTTCGGGAGCGGACCAGAGCTCCCTTTTTCAGCGGGTGCTGAAACTCGTGTCTGACAGGCGGTCAGGCCGCCTGCTGGTGAACCCCATATTTGCGCATCTTTTCGATCAGCGTCGTGCGCTTCAGCGTCAGCAGGCGCGCTGCCTCCGAAATAATGCCGTCGGCCAGGTCGAGCGCGACATGGATCTGTTCGAGTTCGATCGTCTCAATCTCGCGTTTCAGGTCGATCGGGCGGCCCGGTGCCGGCGTCTTGGCGACCGGTGCGGCCGAGGTGAGAACCGGTGCGTGCCGATCATCCGCGCTGGCCTGCGCCGCGGCAGCGGCGTCAGGGACAGTCCGTCGCGGGGCAAGCGCTGCGGTGGGGTTCAAAAGAATCGCGACATCGTGCACACCCAGCGTTTCGCCGCCGTGAAGAACGCTGGCACGTTCGACGAAATTCCTGAGCTCGCGGACATTGCCCGGCCAGCCGTGCTGCATCAGCAGCGCCATCGCGTCGGCGTCGAAGCGGCATTTTGCATCGGCCGGCATCTTGCGCTGAAAATGGCGAATGAGCGCGGGAATATCCTCGGCGCGGCTGGCCAGGCTGGGGACCTGGAGCACAACCACGCCGAGCCGGAAGAACAGGTCTTCGCGGAACTTGCCTTCGGCGATCGCAGCGCCGAGATCCTGATGGGTGGCCGAAATGACGCGGACGTCAATGGCCTTCACGTCGCTGCTGCCAACGCGGACGATCGTCCGATCCTCGAGCACGCGGAGCAGTTTGACCTGCATGTCGAAACGCATGTCGCCGATTTCGTCGAGGAAGATTGTGCCGCCTTCGCTTGCCTCGAAATGACCGACGCGGCGCGCATGGGCGCCGGTAAAGCTGCCCTTTTCATGCCCGAACAATTCGGATTCGATGAGTTCGCCTGGGATTGCGCCGCAATTGATCGCCGAAAAGGCCTTGCCCGCACGAGCGCCTTCATCGTGGATCGCCCGGGCGACGAGTTCCTTGCCCGACCCCGAGGGGCCGCAGAGCATGACCGACGCGGTCGACCGCGCAACGCGGCGGATCATTTCGCGCAACTGGCACGCCGCCGCACTGCTTCCGATAATCAACGCCTCAAGCGCTGCCTGATTATTGTGCCCCACAGTCATTCTGGTCTCCATCGCGCCGCCCACTCGGCACCCTCGATGGCTTCAGAAATTGATGAAATTGGTAAACAAAAACTTATTGGAGCGAGATAAGTCATTCAAAATAAAGCATTATTGCCACAATGAAAGTATCTTTGGCGCTTTTGCGTTAACCTTTTTCGATATGTCGCCAAATTGGCACTAATTCCTCCCCGACCGCCAGCCGAGCGTGATCGAGATGCGGCGGTTTCGCGGATCGAATCGGTCCGCCGGCACATAGGGTTCGCGATCGGCGACGCCCTCGATTCGCGCGAAGCGCTCGGTGGCAATGCCCCGGAACTCGAGATAGTGGCGCGTGACCTCGGCACGGTCGACCGACAGGCGCCAGTTGTTGGTTCCCGATTTCGCCGACCAGGGCGCGGCGTCGGTATGCCCGCGGATCATCAGCTGGTTGGGGGCCTCGGCGATCGGCACCGCGACTTCCGCGAACAATTTCGCACCGGCAGGGGTCAGCTGGCTCGTGCCGATCGCGAACATCGAGAAGTCGGCGTCATCGACGATGTCGATGCGCAGCCCCTCCATCGTCTCGGTAAAGCGCAGGTTGCGCGCGAGCCTTTTAAGGTCGCCCTTGCTCTGGATGCGGTCCTTCACCGACTGGGCGAGCAGATTGAACTTCTTCGATTCAGCCTCGCGCTCGCGCCCCGACGCTTCGCGCGGGCCGCCGACGGCGTCGCGTGGAATCGTCATTGCGCGCGTTCCCGTCTGCGCCGCCCCATGCGGATATTTGTCGACCGACACCAGCGAATCGCCGCCGAACAGGCCGGTCGATCCGGCGGATTCGGTTTTCGTCTGGACGATCGTCGGCGCAAAATAGTCAGCGAGCGCCTTGCGCTGCTTCTCGTTCGTCGCACCCAGCAGCCACATGAGCAGAAAAAAGGCCATCATCGCAGTGACGAAGTCGGCGTAGGCGACTTTCCACGCGCCGCCGTGATGGCCGCCGTGCCCGGCCTCGATCACCTTTTTGACGATGATCGGGCGTACGGGGGTGTTGGGGCGCGCAGCCATCAGCGGCCCCGCATCCCGTCGAACACTTCGGCGAAGCTGGGCTGATTATGATGATCGACGCCCGAGCGCGCGGCCTCGATCACCAGCGGCTGCGGGTGGCCGTGGAGCGAGGCGATGATGAGCTGCTTCACCGTATGATAGATGGCGCCGTCGCTTTCGATCACCGTCTTGGCGCGCGTCGCAAAGGGCCCGACGAGGCCGTAGGCGAGCAGCACGCCGAGGAAGGTACCGACAAGCGCCGAGCCGATCATCCCGCCGAGAACCTCCGGCGGCTTGTCAATCGAACCCATCGTCTTGACGACCCCGAGCACCGCGGCGACGATACCGAGCGCGGGTAGCGCGTCGGCCAGGCTCTGCAAGCCCTCGGCGGGTTTCATGCTGTGGTGGTGGTGGCTTTTTAGGGCGTTGTCCATGACCTCCTCGACGGCGTGGGGGTCGAGCGTGCCCGAGGAGACGACGACGAGGCGCAGCGTGTCGCAGATCAGATGGACGAGCGTGTCGTCCTTTAACAGCTTGGGATATTGCTGGAAGATCGTCGAACTCTTCGGATCCTCGATATGCGGTTCGACCGCCACGGGCCCTTCGGTGCGCATCATCTTCATCAGCGAGGAGACGAGCAGGATGCAGTCGAGATAATCCTGTTTTTTATACTGCGGCCCCTTGAACACCTTGCCGAGCCCGCCCGCGAGCGCTTTCAGGTCGGCGCCCGAATTGCCGATGATGAGCGAGCCCAGCGCGGCGCCGCCGATGATGAGCATTTCGTGCGGAAGCGCGTGCATGACGGGGCCGAGGTTGCCGCCGGTCAGCGCAAAACCCCCGAACACCAGCAGGATCAGAACGACGATGCCGACAACGGGAAACATGCGCGAGCCACTCCAATCGGGCGCCGGTCAGGGCCGGGTCACCCGCAAATCCAAAGGACGTCTTGATGATTAACGGCAGCGCGGCCGCAAAATTGAGCGCGCTCAGCGCAAAAGATCGAACAAGGTCTGCCGGTTGATCTTGGCAAAGGCCGCCTGCGCGGCATTCAGCGTCAGTTCCTGCGCATTGAGCTGGGCGATTGCGACGGTGAGGTCGGTGTCCTCGACCGCCGAGCGTTCGTCCGCCAGGGTGATGCCGCGCGCGGCGAGCCCGTCAGCGATCCGGTCGAGCCGTCCG
Organism: Sphingopyxis sp.; assembly: GCA_030148985.1. Lineage (GTDB taxonomy): Bacteria > Pseudomonadota > Alphaproteobacteria > Sphingomonadales > Sphingomonadaceae > Sphingopyxis. The sequence goes on from JASBSJ010000064.1 coordinate 14,544, forward strand.
CCCGACAGACCGATCTTGCCATGTTCGTTGGCGACATGGCTGATCGAGTCCGCCAGCGTATCGAGCGATATGTTCATCGCCGCCTTGTCACCCGCCGCAACCGCGGTTGCCGCGTCGCGAATCCCCGTCGACAGGCTGTTGCCGCCGATCACGAACACGTCGGCGGCCGACGGCACCGGCGCAAAGCTGAGGTCGGCATCGAAGCGCATCACGCGCGCCGGCCCCGCCGCGAACACCGGCTCGCCGTTCGAATCGCGCGTCGCCGCGAGCGCATCGAGCTCGTCGGCAATCGAGCCGAGTTCGGCGGCGATCGTCGCGCGGTCGGCGGGGCTTGCGGTGTCGCTGGCCGCGGCGAGCGTCAGCTCGCGCGCGCGCGTCATCAGATTGCTGACCGACTCCATGACGCCATCGGCCTGCGACACGAGCGCGGAGGCCGAATTGACGTTCGTGGCCCAGGCGGTCATGCTCGCCTGCGTCGTGCCGATCGTCGCGATCCGCCGCGCGGCGACGGGATCATCCGACATGCGCTGCAATTTCTTGCCGCTCGAAATCTGGATCTGCGTCCGTTCGAGCTGTTCGGCCAGACTTTGCTGGCGCGCGATTTCGCGGGTCATGCGATTGCCGACGGCGTTAATCATCGTCCCAGGCCTTCCTTAAAGCGAGCTCAAGAGCGTTTGCATCGTTTCGCGCGCGACCTGAATCGTGCGTGCGGCCGCCGAATAGGCCTGCTGATAGCGCAGCAGTTCGGCGGCTTCGGTATCAAGGTCGACCTGGCTGACGCTATCGCGCGCCGCAGCCGCAGCATCGGCGCGCGTCATCGCGGCCGCTTCCTGCGCACTTGCGGCGGCGACCGCCTGCGCCTGCGTCGCCATATGCCCCGACCAGCGCGCCTCGGGATCGGCGGCCCCGCGCATCGCGCCGAACGCCAGCATATTGCCGTTGCTGCCCGACGCATCGGCCGCCGCCACCTGATCGGGGGTCAGCGGCGCGGCGGTCAGCGTCGCCGCGCTGGTGCCGGTGAACAGCGGCTGGCCCGGATTGCCATTGGCATCGGTCCCCGCCTGGTGCGCGGCATTAAGCTGCGCCGCAAAATCGGTCGCCATCGTGTCGAGCGCGGCGCGCTGATCGGCAACATGGTTCGCGCCCTCGGCCAACCCCGCAAGCGAGCCGGTCGAGATCGCGAGCGGCGCCCCGCCGATGCTGTACGACAGCCGTCCATCGGGCGCCGTGGTGACGGCGATCGGGGTGACCACCCCGCCGCCGACGAGCAGGTCGCCCGATCCCGCGGCGCGCAGCGTCACCGCACCATTATTGTCGAACGTCGCGCTGACGCCTGCCTGCGACGATAATTTGTCGAGCAGCCGGTCGCGTTCGTCGAGCAGGCTCGCTTCGTTGGTCGATCCCGGCCGCGCCTTGCGAAGCCCGATGTTGATCTGTTCGAGCGCGTCGAGATTGGCGTTGAAGTCGCTGACCTCGCTCGCAGCGGCGCCCGAAATCCCGTCGCTCATTCCCGAGAGCTGGTCCGCGGCCGTGCGAAAGCCCGCGGCAATATCGTCGACCGATTGCAGGAATTGCGCGCGGAGCGTGGTGTTTGACGGATCGGCGGTGAGCTGGTCGGCGGTGGTAAAAAGCTCGGTGAGTCCCGTCTTGATCCCGTTGGTTTCGTCGCTGAGCGC
>JASBSJ010000084.1 GCA_030148985.1 Sphingopyxis sp.
ACATGCAGATCGAAGGCATGGCCGAACTCAACCAACCCATGATCGAGGAGGAAAATCAGCCCCTACACATCACCGCCAAAGCCGCCTGACGATGGCCCACGGCCACAGCCGAAATTACACCACCTTGACGGACGCGACCCAGAGAAGTCCGGTCATTGATGGAACATGCTGCTGACGAAGGGCATCCGATGGCTAAGCTCTTCCTCGCCCGATGGATGGCACTTGGGCATTTCGGTCTACATAACATCCCACGTGGTTGGGTGTCTGTTGTCCGGCTTGCAGTGAGTTCTGCCTTCGCCGAAAGACGAACCGCGCCAGCCTAAAGTCTGCTTTCGGTCGAAACCGGCCGCCTGAAACCTATTCCTCCACCCCGCAGGACACCGACCCGCTGCCGACGTTGCGTACGGTGCAGACCGGGCGGCCCAGCACCACCGTCCGGCCGATCCCGCGCGCGGTGATCGCCGCGCTTTTGATCGCGCGGAACCGGTGGTCGCCCGCGCCTTCGCTGTCGCTGATGAGCTCATCGACTGCCAGTTCCGCCGCATCGACCATGCCCGCGCCCGACAGCGTCATCTGCGCATTCTTGGCCTTGCCGGCCAGCGTCATCGTGCCGTTGCCGATCATGGCGACCTGGAGCCGGTCGGTCGCCACTTCATCGACCGTCAACCGCCCCGGTCCGCGCAGGCCGACCGCCACGCGCTGTCCCGCCAGCCGGTCGATGGCGAGCGACCCCGCGCCCGCCAGCGTTGCGGCACGCAGATTGGCGGCATTGACGCGCACAGTCACCGGCCCGCGCGGCCGCCCGCGCTTTTCATCGCCCGCAAATTGCCGCGCGCCGATCACCAGCCGGCCGTCGCGCGCCTCGACGCTCAGCCGGTCGAGCGCGTCCTGCGGACCCGTTGCCACCGCGCCGACCGGCGCGCGGCTCACAACCTCGACTGTCACGTCAGCCTGAACCTCGATCGTCTCGAAGCTGGTAAGGCCATAGCGTTTCTCGGCGGCCGACGCGGGTCCGGGAAGGAACAGGGCGGTCGCCGCAAATACGGCCCATCGCGGGATGATGTTGGTCATGGCGCCGTCCTACCGCGTTCGGCGGGGCGGCGCCATAGCCGCATCATTTACAGATCGCGTCGCCCGATCCCAGCGAGCGCGTCGAGCATTTGCCGCCGCCGCCGATCGTCGCATCACCCGATCCCAGGATCGATATGTCGGCGCTGTCGCTCGCCTGCGCATCGACGTTGCCCGATCCGGCGATCGACACGTCGAGCGTCTTGGCGGCGAGCCCGCCGGCCGCGATGCTGCCCGATCCCGTCACGTCATAATCGCCCGCGGCGATCGTGCCGCCGCCGACCTCCAGGTTGCCCGATCCGGTAATGGTAAGCTTGGCGCGCTTGCCGTTCATCGCTGCGATCTTCAGATCGCCCGATCCGGTCACCACCGCCTCGACCGCATCGCCGTCGATCGCATCGGCATCGATCGCGCCCGATCCCGTCAGGCGCACGGCGCGGAGCGTTGGCATGACGACCGTCACCTTGACCGCTTGGTCGCCGCTGAAACGGAGCATCGAGTCTTTCCGGCCGATCGACAGCATGTCGCCGTCGCGCTTGATTTCCAGCTCGTCGATCACCGCTCGCGGTCCGCGCGCCACGATCGAGAAAGTCTCGCCGCGCTCGATCATCACGTCGTCGGGGCCCGAGACCCCGACGCCGGTAAAGCCGGTCAAGTCGAACCCTTGCGACGCCGGGGGGCCCGCGTCGACCGTGCGCTTGCCATCCTTACCGTTGCTCGTCTCGGCGCTGCACGCCGTTACCGTCATCGCAAGCGCCAGCGGCAGCGCCGCTATTGTCCAGTTCCGCATCGTGAATCTCCTTTGTGTGTTATCCACATAACACACGCCAGCATCGCTTGTCCAGCATCGCCATCTTGTCGCCACCTTCGTGCGCCAAAGCCGCGCATCCTTCAGGAAAGTGACGATGAGCGTAGCCTTTCGCCGCGAGAGCGACGACGAACATAAAGAACCTGAATATGAGCTGCCGATTCCGGTCGGCGCGAATCTGGTCACCCCGCGTGGGCTGCGCCTGCTCGGCGAGGAGACCGCGCGGATCGAGGCGGCGCTTACCGTCGAAACCGACGCGGATGCGCGCAAGAAATTGCAGCGGCGCCTGCGTTATGTTCACACCCGCCACGCCACCGCCGAGGTTCAGGCACCACCCGCCGATGGCATCGTCGGCATCGGCAGCCGCGTGCGTTACACGCTGAACGGCGCCGAGCGGGCGGTGACGATCGTCGGGCATGACGAGGCCGATCCCGCCGCGGGCTGCATCGCCTTCACCGCGCCGCTCGGCCGTGCGCTGATGGGTGCCGAGGCGGGTGAAAGCGTCGCGTTTCAGGGCCGCGAGGACGCGATCACCATCCTCTCCACCGCCCCCGACCTCGAGGTGATGGTATGAAGGACCGGTTCGAACGCCACAAACAGCCGTGGACCGCGGCCGAGATCGACAAGCTCCACACGCTCGCGAAAAAGGGCATGGCGCTGAAGGCGATCGCCAAGGCGCTGACGCGGAGCGAGGAATCGGTCAAGCAACGCGCCAAGGCCGATGGCCTGGCGATCGCGAAGCTGCACTGATTTCCGGCGTGAAAGCTCTGCACAACTTGTCCCTCCCCCTTGATGGGGGAGGCAGCGAGACTTGCCAGCTTGCTGGCTTAGTCGCAGCGGTGGGGGTGCGCTCGCGGCCTGAAACGACAGCGCAAGGACGCCCGCTCACCCCCATCCAACTCCGCCTAGCGCCTGCGGCGCAAGGCTGCGTATCCTTCCCCCATCGAGGGGGAAGGCTGGCGTGACGACATCCGATTACGATGCCATCGTGCTGGGTGCCGGCGCGGCCGGGCTGATGTGCGCCGCGGTCGCGGGGCAGCGAGGGCGGCGCGTCCTGCTGCTCGACCATGCCGATCAGGTGGGCAAGAAAATCCTGATCTCGGGCGGCGGTCGCTGCAATTTCACCAATATTCACACCGTCCCCGACCGCTATATTTCGGCGAACCCGCATTTCGCCAAGTCGGCGCTCGCACGCTACACCCCCGCCGATTTCATCGCACTGGTCGACCGATACGGGATCGCGTGGCATGAAAAGACGCTGGGCCAACTGTTCTGCGACGGGTCGGCCAAACAGGTCGTCGCAATGCTGCTTCAGGAATGCGCAAAGGGCGGCGTCGATGTCCGCTGCGGGCAGCCGGTGCGTCAGGTTACCCATGCCGACGGTCGGTTCACCGTCCGCTTCGGCGACCTGGATTTCACTGCCGCCAGCCTCGTCATCGCGACCGGCGGCCCCTCGATTCCGAAGATGGGCGCGTCCGGTTTCGCCTATGATCTCGCGCGCCAATTCGGGCTCAAGGTCGTCGAGCCGCGCCCTGCGCTCGTCCCGCTGACGCTCGGCGGCGATGATGTGTTGTTCCGCGAGTTGTCGGGCGTTGCGACGCCGGTCGAGGCGCGCGCAGGCAAGGCGGCGTTTCGCGAAGCGGCGCTCTTTACGCACAAGGGGCTTTCCGGCCCGGCAATCCTTCAGGTCAGCAGCTATTGGCGCCACGGCGAGCCGGTGACGATCGACTTTTTGCCCGATGCCGCGCCGGGCTGGCTCGTCGAGGCCAAGCGTGTGCGCCCGCGCGCCACGCTGGCGTCGGCGCTCGCGCTCCCCGACCGCCTCGCACAGACGCTCGCCGATCGCCTCGCCCTCGTCGGCGAACTCAGCACCCAGACCGACCGCAAGCTCGCGGACGCCGAAGCGCGCCTCAAACGCTGGATATTCCACCCCAACGGTACCGAGGGTTTTGCCAAAGCCGAGGTCACCGTCGGCGGAATTTCGACCGCTAGCCTGTCGTCGCAATCAATGGTGGCCAAAACCGTTCCAAACCTCTATGCGGTCGGCGAGGCCGTAGATGTCACAGGGTGGTTAGGCGGCTATAATTTTCAATGGGCCTGGGCAAGCGGACACGCTGCCGGACAGGTGATTTAAGCCCATTGGGCCCCTTTCTATCGGCTCGTCACCGCACCGGTGACCGCCTATGCTATTGAGATAACAATGACTTTCGAAAATCTTTCTCCCGTCCTTTCGGACGCTCTCGTCGCGCGCGGCTATGAGGCGCTCACCCCCGTCCAGACGCAGGTCACGCAAGGCGAGGCCAAGAGCCGCGACCTGCTCGTCTCGGCGCAGACCGGATCGGGCAAGACCGTCGCCTTCGGCCTCGCGATGGCCGACGAGTTGATCGAGGACGGGCGCCTGCCCTTCGCCACCTCGCCGCTTGCGCTGATCGTCGCGCCGACGCGCGAACTCGCATTGCAGGTCAGCCGTGAACTCGGCTGGCTTTATGCCAAAGCGGGGGCACGCATCGCGACCTGCGTCGGCGGCATGGACGCCAGCAAGGAACGCCGCGCGCTCAATCAGGGCGTGCAGATCGTCGTCGGCACGCCGGGCCGCCTGCGCGATCACCTCGAACGCGGCGCGCTCGACCTTTCGGCGCTGCGCGTCGCGGTGCTCGACGAGGCCGACGAAATGCTCGACATGGGCTTTCGCGACGATCTGGAGGAAATTCTCGACGCGACCCCCGAAACGCGCCGCACGCTCCTGTTCTCCGCGACGATCCCCAAGCCGATCGTCCAACTGGCCAAGCGTTACCAGCGCGATGCCCTGCGCATCTCGACCGTCGGCGAAGACCGCGGCCATGGCGACATCGCCTATCAGGCGGTGACCGTCGCCCCCGCCGACATCGAAGGCGCGGTGGTCAACCTGCTCCGCCTCCACGACGCCGAGACGGCAATGCTGTTCTGCGCGACGCGCGACAATGTCCGCCGCCTTCACGCCAGCCTTGTCGAGCGCGGCTTTGCCGCCGTCGCGCTGTCAGGCGAGCATAGCCAGAACGAGCGCAATCAGGCGCTTCAGGCCTTGCGCGACCGCCGGGCGAGGGTCTGCGTCGCGACCGACGTTGCCGCGCGCGGTATCGACCTGCCGACGCTCAGCCTTGTCGTCCACGTCGAAATCCCGCGCGACGCCGAGGCGCTCCAGCACCGTTCGGGCCGTACCGGCCGCGCGGGCAAAAAGGGCACCGCGGTCATCATCGTCCCCTATCCGCGCCGCCGCCGCGTCGACGGGATGCTGCGCGGCGCGCGCATCAACGCCGAATGGATGGACGCACCGACGGCCGCCGACGTCCGGCAAAAGGATCAGGAACGATTGATCGAAAAGCTGCTCGCCCCCGTCGAGCATGAGCCCGAAGATCTGGAGCTGGCGCAGCGCCTGATGGCCGAACGCACACCCGAAGACATCGCCGCATCGCTCGTCCGCGCGCACCGCGCGCTGATGCCCCCGCCCGAGGACCTGCTCGACAACGGCCCGCGCGGCCGTGATGCCACGGGCCGTCCCGAACGCGGCGAGCGTTTCGAACGGCTGGAACGCAGCGGCGACCGCCGCGAGGGATTCGAGGATGCCGTCTGGTTCCGCCTCAACATCGGCCGCCACCAGAATGCCGATCCGCGCTGGATCCTGCCTTTGCTCTGCCGCCGCGGCCATGTGAGCAAGAATGAGATCGGCGCGATCCGCATCGGGCCGCGGGAAACGATGTTCAACATCCCGCGCGCCATCGCCGACCGCTTTGCCGAGGCCGTGCAGCGCACCGCGAACCAGGATGGCGAAGACGACAGCGGCGTCGCGATCACCCCTGCCCCCGATGGCCCGACCTATCCGCCGCGCCGCGACAAGGGTTCGGGCGACCGGGCGCCGCGCAGCACGCTCGGCCGCGCGCCCGGTGGCGACCGCGCCGGTCCGCGCGCGCCGCGTGGTCCCGGCGGCAACACCGAACGCTACAAGCCCAAGCCCTACGGCCAGCGCAGCCCGCGCCGTCCGGCGAAGTAACATCTAAAGCCCCTCCCCTGAAGGGGAAGGGCTTCTACCGCAACGCCCTTGCACTCCCCAGCTCGGCCCACCAGATGGACCGGACAGCAGGAGCGCGCGCCATGAAAGCCATCACCGCCTTCATCGAAAATCAGGGTGGGCCCGAGGTCATCGACTGGCGCGATGTCACGCTCGGCGATCCCGGTCCCGGTGAGGTGCTCGTCCGCCAGACCGCGGTCGGGATGAACTATCTCGACATCTATCATCGCGACGGCACCTATCCGGTCGATCTGCCCGGCGGGCTCGGCGTCGAAGCCGCGGGCGAAGTTCTCGCGGTCGGGGCCGATGTTCACGGTATCAAGGTCGGCGACCGGGTCGCGACGTTTGGGCCCCAGCGCAACGCCTATGCGAGCGCGCGGATCGTCCCCGCCGCTTCGCTTTTCAAGCTGCCACCCGGCATCGACGACGAAACCGCCGCAGCCGCGCTGCTCAAGGCCTGCACGGTCGAAGCGCTCGTCGAACGCTGCGCCAAGGTCGAGGCCGGCTGGCCGGTGCTCGTCCACGCCGCCGCGGGCGGGGTCGGGCTGATCCTCGTCCAATGGCTGAAGGCGATCGGTGCGACGGTGATCGGGACGGTCAGCACCGAGGCGAAGGAACAGGCCGCGCGCGAAGCCGGCGCGGATCACATCATCCGTTACAAAACCGACGATGTCGCCGCGCATGTTCGCGAAATCACCGATGGCCAGGGCGTGCCCGTCACCTTCGACGGCATCGGCATGGCCACATGGGCGACGTCCCTGAAGGCCACCGCGCGCCGCGGGCTGATCGTCAGCTATGGCAATGCCGGCGGCCCCGTCACCGGCGTCAACCTGGGTGTGCTCGCGCAGCACGGATCGCAGTTCGTCACGCGCCCGACCTTGTTCGATTATTACCACATTCCCGGCGAGCGCGCCGCGGGCGCCGCGCGGGTGTTCGAGATGATCGAAAGAGGCGCGGTGGCGGTCAGCATCGGGCAGCGCTATGGCTTGCAGGATGCGGCAAGGGCGCACGCCGATCTGGAAGCCGGGCGCACGACGGGGTCGAGTCTGCTCATTCCCTGACAAACCGTCGCCCCCGCGAAGGCGGGGGCCGCCGGAGGGTTACGCAGCGAGGAAGATCAAGGCGGACAGCGGCCCCCGCCTTCGCGCGGGGGCGACGCTCAAGCCTTCAACCGCTCCGCGTGCCATGCGACATGCTCGGCCATGAAGGTCGAGATGAAATAATAGCTGTGGTCATATCCCGACTGCATCCGGATTTCGGCCTTCTGCCCATTCCGCTCGCACGCCTCGACGAGCAATTCGGTCCTCAGCTGTTCGCTCAGGAAATTATCGGCGTCGCCCTGATCGACGAGCAGGTCGGGGACGCGAAGGCCATCGTCGAGCAACGCGCACGCGTCATAGGCGCGCCACTCCTCGCGGTCGTCGCCGAGATAATGGCCGAGCGCCTTTTCGCCCCATGGGCAGCGGATCGGCGACACGATCGGCGAAAAGGCCGATACCGAGCGGAACCGGCCCTGATTGCGAAGGCCAATGGTGAGCGCGCCATGCCCGCCCATCGAATGGCCGCTGATCGCCTGCCGCGTCAGGTCCGCGCTAGCGAAATTGCGCAGCACGAGCGAGGGCAGCTCGTCCTCAATGTACGAACGCATCCGGTAATGTCTAGCCCACGGTTCCGCAGTCGCATCGACATAAAAGCCCGCGCCCAGCCCGAAATCCCAGGCCCCGTCGGGATCGTCGGGCACATCTTCGCCGCGTGGGGACGTGTCGGGAGCGATGAAGATGACGCCATGTTCGGCGCAGGCGGCGCGATATTCGCCCTTTTCCATCACATTGGCGTGGGTGCAGGTCAGCCCCGACAGATACCAGAGGACGGGCAGTTTCACGCCCGGCGCGTGGTCGGGCACGAACACCGCAAAACTCATGTCTGTGCCGGTCGTGGTGCTGGCGTGTTTGTACACGCCCTGCGTGCCGCCATGGCTGCGGGTGGTCGAGATGGTTTCGAGGGTCATGCGATTTCCTGAACGGGAATGGGGGCGATCACCGGATCATGCCCCCAATGACGCAGCAGGTCGAGGATCGATCCGCCCGACAGCCCCAGCGTCGCGGTGTTGCGGAGCGGGTGGACGTTGACGATCGCCGCCGCCGCGAGGCCTTCGTCGAGTACCACGGTGACGCTTCCCGGCGCGGCATTGATCGCCGCTAGCGGGGTGACCGACCCCGGCGCGATACCCAGCAGCCGCTCCATATCCTCGGCCTTGGCGAAGCTGACGCGCTTGCTGCCGATCGCGGCGGGCAAAGCTTTCAGGTCAACGCGCGCTTCGGACGGCACGGTGACGAGCCAGAAGGCGCCGCCATTATCTTTCAGGAACAGGTTCTTGGTGTGCGCACCGGGGATCGCGGCGTTGACCGCGTCGCTTTCGGCCACGGTGAACACCGCCTCATGCTCATGCGCGGCAAAGGGGATGGCGAGCGTATCGAGGTCCGCCAGCAATCCCGCTTCGCCGCGCACGACCGATCCTTAAACGACGCGGTGAAGCGCGCATAGCTTGTTGCCCGACGGGTCGCGCAGATAGGCAAGATAGAGCTGGCCAAAGCCGCCTTCGCGAATGCCCGGCGGGTCTTCGATCGCGGTGCCGCCATTTTCCAGCCCGGCCTTGTGCCAGGCATCGGCCTGTTCGGGACCATCCATCGCAAAGCCGATCGTGCAGCCATTGCCGACGGTCGCCGGTTCGCCGTCGATCGGTGCGCCGACGAGGAACAGGCCGCCATTGTGGATGTAGATCAAACGTCCCTTGTCATCGACGATGCCGGGCTTGCCGCCGATCGCCTGAAAGGTCGCGTCGTAGAATTTCTTCGAAGCCTCGATGTCGTTCGATCCGACCATATTATGACTGTACACGGCTTTCCTCCTCCTGATTCTGGTTGCGATTTGATACCTATCGCGCCTTTGCGACTAACGAAAGACCACTGTCTTGCGCCCGTCGATCAGCACGCGCTGTTCGGCGACCCAGCGCACCGCCTTGGCCAGCACCTGCGCCTCGACATCGCGGCCGATGCGGATGAGGTCGTCGACGCTGTCGCGGTGATCGACGCGCTCGACCGCCTGTTCGATGATCGGCCCTTCGTCGAGGTCGCTCGTCACGAAATGCGCGGTCGCGCCGATCAGCTTGACCCCGCGCTCGTGCGCGCGGTGATAGGGTTTCGCGCCTTTGAAGCCGGGTAGGAAGCTGTGATGGATATTGATGCAGCGGCCGGAAAGCTCAGCCGACAGATCGCTCGACAAGACCTGCATATAACGCGCCAGCACCAGATATTCGGCGCCACCGCGCGCCATGACGTCGAGGATCGCCGCCTCCTGTTCGGCGCGGTTGGCATCGCTGACCGGCAGGTAGTGAAACGGCACGCCATGCCATTCCGAAAGCCGCCGCTGCGCCTCATGGTTCGACACCACGCCGACGATATCGATCGCGAGGTTGCCGGTCGACCAGCGGTGAAGCAGGTCGTTGAGGCAATGGCTGCCCTGCGACACCGCGATGACGAAGCGCGGCTTGGCGGCGCGGTCGCTGATCCGCGCGTCCATCTGGAAGCGACCGGCGATCGGCGCAAAAGCCTCCTGCACTCCCGCCAAATCGGCCGGAAAACGCGGCCCCGCGCCGCGAAACTCGACGCGCATGAAAAAGCGGCCGGAATCGAGGTCGGCATATTGCTGACTGTCGAGGATAAAACCATCGCGCTCCGCGAGCAGCCCGGTGACGGCGGCGACGATACCCACCGTGTCGATGCAACTGAATGTCAGTACATAGGTCGAGTCGCTGTGGCCGGCCATATCAGCCCGAAATCTTGTGAAAGGCACAGAGCTTGTTGCCGGCGGGATCGCGCAGATAGGCGAGGTAGAGCTCACGTCCCTCGGTCGCCTGGCGAATGCCCGGCGGATCTTCGGCAGTCGTACCGCCGTTCGCGAGGCCCGCGGCGTGCCACGCGTCGACCGCGTCGGGCGACGCCGCGAGCAGGCCTAGCGTATGGCCGTTACCGCACGCCGCCGCCTCGCCGTTGACCGGCTTCGTGATGAGCAGCCGCCCGCCGTCGTGCGCGTAGATCAGCCGCCCGCGCTCGTCGATCCGCCCCTCGGGCGCGCCGAGCGTTCCGAGCACCGCGTCATAGAAACTCTTGGTCGCGGCGATGTCGTTCGCCCCCAGTGTCACATGGCTGAACATTTTGGGTGCCTCCGCTCAGTAAACCACCACCGAGCGGATGCTCTCGCCCGCGTGCATCAGATCGAAGCCCTTGTTGATCTCTTCGAGGCCCATGACGTGGGTGATCATCGGGTCGATCTCAATCTTCCCGGTCATATACATGTCGACGATCTTGGGCACGTCGGTGCGACCCTTGGCGCCGCCGAACGCGGTGCCGCGCCAGTTGCGCCCGGTGACGAGCTGGAACGGGCGCGTCGCGATCTCCTTGCCCGCCTCGGCGACGCCGATGATGATCGAGGTGCCCCAGCCGCGGTGGCAGGCTTCCAATGCGATGCGCATCACTTCGGTATTGCCCGTCGCGTCGAAGGTGTAATCGGCACCGCCGTCGGTCATCTGAACGATCGTCGCGACGACATCCTCGCGGCTCATGCCTTTCGAATTGAGGAAGTCGGTCATGCCGAACTTGCGGCCCCATTCCTCGCGCGCCGGGTTGATGTCGACGCCGATGATCTGGTTCGCGCCCGCAAGCCGCGCGCCCTGGATCACGTTCAATCCGATGCCGCCGAGCCCGAAGACGACGACATTGTCGCCGACCTGGACCTTCGCAGTGTTGATCACCGCGCCGACCCCGGTTGTGACGCCGCAACCGATGTAGCAGCTCGACTGGAACGGCGCGTCCTCGCGGATTTTCGCGACCGCAATCTCAGGCAGCACGGTGAAATTCGAGAAGGTCGAGCAGCCCATATAATGGAAGATCGGCTGGCCCTTGTAGCTGAAACGCGTGGTGCCGTCGGGCATCAGCCCCTTGCCCTGCGTCGCGCGGATCGCGGTGCAGAGGTTGGTCTTACCCGAAAGGCAGCTTTTGCACTGGCGGCATTCGGGGGTGTAGAGCGGGATCACATGGTCGCCGGGCTTCACGCTGGTGACGCCCGCGCCGACCTCGCGTACCACGCCCGCGCCCTCATGGCCCAGCACGCTCGGGAAGATGCCTTCGCTGTCGAAGCCGTCGAGCGTGTAAGCATCGGTGTGGCAGATGCCTGTCGCCATGATCTCGACCAGCACCTCGCCCGCCTTCGGGCCTTCGAGGTCAAGCTCGACAATTTCGAGCGGCTTCTTCGCTTCGAACGCAACGGCAGCGCGGGTCTTCATGGCGGGTCTCCTTCTTCGGCGCTCCCAATCAGGCAAAGCGCGCGGCAATGCAAGATGCGCATTCCTCCCTGCGGCGAAGCCGCGGGGAGGTGGCAGCGCGAAGCGCTGACGGAGGGGCTTTGGCGCTGCCGTCGCCGCCCCTCCACCATCGCCTGCGGCGACGGCCCCCCTCCCCATGGCTTCGCCACAGGGAGGATTTAGGTCGGCGTTTTCGGCCTTAAAGCGACAAAAGATACGCATGTGCGGCGCAAAACTGTCTCCTTTGTCGCTTTAAGCACAGGCGCAAATCTCCACGGGGTCAAAGGGCCGGACAACAGGCTGGCACAGCGAAGCGATGTAGGAAAGCGTCATCTTGATGCCTCTCCCTCGTCATCCCGGACTTGATCGGGGGCCTCGACTTGGGCGCTGCAATGGATCCCGGATCAAGTCTGGGATGACGAGGGAAGAAAAATGGCTCTCAACACTCCACCACGCTGACCGCCAGCCCGCCCTTCGACGTTTCCTTATATTTGTCGCGCATGTCGCGGCCCGTTTGCAGCATCGTCGCGATCACCGTGTCGAGGCTGACGACATGCGTGCCGTCGCCGATCATCGCGATGCGGCTGGCGTCGATCGCCTTGATCGCGCCCATCGCATTGCGCTCGATGCACGGGATCTGGACGAGGCCGCCGATAGGGTCGCAGGTAAGGCCGAGGTTATGCTCCATGCCGATCTCGGCGGCGTTCTCCACCTGCGCGTTTGTGCCCCCTAGCGCCGCGGTCAGCCCCGCCGCCGCCATCGAGCAGGCCACCCCGACCTCGCCCTGGCAGCCGACTTCGGCGCCCGAGATGCTGGCGTTGCGCTTGTAGAGCGCGCCGACCGCGCCCGCGGCGAGCAGGAAGGTGCGCACCCCCGCGTCATCGCCGCGATAGCCGCGGCGGTAGAAGCGGATCACCGCGGGGATGATCCCCGCCGCGCCGTTGGTCGGCGCGGTGACGACCTTGCCGCCCGCAGCATTTTCCTCGTTCACCGCCATCGCCCACAGGTTGATCCAGTCCATCATCGCGAGCGGATCGGTCAGATTCGCTTCGTGGCGGTTACGGATGTCGTCGGCGATCTGCGGCGCGCGGCGCTTGACCTTGAGCCCGCCGGGGAGCGTCCCGGTGCTGCAACAACCCGCGTTGATCGAGGCGTCCATCGCCGCGGCGATTTCGTCGAGTCCGGCGTTCACTTCGTCGAGGCTGCGGTGGGCGAGCTCGTTTTCGAGCATCATTTCGGCAAAGCTCTTGCCCGACGCCGCGCCCATGGCGAGCAGGTCGGCGCCCGAGGTGAAGGCGAATGGAAGCTCGACCTCATCCTCGGCGCCGCGGCTGTTGCGCCCCGCTTCGTCCTCGTCGACGACGAAGCCGCCGCCGATCGAGAAATACATGCGTTTGGCGAGGATTTCGCCGTCCCCGTCGCGCGCGGTGAAGCTGACGGCATTGCTGTGGAACGGCTGGCGCTGCTTCATCTGGAAATGCAGGTCGCTTTTCGGCTGGAAGCGCACGCGCTGGCGGCCGAGCAGATAGAGGAAGCCTTCGCCCGTCGCGCGCTCCCAATGCGCCTTGATCGCGGCGAGGCTGGTCGAGGCGGGGATTTCGCCCGCAAGCCCTGCGACGATCGCGGTGTCGGCGGCGTGGCCCTTGCCCGTCAGTGCAAGCGATCCGTAGAGATCGGCCTCGACGTGCACGGTTTTGCCGAGCAGCGCCTGCTCATCGAGCCAGACAGTGAAGCGCCGCGCCGCGACCATCGGACCGACGGTATGCGAGCTGGAAGGGCCGACACCGATTTTGAAGAGTTCAAATAGGCTGATCGTCATGGCGGCGCGTATAGGCGGATCGAGGCCATCGGGATAGGCCTGCGCGGGCCAAAAACCCCTTCCCCCTCGATGGGGGAAGGATACGCAGCCTTGCCGCTTTAGCGGCTAGGCGAAGTTGGATGGGGGTGAGGGTGAGGGTGCGGCGTAGCGCAAGGCCGAGACCGCACCCCCTCCGCTGCGACTAGCAAGCAAGCTCGCAAGTCTCGCTGCCTCCCCCATCAAGGGGGAGGGTTTCAGAGTCAGGCCGGATAGGTCCAGCTGCCTTCGCGCGCGAAATTCTCCGCCGCGAAATCCCAGTTGAGCAGCTCGTCGACCACCGCGTCGACATAGGCCGGACGCAGATTTTTGCGGTCGATGTAGTAAGCATGTTCCCACACGTCGATCACGAGCAGCGGCTTGATGCCCGCGACAAGTTCGGTGCCGGCGTCGTGCGTGTCGGTGACCGACAGCGTCCCGTCGCGCGAGACGAGCCACGCCCAGCCCGACGCGAAATGATTGACCGCGGTTTCCTTGAGCTTCTTCTTCAACTCACCCAGCGAACCGAAATCGCGCTCGATCGCCGCGGCAAGGTCGCCCGCGGGCGCGGTCTTCGCGGGGCTCAGGCTGTTCCAGTAGAAGGCGTGGTTCCACGATTGTGCGCTGTTGTTGAACAGGCCCTTGTTGCCCGACCCTTCGGCGTGGTGGATGATTTCCTCAAGGCTCTTATCCGCAAGTTCGGTGCCTTCGATCGCGGCGTTGGTCTTGTCGACATAGGCCTTGTGATGTTTGCCATGGTGCGTCGCCAGCGTGTCGGCCGAGATATGCGGCTCCAGCGCGTCCTGGGCGTACGGCAGGGGAGGATGGGCGATCGTCATGGCAGTCTCCATTTTGTTTTGAGGTCTTTGCGGGCTTTAACTCGGTATCGCGGGCGAGGGTTGCAACCCCGTGACGGGGAAATTTTCGATCATTTAAGCCCCTCCCCTTCAGGGGAGGGGTTGGGGTGGGGGCCATCGGCCTTGCGCAAGGCCGTTGGCCCCCACCCGCTGCGACTAGCGAACAAGTTCGCAAGTCTCGCTGCCCTCCCCTAAAGGAGAGGGCATATCCCTTTCACGTCACCATCGCCAGCAAGGTTGCGATCCGGTCGGCTTCTTCGGCGGGCTTGTCGCGCCGGATGCGCGCGATGCGCGGGAAGCGCATCGCAAGGCCCGACTTGTGCCGCTTGCTGCTGTGGATCGAGTCGAACGCGACTTCGAGCACGAGCGACTTTTCGACCTCGCGCACCGGGCCGAAGCGGTTCAGCGTGTTGTCGCGCACGAATTTGTCGAGCCATTTCAGCTCCTCGTCGGTGAACCCCGAATAGGCTTTGCCGACCGGCAGCAACTCGCCCGCGTCGGACCAGCAGCCGAAGGTGTAATCCGAATAGAAGCTTGCGCGGCGCCCATTGCCGCGCTGCGCATACATCATCACGCAATCAGCGGTCAGCGGGTCGCGTTTCCATTTATACCAGAGCCCGGCGCGGCGCCCCGCCACATAAGGCGCATCGCGGCGTTTGAGCATCACCCCCTCGATCGCGGCATCGCGCGCGCCTGCGCGGCGCTGTGCAAGGTCATCGAAATCGCGTGCCTCGATAATTTGCGACAGGTCGAAATGACTGTCGGCGAGCCGCGGGACGAAGCCCTCCAGCTGCCGCCGCCGCTCGGTCCATGGCAGGGGGCGCAGATCATTGCCGTCGATCGCGAGAAGATCGTAGACGCGCACGAACGCCGGATAGTCGGCGAGCATCTTTTTGGGCACCGTCTTGCGGCCGAGGCGTTGTTGCAACGCATTGAAGCTCGCCGCCTCACCCCCCTGCACCTCGCCGCGCACGAGCAGTTCGCCGTCGATCACCGCCTCTTGGTCAAACGCCGCGACCAGCTCGGGGAAGGCCGCGCTGATCTCCTCGCCACCGCGGCTGTAGATGCGCGTCGCGCTGCCGCCGCGCACGATCTGGACGCGGATGCCGTCCCATTTCCACTCGGCAGCATAGTCGGCGAGGTCGATGCTCTCCTCCTCGAGTGGATGCGCGAGCATGAAGGGGCGGAAGAACGCGACGTCCTTCAGGTCGGGCCGCTCGGCCCTCCCCTCGCCCCACGCGAACAGCGGCGCATAGGGCGGCGGGATCGCGTGCCACAGCTCCTCGACATCGTCGATCGGCACATCGAACGCCTGCGCGAACGCCTGTCTCGCAAGCCGTGCCGACACCCCGACACGCATCCCGCCGAGCGCGAGTTTGAGCAAGGCATAGCGGCCGTCGGCGTCGAGCCGGTCGAGCAAGGACGCGAGAATCGCCGGGGCGTCGCTGCGTGTGGCAGCGGAAAGCGCATCGACTGCCTGGGACACGCTTAATTCGCCCTCCCCTTCAGGGGAGGGCAGCGAGACTTGGGAGCTTTGCTCCCTAGTCGCAGCGGGTGGGGTCCATCGGCCTTGCGCAAGGCCGATGGACCCCACCCCAACCCCTTCCCTGAAGGGGAGAGGCTTTCCAGACTCCGGCCACAGCAGCGCCGCGGTCTCCGCCGTATCGCCCACAAAATGCCGCGACAGCCGGAACAACTCCTCCTCGACCCGCGTCGCAAGAAGCGCTCGTACCATCGCCGCCTTCACCGCCGGAAAATCGAGGCTCTCGGTCAGCGCCGCGATCGCCCAGCCGCGGTCGGGATCGGGCGTGTGGCGAAGATAATCGACGATTAGCGCCAGCTTTGAATTGCGCGAACGCGTGTAAATCAGCCGGTCGATCAGCGCAGCAAAGGCCTTCACGCCTCCTCCTCCTCCAGATCGCGGCCGACCAGATGCAGCGCGCGTGCCTTGCGCTGGGTGAGTTCGCACCAGCGCAGCAGCCCGTCCTCGCTGCCGTGGGTGATCCATGTCTCGCCCGGATTTACCTCGGCGATCGTCGTCGTCAGCTCGTCCCAATCGGCATGGTCCGAGATCACCAGCGGCAGTTCGACCATCCGCTGCCGCGCCCGCTGGCGCACCCGCATCCAGCCCGACGCTATCGCGGTCACCGGGTCGGGCAACCGCCGCGACCAGCGATCGTTGAGGGCGGACGGCGGCGCGAGAATGATCTGCCCCGCCATTTCGGCCTTGTCGGCCTCGCTGACCAGCCGCAGCTCGCCCAAATCGACGCCGTGCCCGGCATAGAGCGCGCACATTTTTTCCAGCGCGCCGTGGATATAGATCGGCGCATCCCACCCCGCGCCGCGCAATTCGGCGATTACCCGCTGCGCCTTGCCGAGCGCATAGGCGCCCACCAGCACCGAGCGGTCGGGCTCGGCGCGCACCGCACCGATCAGCTTGGCGATCTCTTGCGCCGTCGGCGGGTGGCGAAACACTGGCAAGCCGAAGGTCGCCTCGGTGATGAAGATGTCGCACGGCACGACCTCGAACGGCTTGCACGTCGGATCGGACCGCCGCTTGTAATCGCCGGTGACGACGATCCGCTCGCCGGCATATTCCATCAAAATCTGCGCGCTGCCGAGCACATGCCCCGCGGGGTGGAAAGAAAAACGCACCCCGCCAAGCTCGAACCCGTCGCCATAGGCGAACCCCCGATTATGGCTCGCCGCAACATCGACGCCATAGCGCAGCGCCATGATCGCCAGCGTTTCGGGGGTCGCGAACACCGCGCCATGGCCGCTGCGCGCATGGTCGGCGTGACCATGCGTCACCGCGGCGCGTTCGACCGGCCGCGACGGGTCGATCCACAGGTCGGCGGGCTTTACATAGATGCCGCCCGGATGCGGCTCGATCCAGGTTTTCGCCTTTGCCATCGATCGCCGCGCTCAGGCCTCACGCCATCGTGCGGGCAGCGTGATGTCGACGATCAGCCCGCCCGGCTCCCACCGCCGCGCGATCGTGCCGCCAAGGTTGTTTTTGACGCTGCGTTCCATCAGCAATGTGCCGAAGCTCGTCCGTTCGGGCGGAGCAATTTCGCGCTCGGCGCCGCTTTCGGCCCAGGTCAGGCGAAAGCGGCGGTCCTCGGCGCCTTCGTCATCCTGCGTCCAGCTGACTTCGACCTGGCCGCGTTCGCCCGACAGTGCGCCGTGCTTGGCGGCATTGGTCGCGAGTTCGTTGAACAGCAGCGCCATTGCCACCAGCGCATTTTCGGGGAGCAGCAGGTCGGGGCCCGACCAGCGGATGCGCGGAAAACTCGCCTCCACCTCGCGCAGCAGCGCGTGCATCGACCCGGTCATGAAATTGGCGCCGAGCAGCACATTCTGCGCGCGGTTGAGCGCGTCGAGCCGGCTGTTGATGCGCTCGACATAATCATCGACGTCGCGTGCGGCGTGGCGGGTGAGCGAGATGATCGCGCCGACGGTCGCGAACAGGTTGCGCATCCGGTGATGCAGCTCGCGCATCAACAGATTGGCATTTTCCTGGCGGCTTTTCTGTTCGGTGATGTCCATGCTGACCCCGGTCAGGATCGCATCGTCGGTCTTGACGTCCCAGTCGGCATGGACCGCAATCCAGCGCACCCCGCGTTCGGGATGCTGGATGCGATATTCGGTCGCATAATGCCCGCCATGCGCGACCGAATCGCCGAGCACGCTGCGCACCGTTTGGCGGTCGTCGGGGTGCAGCCGGCCATAGAAGCCATCGATATGCGCCAGCGCGGTCGCATAATCGGCGCCCCACAGCTCGGCCACCGCGCCGCTCCAGTGGATCGCGCCGGTGCGCGCGTCATAGCGCCATGTCGCGATCCCTGAAAAATCGAGCGCGCGTTCCAGCGTCCGCCGCGCTTCATCGCGCTCGCTGACGATCCGGCGCAGGTCGGCTTCGGCCATCACCAGCGCCGCGAAATCCTGAAGCCGTTCGAGTTCCCGAAAGCTGAGCGCCGGGCGTTCCTTGCGGTCGATGACGCACAGCGTTCCAAGGATGGCGTCATTATAGGCGCGCAGCGGAACCCCGGCGTAAAAGCGGATATGGGGTTCGCCGGTGACGAGCGGATTGTCGCTGAACCGCGGGTCGGCGCGCGTATCGGAAACGATGAGCGGCTGTTCGTCTTCGACGACATATTTGCAAAAGCTGACGTCGCGCGACGTTTCGGGAACGTCGAGCCCGTGCGCCGACTTGAACCATTGGCGGCAATCATCGACCAGCGAAATGAGGGCAATCGGCGCGTCGAAAAGGTCGGCCACCAGCTTGGTGACGCGGTCGAACGCCGGTTCGGGCTTGGTATCGAGCAACCGGTATTCGCGCAGCGTTTCCAGCCGCCGTTGCTCGCGCGCGCTCTTCTCATCCTTCGCCTGGCGCAAATCGCGTTCCCCACCAGTTCGCGATGCGGCGGGGACCGCATCGCTCATATCCCCAGGGGGCCGCTCTGCCATGAAGTTGGTCCCTATTAAATAGTCTTGGCGTCAAGGGAGCCTAAATCGGTGCGATTTCACCGACTTGCTCCCCGGCGGCGGCGCGTCCCGGCTGATTCTACGCATCAGCGCGCGACAGGTTGCACCGGCGTGGGCGGAACCGGACGCCTGTGAAAGGCGTATGACCTACCTCATGAGGGAGGACATTAGATGACATTGGGTGACGAGCTTCGCGGACACCTTCCCTATCTGCGCCGCTACGCGCGTGCGCTGACGGGCAGCCAGCAGCATGGCGACAATTATGTCCATGTTCTGCTGGAGGTGATCGTCGCGGCGCCGGACGAATTTCACAGCGGCGCGGGCACGCGCATCGACCTGTATCGCGGTTTCCACCGCATCTGGGAAAGCGCCTATATCGACGATGGCGAGGGCAGCGACGATGCCGAAGACCCGCTCGTCCGCGCCGCGCACCAGCGCCTGACGCAAATGACCCCGCTCGGCCGCCAGATCCTGCTGCTCACCGCGCTCGAAGGGTTTTCGGTCGAGGAGGCGGGGCAGATTACCGGCACCGATGCGCCGACCGTCGAAACGCTGCTCGCCGATGCGGTCGCCGATCTCGACCGCGAATCGCGCACGTCGGTGCTGATCATCGAGGACGAGCCGCTGATCGCGATGGAGCTCGAACAAATCGTCCGTGGCCTGGGGCACGAGGTTGCCGGGATCGCGACGACGCACGAGGATGCCGTCGCGGCGTTCGAGGATACCGACGCAGGCCTCGTCCTGGCCGACATCCAGCTTGCCGACGGATCGTCAGGGATCGACGCGGTGCAGGATATTTTGGCGCGCGCGCCGGTGCCCGCGATCTTCATCACCGCCTTTCCCGAGCGGTTGCTGACCGGCGGACGGGTCGAGCCGACCTTCCTGATCTCGAAACCGTTTCGCGAAAATACGGTGCGCGCGGCGATCAGCCAGAGCCTGCTTTTCACGCCGCAGCTTGCGGCGTAACGTTTACACGGTTTGCGGCACCGGCCCGCTCCCCCACCCGGCCTCCCCGACGCTAGTAACCTAGGGAGGCCGGGTGGGGGAGCGGGCCGGTGCCGCCGTCCGGCGAAAGCCGGAACAAACCCTCAATCGGGCGTCGGCGCGCCGCTGGTCAGGTCGTCGACATTGTCCATGATCGCGCGGAATGCGTCGCTTGCCGGCAGCACGTCGTTACTCCGCAGCGGCATCTCGCCGCTGCCGAGAATCGTCTGAAGCGCGGCGCGGGCGCGCGACACGCGGCTCTTCATCGTGCCGACCGCGCAGCCGCAGATCGCGGCGCCTTCCTCATAGGATAATTGCCCCGCACCGATCAGGATCAGCGCCTCGCGCTGGTCGACGGGCAGCATCAGCAGCGCGCGCTGGACATCGGCGAGGTGCAGACTGTCGCCCTGATCGTCGGGCGCGACGAGCAGCCGCTCGGCCGCCTGCTCGTCATATTCGGCGGTGAATTTCTTGCGCCGCATCTGCGACAGGAAACAATTGCGCAAGATGACGAAGGCCCAGCTTTTCATGCTCGACGGCCCCGGCACATATTGCTCGCGCGCCTTCCACGCCTTCAGCATCGTTTCCTGGACCAGATCGTCGGCAAGGTCGGCGTTGCCGCACAGGCTGCGGCCGAACGCGCGCAGGTGCGGCAACATCGCCGCCAGTTCGCGTTTGAAACTGGCGTCGTCGAGCGGTTGAGGCGTTACGGTGCTGATAGTCAGGCCCTTGTCTGGCAGCCCGATTTTCGCGGACGCATGACGGGCTTAACGCGCTGGCGCATCATTGCAAGGGCGCCTGCCCACCGGGCGGCGTTCCGCGTCGGCCGAGGGCGACGAAATTGCCCAGCATCCGTTCGAATTCGGGATCGAGCCGACCGTTCGCCGCGAGCTGCGCAAACTCCGCCTCATGCCCCTGGAACGCGGGTTCATAGAGCATCGTCCAGTCGGAAAACTCGCGCTCCTCGATAGTGCGGCGCCGGATTTCGACCATGCCGCTGTGGCGCGGATCCTCGCGGATCGCGGCCAGGCAGGCATCGACCCGGTCGGCAGCGCCTTCGAGCAATTGCATGAAATTATGGCCATTATAGATGAGCGCACCGGTCAGCGCATCGCGCGCATTGTTGCGGCGCGCGGTCACCAATATTGCGTCGATGTCGGCAGGTGAAAGCAGCGGATCGGCGACGCTGACATAGATTACGGAAAGCAAGTGGGCACGCTCCAGTCGTGCGATCACAATGACCGCTACGGTGTGACCCCTCACATCGGCCTGATTAGGGCCGGTGTGGCATCTTGGCAACGCATTCGTCGCAAAAAACAACTTTGCCGGGAACCCGACCCGTTTTTCCTCGTTGCTCTGGCATGGCTACGCAAGGCAACAACGGAATGAATGGCAAGGGGCCCCCGCCGCCCCAGGAGGCCGATGCTCCGCGCCGCGCGAAGGGAAGCTTTCCTGGAACGCAAGGCGATGAATGGCATCGCACGCTGACCGGACGGCAGGCGCCCGAGCCGGTGAGCGCGAAGCTGCGCATGATTTATGGCAATATCGTCTCCGAACAATTGCCCGATCAGATGCTCGACCTGCTCTCGCAGCTCGATCAGAAAAGCCCGAAATCATAATGGCGGCCCCGACTGCCGCTGCCTCGCAGCCGCCGGCCGAGACGCTTTCGGACAGCGAATTCAAGGCATTGCTTGCCGGCGTCATCCCGCATCTGCGCGCCTATGGCCGCAGCCTGTCGGGAAACCCCGATCTTGCCGACGATTTGACTCAGGATACGATGGTCAAGGCGTGGGCGTCGCGCGACAGGTTCGAACGCGGGACGTCGATCAAGGCGTGGACCTTCGTCATCCTGCGCAACACCTTTCTGTCGCAGATGCGCCGCAACAAGTTCGTCGGCGAATATGACGAGACCGCGGTCGAGCGCACCATGTCGACCCCCGCCAGCCAGGAAGACAGCGGCGAGATGGCCGACCTGCAGCGCGGCCTGATGGAATTGCCCCAGGACCAGCGCGAGGCGCTGATCCTCGTCGGCGCGGGCGGCATGTCGTATGAAGAAGCGGCAAGCATTTGCGACTGCGCGCTCGGCACGATGAAAAGCCGCGTGTCCCGCGCGCGGACCGCGCTTGAGGAGATCATGACGCGCGGCCAATTCGTGCAAAAGCGCGCCGACGCTCCGCCGGCGAGCGAAGCGGTCGATGCCATCATGGACAGCGTCGAGGAAATCACCGCGCGCCGCGAGGCGGCGAACCGGTAATGGCCCGTCGCCCCCGCGAAGGCGGGGGCCGCCGGCGGTTTACGCCACGCCGCCGAGCAAGGCCTCCAGCGGCCCCCGCCTCCGCGGGGGCGACGGATGGTTTCACGCCCCTCGACAAAGGCGAGCCGCTGCTTCAAAACAACACCTCTTCCCCAGCAAAGCGAGATTTTCCGATGAAAAATCTTCCCCCCTTCGCTCTTGTCGCCGCGCTCGCCGTGGCCGCCTGCTCGGCGCCGGCCAGCACCGAGGCTGCCCCCGCCGACACCGCCGCGCTCGACGCATCGGGCGCGCATCCCGCCGCCCCGCTCGCCGACGCGCCCTTCACGGTGCAGGATGTCGCCGAGTTCAACGAACCCTGGGCAATGACCTTCGTCCCCGGAACGCGCGCCGCGCTGGTGACCGAGAAATCGGGCAAGCTCAAACTCTGGCAGGAAAGCGGCCCGACGCTCGACGTCGCGGGTGTTCCCGCGGTCGCCTATGGCGGTCAGGGCGGCCTCGGCGACGTCATCGTCGCGCCCGATTTCGCGACCTCCGGCACGATTTACCTCAGCTGGGCCGAAGCGGGCAGCGACAGCACCTTCGGCGCCGTCGTCGGCCGCGGCAAGCTGGTCCAGGGCGCGGCGCCGCGCATCGAGGGGCTGGAGGTGATCTGGAAACAGGCGCCAAAGGTAACGGGCCGCGGCCATTATTCGCACCGCCTCGCCTTCTCACCCGACGGCCAATATCTCTTCATCGGTTCGGGCGAGCGGCAGAAGTTCGACCCGGCGCAGGACATGACGGGCAATCTCGGCAAGATCGTCCGCCTGAACCCCGACGGCAGCGTTCCGGCAGACAACCCCTTTGCCAGCGAAGGCGGCGTCACCGCGCAAATCTGGTCGCTCGGGCACCGCAACATCCTGGGCCTTGCTTTCGACGATGCCGGGCGGCTGTGGAATCAGGAAATGGGCCCGCGCCATGGTGACGAGGTCAATCTGGTCGAGGCCAAGGCCAATTACGGCTATCCGATCGTGTCGAACGGCGATCATTATGACGGCCGCGACATCCCCGACCATCCGACGCGCCCCGAATTTGCCGCGCCGAAGCTGTGGTGGAAGCCCGCCGTCTCCCCGGCCGGCCTCGCCTTCTATGGCGGCGACCTTTATCCCGGCTGGAAAAACAGCCTGCTGATGGGCGCGCTCTCGGGCGAGGGGCTGGTGCAGATGCGGATCGACGGCGAAACGCTGCACAAGGCGGGGCGCTGGGATTTCGGCACGCGTATCCGCGAAGTGGAGGTGCGCAATGACGGCACCGTCTGGCTGCTCACCGACGGCGACGACGGCAAGCTGGTGAAGCTGATCCCGAAAGGATAAGAGCCGCCGCATGTTCCGCGGTTTCCTCACCCGGCGCGCCGAATGGCCCGCGCATATTCCCGATCCCGACGCGCCGCCGCCGCTGAAGCTGCTGTGGCGCGAGATCGGGGCGCTGGCGCGCGCGATCGGCGGGCGGATCCGCCCGCTGCCGCCCGAGCCCAATCCCGACAGCGCACACCCGCCGGTGATGGTGCTTCCGGGGTTCCTGTCGGGCGACTGGGCGACCAAGGCGCTGCGCGCGGACCTGCGCCGCGCGGGGTTTCGCTGCTATGCATGGGGGCTCGGCTTCAACCGCGGCGCAACCCCCGAAATCATCGAGCGGATCGACACCCGCGTGCAGTGGATCATCGACCGCACCGGCTATGCCCCCGCGCTCGTCGGGTGGAGCCTTGGC
The DNA here is from genome assembly GCA_030148985.1 of Sphingopyxis sp. Classification (GTDB taxonomy): domain Bacteria; phylum Pseudomonadota; class Alphaproteobacteria; order Sphingomonadales; family Sphingomonadaceae; genus Sphingopyxis. Next base: position 23,441 of record JASBSJ010000084.1, read on the forward strand.
GGCATTTACGCGCGCGAATATGCCAAGCATCATCCGGGCAAGGTCGCGCGTGTCGTGACCTTGGGGTCGCCCTTTTCGGGCAGCCGCCGTGCCAACCGCGCATGGCGGCTCTATCATTTCATCGCGCGCCACCCGGTCGACAATCCGCCGATCGACTTCCACCCCGCGCCGCGCCCCGAAATGCCGACCTTTGCGCTGTGGTCGAAGCATGACGGCGTCGTCGCGGTGAACAGCGCGCGCGGCCTGCCGCACGAAAGCGACCGCGCGGTCGAGGTCGATTGCAGCCATATGGGCTTTGCCTATGCCCCCACCTCGGTCGCAGCGATCGTCAAGGCGCTGACCGAAGAGGTTGGCGCCGAATAATCCTCCCTGTGGCGCAGCCATGGGGAGGTGGATCGCCGCGAAGCGGTGGTGGAGGGGCCGCGACGTCGGCGCAAAAGCCCCTCCGTCAGCGCTCCGCGCTGCCACCTCCCCATCGCTGCGCGACAGGGAGGATCGATCAGCACACATCGATGCGCCAGGCGGGCGCCGCGCGCCATGCCATTAACGTCCGCCCCGGCCGCTTGCCCGGCCGCCCCGTCGAGACGAAGCCGATCCGCCGCAGCAACGCGCGCGAGCGGTCGTTATCGGGGTGGCATTCGGCGACGATCGCGCAGCCCGGCCGCGACGCGGCGAGCGCCTCGACGACCGCGCGTACCGCCTCGGTCGCGATGCCCCTGCCGCGCACGCGCGCCGCGAACCAGTAACCGATCTCATATTCCTGACCCACGCGCCGATGCACCCCGATCACGCCGTTGAGGTCGAGGCCGCTTGCATCGCGCACCGCGTGAAACACGTCGCCGCCGCCTGATTTGGCGATGAGCGCACGCGCATCGGCTTCGGTGAAGGGTGCGGGCAGGAAATGAACGCGCGAGGTCACCGTCTCGTCGGTGATCGCGGCCAGCGCGCGCGCATCGTCGGCAAACAGCGGCGTGATGCGGCAATGGTCGGTTGACAGGGCAAGCAAGGTATCAGTCATGTCGCGTCTTCTTCAAAAAGCGCGCGCCGTGACCGGAGGTTTGGTGGTTTGATGATGACCATTCGCCTGTCCGAACACGGCGGCGATGGTCACAGGTGATGCCATGCCGCTCCTATGTAAAGGAGCGCCAATACGCCTTGAATCGGGTGGATCGGTCGTTGGTCATCGGCGACGTGGCTAACCGCTCCGCTGCCGCCGGTCAATCCCGCGTCTTGACGATCGCGTTTCATGCACTATTTAAAGTTACATGAAACGCGACAGCCGACTCTCGGGCGTGCTCCACGTCCTCCTTCACATGGCCGAGCAAGGGGAACCGATGACCTCGGACCAGCTCGCCCGGGCGATGCAGACGCACCCCGTCGTCATCCGCCGCATTCTTGGCGGGCTGCGCGACGCGGGTTTCGTGCACAGTGAAAAGGGCCATGGCGGCGGCTGGACGATTGCGCGCGATCTATCCGTCATCACGATGCGCGACGTTTACGACGCGATCGGCCGCCCTGGTTTAATGGCGATGGGCAACCGCACCGAAGCGCCCGGCTGCCTCGTCGAACAAGCGGTCAACGCCGCGCTCGATTCCGGTTTTCGCGAAGCCGAGGCGCTGCTCCTAACCCGCTTCGGCGAGGTGACCCTCGCGGCGCTGGCTGCCGATTTCCACGCGCGCATGGCCGCGCGCTCGCTTTCCCCAACGACACAGGAGCATATTCATGGCTGAAGGCGCCCGGCATTTCCTCGACAGCTTCAAGGATCCCGAAGCGGTCGCGCGTTACACCGAGGGCCCGCGCCGCTTCGTCCCGGGCCTCGACGGCCTTCATCGCATGACCGGGCTCCTTCTCGCCGAGCGCGTGCCCGAGGCCGCACATATCCTCGTCCTCGGCGCCGGCGGCGGCAGCGAGATGAAAGCGATGGCCGAAGCGCACCCCGGCTGGCGCTTCACCGGCGTCGATCCCGCAGGACCGATGCTCGACCTCGCAGCGAAGGTGCTCGGACCCAATGCGCCTCGCGCCGAGCTCATCGAAGGTTATATCGACGATGCGCCAATGGGCCCGTTCGACGGCGCGACATGCCTGCTCACGCTCCATTTCCTGAGCACCGAGGAGCGCATCCGCACCGCCGCCGAAATCCGCCGCCGCCTCAAACTCGGAGCGCCTTTTGTCGCAGCGCACGGCAGCTTTCCGCAAGGCACCGGCGAACGCGACCGCTGGCTCGACCGTTATGCCTCCTATGCGATCGCCTCGGGCGGCGATCCCGAACAGGTCGCCAAGGGCCGCGAGGCCGTCGCGACCCATGCCGCAATGCTGAGCCCCGAAGCCGACGAAGCGGTGCTGCGCGCCGCGGGTTTCACCGGCATCGAGCAATTTTTCGCCGCCTTCACCTGGCGCGGCTGGGTGGGGTATGCGTGACGGCTCCCGTCCCGATCGCCACGCGGCAGGGAGGATGAGGGACCAATCCCCACGCCAAACCGCCAGTTCCTAAATCGTCCGAAACATCACCAGCGCATCGACGAAGCCCAGCTCGGGATGCGCGAACGCCCCCGGCAAGCGCCCGACGATGGCGAAGCCCAGCGACTGCCACAGGCGCACCGCGCGATCGTTGGTGGCAACGACGAAGTTGAACTGCATCGCGCGAAAGCCGCGCCTCCGCGCTTCGGCCAGGCTATGCTCGGCCATCGCGCGCGCCACGCCGCGGCCCGTCGCCGATGCTGCGGTCATATAGCCGCAATTCGCGACATGCGCGCCGCCGCCCGCCTGATTGGCGCGCAGATAATAGGTGCCCAGAATCGCGCCGTCGGCCTCCGCCACGAACACCGCCTTGTCGGACCCAAACCAGTATGCCAGCGCCTCCACCTCGGTCATGTCGCGGTCGAGCGTATAGGTTTCGCCGGCGCTTATCGTCGGTCCGATGATCGCCCAGATCGCGGCGGCATCGGCGGGCGCGGCGGGGCGAATCTCCATCCCGGCCGCTTATGCCGGCCGACCCGGACTGGCAAGCGCTCCAGGATCAGGACACTAGCCTATGCACGCTTCGGCAATGGCGGTAACGTGACGCAGGTCGGTGCCACAACAGCCCCCGACGACCCGAATCTGCGGAAACCGCGCCACCAGGCTCCGGTGCCGCGCCGCGAGATCGGCCGGATCGCCGATGTCGAGTTCGGTCATCGCGTCGAGCTCCGCATGACTGAGCGCCGATGCGTTGGCGCGCAGCCCGCCGATGCGCGCCGTCCAGCCGGCGTCTTCCTGGAGGACATCGTCGAAATGCGACGGATGCGCACAATTTATCATGTAATAGGCGGGATAGGATTCCGTGGCCGCATCGACCATCGCGATTGCCTCGCCCAGCGTGTCGCCGGTCGGCAGGCGTCCGTCGGTCTCGACGGTAAAACTGATCGCGACCGGCAGCCCCAGCGCCCTCGCCGTCTCCGCGACCCCAGTCGCTTCGGGAATATTGGTCATTGTGATCGCCGACAGCATATCAGCCCCTGCTCCGGCAAGGACGGCCGCCTGCCGGGTGTGATAGGCCCGGGCCTCCGCCACCGTCATGATCCGGCCAGGATCATAGCCGTCGCCGCGCGGGCCAAGGCAGCCACTGATGACGGTCGGAACATCGGCATAGTCGGCCCGCAGTCCCGACAGAAGCTCGATCGCAGCGCGATTCAGCCGGTCGAGTTCGTCCAGCGACAGGCCAAGCGGCTCCGCCCAGTCGGGACTCGCCCGCCAGGTCGCGCTTTCGAGCACCAGCCCCGTACCCATCCGCCGCGCCAGATCGAGGAAATCACGATAATAGGATTCGAGAATATCGATCCCGGCGTCCGTTTTCAGCAGAGCAATCGATGCGAACAAGGGTAAGTCTATGCCCTTGTTAAATAATATATCGGTCTCCAGACCCGCGTCGGTCAGAAAAAAGCGGTCCAGTTGCGGCAATGAAGAGATAGCCATAAACGCCCCTCCCCCGAATATCCGCACACAACAATATAGTGGAAGGGCCGCTTTGTCTATTGAAGGAGCGATTAGTTATCTGTCAGAAACGGCGCGGCGATTTCGTCGGTGATCCGCACGGGGCGTCCGCTCGCCTTGTCGAGCATCGCCCAAACCGTCCGCGCACGGACATGCACCTTGCCGTCCGCGCCGGTGAATTCGACGAAGCGGTCGAATTTCGCCCCGTGCGGTTTGTCGGCGACCCAGGTCCGCCCCGTCACCGTCTCACCGGGGCCGAGCGGACGGAGATAATCGATCTCGTGTCGCACGATCACCCAGATATAGGCGTCCTTGTGCGCCTGCGGCGCCGCGGCGGCCCAATGGCTCGTCGCGACTTGCTGGATCCACTGGACCCAGACGGCATTGTTGACATGCCCCAGCTCGTCGATGGCGTCGGGGGTGGCGGTGAGGGGGAGAGAAAAGTCTTTCATGCCGGCGACATAGCAAACCCCTCCCGCTTGCGGGAGAGGTAGTGAGACTTGCGAACTTGTTCGCTAGTCGCAGCGGGGTGGGCATAACGCGACGTCAGACTGCCCACCCCGCTGCAACTAGGCAGCAAGCTGCCAAGTTTCGCTGCCCCTCCCGCTTGCGGGAGGGGATTTGGTCACGCCAGTTCGACCGTCGTCACCATATAGCCCGCGTCGCGGAGCGCGGCGACGAGGCTGTCGAGATGCTCGCGGTCGCGCGCTTCGCATTCGATGTCGGTGATCAGGCCCTTCGCCGGAAGCGTCGTGAAAATGCGCTGGTGATAGATTTCGATGATGTTGACCTGTTTCTCGTCGAACAGCTTCATCACTTTGAACAGCGCGCCGGGACGATCCTGCAAGCGGACGCGCAGCCGCGCGATGCGCCCCGAACGCGCGAGGTCGCGCAGCAGCACGTTCGCGAGCAGCCGCGTGTCGATATTGCCGCCGGTCAGCACCAGCCCGACCTTGCGCCCGGCAAATTCTTCCGGATGCGCGAGCATCGCCGCGAGCCCAGCGGCCCCCGCGCCCTCGACCACCGTCTTTTCGATCTGGAGCAGCAGGCTGACCGCGCGCTCGAGATGGCGTTCGGCGACCAGCACGATGTCGTCGTTGAGTTCGGCGACGAGCTTGCGCGTATAGCTCCCCGGTTCCTTCACCGCGATGCCCTCGGCCAGCGTGTCGCCCTCGCACGCCATATCGACGCCGTTCAATTCGGCGTACATCGACGGATAAAGCTCGGCCTGCACGCCGACGAGGCGCATGTCGTTCTTGATCCCGCGCGCCGCGGTGCCCATGCCCGCGAGCAGCCCGCCGCCGCCGATCGGGACGATCAGTGTGTCGAGTTCGGGCACATCCTCGAGCATTTCGAGCGCCACCGTCCCCTGCCCCGCCGCGACATGCGGATGGTCGAAGGGATGCACGAAGGTAAGCCCGCGCTCCGTCTCCAGCTCGCGGGCGTGGGCATAAGCGTCGTCGAATTTCTCGCCATGCAGCACGATCGTCGCGCCATGGCTCGCGGTCTGTGATACCTTCACCTGCGGCGTCGTGCTCGGCATCACGATGGTGACGGGCACGCCGAGGCGCTTGCCGTGATAGGCAAGGCCCTGCGCATGATTTCCCGCCGACGCGGCGATCACGCCGCGTGCGCGTGCATCGTCGTCGAGCAGCAGCAGCGCGTTCAGCGCCCCGCGCTCCTTGTACGCCGCAGTGAATTGCAGATTCTCGAACTTCAGCCACACCTCGGCACCGACCAGCTCGGACAGCGTCTGCGAATGCAAGGTCGGCGTGCGCACGACCGCGCCGTTAATTCGCCCCGCCGCCGCGCGCACATCGTCGAGCGTGATCGCCGGTAAATCGGCGGCGGAGGTCAGGGTAAGGTGATCGGTCATAGCGTTGCGGCCCTAACGGCAAGGGCAGCGAAGGGAAAGGGCTTCTTGCGCGCCCTCCCCTTCAGGGGAGGGCAGCGAAACTTGGCAGCTTGCTGCCTAGTTGCAGCGGGTGGGGTCCATCGGCCTTGCGCAAGGCAGATGGACCCCACCCCAACCCCTCCCCTGAAGGGGAGGGGCTTGATTGTGCTGCTCGCTCTGGCACCCCATCAAAACAATGCTATGGACCCAGCATGAGCGAACAAAAATTGCGCATCAGCTTCATCGGCACCGGCGTCATGGGCGGACCGATGGCGGGCCACCTCGTCCGGGCGGGCCATCACCTCACCGTCTTTAACCGCACGCGTGCCAAGGCCGATGCGTGGGTGGCGCAGCATGGCGGCGCCGCGGCAGCAACCCCCGGCGACGCGGCGCAGGGCGCCGATGTGGTGCTGGCCTGCGTCGGCAACGACGATGATCTCGCGCAGGTGGCATTGGGCCGCGACGGCGCGTTCCGGGCGATGCGCAAGGGCGCGCTGTTCGTCGACCATACCACCGTCTCGGCCCGAATCGCGCGCCAGCTGTCGGTCGAGGCCGAAAGCCTCGGCCTGCTCTGCCTCGATGCGCCCGTGTCGGGGGGCGAAGCCGGCGCACAGAATGGCACGCTGTCGATCATGTGCGGCGGGACCAAGGCGGCGTTTGCGGCGGCCGAGCCGGTGATGCAGGCCTATGCCGCGCGCATGGTCCATATCGGCGGCCCCGGCGCGGGCCAGACGACCAAGATGGTCAACCAGATCGCGATCGCGGGCGTGCTCCAGGGCCTGTCCGAAGCGCTGCGTTTCGCGCAGGCGTCGAAACTCGACACCGACAAGGTGTTCGAGGCCGTCTCGGGCGGCGCGGCCGCAAGCTGGCAGATGCTCAACCGCTGGAGCACGATGGCGAAGGACGAGTTCGACTTCGGCTTTGCGGTCGACTGGATGCGCAAGGATCTGGGCCTCGCGATCGACGAAGCGCGCGTCAACGGCGCGACCTTGCCGGTCGCGAGCCTCGTCGATCAATTTTACGCCGATGTGCAAAGGGCCGGCGGCGGGCGCAAGGACACAAGCTCGCTCGTGACACGGTTGCCGAAATGAGCGGTGCAATCGAACTTAACCCTCCCCTCCCGCTTGCGGGAGGGGCAGCGAAACTTGGCGCGGCGAAGCCGGGCCTAGTTGCAGCGGGGTGGGCCTCCAACGCTCGCCGTCTGCTGCCCACCCCGCTGCGACTAGCCAGCAAGCTGGCAAGTCTCGCAGTCCCTCTCGCTTGCGGGAGGGGAGCGATTGCCGCCGCCTTCACCCTCACCCTCACCACCCCTGCGCACGCCGATACGCTGGTCGACAATGTCAACGGCATCACGCTCGACAAGGACGGCAAGCTCGTCCGCTTCACCGGCCTCGTGATCGACCGCGAAGGCAAGGTGAAACAGCTCTTGGACCGCAAGGACAAGCGCCCCGAACGCCCAGACTTCAAGGAGGATGGCAAGGGCCGCACGCTGATCCCCGGCCTGATCGACGCGCACGGGCATGTCATGGGTCTGGGCTTCCAGCTGATGCTGCTCGACCTCAGCGACACGAACAGCCTGACCGAAGCGCAGGCGGCGATCCGCCGCTATGCCGCCGAAAATCCCGAAATGCCGTGGATCATCGGGCGTGGGTGGAATCAGGAAAAATGGGGGCTTGGCCGTTTCCCCACCGCCGCCGACCTCGACGCCGCGGTGCCGAACCGCCCCGTCTGGCTCGAGCGCGTCGACGGCCACGCGGGCTGGGCCAACAGCGCGGCGATGGCGGCCGCGAAAGTCACCGCGGCGAGCAAGTCGCCCGAGGGCGGCCGTATCGAGATGGAAGGCGGCAAACCGTCGGGCGTCTTCGTCGATGCCGCGATGAGCCTCATCGACAGCGCCAAGCCCAAGCCGCTCGCGCGCGACCTCGACCGCGCCTTGCTGCTCGCACAGCAGAAATTGCTCGAACAGGGCATCACCGCGATCGCCGACATGGGCACGACCATTCAGGACTGGCAGGCGTATCGCCGCGCGGGCGACAAGAAACAGCTCGCGGTGCGCATCCTCTCCTACGGCGGCGACATCGACAATATGGCGATCATCGCCGGGTCCGAGCCGACGCCGTGGCTTTACGACGACCGCCTGCGGATGGTCGGGGTGAAGCTCTATCTTGACGGCGCGCTGGGTTCGCGCGGCGCGTGGCTGAAGGCGCCCTATGCCGACGCGCCGGGGCAAAAGGGGTTGCCGCTGCTCACCCCCGCGCAGCTCCGCAACAAGATGGTGCGCGCGTCGATGGACAAGTTTCAGGTCGCGATCCACGCGATCGGCGATGCCGCCAATGCCGAGGCGCTCGCCGCGATCGCCGACCTTGACGCCGATTTGCCGGGCGAACGCCGCTGGCGCATCGAACATGCACAGGTGATCGACCCCGCCGACATGGCGCGCTTTGCCAGCCTCAAGGTCATCGCTTCGATGCAGCCGGTGCATCAGACGAGCGACCGGCTGATGGCCGAAGCGCGGCTGGGGCCTGATCGCCTCGCGGGTGCCTATGCGTGGCGCAGCCTCCAGAATGCCGGCGTGCGCCTTGCCTTCGGGTCCGATGTGCCCGTCGAAAGCGCCAATCCCTTCGTCGGCCTCGCCGCCGCCATCTCGCGCACCGATGCCAGGAGCGAACCCTTCGGCGGCTGGCGCCCCCAGGAAGCGGTCGGCCGCGAAACGGCGCTCGACGGCTTCACGCGCACCGCCGCTTATGCCGGCTTTGCCGAGGACCGCATCGGCACGCTGATGCCCGGGATGCGCGCCGATTTCCTGATCGTCGACGCCGACCCGCTGCTCGCCAGCCCCGACGAGATCCGCCGCATGACCCCGCTCGAAACCTGGATCGGCGGCTATCGCTATTACAAGCAGAAGGAAGGTGCGACGATTGGCCGCTGACACGCCCTCTCGCCGCGCGCTGCTGACCGGCCTCGCCGCGCTGCCGATTGCGGCAAGCGCCGCTGCGGCCGAGCGCAAGGAGCGCCGCTCGAAAAAGCGCAAGGTGCCGCGGCCGAAGGTCCAGCATGTCGATGTCGCGATTATCGGCGCGGGCGTCTTCGGCGCGTGGACCGCGTGGCACCTCGTGCGCGCGGGCAAGTCGGTGCGCCTGTTCGACGCCTATGGCGCGGGCAATGCGCGTTCTTCCTCGGGGGGCGAAAGCCGCGTCATCCGCATGGGGTATGGCGCCGACAGCCTTTATTCGGCGATGGCGCGCGAATCGCTCCAATATTGGAAAGACCTTTCCGACACCGCGAGCGCGCCGATCTTTCACAACACCGGCGTGCTTTGGTTTGCGCCGCAGGGTGAGGCCTATACCGCGCAGTCGCTGGCGTGGCTCCAGGCGAACCGCGTCGGTCACGAGCATGGCGACGTCAGCTGGCTTCAGAATAAATATCGCCAGATTCAATTCTATCAGGGGGAAACGGGCATCCTCGAAACCGAGGCGGGCGCGCTGATCGCCGCGCGCGGGGTGCAGGAAGTGATCGCCGACGCGGCCGTAGAGGTCGAGCGCGTCGTCATGCCCGCGCCGCTGTTTTCGAAACGGATCAAACGCCACACGCTGCCCGACGGAGGCACCGCCGAGCATCTCGTCTATGCCGCCGGGCCGTGGATCGCCGAACTTTTCCCGCAGCAGCTGATGAACAAGATCGTCGCGACTCGGCAGGAGGTCTATCATTTCGGCGCGCCGCAGGGCGACACGCGCTTCGCGCCGCCCGAGCTTCCGGTCTGGGCCGATTTCAACAATGGTCGCATCGTCTATGGCATCCCCGACCTCGAGGGGGCGGGGTTCAAGATCGCCTTCGACACGCACGGCCCGGTGATCGACCCCGACACGATGGAGCGCGAGCCGACCGCCGCGGGAATCGCCGCGGCGCGCGCCTATGTCGCGCGGCGCTTTCCGGGGCTCGCGGGCGCCCCGCTGATCGGCGCGCGCGTCTGCCAATATGAGAATAGCGCGAACGGCGATTATCTGCTCGATCGCTTTCCGGGGCAGGAGCGTGTGTGGCTCGTCGGCGCCGGATCGGGGCATGGGTTCAAGAACGGCCCCGCGGTCGGCAAGCGCGTCGCGGCGCATATTCTCGACAAGGATCTGGCGGTCGAACCGCGTTTCAGTTTCGCGAGCAAGGGCACGGTGGCGGGCCGGACGGTGTTTTGATGAGCCCCTGCTCCATCATTCGTCATCCCGGCGAAGGCCGGGATCTCACCCTCTCGTCCTGCCGCACCGGCGAGATCCCGGCCTTCGCCGGGATGACGATGTAAGGGGACAGACAAGCGTGCGCCTGACCGACTGCCACAACATCGACGATTTCCGCGCTCTCGCTCGGCGCCGCCTGCCGTGGCCGGTGTTCGACTATATCGACGGCGCCGCCGACGACGAGGTCACGCGCCGCCGCAACCGCGACGCCTTCGACAGCTGCGACCTCATCCCGCGCGTGCTCGCGGGGGTCGAAAGCGTCGATATGCGCACGACGCTGTTCGGGCGCGAGATCGCGATGCCGCTGTTCCTCTCGCCCACCGCGCTGCAACGCCTGTTCCACTGGCAGGGCGAACGCGCGGTGCTGCGCGCCGCGGCGAACGCCGGGACGATGGCGGGCATATCGAGCCTCGCGACGATCGGCCTCGCCGAAGCCGGCGCGCTGACGGGCGGCCCCAAGCTGTTCCAGCTTTATGTCCATAAGGATGAGGGGCTCAACCGTGCGATGCTGGAGGCCGCGCGCGACGCGAAGTTCGACGCCGTTGCGCTCACGGTGGATACGATCGTCGGCGGCAATCGCGAACGCTGCCTGCGATCGGGCTTCACTTCGCCGCCGCGTTTCACCGCGTCGAACATGCTGAGCTACGCCGCCAAGCCCGGCTGGGGGCTCAACTATGTCTGCCGCGAAAAATTCAGCCTGCCCAACCTTGCGACGCATGTGTCCGAAGGGTCGAGCGTCCCCAAATCGGTCGCCGACTATTTCACCTCAATGCTCGACCAGAGCCTCGACTGGAACCGCGCCGCGGCGATCCGCCGGCAATGGGACGGCCCATTCTGCCTGAAAGGCATCGTCGCGGTCGAGGATGCGCGGCGCGCGGTCGACATCGGCGCCACCGGCATCATGGTGTCGAACCATGGCGGACGCCAGCTCGACGGCAGCATCGCGCCCTTCGACGCGCTTGCGGAGATCGTCGATGCGGTCGGCGACAAGGTTGAGGTGATCTGCGACGGCGGCATCACGCGCGGCACGCATGTGCTCAAAGCGCTATCGGTCGGCGCGAAGGCCTGCTCGGGCGGGCGCCTCTATCTCTATGCGCTCGCCGCGGCGGGCGAAGATGGCGTGAGCCGCGCGGTTGCGCTGCTCCGCGCCGAAATCGAACGCGGCATGAAATTGATGGGCGCGAAATCGCTCGCCGAGCTGTCGCGCGCAAATCTGCGCTGGCGATAATCAGGTGAGAGAGAGAAGGGGCGGCCTCCCCCGAGACCGCCCCGGCCCGGCGTCAGAAAGACGCGCCGAGCGAAAAGATGACCGCGCCGTCGGCGCCGACGCTTTCCTTGTACCCGCCGAGCTTCGGCGCATCGGTGTTCACATAGGCAACGCCCAGCGTCAGCACGTTCCAGCTGAAATCGACGCCGACCGAATAGTCGAGCACTTCGCCGTCGAGACCGCCGAGGAAGCTGTCGCTCTTGGCATAGCCCAGATGGCCTTTCAGCGTGATCGGCGTGTCGGGAATGCCGACGCCAACGTCGCCATAGACATAGACGCCGCTGTCGCCGCCGAGCGAATCCTGACCGCCCGGCGCCCAGGCGATGCCGGTCTTGACCGACGCCGGACCCAGATCGCCCGAGAGCGAGAAATAGGGTTCGATGATCGAGCTGTCGGCGGTGCCGGGATAAAGATAGAGCGTCGCGCCGATGTCGGCGGTCAGTCCCGAGGTCACTTCGGTCGAATAGCCGGCGAACACGTCGATTTCGGTGCCGTTGGCGAAACCGATGCTCGATCCCCAGGTGCCGAGGTAAAGCCCGCTTTCGTGGCTGATCGAAAAGGTGCCCTGGATCGCGGCTTCTTCGTTCGACTGGCTGAAGCCGCGAAAGCGATAGTCGCTGACCACGGTCGCGCCGCCGCTGATGGTGATGCTGCTCTCCTCTTCTTCCTGCGCGTAAGCCGTTGCCGGAAGCGCGGTAAGAGCGAGGGCCATGCCGAGGCATGTGCGGGAGAGATAATTCATGGACGGATCCCCTAATGATTGTTGGATCGTCCCTGCCTGCCGCCGGGCAGCCAGCCTCTTTCTGGGCTGGTCAGCTCCCGCGTGCGCTTGCTATTCCCCAAAATGCTGCGCTGCACAAACAAAAAATGGCACCATGGCGTATTATAAACGCGTGATTGCGGCATTTATGCAACAGTTGATTGCGAGTATATAGTTTCCGACGAAACAATATTGTTCTGACGATGGAATCGCTGAAAAGCGCAGACCCGCCCACGAAAAAGGGGGCGGCCTCCCCCGAAGCCGCCCCCTTCACGCGTGGTCGCTGACCCGCCAGGCCCTCAGAAAGAGAGGCCCAGCGTAAAGACCACGGTTGGATCGTACAGCGTATCGACGGCGCCGATGCCCGTCTTTTTAATGTCGGTATCGATATATTGCACCGACAGGGTGGCGGGGCCCATGGCGTAGGAGGCACCGACCGACCAGTCGAGATAATTGCCGTCGGCCGATGCCGCGCCGAGCGACCCGTCGGTATAGCCGAGCCCGGCGCTCAGCGAGACCGGCGTGTTGGGGATGCCATAGCCAAGACCGAGGTTCAGATAGATATTGTCTTCGCTGCCCAGCGAGCTCTGGTCGGGCGCATAGGCCACCGTGCCCGTTGCCGAGACCGGGCCGATGTCGTGCGACAGCTTGCCGATGATCTCGACATAATCGCTGGGGCCGGCAAAATCCTGGTTGCCCGGATAGACATAATAGGTCGCGCCGATGTCGATCGAGGTGCCGGGGGCGATTTCTGTCGCGTAACCGGCATAGAGGTCGAGTTCATATTGGCCGTACAGCGGGCTGTCGGGAAGGGTCGATCCCCAGACGCCGGCATAAAGGCCGCTTTCGTGGCTGACGGTCAGCGTCGATTGCAGCGCGACCTTCTCGTTCGACAGCGAAATGCCGCGGAACCGATAGTCGTTGGTGACCGAAATGCCGCCCGAAAGCGAGAAGGGGCCGCTGGCTTCTTCTTCCTGAGCCAGAGCGGGCGTCGACATTGCCGACGCGGCGAGCAGCATGCCGAAACATGCTTTGGTAAGAAACTTCATGGGTGATCCCCCCTTATAACAAACGGACCGTCCCAGCCTGCGTGCGCGCCCACGCCTCTTCATCCGGGCCTGTGACGACGAACGCCTCGAAATTGCCGATTACGCTGCGATGCACAAACAAAAATTGCGCGAAACGGCGAATCTGCGCCAGAGTGTGACTTTCGCGCAACATCGCGCCCACCCGACGCTTGTCTTTGCCAAGCCGCCGCCGGACCGCTAAAGAGCCGCATATCTCCCCTTTAACCGAGCCTGAAACCGATGAGCGATCACAATCCCGGCCTCCGCCCCTGGCGCGACATCGCGCGGCGCCAATGCCGCCAGATCATGGTCGGCAATGTCCCCGTCGGCGGCGGCGCACCGATCACCGTGCAAACGATGACCAACACGCTGACCAGTGATGCCGTGGCGACGATCGACCAGATCCGCCGCTGCGAAGAAGCGGGCGCCGACCTGATCCGCGTGTCGTGCCCCGACACCGATTCGACCGCGGCGCTCGGCAAGATCGTCCGCGCCGCGCGCGTTCCGCTGATCGCCGACATCCATTTCCACTATAAGCGCGCATTGGAAGCCGCCGACGCCGGCGCCGCGTGCCTGCGGATCAATCCCGGCAATATCGGCTCGTCCGAGCGCGTCGGCGAAGTCGTGCGCGCCGCCAAGGCCAACGGCTGCGCGATCCGCATCGGCGTGAACGCGGGATCGCTCGAAAAAGACCTGCTCGAAAAATATGGCGAGCCCTGCCCCGAGGCGCTGGTCGAAAGCGCGCTCGACCATATCAAGCTGCTCCAGGACCATGATTTCCACGACTATAAGGTCGCGGTGAAGGCGAGCGACGTCTTCCTCGCGGTCGCC
>JASBSJ010000023.1 GCA_030148985.1 Sphingopyxis sp.
CGCAGCGGGTGGGGTCCATCGGCCTTGCGCAAGGCCGATGGACCCCACCCCAACCCAGTGTCAGGTAAACCGTCCCCCGGACGGTTTAGGTCATGCCGGGGGCATGACCGACCTGACACTCCTGAAGGGGAGGGGCTTTATGCCTGCCCAGCCATTTTCTGCAACAGCGCCGCGCTCTCCGCATCCGCCGGGAAAAAGGCCTCGATAGCCAGTTCGGAAAGGGTGATGTCGACGGGGGTGCCAAAGATCGTCACCGTCGACACGAAGCGGATCTGCCCCATCGGCGTGTCGAGGATCAGCGGCACCGCGATCCCGTTCGCCGCGCTGCCGTCAAACCCGCCCGTGCCTTCGCCATAACCCGCAAGTTCGCCGCGCAGCGCGATCAGCCCCGCGTCGGCGCTCGCGTCGATCTGGTGATCGAGCCGTTCAAGAAGGTGCGCGCGCCATTCGCCGCGATTGACGATATGCCGCGCCAGCCCGTCGGGGTGCAGCGCGACGCGGAGCACATTGACGGGCGGCACAAGCAGTTCGGGCGCCGCGAGCTGGGTAAGCAGCGCGACGGCGTCGTTGGCGGCGATCAGGTTCCAGTGCCGGTCGACCGCGAGCGCGGGATAGGGCGCGTGGCCCTTCAGCACATGCTCGACGATCGCCTTCATCCCCGCCATTTCGGGGCTGTCCAGGTCGCGCTCGCGATAATCGGGCGCATAGCCTGCCGCGAGCAGCATTGCGTTGCGCGCGCGGTTCGGCACTTCCAGACAATCGGCGATGCGTTGCAACATCAGCGCGCTCGGCCGCGAGCGTCCCGTTTCGATAAAGCTTAAGTGCCGGGTCGAAATCTCGGTATCGAGCGCGAGGTCCATCTGGCTCATCCGGCGCCGGACGCGCCATTCGCGAAGCTGTTCGCCGACGGGTGCGGGGGTCATCGTCTGTCTCCTTCGTAAGCGCAGCTATACCCCCGCCTTCGGCTTTTCCATTACCTTGGGCGTAATCGACGCCTTTCGCTTTCGGGTTCAATTGAGACGGGTCGAAAGGAGAATCACTATGTCGATCCGCAATCTCAAGACCATTCTCGTCGCCGATGCCATCACCTGCATCGGTGTTTTTGCCGCGGGCCTGCTGGCCGCGGAGCCCGTTGGCGCGCTCCTGGGCCTGCCCGCCCAGGTCGTCGCGGTCGGCGGCTGGATCTGCCTTGCCGCCGCGCTGCTGATGATTGTCGCCGCGCGGCAGGCAGTGCCCGGCGCCGGGCTCGTCAAGCTGATCGCACTCGGCAACCTTGGCTGGGTCGCGGCGAGCTTTGCCGTGCTCGCGACTTTTGCGGGCCAGATGACCGGCCTCGGCATCGCGGTCGTGACCGTGCAGGCGCTCGGCGTGCTCGGCTTTGCGATCCTCGAATGGAAGGGGGCCGCAGCGCCTGCCGCTGCCGTCACGGTCTGAAAGCGCTTTAACTCAACGCATCGAGCCGGGCGAGGTCGATCCCGCCCGGCACCAGCATCACCGGACAGGGGAGCGTACCCGCATCCTGTCCGGTGAAATGCGATACCAGCGGGCCGGGCGCGCCGGTGGCTGCCGTGGCCAGCACCAGTGCGGCAATCTCGTCGCTCGCGCCGATCACGTCGCGCACGACATCGACGGGCTTGCCCGATTTCACCATGATCTGCGGCGTCACGCCCGCTTCCTGCACCACCGCGTCGGCGGCGGCGGCGACCAGTTCCTCGGCATGTTCGCGCGCCTCGGCCTCGATCGTCGCCTGGACGCCGCCAAAGGCGACGAAATCCTGCGGCGCGACGATCGCGAGCACCATCATGCCGCCGCCCGTCCGCGCCGCGCGCCGCGCCGCAAAGCGCAGCGCCAGCGACGCCTCCGGGCTGTCGTCGATCACCACCAGATATGTCCGCATCGCCCCGAACCCCTGTGCTTTATGTGAGTGGAGACTGCGTCACATTCGTATGAAACGCAAGTTTGCCCCGCTGGACCTTGACCGGCGCGCGGCTTATGGCGAGGAAGAATCCGTAGCGGCAGGCGCAGCCTGCAAGACTGACAGGGACACGCCTAGACATGCCAATCGAACTCAAAATGCCCGCTCTCTCGCCGACGATGGAGGAGGGCACGCTCGCCAAATGGCTGGTGAAGGAGGGTGACGAGGTCAAGTCGGGCGACCTGCTCGCCGAGATCGAAACCGACAAGGCGACGATGGAGTTCGAAGCGGTCGACGAGGGCGTGATCAGCCAGATCCTCGTCGCCGAAGGGACCGACGGCGTGAAGGTTGGCACTGTGATTGCGGTGATCGCGGGCGAGGATGAGGATGCGAGCGAAGCGAAGGCGGCTCCGGCACCTGCACCCGCGCCTACTCCCGAACCCGTTCGCGCTGAGCCTGTCGAAGCGCCGTCCTCCTCTTCTCCGGCGGAAGAGAAGAAGGACGGTCCTTCGACAAGCTCAGGACAAACGGAAAAAGGAGACAGGATCAAAGCCAGCCCGCTCGCCAAGCGCCTCGCTGCCGAACAAGGCATCGACCTTAAAGCCCTGACCGGCTCCGGCCCGGGCGGCCGCATCGTCAAGGCCGACCTCGAAGGCGCGCCCACAGGCGCCGCCGCTCCGTCTGCAACGGCTGCGCCGGCTCCCGCGACCGCTGCGCCCGCTGCCGCTCCGGCACCGGCCGGCCCGATCCCCGATTTCGGTATCCCGCACGAGGACGAAAAGCTGTCGGGGATGCGCAAGACGATCGCGCGCCGCCTGAGCCAGTCGATGCAGGAAGCGCCGCACATTTACCTCACCGTCGACATCCGCCTCGACGCGCTGCTGAAGCTGCGCGGCGAACTCAACGCCAGCCTCGAAAGCCGCGGCGTCAAGCTCAGCGTCAACGACATGCTGATCAAGGCGCTGGCGGTCGCGCTCGAACGCGTGCCCGCGTGCAACGTCAGCTTCGGCGGCGATGTGATGCGCAAATACAGCCGTGCCGACATTTCGGTGGCGGTCAGCATTCCGGGCGGGCTGATCACGCCGATCATCGTCGATGCGGGCGGCAAGTCGATGTCGAAAATCTCGACCGAAATGGCCGAGCTCGCGGGCCGCGCCAAGGAAGGCAAGCTGAAGCCCGAGGAATATCAGGGCGGCACCGCCAGCATCTCCAACATGGGCATGATGGGGATCAAGCAGTTCACCGCCGTCATCAACCCGCCGCAAGCGATGATCATGGCGATCGGCGCAGGCGAAAAGCGGCCCTATGTCGTCGACGATGCGCTCGCGATCGCGACGGTCATGTCGGTGACCGGCAGCTTCGACCACCGCGCGATCGACGGCGCCGACGGCGCGTTGTTGATGAAGACGTTCAAGGAATTGGTGGAGAACCCGCTGGGGCTGGTGGCTTGATTCTCAGTTTTCAACTGAAACGAAAATTTCGGCGGCCTTTAAAATGGCTCAAAAAGGCGCGTTTCGCTGGCCCTAAGCTCTCGGGATTTGCATTACTTCTTTGCTGCCTACTCCTGTTGTCATTTGCCAACCTGTCGTTCTTTAAGGCCTCTGAGACCTCGCAAGATTGCAGATTTGAGAAGATAAACCGTTCAATTGCGAAGCTCGACGTGAAGATAAGTGGCCTAGATATTCAGTCGAAACATCTAGAAATTCTGATTGCGAGCGAAAATGGAAAAACAACTAACTTGAAACAATATAATGAAACTATGGCATCGATTGATCTAGATAAAAAATCTAGAATTGAACAAATCGAACTTATTGAATCTAGAATAGCGGAAGTATGTGCTAAAATTGACAGCAATGCTTATGAGATATATCTGCTATCAGTAATTTGCGCTGCGCTTTTTGGCTTTCTTTCGTTCGCCTTTGCTATGCCAAAGGAAGGCTTAAATTAAGGGTAACTCTCGATGGCTGACACCTCATACGACCTCATCGTCCTCGGCTCCGGCCCCGGCGGCTATGTCGCGGCGATCCGCGCCGCGCAGCTTGGCCTCAAAACCGCGATCGTCGAGCGCGAGAATCTCGGCGGCATCTGTCTCAACTGGGGCTGCATCCCGACGAAGGCGCTGCTGCGCTCGGCCGAAATCTATCATTATATGCAGCACGCGGGCGATTACGGCCTGATCGCGCAGCAGATCAGCGCCGATATCGACGCGGTCGTGAAGCGCAGCCGCGGCGTTGCGAAGCAGCTGAGCCAGGGCGTCGCCTTCCTGATGAAGAAGCACAAGATCACCGTCCATATGGGCGAAGGCAAGCTTACCGCGCCGGGCAAGCTCGAGGTCAAGGGCGAGAAGGGGACCGAAACCCTGAGCGCCAAGAATATCATCGTCGCGACCGGCGCCCGCGCGCGCGACCTGCCGTTCGCGCCCGCCGACGGCAAGCGCATCTGGACCTATCGCCACGCGCTCGTCCCGCCCGAAATGCCGAAGAAGCTGCTCGTCATTGGATCGGGCGCGATCGGGATCGAATTTGCGAGCTTCTACAGCGATATGGGCTGCGACGTGACCGTCGTCGAAATGCTCGACCGCCTCGTCCCCGTAGAAGATGCCGACGTGTCGGCCTTCCTTGAAAAACAGCTCAAGAAGCAGGGCATGACGATCTTCACCGGCGCCGGGGTCGAGGAGCTCAAAGCCACCGCGACCGGCGTCACCGCGAAGATCAAGACGAAGGACGGCAAGACCGAAAGCGCCGAGTTCAGCCATGCGATCGTCGCGATCGGCATCGTTCCGAACACCGAGAATATCGGTCTCGAAGCATTGGGCGTGAAGACGACCAAGGGCCATATCGACACCGATGCGATGTGCCGCACCAACGTTCCCGGTATCTGGGCAATCGGCGACGTTACCGCGCCGCCCTGGCTCGCGCACAAGGCAATGCACGAATCGGTGATTTCGGTCGAGGCGATCGCGGGCAACCATCCGCACGCGATGGATGTCCGCAACATACCGGGCTGCACCTATTGCCGCCCGCAGATCGCCAGCGTCGGCCTGACCGAAGCGAAGGCGAAGGAACTGGGGTACGAGGTCAAGGCCGGAACCTTCCCCTTCATCGGCAACGGCAAGGCGATTGCGCTGGGCGAGGCCGAGGGCTTCACCAAGACCGTGTTCGACGCCAAGACCGGCGAACTGCTCGGCGCGCATATGATCGGCGCCGAGGTGACCGAGCTGATCCAGGGTTATACGATCGGCAAGACCGCCGAACTGGTTGAGGATGATTTTATCGGCACCGTCTTCCCGCATCCGACGCTCAGTGAGACGATGCACGAAGGCGTGCTTGCGGCGTTTGGGCGGCCGCTGCATATTTGATCTACCACAACCTCGTCATTCCCGCGAAAGCGGGAACCCAGTTGCAACGTCAGCTCGCTGGGTTCCCGCTTTCGCGGGAATGACGAAGGAAGGCATGTGACAGTCAAATTCTTCCGATTCCCAGCGATAGCGGCGGCTCTACTCCTCGCGGTCATCCTGCTCGGCGTTGCAGTCGGAGGGGGTTGGACGCAAGCGGTCGACTGGCAAGTCTCGCACAGCCTCGCGATCCGCATCGACGAGAGCGATCCCGCCTTCATAACCTTCATGCAATGGGTCAGCTGGATCGGCGGCGGCACGCCGCGCTGGATCATTGTCATCTTGCTATGCGGCCTCGTCTGGCACTGGTGCGGGCCGCGCTGCGCCGTCGCGCTTGGCGGCGCGTCGCTGCTGGCGAACCTCGCCTCCAGCCTGCTCAAGCTCGGCTTTGGCCGTCCGCGGCCCGACCTGATCGATCATCTCGATCATCAGACGAGCTTTGCCTACCCCAGCGGCCATGCGACGAGCGCGGCGGTCGTCTATCTGCTTCTCGCCGCCTTGGCGCCGCCCCGGTGGCGCGTGGCGGCGTGGACGCTTGCGGTGGCGATGATCGTCCTCAACGGCTTTTCGCGGATCATGCTGGGGGTGCATTGGGCAAGCGACATTGTCGGCGGCACGATGCTGGGCGCGGCCTTCGCGCTGATGGGCAGCTGGTGGATGGCCCGTTCGTCGAAGAATGACGCCCAGCGCGAGATTTCGCTGTCCTAACAACGTCGGTTTTGCCATCCCGTTGACGGGCATCAACAACAGGCGGGTCGATCATGAAATCGCGAATGAAGTTTGGCAGTTTTCTGCGGGGAATCATTTTTGCGTCGACGGCGCTGTCCGGCGCCGCGCTGGCGCCCGCGCAGGCACAGGAAGCCACGGGACAGACGGTCATCACCGCGGCCCGCTACATCGATGTGCTGGGCGGCAGGACGGTCGAGTTTCCCGCGATCTTCGTCGGCGCCGATGGCCGCATCACCAATATCGCCGACGCACGCACCGTGCGCTGGGGCAGCGACGTCAAACATATCGACCTGGGCGGCAAGACGTTGCTCCCCGGCCTCATCGACATGCACGTCCACCTCGACGGCCCCGCCGACATCGGCGGCTATCGCGGGCTGGAATTCACTGACAGTTTTTGGGGCATGACCGCGGTCAAGAATGCGAACGACATGCTGAACGCCGGTTTCACGACCGTGCGCAACGTCGGATCGGGCGACCGCAACGACATCGGGCTGAAACAGGCGATCGACGCGGGCTATGCGGTGGGACCGCGGATCGTTCCGGCGAGCTATGCGCTTGGTGCCACCGGCGGCCATTGCGACAGTACCTTCCTGCCACCCAGTCTGGAAAAGGCCGACGGCAAGGAAGAGGGGATCGGCGATACGCCCGACGAGCTGCGCTATCAGGTGCGCCGCCAGCGTAAATATGGTGCCGAGGTCATCAAGGTGTGCGCGACGGGTGGGGTCTTTTCGCGCAATACCGAGCCGGGCCAGTTGCAGGTGCCCGAGAACGAGCTGCGCGCCATCGCCGACGAGGCGCACCAGTGGGGGCTGCGCGTCGCCGCCCACGCGCATGGCGCGGCGGGCATCCGCGCCGCGATAGCCGCCGGGATCGACACGATCGAACATGCGAGCCTGGTCGATGACGAGGGCATTCGCATGGCGGTCGCGCGCAAGCAGCCGGTGTGGTTCGCAATGGACATCTTCAACACCGAATATACGCAGGCCGAGGGTGCGAAGAATGGCGTGCTCGAGGATAATCTGCGCAAGGACCGCGAGATTGCGCAGATCCAGCGCGACAATTTCCGCAAGGCGCACCGCGCCGGGGTGCGGATGGTGTTCGCGTCGGACGCCGGGGTGATGCCGCACGGTCAAGTCGGGGGGCAGTTTCGCGTGATGACCGAATATGGGATGACGCCGATGCAGGCGATTCAGGCGGCGACGAAAAATGCGGCCGAGGCGCTGGGGCGCGAGAAGGATGTCGGGGCGATTGCGGTGGGGCGCTTTGCCGACATCGTGGCGGTCGACGGCGATCCGCTGGCGAATGTACGCGAGCTGGAAAGCGTCGATGCGGTGGTGAAGGGCGGGGTGCTGGTGAAGGGGGAGTGACCTCTAACCACTCGTCATCCCGGCGAAGGCCGGGATCTCGCCGGTGCGTCATGATGATAGGGTGAGATCCCGGCCTTCGCCGGGATGACGGGGAATAGAGGTAGGGCGCCTCAATACACCACCAACCGATCCACCAACGCTTCGCGCATGTCGGGCGTGAAGTTCAGCACCGCCTCGGCATAGCTCGGCACATCGCCATGATCGCGCCGCACCGTGGCGAGCGCGGCGTCGAGATAGACGGGGTTGACCGACATCAGCGCGCGGATCGCGTCGTCGTGGATTTCGGCGCCATAGCGTGAGCGGATATGCGCCGCGCCTTGCGCGATCCGTTCCTCGATCTTCCCCGCGGTGTTGGTGAGAAGGTAATCGTGCATCAGATCGTCTTCATGGACGCCGAGCAGCCGATGGACGATCGCGACGGCAAAGCCCGTGCGGTCCTTGCCCGCGACGCAGTGGACCAGGCTCGGCGCGTCATATTCGGCGAGCGCGGCGAGATAGAGACGCAGCGTCGCGACCAGCGCAGGGCGATAGGGCATCCCGGCATAGGTATCGATCATCCGCGCGCGCGCCGTCTCGACGTCGATCGTCCCGCCCGCCGCCTGAAGATGCGGCGCAAGACCCGCGGTCACGCCGCCCGCGAACAGCACGCGCGCCGAGAAATTTTCCGACCGGCGACAGGGATGCATCTCGCGCTCGTCGTCACCGCGCAGATCGATGATGGTTTCGAGGCCCAGGGCGTCGAGCGCCGCCAGATCCTCGTCGGTCGCTGCCTCATGATGCGCCGAACGCCACAGCATGCCATCGCGCAGCCGCCCGCCACCCTCGACGGCATAACCGCCATAATCGCGGAAATTGTGAACGCCGGACAGGGGCAGGACGCGCTCGGCAATCATGGTCATTCTCCCGTAAACACCGGCGGGCGCTTTTCGACGAAGGCGTTGATCGCCTCGCGGTTATCGGCCGTTTCGTGCACGATCGCCTGATAGGCGGCGCTGAGCTCCAAAATGTCGCTCATCCGGCTATGCTGTGCCTCGCGCAGCAACCTTTTGGTGAGGCGCAGCGCGCGGGGCGGATTGCACACGATCCGTTCGGCAATCGCGACGGCGCGATCGAGCAGTTCCGCGTCGGGGACGACGTCCGTGACCAGACCATATTCCTTTGCCTGGGCCGCGTCAAAACGGTCGCCGGTCAGGAACAGCTCGGCGGCGCGCGGATAGCCGAGTATTTTCTGGAGCAGCCATGCGCCGCCGTCGCCGGGGACGATCCCGACCTTGATGAAGCTGCATGCGAACTTCGCACTTTCCGCTGCGATGCGGATGTCGCAGGTACAGGCAAGGTCGGCGCCAAGGCCGATCGCGTGGCCGTTGACCGCGGCGATCATCGGCACCTCGCAATCCATCAGCGCGCGGATCACTGCCTGCACGCCCTTGCGATAATTGGCACGGGTGGAATCGGGCTGGTCGAGCACGCCGATGCCTTGGCGCTCCTGCATACCCTTCAGGTTGCCGCCGGCGCTGAACGCCTTGCCGCTGCCCGTCAGGATGATCGCGCTGACGCTGCGATCGTCGTTCAGGGCGCGCAGCGTGTCGATGATGTCCTGGCAATCCTCGTGCGTGCCGATCGCATTCATGCTTTCGGGCTTGATCATCGTCAGGATCGCGATCTTGCCCCGTCGTTCGACACTCAGAAATTCGCCCATCGTCCCAATATCCTTTCGCGGCGCACAGCCGTTTCCGTTCATAGCATGATCGCCCGCCCGCCGCTAAGCAAAGCGGGGCGCGAGCGCGGCGGGTCAGCGCACCGCGCCACCCTCGCGCAGCGCGGCGATCCTGCCCGCGTCATAGCCCAGCGCTGCCAGCACCGCATCGCCGTCGCCGCCAACCGTCGGCGCCGGGCGCGGCGTATCGTTGACGGTGGTCGAATAGCGCGGCGCCGGCGCGGGCTGGACCGCGCCGCCGACGGACACGAAGGTTTCGCGCGCGACATTGTGCGGATGCTGCGGCGCCTCTTCGAGCGAGAGCACGGGGGCGAAGCAGATGTCGGTCATCTCCATGATCGCGCACCATTCGTCGCGGGTTTTCGTCGCGAACAGCGCGGTGAGCTTGTCCTTGAGCGGTCCCCATTTCGACGGATCGTGCTGGGCGTCGAAATCGGGGTCGGCGTCAAGCCCGGTCTTCTGGCGCAACAGGGCATAGAATTGCGGTTCGATCGATCCGATCGAGATGAATTTGCCGTCGGCGCAAGCATAGGTGTCATAGAAATGCGCCCCGCCGTCGAGCATGTTGACCCCGGCCTCGTCCCTGAGCCGCCCCATCGCCTTGAACCCCCAGGTCATGCCTGCGAGCAGCGCCGACCCGTCGGTCATCGCGCAGTCGATCACCTGGCCCTCGCCGCTGCGCGCGGCGTGGAGCAACGCGCTGGTCATGCCGAACGCCAGCATCATCCCGCCGCCGCCGAAATCGCCGACATAGTTGACTGGCGGCACGGGCTTTTCGCCCGCCCGGCCAATGCCGTGGAGGACGCCCGACAGCGCGATATAATTGATGTCGTGCCCCGCCGCCTGCGAATAAGGGCCATATTGTCCCCAGCCGGTCATGCGGCCATAGACGAGCTTCGGATTGTCGGCGAGCAGGACGTCGGGGCCAAGACCCAGCCGTTCCATGACGCCGGGCCGATACCCCTCGATGATCGCGTCGGCGCCGCGGCAAAGGTCGCGCGCGATCTGGACGGCGTCGGGATTCTTCATGTCGAGTGCGATCGAGGTGCGGTTCCGCGACAAGGGGTCGCGCGGGTCGAGGAAGCCGCCGGGCCGGTCGATACGAATCACCTCCGCGCCATGATCGGCGAGCATCATCGCGCAGAAGGGGCCGGGGCCGATCCCGGCAAACTCGATGATCTTGATGCCTTTCAGCGGACCCGTCATATCCATATTCTCCTGTTCAATCGCCTTGGCCGCCACGAAGATCGCGGTGCCCCAGCCCTGTCATATTTGCGCCTTAAGGCGCGCCAAACGAAAACCTGAAAGGGACGCTGCCATGCTCGACCGCCGCAACTTCACACTCGCCGCGCTGGCTTTCGGGGGACTGGCAGCTCAGTCGCGCGCGGCCCAGACGGGGCTGATGCCGACCGCACCGGGCTATGGTCCCTTGCAGACCGATCCCGCCGGGCTGATCGATCTGCCGCCCGGCTTTTCCTATCGTGTCATTTCCTCGCTGGGAGAGGCGATGAGCGATGGATACCGCGTCCCCGACCGCGCCGACGGCATGGGCTGTTTCCGGCTGAACGGCGGCAAGATCGCGCTGGTGCGCAATCACGAGCTTCAGCCGCGGCACGGCAAGGACGGGCCGTTCGGCAAGGCTGCGACGCTGCCCGCCGAGGCTTTCGACAGCCGCGCGGGCGCGGCGCTGCCGGGCGGGACGACGACGCTGGTGCTCGATCCGGACAGCCTGGCGGTGGAAAGCCAGTATCTGAGCCTGGTCGGCACGATCCGCAATTGCGCCGGCGGCATCACCCCGTGGAATAGCTGGCTGACGTGCGAGGAAAGCGTCGACGGCCCCGATCAGGGCGTCGGGCAGCCGCACGGCTGGATCTTCGACGTTCCGGCGGACGCCGGAAAGCTGGTGAAGGCCGAGCCGCTCAAAGCCATGGGGCGCTTCGTCCGCGAGGCGGCGGCGGTCGATCCGCGCACGGGCATCGTCTATATGACCGAGGACCGCGACGACAGCCTCTTCTACCGCTTCATCCCCGACGTGCCGGGGTCGCTGGGCCGCGGCGGGCGGTTGCAGGCGCTTGCCTTTCACGACGAATCCATCCGTGACAGTCGCAATTGGGGCGAGCGCCGCATCGCGCCGGGAAGCTGGCTTTTCGCGCGGTGGATCGATCTCGACGACCCCGAAAGCCCCGCCGACGACCTTCGGCATCGCGGTGCCAAACAGGGCGCGGCGATCTTTGCACGCGGCGAGGGTATCCATTGGGGCGCCGACGAGCTTTATTTCACCTGCACCTCGGGCGGCGCTGCGAAGGAGGGGCAGATCATGCGCTATCGTCCCTCGCGGCACGAAGGGACCGACCGCGAACGCACGGTTCCCGGCCGCATGCAGCTGTTCCTCGAATCGACGGACCCCGGCCATTACAGCTATGGTGACAATCTGACGGTCGCCCCCAACGGGCATCTGATCGTGTGCGAGGACCAGTATAGCGATACGGTCGACAATCATCTGCGCGGCGTCACTCCCTTTGGCGAGGTTTATCCCTTTGCCCGGATCAAGGTTCAGACCGAGCCGGCGGGCGTGTGTTTTTCGCCCGACGGCAAGACCATGTTCGTCAACCTCTATAGCCCGACCAAAACGCTCGCGATCCGCGGACCCTTTTGATCAGAGCCGCTCGATGATGATCGCGGGCGCCATGCCGCCCGCGGCGCACATGGTGACGAGGCCGTAGCGACCGCCCGAACGCTCAAGCTCGTCGAGCGCGGTTCCGATCAGG
Source organism: Sphingopyxis sp. (assembly GCA_030148985.1). Taxonomy (GTDB): domain Bacteria; phylum Pseudomonadota; class Alphaproteobacteria; order Sphingomonadales; family Sphingomonadaceae; genus Sphingopyxis. The sequence continues at coordinate 11,891 of JASBSJ010000023.1, forward strand.
ATCGAACCCGTCGCGCCGATCGGGTGGCCGAGCGCCATCGCGCCGCCGTTGATGTTGACCTTGTCGCGGGGCAAGTCGAGGTCGCGGATGAATTTTTCGGCGACGACGGCGAAGGCCTCGTTGATTTCCCAGACGTCGATGTCGTCCTTCGTCAGCCCGGCCTTTTCGAGCACCTTCTTTGCGGCGGGGACGGGGGCGTTCAGCATCAAGGTCGGATCGTCGCCGATATTGGCATAGGCGACGACGCGCGCGCGCGGTTTCAGTCCATGCTTGTCGGCATAATCCTTCGAGGTGATGAGCAGCGCTGCGGCGCCGTCGACGACGCCCGACGAGTTTCCGGCATGGTGGAAATGCTGGATTTCGAGGTCGGGATAGCGTCGGTTGACCTGCTTTCTGAAGGTGAAGCCGCCGCCCATGTCGAAATCGGCGAGGCCCGCAAAGCTGGGCTTGAGCGCCGCAAGGCCTTCGGCTGTCGTTTCCGGGCGCGGGAACTCCTCACGGTCGAGCGCGACGCTGCCGTCGGGGTTGAGCACGGGGACGACCGATTTGGCGAAGCGTCCTTCCTTGATCGCGCGGTCGGCGCGCTGCTGGCTGACGAGCGCGAGCGCGTCGAGATCCTCGCGGCTGATGCCCTCGATCGTGGCGATCGCGTCGCCGCACACACCCTGATGCGATTGCGGGTGGAGCTCGTCGAGCGCTTCGTGGCCCGACCCCATCAGGCGCGGCGGCAGGCCGGCGTTCGCCTGCTCGGCGGCAAAGGCGCTGGTATAGCTCATCATCTCGGTCCCGCCGGCGATGACGCAATCTTCCATGCCGCTTATAACGCTGGCCGCGGCCAGATTGACCGAGGTGATGCCACCACCGCAGAAGCGATCGAGTGTCGTCCCAGACGCCTTGGTATCATAACCCGCCGAAAGCGCCGCCATCCGGCCGAGATCGCCGCCCTGCTTGCCATTCTGCGACGAGGTCGACCAGATGATGTCGTCGACCGTGGCGGTGTCGAGATTGTTACGATCCTTGATTGCTTTCAGCACCGTCGCGGCCAGATGCTGCGGGTGCAGGTGCGACAGTGCGCCCTTGCCGGGCTTGCCGATCCCGCGCGGGGTGCGGACGGCGTCGATGATATAGGCTTCGGCCATGGGATATTCCTTTCGGGGAGCGATTAACGGGGGGCCATGCGGATCGCGCCGTCGAGGCGGACGGCCTGGCCGTTGAAATAGGTGTTGCGGATCATTTCCATCGCGAGGCTGGCATATTCCTCGGCTTTGCCGAGCCGCTTGGGGAAGGGCACCGAGGCTTCGAGGCTTTCTTTCACCTTCGGGTTCATATTGTTGAGCAGCGGCGTGCCGAACACGCCCGGCATGATCGCATTGACGCGAATGCCCAGGTCCATCAGGTCGCGCGCCATCGGCAGCACGAGGCCGTTCACGCCCGCTTTGGCCGAGCCGTAGATGACCTGTCCGATCTGCCCGTCCTGCGCAGCGACCGAGGCGGTGAGGATGATCGCGCCGCGCTCGCCATCTTCCAGCTCGGGAAGCGTGGCCATGCCTTCGGCGGCAATCGAGGCGACGCGGTAGCTGGCGGTAAGGATGCCTTCGACGCCAAAGGCATAATCCTCGGTGGGCGTCCGGCGATAGCCGCCCTTTTCCTTGTCATAGGCCAGCGTCTTGCCGCGCCGCGACGTCATCGCGCAGTGGACGCAGATGCGCTCTTGACCATGTGCGGCGCGCGCTTTTGCATAACCGTCGAGCACCGATTGCTCGTCGGTGATGTCGACATGAACGAACAGCCCGCCGATCGCCGCGGCGACCTCTTCGCCGAGCGTGTCGTTGATATCGAAGATCGTGACCTTGACCCCTGCCGCCGCCAACGCTTCGGCGGTTGCGCGGCCAAGTCCCGAAGCGCCGCCGGTAACAACGGCCGATGTGGTGGAATCGAATTTCATGCGCGCCTCCTCAGGCCGGAATCTGGTTGAACGGGATGCCCTTGTCGGGGCGATGGTCCTGCGGCAGGCCGAGCACCTTTTCGGCGATTGTGTTGAGCAACGTCTCGTCCGACCCGCCGGCGATGCGGCCCGTCGGCGCGTTGAGCCAGCTCGACGCCCAATCCTCCTTTTGCGAGGCATGTTCGTCGAAGGCGAAGCCGTCCGTACCTTGCAGGTCGATCGCGAGTTCGGACAGTTTCTGGCGCGAACGCACCGCGACCAGCTTGTTGAGCGATCCCTCGGCGCCGGGGATCATTCCCGCCTGCATCATCAGGCGCGCACGGACGTTGATCGAATCGAGCCCCGACCGCATCGCATAGTTGCGCGCAATCTGTTGCCGGATGCGGCCATCCTCGATCGCGGGCCTGCCGCCCAGTAGCGTGTCTTTGGCCAGATCGACGAACAGGTCGAGATGCGGACCAAAACCCGCGCTGTCGGTGGCGACATAGCGCTCGATCATCAGCGTCGTCAGCGCAACGGAAAAGCCGCCGCCGACGGGCGACATGCGGTGATCGTCGCTGATCTTTACATCGTCGAAGAACACCTCGTTGACGTGGCTGTCCCCGCCCGCAAGCTTGATCGGGCGCACCGTGACACCCGGCGCCTTCATGTCGACCCAGAAGTAGGTCAGCCCCTTATGCTTGGGCACGGTCGGATCGGTGCGCACGACGATGACGCCATAGTCGCTGTAATGCGCCCAGCTCGTCCACACTTTCTGGCCGTTTATCTTCCAACCATTGCCGTCGGGTTCGGCCCTGGTGCGCAGGCCCGCGAGGTCCGAGCCGCCCGAGGGCTCGGAAAACAGCTGGCACCAGATTTCCTCGCCCTGCAGCGCCCTCAGCACCCGTTCCTTGACGAATTCCTTGTCGCTGCCGAACTGCATCAGCACCGGCACCGGCATGCCGAGCGAGATGCCGAAATAGAAGTTCGGGAAGCCGTGCTTCATTTCCTCGGCGTCGAAGGTGACCTTTTCGAGATGGGTCAGCCCCTGGCCGCCATATTCGGTCGGCCAGTTGATCCCGGCATAGCCCGCGTCGAACTTCGCCTTTTGATAGCGGCGCCCGAGGGCGAGGTCTTCAGCCTCCGACAGACCCTTGCGTGCTTCGCGGCCAAAGGTCGGCGCCATCGATTCGAGCCAGGCGGCAGCCTTGGCGCGATAGGTTTCGAGATCGCTCATGCGGCTTCTCCTGCCAGACGGTCGACCAGCACATCCTCCCAGAACAGGCTGCTGCCCTGTTCGATCGCGAGGCTTCGCGCGCGCCGCATATGGAGGTGCAGGCCAAGCTCCCACGTCACCCCGATGCCGCCGTGGATCTGGATGCAGTCGCGCGCCGCGGTGTCATAGGCTTCGGTCGCCGAGAGCCGCGCGGCCGCCGCGGCGGTGATGAAATCGGGCTGGCCTTCGCGGGCGGCGGCGTGGATGCAATTGGCGCGCGCGAGTTCGACGAGCCCATAGAGTTCGGCGATACGGTGCTTCACCGACTGGAAGGCGCCGATCGGCTGGCCAAAGGCGCGGCGGGTGAGCGCATAGTCGCGGGCGATCTCCATCAGCACCTCGGCGCCGCCGGTCTGTTCGTGCGCGGTGACGACCGCTTGCAGCGCCAGGATGTGGAGCGCCGCGTCTCGGGCGGCGGTGCCGACCGCCAGCGTTTCGGCGGGGGTAGCGGTAAAGGCGAGGTCGGCGATCATCCGGCTGTTGTCGAAGCTGGCAACGGCGTCGCGCTGGACCCCGGCCAAGTCGACGACCGCCAGGACCGGCATCCCCGGCCCGTTTGCCAGCACCACCGCCAGATCGGCGGCAAGCCCGCCGGTCACGCCGCGCGCCACCCCGTCGAGCCGGTCGTCGGTCAGCGTCAGCTGCGGGCGGCGGGGCAGGGCATCCGGCCCGTCGGCAAAGGCGACCGCGCCGATCCGCTCGCCGGTCGCAAGACCCGGCAGCCAGCGCGCTTTCTGCGCATCGGTGCCGAAGCGTTCGATCGCCTTGGCGGCGCCGAAGCCCGAGGTCAGGAAAGGCGCGCCGCTGACGCTGCGCCCGGCCTGATGCGCGATCAGCCCGAGTTCGACGAGCCCCAGCCCAAGTCCGCCATGCACCTCGGGCAGGGCGAGCGCGGTCCACCCCTGTTCCTTTGCGGTATCCCAGAAAGGTCGATGATATTCGCCGACGGTTTCCAGCAGCGGCAGCAACGCGTCCTTGCTCACCCGCGCCTCGAGCACTCGGCGCGATTCGGTGGCGATCGCCTGTTGCCCTTCGTCATAGAGGATGGTCATTCGCGCACCCGTCCTTCTCCCATATTTCGTTCCGGCCAGTGAACCGGACGTTGACGTAAACGTCAAGCGTTTTGACGCTACGAATCCTGCCCGGCAACTGGCAGGCGTGTCAGCTGCGCGCCGCCTTCCAGTCGCGTTTGATCTTCTTCGCGAGGCTCCATTTATGGACCTCGGTCGGACCGTCGTAGATGCGGAAAGCGCGAACCTCGCGGAATATCTGTTCGACGATCGTCTTGTCGGTGACGCCGGTGCCGCCCATCACCTGGACACAGCGGTCGGCGATCCGCATCAGCGCCTCCGACACCGCGACCTTCGCCATCGAGCTCTCGACGGTGCCGAGCGAGCCGGTGTCGAGCACGCCCGCGCACCAGTCGATCATCAGCTCGGCCTGTTTCAGATCAATCATGTTTTCGGCCAGCATGAAGCCGACGCCTTCGTGATCGATCAGCGCCTTGCCAAAGGCTTCGCGGCGGTTGGCATAGTCGGTCGCGATCTCATGTGCGCGGATGCACGCGCCCAGCCAGCGCATACAGTGCGACAGGCGGGCAGGGGAGAGGCGGACCTGTGCGTAACGGAAACCCTCGCCGGCCTCGCCCAGCATCTGGTCGGCGGGGATGCGCAGATTGTCGATCGTCAGCGTCGCGTGGCCGCCCGGCATCGAATTGTCGATCGTGTTCGGCACATCGTCGATGCGGATCGCGGGGTCGGGCAGGTCGACGAGAAACATGCACGCGCCTTGCTCCGCCTTTGCCATCACGATCCCGACGCGCGCGCCCTGCGCCCCGGTGATGAAGGTCTTGCGGCCGTTCACCACCCAATGATTGCCGTCGAGATGGCAGATCGTCTTCATCATCGAAGGGTCCGACCCCGCGCCGCCCTCTTCGGCAGGCTCGGTCATGAAGAAGGCCGAGCGGACGCGGCCCTCGACCATCGGCTTCAGGAAGCGCGCCTTGAGCTCAGGGCTGCCTTCCTTGCCGAGCAGATACATATTGCCTTCGTCGGGCGCCATCGTGTTGCACGCGAGCGGGCCGAGCGGCGACAGACCGCTCTTGATCAGCACGACCGCCGTCTCACGCTGGTTGAGATGATCGCCGTCGCCGAGAATATGCGGGGTCAGCACATCCGCCGCGCGCGCATGTTCGCGCATTTCCATCACCAGTTCGTCGGTCGGCGCGCCATGATGGTCGCGGCGCGGATCGCGCTCATAAGGAACGACGATTTCGCGCACGAAGCTTTCAACCTTAGCGGCAATCGCCAGCGCCCGATCCGATATGCCTTCGCGCCCCGCCATTCCGATTCCCTTCGTTGTCTAACTATTCCCCAAGTCAACCCGACGTTGACGTAAGCGTCAAGTTATTTCATGGATCGGCGCGAAGATGCCGTAAGGGCAGCACCGTCAAGGAGGGATCGAAAATGGCTTTCAAGACACGCATCACCGAAATGCTGGGTATCGAGCATCCAATCGTCCAGGGCGGCATGCAGAGCGTCGGCTATGCCGAACTCGCCGCTGCGGTATCGAACGCAGGCGGCCTCGGCATCCTGACCGCGCTGACCCAGCCAACCCCCGCCGCGCTGAGTGCCGAGATCGAGCGGTGCCGCGCGATGACCGACAAACCGTTTGGCGTGAACATGACGGTCTTCCCGACGATCAACGCCCCCGATTACAAGGCCTATGCGCAGGCCATCATCGACGGCGGGGTGAAGATCGTCGAGACCGCGGGCACGCAGGCGGTGCGCGAGATATGGGAGATGCTGAAACCGCATGGCGTCACCATCCTCCACAAATGCACGGCGGTTAGGCACGCGCTGTCGGCCGAGCGCGCGGGCTGCGACATCATATCGATCGACGGCTTCGAATGCGCGGGCCATCCGGGTGAGGACGATATCCCCGGCCTGATCCTGATTCCGGCCGCCGCCGACAAGGTGAAAATTCCGATGCTCGCGTCGGGCGGCTTCGGCGACGGGCGCGGCCTCGTCGCGGCGCTGACGCTCGGCGCTGAGGGCATCAACATGGGCACGCGCTTCTGCGCCACGGTCGAAGCGCCGATCCACGCCAATGTGAAACAGGCCTATATCGACAATGACGAACGCGGCAGTTTCCTGATCTTCCGCAGCCTCAAAAACACGGCGCGCGTCGGCAAGAGCGCGGTGAGCGAAGAAGTCGTGCGCCGGCTCGCGGCGCCCGACGCCACGTTCGCCGACGTCGCCGAGTTGGTGAACGGCAAGGCGGGCCGCGAATTGCTCGAGACCGGCGACCTCAGCAAGGGTGTCTTCTGGGCGGGCATGGTGCAGGGCTTGATCCATGACATCCCGACGTGCCAGCAATTGATCGACCGGATCATCGCCGAGGCCGATGCGATCGTCGATCAGCGGCTCGCGTCGATGCGCGCCTAATTCGCCCCGCGTGCTGGCGCGAGACGTCGGCTTCCGATATGGACCGATTCATCGCGATTTGGTCATATCGAGAGCCGTCGGCGTCAGCCCGCCGGCGCGGCAAGGGGGATTTTTGAGCCTCATTGAATATAAGGGTTTCGGCGGCGTTCCGCTGTCGGCCGACATGCTGGGCGACGAAAACGATCCGGCCGTTCTGCTGATTCCCGAGGTCGGTCAGCGCCGCGCCGCATGGCGCGAGGTCGCCGATGCGCTGGTGCTTTCGGGGCGCCGCGTCGTCAATCTCGACCTGCGGCAAGCCGACGAAGAGCACGAGCTTGCGCCGCATGTCGAGGATTTGCGCGCGGTGCTTGCACAAATGGGCTCGCGCCCGGTCGTCGTCGCGGCCGGCCGGGGCGGCTGGATCGCAACGCGCGCGCTAGCACTCGACGGTACGCATCTCGCGGCCGGCTTGGTCCTCGTCGACATGCCAATCGACGAAGACGCAATCGTGAACGGCATTGCCGGCCAGTTGGCCTTGCCGACGCTCGTCGTGCGTGGCGGCTTTGCGCCGGCGCAGGGCAGCACAGTCAGCGACGCTTTCAACGACGCGCTCCCGATTGGCCAGGTCGCTGACATCAACGAATGCGATCTTGCGCTTGCGTGCGACCGGAAAGAAGCGCTGCTCGGCCAACTGCTCGAATTTCTCGAACGGCGCCAGCCGCGCGAGGCGATGGAATTCAAGGCCGGATCGGACCCACGCACGCTGCGCGACGCGATGGGCTGCTTTGCCACCGGCATCACGATCGTCACCGCGCTCGATGCGGCGGGCGCGCCGGTCGGGCTCACCGCGAACAGCTTCACCTCGGTCTCGCTCGATCCGCCGCTGCTGCTGGTGTGTATCGCCAACACGGCGGGAACCGCGCCGGCCCTGCGCGAAGCGCACCATTTCGGCGTCAACGTGCTCCAGATCGGTCAGCAGCCGACCTCGAACCGTTTCGCGGCAAAGGGCGAGGACCGTTTCGCCGGCCAGCCCTGGGCGCCAGGGCAGACGGGCGTACCGCTGCTCGGCAGCTCACTCGTTTCGTTCGAGTGCCAGCGCGAATCGCTGCACGAGGCCGGCGATCATTTCATCCTGGTCGGGCGCGTGGTGCGCGCACAGTTTGAACCGCACCGCGATCCTTTGCTCTACTTCCGGGGGAAATACCGGCGCCTGCATTTCGCTTGATTGTGGCGGACAGGGTGGGATTCGAACCCACGGTGAGCTTGCACCCACGGCGGTTTTCAAGACCGCTGCCTTAAACCACTCGGCCACCTGTCCGCACGGCGTCGCCATAGCGCGTGATGCCCATGCGGCAAGCGAAACCTTGCCTGCTCAGCCCGGCCCACGAATGACTCGGCTTGTCTCGCCGCGACCTAGTCAAGCCGCTCGCATCTGTGCGAAACACGTCTTATGGTGGGGACATGATGCACGCTATACGTTTCAGAATCGGACGCCTTTTCAAATTTGCGACGGCGTTCCTGTCGGCATGGATGCTCACGGCGTCGGCGCCGCTCCACGCACAGAGCGGCGACTCCGGCTTCGACACCTATGTTCAGTCGCTATGGCCGAAGGCACAGGCGCGCGGCGTATCGCGCACGACCTTCGACCGCGTGACTGCCGGGCTGACCTATAATCCGCGCGTCATCGCGCTCGATCGCGATAATCTCGGCAGCCCGCCGAGCCCCAATACGCCGATCCCCGCCTTTGCACCATATAAGGTCAAACATGTCGACGCGGCGCGCATCGGCGGCGGACGCCGCGTCCACGACCGGCTGCTGCCGCTGCTGTCGCGGATCGAAGCGCGCACGGGCGTTCCGACCAGCATCATGATCGCGATTTACGGCCATGAAACCGCTTATGGTCAAGTCACCGGCAATTTCGACCTGCCACAAGCGCTCGCGACGCTGGCCTATGAAGGGCGCCGCCGCAGCCTGTTCGAACCCGAACTGATCGCAACGATGGTGATGGTCGAACGCGGTGTGCCGCGCAGTGCGCTCAAGGGCAGTTGGGCCGGCGCCTTCGGCTATCCGCAATTCCTGCCTTCGGTCTATCTCGCGGTGGCCGAGGACGGTGACGGCGACGGCGTCGCGCGCATCTGGTCGAGCGAGGCCGACGCGATCGAATCCATTGGTTCCTATCTCCGCCGGGCAGGCTGGCGCGCCGGGCAACCGTGGGGCGTCGCGGTGTCCGTACCTTCGAGCTTCAATCGTAGCGCCGTCGCCAACCGGCTGACACCCACCCGCTGTCCGCGCGTCTTCGACCGGCACAGCCGATGGCGCTCGATTGCTGAATGGCGCGCCGACGGCATTGCGCCGATCGGCGGACGCTGGCCCGATGGAAATGTGCAGGCGACGCTTCTCGAACCCGATGGTCCCGGTCGCACGGCCTATTTGCTGACCGGTAACTATCGTGCGATATTGGACTATAATTGTTCCAACTTTTACGCATTGTCTGTGGGGTTGCTGGCGGATGAAATCGATCGTTAGGGGCGGGGGCCTGATGGCCGGGGCGATGCTGATGCTCTCTGCTTGCGGCAGTATGAATGGCGACCGCGAAGGGGGGCCGACGGCAAGCCCGACGCCTTCGTCCGCCGTTACGGGCGTCGCCGATGTGCCGGTCAAGGTCGGTGACCCTTATTCGGTCGGCGGCGTCACCTATACCCCCGCCGATATCCCCGATTATGACGATGTCGGATATGCAAGCTGGTATGGCGAGGAGCTTGCGGGACAGCCAACGGCGAATGGCGAGATTTTCAATCCGGCGGGCATTTCGGCGGCGCACAAGACGCTGCCGCTGCCGAGCTATGTCGAGGTGACCGCGCTCGATACCGGGCGGACGATCCTGGTGCGCGTCAACGATCGCGGCCCGATGGTCGGCGACCGGCTGATCGACCTGTCGCGCGGCGCCGCCGAACAATTGGGGCTGACCGAGAGCGTCGCCGCCGTCCGCGTCCGCCGGACCAATCCGCCTGCGGCCGAACGCGCGCAGCTTCGTTCGGGTAGGCCCGTTCCTGAACGCATCGCGACGCCCGAATCGCTGCTGGCGATCCTTCGCAGCAAGGCAAAGGCTCTGCCGATACCAAAAGCGGCCCCTGCTACGGCAATACCCGTCGTCGCCGCTCAGCCGGCGGCGCCGATCGCATCTGGCACGGCCAAACCGGGTGACGACCGCCTCGTCGTCGAAGGACGCGGAACAACCAAGCCCAACCCGACGGCGAAGCCCGCACAGACGGCGAAACCGGCAGCGACGGGGGACAAGCCCGCGGCCGCTGTTGCGGGAAAATATGTCGTTCAGGTCGGGGCGTTCAGCGCCGAAAGCCGCGCCGATGCCGCCGCCAAATCGGTTGGCGGCTATGTCAGCAAGGCAGGAAATCTGTGGCGCGTGCGCGTTGGCCCCTTTGCCAGCGACACCGAAGCGCGCGGCGCCCTCGGCAAAGTCAAAGCCAAAGGCTTCCGCGACGCGGTGGTCCAGCGCGACCGCTAACGGGCCTGCGCGTGGGGAAGCGGGGCATCATGGCGAAGGGCGGAGCGGCGGGGCTGATCGTGCTCGCGCTGACACTGGCTTTTCCCGCAGCATCGGCAGGCGATAACCGCCCCAAAAATGCGCCCGTCAGCCGCCCGCTCTATGTCACGCGGGCGCCGATCGTCATGCTCAAGGATCTCGATTCGGGCGCCATCCTCTTTTCGCGCGGCGCCGACAAACGCTTTGCCCCGGCGTCGATGGCGAAGGTGATGACCGCCTATGTCGTGCTCGACCTGATCAGGAAGGGCGAACTTGCGCGCGACAAGCAATTTACCGTCAGCGAGGCGACCTGGAAGAAATGGAACGGCAGCACCGGCGGATCGACGATGTTCCTGCGCCCGAACGAAAAAGTCTCGGTCGACGAACTGCTCAAGGGCTTGATCACCGTTTCGGGCAATGACGCCGCCGCGGTCCTCGCGGTCGGTATCGACGGAAGCGAGGACGCATTTGTCAAAAGAATGAACGCTGTAGCGGCTAAAATCGGGATGGTATCGAGCCGCTTTGGAACGCCGAATGGCTGGCCCGACGGCGGCGTGACCAAAGTCAGCGCCGCCGATCTCATCACACTTGCCGACCGGCTGATCCGCGACCATCCGGATGGCTATAATCGCTATTTCTCGTTGCCAAAGCTTCAGCATGGCACGTCGCCCGAGGGCAAACCGATCATCCAGCCCAACCGCAACCCTATTCTTGGACGTTTCGAGGGGGCCGACGGCCTGAAAACCGGCCACACTGCCGAAGCCGGCTATTGCTTCCTCGGTTCGGCGAAACGCAAAGGGCGCCGCCTCATCATGGTTGTCGCCGGCATGGGCAGCGAAAAGGCGCGGCGCGACGAGGCGGAGCGGCTGATGACATGGGGTTTCGACGAATGGGAGGGCCGCGAAATCATTCCGGCGGGCGCCAGCCTCGGCCGCGTCGACGTCCGAAAAGGCGCGATTCCAGCGGTCGCCACCCGGACGGGGATTGCTGTGCGGATGACGGTTCCCAAGGGCTATGAGGGCGGCTATCGCGCGGTGATGCGCAGCCAAACCCCCATCCCGGCGCCCGTCACGCGCGGGACGCCTGTCGCCGATTTGATCGTCACACCCGACGGCTTGCCGCCGCAAACGACCCCGCTGATAGCCGCCGCCGATGTGGCCGAGGCGGAGGGTGGCTGGTGGGATCGCGCGCGAACGGGGTTTTACCGGCTGACCGGGCTGTGACCGGTCGGTTCATCACGCTCGAGGGCGGGGAGGGGGTCGGTAAATCGACACAGATCCGCGCGCTGGCGGACGCGCTTTCATCGCGTGGCATCGAAAGCGTCGCGACGCGGGAACCCGGCGGCAGTGCGGGCGCGGAGGCGATCCGGACGCTGTTGATGGAGGGGAATGACGACCGCTGGGATGCGCGAAGCGAGGCGCTGCTGTTCGCCGCGGCCCGCGCCGATCATGTCGCGCGAACCATCCGCCCGGCATTGGACCGCGGCGCATGGGTGCTCTGCGACCGTTTCGTCGATTCGAGCCGTGCTTATCAGGGCGGCGGTGGCGGGATTACCGATGGCGACATCCTGATGCTGCACGGTTTCGGATCGAACGGCCTGTTGCCCGACCGCACCTTCCTGCTCACCGTCAGCGCCGACGAGACCGCGCGGCGGCTGACCGAACGCGGCGGAAGCGACCGCATGGGCAACAAGCCTGCCGATTATCAGGCCCGGCTCGCGGCGCACTTCATCGCAATGGCAAAGGGCGAACCCGAGCGGTGGCGGATCGTCGACGCTGACGCAGAAGAATCCGACGTCACCGCGCGAATCCTTGCCGAACTTGCGGAATGGCTGTGATGATCGGCCATCACGACGCCGAAAAGGCCTTTCTCGAAGCGTGGCATGGGGGGCGCCTTCACCATGCCTGGCTTCTCGCCGGACCGCAGGGAATGGGGAAGGGCGCATTTGCCGAACGTGTCGCACGATTTCTCGTAACCCATGGCCGCGGCGGCGGCGGTCAGGCCGTAAGTCTCGACGATCCGGGCGACAGCGCAGCTGCTCGACTTGTCGACGCCGGAAACCATCCCGAAATCCTCCGCCTTGCGCGCCAGCCGAAGGACAAAGCGAAAGACCTCGCCCGCAATATCACCATCGAGCAGGTGCGGCAGATGATCCGCCGTCTGCACCTCTCGCTGTCGCTCGGCGAGTGGCGCGTGATCATCGTCGACTCGGTGGACGATCTGGAGACCGACGGCGCGAATGCGCTGCT
>JASBSJ010000043.1 GCA_030148985.1 Sphingopyxis sp.
TCATCGAACGCGCCGTTCGGCGTTGCACCTGGCAACATGAGCGGGAATTTTCGGGGAAATGGTGCCGCTTACAGGACTCGAACCTGTGACCCCATCATTACGAATGATGTGCTCTACCAACTGAGCTAAAGCGGCAACGAGCGGGCCTCTAACAGCGTGCCGGGACGATGACAAGCGACCTCTGACATGTGCCGCTGATGCGGAGCGCGGGGACCATGCCCGCCCTCATTGATGAGGCGGCGGTCGCAACTGCGCGAGGCGCGATGACGGACCTCGACAGGCGCGGCGCCGAGGCATAGAGTTGATAGGCAGTTTCGGCGGCGCTCTATTCCGCCGGCACCTTGTAACGCTTCATATGGGGGATGAAATCCATCTTGCCGATGGCCAGGCCCGCGTTGCGGAGCAGCGCGTATACCATTGTTACATGAAAATAAAAGTTCGGCATGATCCAGTCGCGGATGTCCTCCTCCGACGACATCACGAAACGCACGCCGTTCGGCAATGTCAGGTCGACGGCAGCCTCCGCATCGGCCCATTCCGCCTCGTCCGCCGTGTCCACGTGCGAGCGGATCTCGGCGATCCGCTGGCGAACCTCTTCGAGCGATCGATACTCGGCTTCGTCCAGCGGAACAGCTTTCCCGCCGACCTGATTGAGCGCGAGAAGCACCTGATTGAGCGCGATCCGGAACTGCAGTTCAAGCGGGAACATATCCTCGGTAAGCTTTTCGGACAGTATGTCGTCGGTCATGCCTGCATCGATTGCCTTGCCGACAAGACGATCGAGCGTTCCAAGCATGTTTTGAAAGGTCATTTGAGAGTAGTGAGCGTATGACATTGTGGCCCCTTTTGATAAATTTCGTTTGAGGATCGCATCTGTGACGACGGCCAACCCCGGTTAATCACCGAAGACAATGCCCCGCCCTGCGTCGATTCCGCTGTCGGGTCCGCATAGCCCGGCATTGCGCCTCTCCCGCGGTGGCCGGACCGCGGTGGTCAGGCTGCCTCATCGCGCGGCGCCTTGCCGTTCGGGTCGGCGGCATCGGAAATATAGCATCCCGCACCCCATCGCACCCTGCCCTGCTCGCGTACCAGAACCTCGGAAACGAGGGCATCTTTCTGGTTACGATACTGGATGACCAGCGTTTCGACGCCCTCGAAAACCGCCTCGATGGTGAAGTGCAGATCTGGAATGCGCCGAAGCCCCTCGGTCCAATAGGTCCGAAGCGCTGCCTTGCCCTCGATACGGCCAGCTGTGTCGGGGAGCATCGCCGCCGCCAGCGGCGAGGAAAAAACGACGTCATCATGGAACAGCGCGAGGACGCGATCGAGATCGTGCGCGTTCCAGGCGGCGCACCATTCGCGGGCGAATTCCCAACCGGTCACGTCCTCGTCTCTCCTGCGATCTGCTCATACAGGCCGCCTAAGCCTGGACGCTCGCGCATTATAATGACGATGACGGACGAAAGGCCAGTGATGTTCAGCCGCTTGATTCGACCGTTCGCCGCATTGATCGGTGCAGAGGCGAGCGAAAAGCCCGAGAGTTCTCCGGCGCGTACTATAGACTGCCCACTGAACCGAAAGGCTCGATATGGACCTGCATCTCTGGCTTAGCTTTGCAGCCGCTTCGATGGTGATGGCGCTCATCCCCGGCCCCGGCGTGGCGAGCATTATCGGCTTCGCGTTCAGCTCGGGTCGTGCCACCGCCCTTGCTTCGGTTGCGGGGATGGCGGTTGGCAACGCGCTTGCGATTTCGGTTTCGCTTGCCGGCGCGGGCGCGGTTCTGGGGGCGTCGGCGACTGCCTTCGCGATTCTAAAATGGGCCGGGGCGCTTTACCTGATCGTGATCGGCCTCATCGCCATCTTAAGGAGTAGCGGGGATGGCGGAGAGCGCTCCGCATCACGTCCGATCACTCCGCGCGCGGCATTCATGACGAATATCGCCGTCGGCACTTTTCACCCGAAGACCATCCTGTTCTTCGTGGCTTTCGCCTCTCAGTTCATTAGGCCCGACCAGCCCTATCTGCCCCAGGCCGCGCTTCTTGCCGCGACATTCACCGTGATCGCAGCGACGACCGACACACTCTATGCCCTGACGGCATCCACCGCGTCGGGATTGATCCGGCGCAAAGGCGTCAGGAAATGGTGCCAGCGCGCGGGCGGCGCGGCGGTAATGTCCGCCGGTTTGGCAATGGCGAGCCTGAAGCGTTAAGCGGCGCGCGGCGGCGACCACCCCGCGCCGCGATCGGGCGGCCGGGAACGATCCGTTTTTACCAAAGCCTGTCGATAACCCTTTAAAATTATGACGAGGACTCCATGACGTTTGCCGATGAAAAACTCCCGACCCTCGCCGTGCTCGACTCCCGCATGGCTTACCGGGAGCAAGGATTGCGCGAGGCGCCCGTCGCGCTGTTCCTGCACGGGAATCCGACATCTTCCTATATCTGGCGTAACATCCTTCCGCATGTTGCGCCGGTCGCGCGTTGCATTGCGCCCGACCTGATCGGCTTCGGACAGTCGGGCAAGCCCGACATCGAATACCGGTTCGTCGATCATGTCCGCTATCTCGATGCCTTCATTGAAGCCGCCGGGATCGATACCGCCTATGTCGTCGCCCAGGACTGGGGCACTGCGCTCGCATTCCATCTCGCTTCGCGTCGCCCGGAAATGATCCGCGGCCTCGCGTTCATGGAATTCATCCGGCCGTTTCCCGACTGGGATGCGTTTCACCAGTCGGACGGGGCGCGCCAGACCTTTCGCATGTTCCGTACGCCGGGTGCCGGTGAGGAAGCCATTATCAAGCAGAATGCGTTCATTGAGCGCGTGTTACCGGGTTCGATAAAGCGCGAGCTCAGCGAGGAGGAGATGGACGTTTATCGCGCGCCCTTTCTGAACGCCGACGCGCGCAAGCCGATCTGGCGGCTTCCAAACGAGCTGCCGATCGCAGGCGAGCCGGCCGATGTGGCGGCGATGCTTGAGCAGGCCCATGCCGATCTTGCGGCATCGCACTACCCCAAGCTGCTGTTTACCGGCGACCCTGGCGCACTCGTGTCGCCTGGCTTCGCTGAGAATTTTTCAGCGCGATTACAGAATTGCCGTCTCGTGCAGCTCGGCGCCGGAGCGCATTATCTGCAGGAGGATCATCCGCATGCCATCGGGCGAGAGGTCGCCGCGTTGATCAGCACGGTCGAACGCGGATAAAGCGCCGCTACGCGCACCTCGACGTTCAAGGCCTGTCCAACGCCGCTTGATTCGCGGTCGCCCGACTTTGCGTCGGCGAGGGTGACAGCGAAGACGGTGAGGGGGTTATCCTTCGTCAAAACAAGGCCAAAATTTTGGCTGACGAGATCCGATGCATCCGGAAGAGTAAATGGTGCCAGAAGAACACTCGAAAAGTCCATCTAGTGGACTGAACTAAAGACAAAATATTGTGCGATTTCTCACCGATACCCTCGTCGATACCTTACAAAATTTTTGGGCACAGGTTCGAGTCCTCATTGACTGAACAATCACGCTCCCACGATATGAATCGTGGTTGAACAAGATGGCTCCGCGAGGACCTCGAGGGAATTTCTTGCCGTGCCTACAAGCGATCCGAACCGCTTTGACCACCAACTTTGATGGATAGAAGTATCTTTTATGGATCAGAATGAGATCTATTTTGATCAATAGAAAGGTGCATAATCGAACATGCGTTGGAACTGGCTACAGCCCGATTGGCCGAATTTCAGCTACGAAACTTCGTGGCGCGGAGCCGTGACGACCAGTTCCAGAAGCGGCGGGCGTTCTCGTTGCCGCCATGACCAACTTCACATTGCCGATATGGCAGGGCTTGTATCGAACCTCTACATTAAGTGTTGATATTAAACTATTTTTATCGCGCATGAAAATTGTTACCCCCACACCCACCCCCACATTTCTGACGGTCTAACGCTTGTTCGATTCACAAAAAGATGCGCTGGAGCTAGTTTTGGACAGACCCCGTTCGGTTCAGACAGGGCCTTTTCAGCCTTCGCTGATGGCCTGCCGCATTAACTGTCGAGCCTGCCAACCCATTTCGAAACCGTAAGGATAATAGCAACCGCTATGACCCTGTTTTAAGTACCACGCCGCCCCGCGATCTTCGCTGTGAATGCAGGAAAAGAGGCTCCCGAACTTTTCGGCGGCACGCGGAGGGCACCGCGCCCTTTTCCTGACCTCAGAAACCGCTCTTCGTTCCTCGGCGCCGCCGGGCCCAAGAGCCTAAACTCTACCGAGACGACGCATTTCGGATCAAGATTCCGACCCATCGAGTGCGATGTCCAAAAAACGCACGAACTGCTGGCCGCTGTGCAAGTCACGTTCTTCCACTCCACCTTGCGGCGTTCGTCGCGGAAAGGAAATTTTCAGCAGCGCAAGATTCTCGACCAGATAATGCTGCACCTGCGCGGAATCGACATCGTAGAGTTGAGCGATAGATACTGCGTCGAGGGGCGGGCTCCGCGCATAGCGAGCAAATTCATCGGCACCTTTGAAGAACAGATCGATCGTGACCCAGAATGGCCCGGCGTTCTTTGAGCGGACGAGGTCGCAAACGGTCCCGACGCTTGTCATTGCTGCCCCTCCTGCGCCGCAAGATCGACCCATTCGATCCGAACCAGTTCCATCGGATCGTCGACCGCAACCACATGATTGAGGAGAAATTCGAATACCGGGCCGCGCGGGATATAAGCGGGCGAAAAGGGAAAAGCATAGCTCGGCATTTCCTTGTGACCCGGCATCGGCAAGTGAAAGAAGACGGGATTGCACGCCTTGGCGATCTGTGTCGCCAGGTCCTGCGTCTGCGCCGTCGCCACGAAAAGCAGCCCGATTTCACGCGGCGGCAGCGTCCCCGCGGGGACGCTGTCGTTCGAAACGGCATTCCATCCGTAGAGGCGAAGCGAAATATCGAAGTCTCCCGCAGCAGTCCCGATTGTTTCGTGTACGCGGTGAATCAGCGCAGCCTGCATGCGATCGCGAAATCTATCGAGATCGCCGAGCACGATGGGATCCTGGATGCCGACCAGCATGATCGTCTGGAAACGCCGCGCCGCCGCCCCCTCCAACTTCAGTGTATAAGGGCGCGGCGTCCAGACCGCGCCATCGACGGCGACACGCCGTCCGTCGAGTTGTTCGTAGCGCGAATTGGCCACATCGAGCACCCCGCCAGGCTCGGTCAGTCGGAAGGGGTTGCTATTCTCATAGGCCATGTGCGCCGAGACGCTGCGCACCGAACAATGCGCATCGGGGTCAAGCGGTTCGATCACGAAGCCATCCTTGCCAACTCGCGCCAGAACCCCCGACCCAGGATCGTGCGTGTCTGAGCACAGGCCGCCGCATTCGGCGATTTTGCCGGCATGCCAACTCGCTGCGACGCCCGCCCCCTTCATGATTGGAAAAGCGGCAATGACTGCGGGATCCGATGTACGCCCCCCCAGAACGATGTCGGCGCCATCACGCAGGGCTGCGATATAGGGTTCGGGACCCAGCACGGTTACGATGCGGTCGCAGGCATCCACATCCGCCGCCTCGAGCACCCCGTGCGGTGGCAGCGCCGCAACGCGCCCCTCGCGAACGAACTGCCCGAGTTGGTCCGCCGATATTTCGGACCGGAGACACGCGATGCGGGGATGAATGCCGAGTTCGGTCGCCACTTCCACAGCGATGTCGCGAAGCCACGCAAGATTGGCATCGGCGCCAGCCTGGCCGCTCGTGCCGATCAGGATCGGAATGTGTTTCGGCCACGCCAGCCGCATCAAAATCTCGAGATCGCGTCGCACCGCACCGCGACTATATTTGGCGACGCCAAGCGCCAGATAGGCCGCCCCACTGTCGGTCGAACCCGCATCGGCGGCGATCGCCTGCGCGCCCCCGGCAATCCCATGGGCGACTTCGCTTTCGACGACCCCGACGCCAAGCGCGCCTGTCGGAACCAATATGGTGACGGCATCGCTCATAGCCTTATCGGTCATCGCTCTTTCTCCGGCCCTGATCATTGACCGACCTTTCGGGATAGGCCTGTCGGGCGCTGCAATCGCACATTGTTCCGGGACCCATGTGCAACCAAGGTTGCACCCCATCGCATTCGCCATCAGACACGAGATCGGTGAAGGGAGCGTCGCGGCGTGACAGGTATAGTGCATGATGAGAATTGGATCGCGGAATTGCCGGTCGACGTGCGCGCGGCGCTGCTCGAGCGTACGACCGCCCACGCGGTCGATCGCGGCGAGACATTGAAGGCGGCGGGCGACCGGCCCGATGCTATCTACCAGATCGAGGATGGCTATCTGAAACTGATGGGCCTCTACCCCGATGGCCGTAACATGCTGATCGAGATATACGGCGCCGGAAACAGCTTCGGCGAAACGGCCGTGATCGTGCACCGCGATGGCCATTTCCATAGCACCGTGGCGCTGACCCCGACCATCGTACGGCGGCTCCCGCGCGACGATTTCTGGGAACTGTATCGCACCTATTCCTCGATACCCGAAGCGCTGTCGCGCAAGTTCGCACACAAGATCACCAGGATGTTCAACAGCCGCGAAATCAGGGCCACGCTCCGGTTGCGCAGCCAAATCGCGAGCCTGCTGCTCAATGTTGCCGGTCACTGCGGCACAGCGGGCTCCCACGGATCGCTCTGCGTCGCCCTGCCGATTACCCACAATGACATCGCCGAGCATCTCGACGTAACGCGGCAAGCGGTGCAGCGCGAAGTCGGCGCCTTGCGCGAGGCCGGCCTGGTTCTGCAGGCCAAGGGCGGCTGGACCATCCTCCGACCCGGCGACCTCGCACGCATCTAGACCGGCTTTGCGAATCGGCCCGTTTGCGCCGGTTTTTTTGGCGTCAGCGCCTGCTCAGTCTTCGAAAGCGACACGAGCGGGAGCCCGTTGGCAAGGGCTCGCGCTGGTAAAAAGCGCGTCTATTTCAATCACATTCGGCGCCAATCCTTATGATATATATTGGCTATTGAATTGATCAATCAAATTGGCTACTATTTTCTCACGGCATTTGGGATTTGCTCGGTCAAAGGAGGAATCAATATGGGGCGTGCGGTTAGTTTGGTGGCACTTGCATTGGCTTTAAGCACGCAGGCGCACGCCCAGGAACCAATAGAGGACGGCCTCGTCGAGCCGACCGAATCCGAATCCATCGTCGTTACCGGATCGCGCCTGCCGGCCTCGCTGCGGACCATGCCGCAATCGGTCGACGTCTTTTCGGCCGAGGATGTGTCGAAACAGCTCGCGACCACCAACAATCTCGAACAGGTGTTATCGAACCTGGTTCCGGGCCTGTCGCGAAGCACGAACACGACGGTCACGACCTATCTGTCGCTGCGTGGGCGCAAGCCTGTCTTTTTCGTCGATGGGGTGCCGATCACCGCCACGCTGAACGATACGGGACGCGAGCTTCGCCTGATCGACCCCGAATTGATCGGACGCATCGAGGTGGTCCGCGGATCGTCGGCGCTCTATGGGAACAGCGCGGGCGCGGGTTTCATCAATTATATCACCAAGAATGGCGATCCGGAGCCGCTGACCGCGCGCACCGAAGTCGGCCTGAATCTGTCAACCGAGCATTTGGGAGACTCGGCTCGCCCGTCGATCCGCCAGACCTTCTCGGGAACGAGCGGCAATTTCGATTACCGCGTTGGCGGCTATTATGAAAAGATCAATTCATTCTTCGACGCCGACGGCAACCGTATCCCCCCACCCGAAGGTTCGGCGCTGCAGGACAGCCGGATTCTGAGCGGCTACGGCAAGTTCGGCTATACCGCCGGCGACCAGCGCATCGAAATGCTGCTCAACTATTATGAGCAGAAGGCAGTCATCAAATATCGCGCGGTCCCCGGCAATATCCTGCTTGGCATTCCGGCGACCGCCGCACCGGCGACGCCAATGCCCGGCGAAGTGCCGCAGCTCAATCGCAATTTCATCGCGAGCCTTGCTTATTCGGACACGTCGGCGTTCGGGACCGACAGCTCGTTCCGCCTGCAGGGCTATTATCTGGAATCCTATAGCATCTTCCAGTTCGCCGCGAACCGCTTTCCACGGGTTGTCCCGCTCGGGCAGAGCCCAAATGGCCAATCGACCAACGACACGAAAAAATTCGGTGCCCGCATCGACATCAACACACCCCTCGACACGCTGATCGGAGTCGATGGCGAGATTCTCTGGGGTGCCGACTATCTGCACGACAATACCAAGATCCCGTTGGTGGATGGCCGCCAGTTCGGCATCCCGCAAGTCCAGGACAGCTACGCGGGATTCGTGCAGATACAGATCAAGCCCGTTGATTTCCTGTCGATCAGCGCGGGCATCCGACACGAGGAATCCAGGATCAAGGTCGCCGACTTCTTTTCGTTGTTCACTCTGGCGAACATCACGGGGGGCAAGCTCAAATATTCGACGACGCCGATCAATGCCGGCGTGGTCGTCTCGCTCACGGACTCGTTCGACCTGTTCGGCGGTTTCTCGCAGGGTTTCGACATCCAGCAGACAAGCCAGAATTTCCGTGCATGGCCGCAGGACATCGATCTCACACAGATCCAACCACCGCCGAACGTCATCGACAGCTACGAGGCAGGCGCGCGTTACAAGGGACATGGCATCACCGCATCGGCGAGCTTTTTCCTGACCAAATCGAGCGATGGCGTGAGCTATGTCTTCAACGCAGCATCGCCGAACGAGCCGCAAGCTCGCGTCGCCCCTGACCGTGTCCACGGCTTTGAGCTGACGCTCGACTACGCGGGAATCGAAGGGTGGAATTTCGGCGGCAGCTATGCCTTTCTCGAAGGCAAGTCGGATAACGACAACAACGGAAGCTATGAAAGCCCGTTGCCCGGACGCCGCATCCCGCCGCGCACGGCAACCGGCTATATCGAGCATCAGATCGACGAGGGCAGCTACGTCAGACTGCAGGGCCAATATTCGGGGAGCCGGAACAAATTCCCCAATACGACTCCTGGGCGCTTCCATGAAGGCCGCATCCACTCCTATTTCCAGCTCGACCTCGCGTCCAAGTTCGACCTGGGCAAGATGGGAGAAGTCAGCTTCGGCATCGAAAACCTGCTGAACGACGACCATTTCACCAACTATTCCGAGGGCTTCAATACCAACGCCAATTATCTCAAGGCATCGGGCCGCACGGTCATGCTCCGCTACGCCATCAAATATTGAGATAGATGAAGCCCCCTTGCGCGAGGGAAGGGCACTCTCCCCTTCCCTCGCGTTGAGAGTTCCGGCCAGGCAAGGCAGCAATCCGCCATGACATATCGCCGCTGGGCATCGCTTCACAGAACCATCGGGCTCGCGCTGCTGGCACACTGGGCGCTGCTCGCCTTGTCCGGCATGTTGCTGGTCTTCCATCGCGACATCGAGCAACAGATGCTCGCCTCGGCACCGGGTTCGGACCGGCGGGCCTCGCTGACCGCCGTGACGCAAAGCGTCGCCGCCGCCCGCCCCCAGGCTGAAATACTCCAGATCTCGACATTGAATGGCGGCACCGACTTGCTGCGCATCCGCGTAAAGCCGACGAGCGGCGGCGAGGTGCGCAGCCTCGTTTTCGACACGCATGCCGGCACGATCATCGGCGACAGCCAACTTTCGGGAAGCATGCGTGCCGACGGCATCCTCCAATTCGTCTACCGGTTGCACCAGACGCTTCTGCTCGGCGACGGCGGCAAGACGCTCGTTGCTTTCAGCGGCCTGTTCCTCGTCTTCACCTCATTCGCCGGCTATCGCCTGCTCTGGCCGCAACGCCGCAACTGGCGGCGTATCATCCGGCCAAAGCTCGTCGGAAACGCGCGCTCGCGGATGACCCTCGTCCATCGCGCGATTGGCGTCCTCGTCGGCCCGGTTCTGATCATCCTCGCCATCACCGGCGCAGGAATGAACTGGACGCCCGCGATCAAATCCGCCCTTGTCGGTGCCGGACTTGCCGAGGCGGCGGCGGCGGCAGCGGATAGCGAGCAGGCCCCGCGGCTTGGCCCCGATGGCGCCCTTGACGCAGCAAGGCGACGTTTTCCGGATGCCGAGTTCACCTCGGTCACCCTGCCGGCCAAGGGATCGGCAATCTATGCGGTTCGACTGCGCCAGCCGCGCGAGGCACATGCGATCTTCGGCATGACCAACGTCTTGGTCGACGGCGTGACGGGCGAGATCCTTTCCGTAACCGACCCGCGCCAGTCGAAGGCCGGCGACAAGGTGCTGGAATGGCTGTTTGCCATCCACAATGGCGAATTTCTGGGCCTGGCCGGCCGCCTTGTCGTGTTACTAACCGGCGGCGCCTTGTTCCTGCTGTGCCTGCTGGGCGGAGCGTCGTGGTGGCGCAGGCCGCGACCGCGGCGCGACCCGGGCGGGGCGCGTACCTTGCCCGGAGACTGAGCAATGTTCACTATCGGAGAAAATGCCCCACCGCTTCCCGCCGACCTGCTCGGCAAGATGACGCGGACCGAGACCGCCACCATCGGCCACTTCCGCCATCACGGCTTTGTCGACCCGGCGGTTGCATCGGTGCTGGGCGACGTGCGGATCGCCGGCAGCGCAGTGACGGTGCGGATACCCGGCGCCGATTCGACCCTGCTGCATCACGCCCTGACGCTGTGCGGACCCGCCGACGTGCTGGTCATCGATCGCTGCGGCGACACCCGCCATGCGTGCTGGGGCGGCGTGGTGACGGCTGCGGCGGGGCTGACGGGTATCGCGGGCGCGATCATCGACGGGCCCGCCACCGATATCGGCGAGGTGATGGCGGCCGGCTTTCCGCTATGGTGTCGTGGCCGATCGTCGCTGACGACAAAATTCCTCGAACTCGACAGCGCCGTGAACGTACCGGTGCAGATCGGCGGCGTCGCAGTCGCCCCAGGCGATGGCGTTTTTGCCGATTATAGCGGCGTGGTCGTCGTCCCGCGCGCCGAGATCGAGCAGGTCTGCGACACCGCGCTCGCGATGCAGGACAATGAACTGCGAGTACTCGAACGCCTTCGGAACGGCGAGCGGTTAGCCGACATCAGCGGCGCGGCGGAACGAATTGCGCGGGCGCTGGCCAGCCAATAGTCCCCGCCGGGCTCAAAGTTCGAACGAAAACTCTGCGCGCAGACCAAGCACCAGTGCGTCGGCGATGCGGGGATCGGCGGACGGATTGCGGACATAGTGCACGCTCGGCTGTAACACGAACCGGTCGGTAATGGGGGCCCGATAGGTCGCCTCGATCGCAACCTCCGACGGCCCCGCGCCGGTCGCGGCACGATGGCTGTCCGAGGTAAAAGCAGCCGCAAGCGCGATACCGAACTCGTCTTCGTCGCGTCCTGGCACCCAACCGCTGAATTTCAGCCCGCCGCTGGCGAAGGCGTCGAACATGTTGAAACGCCCCGCAGCCTTGCCGAGCCGGAAAAAGGCATCGATCTTGCGTCCGGCGCTGGCCGACAGCGGAAACTCGCCGCGAACATAGGTCCCGGCATTGCCCTTTCCGGTCCCGGTGCCGTCGTTGCGGTCGAAGCGGGCGGTATATTGCCAGCGCCCGAGTAGCAGCTTGCCACCGCCGAGCGGCGCTTCAAGTTCGCTGACGAGCAGCGCACCGTCACCATGGCCGAGTTTGACCGCCGTGCGCCCGGGACGATCGGGATCGCCCGGAACACCGTCGAGTACCGCGGCACGGACTGCCCATCCTTCGATGGGCACCCATTGCACGCGCGCGGCAAGCGAGGCCTGGGGAAAGATCGACGGCCCGTTCTCGCCGCTCTGTGCAAAGTCGGTTCCAATGCCGTGCGGGCTGCTGACGAATAGCCCCGCAGCGTCGAGCGCGTCGAATTCGGAATTGAGGTCGTAGAGGCCAGCCTTCACCGACAGCCGGTCGCCGATCTTCTGGTCGATCCAGGCTTCGTAGAGGCGGACCGCCTGCGTCCCCGCCTCGATATTGCTCACCGCCTGGGTGTCGCCGGCAAGGTCGCTAATCGATTTGCCGTTGTTGTAGAGGCCGTAGACGTGGACCTGCGCGCCGGTCCAGCCGACAAGTTTGTCCATGTCCGCCTCGAACACGATATCGAGATTGTCGAGATAGCGCGTCCCGCGCCGGACCTCGCCGGATACATTGCCCATAACCTCGCCGGTATAGGTTAGTTGCAGCAATATGGGGCCGTGCGTTTCGTCGATTTCGGCGGGGGCATGGGTGTGGCTGTGTGGAAGATGGCCGTGGTGCGTCGGATGCGGCGCCGCATCCAAGCCGGACGTCGCAGATGCGGCAAGCGCGAAGGCGGACGCCAGCATCAGAAGCTGACCATGAAGGCGAGCCGGATGCGGTCGAGCCACTGGTCTGGCGACAGGCCGCCGGCATAGGCCGGGTCGAGTGGGCGGTAATGATACCAGAGCAGATCGAGCTGCAGATGCTCGGCCGGCACATAGCCGATGCCGAAGCCGTGCAACTGGTAATTGGTCGACAGGTCGATATTGTCGTGGCTGAACGCCGCGAGCACTGAGTCCACCTCGACCTCCGAATAATTATAGGCGACGCGCCAGTCGCCGGGCCTGGCGGCGCGGCCGGCGGCGAATTCGAGGTTGAAAGCGGTGTCGCCCGCAACCGCCGCGCCTGTGTTGTGGACATAGTCGGCGGTGAAGCTGAGCGGCCAGCGCGGCGACAGGCCGGCCCAGTTCAGCGTGCCGATGCCCTCGATCAGGCGGAAATCCGAAACATAGCGTCCGCCCGAGATCAGATTGCCGCGAAAGTCGCCGGCGTCGGCACCCGCGACCGAACCGAGGCGATAATGATAATAGCTGCCGGTGAGCCCCCCCCTGATGTCGGAAGCGAGCGGTGCCGAGACGGCGAGCTGGCCGCCGATCATGTCGCTGTCGCGTGCGATCGACGCTTCGTCGATGACAAACCACAGGCCGCGCGCGTCAGCGCGCGCCTTGCCGATGTTCGCGCCATAGGCCACCGCGACGCCCTGCGGCGACACATCGCCGTCCCACAGCATGTCGGTGCGCTGGAATTGCTGCGGGAATTTGCCGGCATAGGCGGTCAAGCCGCCGTTGGTGTAGCGGACCCAAGCCTGATCGAGCGACACCCGAAAATCGTCGACAAAATTGCCGAGCGTGACGTCGGTCGAATTGGGATCGTCGGGGTCGCCGGTCGCAATCTGGGTGCCGACCGCGAAATGATCGTCGATCTTGTAGGTCGAGCGCAGGCGGGCGCGGACGGAAGAACGCGAACGCTCGCGGCCCTCGATGACATTCCATTCCTGCCGCACGCGCATGTCGCCGCCGATGTCGAGGCCGGGGATGCGGAAGCTGGCGTCGGTTGGAGCGGCTAAATTCGTCGCCGTCGGAGAGGTTTGCGGCAGCGCGGGCACGGACATTTGCAATTGCGGTTCAGCCGGCGTTGCGGTCAGGCGCTCGATCTGTTCCGATTGCTCGGCGAGCAGGGCGTGCAACCGTTCGATCTGTGCCTGCTGAGCGGCGAGCTTTGCTTCGATCGCTGCGAGCCCGATGTCTTGCGCGGCCGCGGGCAGCGCACAGGTGGCTGTGAGGAGAAAGGTAAGAACGCGGAATTGGCAAGGCATATTAGGTCCTTCCAGGTGGAGGGTGCGCGGAAGCGCCCGCGTCCTCTGCTCGGACGACACGGCGAACAGGTCGAAACGATATGGACGGGGCTTGCGGACTAGGGAGGACGCTCGATAGCGGCGGAAGCCGCGAGCAAGGAGAGCCGGTCCTCCTTGAGGTCAATGCCGCTGAGGCGGCGCGATCGCGCTTCGCGCATCAGCCAGGCAAGCTGATCCGCAGCGGTCGCGATCGGCAGCCCCCCGGGCCGGATGTTGGAAATACAATTGCGTTCGCTGTCGCGGCGGCCTGGTTCGGGCGCCCAGGTCAGATAAGCGCCCAAGCTGTCTGCAGCACTCAATCCGGGGCGTTCGCCGAGCAGGACAACGACGAGCGACGCGCCAAGCGCGGCCCCGATCTCGTCGCCAATCGCGACCCGCCCCTGCTGGACCAGGACGACGGGCGCGACCCGCCAGCCGCCGAGGAGAGCGCAAACGGCGGCGACCAACGCCACAGCCTGGCGATTGACGGCCATCGCCGACAATCCGTCGGCAACAACGAACGCCGCATCATAATCTCCTGGGCGGAGTGCCACGAGACCCGCGGGGTCGACGCGGCGGCCGAGATCGGGACGACGAAGATATTCCCCACGGTCGGCCGCTTGCGATCGCATCCTGACAATTTCATGTCCAGACAGGGCGGCAGCGATCGCGTCGGCGTCGAGCTCGGTATATACAGCATCTCGCGCACGCGCGTGCGCGAGCTGGAAATCCAGCAGCGGCGCTGTGGGAAGAGCGTCGCCTGCCCGCCCCAAGGCGATCCGCGCGGCGGTGGCTGCCCGCAGCGCATCGTACTTCACCGGGCTGTCGTCGATCACGGAACGCCCCCATCCCATCCGAGCATCATGCCGCCACGGTCGAAACCGATCGGTCGTATCCCGCCCTGACCGTCGGAAAGCTCGACGGCCTCAAGCCACGCCTCGAACTCCGGCGCGGGCCGAAGGTCAAGCGCACGCCGGACATAAAGGGCGTCGTGGAAACTGGTGCTCTGATAATTGAGCATGATGTCGTCGGCGCCGGGGACACCAATGACAAAGTTCACCCCTGCAACGCCGAGCAGCGTGAGCAAGCTGTCCATGTCGTCCTGGTCGGCCTCGGCATGGTTGGTGTAACAAACGTCGACGCCCATCGGGAGGCCAAGCAGCTTGCCGCAAAAATGATCCTCAAGACCCGCGCGGATGATCTGTTTGCTGTCATAGAGATATTCGGGACCGATGAAACCGACGACGCTGTTGACCAGCAGCGGGGAGAATTCGCGCGCGACGGCATAGGCACGGCATTCGAGCGTCTGCTGGTCGACGCCGTGATGGGCGTCGGCCGACAATGCCGATCCCTGCCCCGTCTCGAAATACATGACGTTATCGCCAACAGTACCGCGCTGCAGCGACCGCGTCGCTTCGTGCGCCTCGCGCAGCAGCGTGAGATCGACGCCAAATCCGCGGTTCGCCGCCTCGGTCCCTGCGACCGACTGGAAGGTCAGGTCCACCGGAGCGCCCCTCTCGATCGCAAGGATCGTGCTGGTAACATGCGACAGGACGCAGCTTTGTGTCGGAATCGCGAAACGCTGGCGCAGCTCGTCGATCAACGTCAGCAGCGTGACAATGTTGTCGATGCTGTCGGTGGCGGGGTTGATCCCTATCACCGCATCGCCGCACCCCATCAGCAAGCCGTCGAGGATGGCTGCAGCGACGCCGGTGGGGTCGTCGGTCGGATGGTTCGGCTGCAAGCGGACGGCCATGCGGCCCGGTAGGCCAAGCGTGGTTCGAAACGCCGTCACGACACGACATTTGCGCGCAGCGGCGATCAAATCCTGGTTGCGCATGATCTTGGAAACCGCGGCGGCCATTTCGGGAGTCAGGCCGGGCGCCACCGCCGCGAGCGCGGCGGGTGTCGCCTTTCCCAATATCCATTCGCGCAAACCGCCGATGGTCAGATGCGCCACGGGCGCAAAGGCTGCCCGGTCGTGGCGATCGAGGATTAACCGCGTGACCTCGTCCTCCTCATAAGGAACGACGGACTCCTGCAGAAATGTCGCCAGCGGCAGGTCGGCGAGGACGAAGCGTGCTGCCATCCGTTCGACGTCGCTGGCGGCGGCAATTCCGGCCAGCGCGTCCCCCGACCGCCTCGGCGTTGCGGCCGCAAGCAAGTGCGCAAGATCCCGAAAGGAATAGCGTGTGCCTGAAAGGTCGGTGCGATAAGATGGCATCGCAGCAGCTCCGGTTACTCAGCTCGCAGTCCTTTGAGGAATCGGCCGAGTATATCGAAATAGGCCCCAGGCTCTTCATAAAAGGGCATGTGCGAGCTATGATCGAAAATGTGGATCTGTGAATTGGGCAGCGCGGCGTGCATCTTGTGCGAACAGGACGGGGTCAGCTCGTCATATTTGCCGCACAGAACGAGGCAGGGCACCTCGATCGCCGACATCGCCGGCACGCGGTTCCAGTCACGCATATTGCCCGTATAGGTGAATTCGTTCGGACCCTGCATGGTTTCATACGGACCCATGTTCCAGTCGGCGAGCGCTTCGGTCAGGCTTTCGGGCCATTCGGCGAGGCGGCAGACGTGGCGATAATTCAGCAGCGTGATCGCTGCCTGATACTCGGGATGGTCGATCGTCCCCGCGGCCTCGCGGGCAATCATCATGTTGACGGTCTCGCTACCGAGTGCCCCGCGCAGACGGCCCAGTTCAGCGACAAGATGCGGAATGTCGCAGGCCCCATCGGCAATGATATAGCTTGCGATACGCTCAGGGTACGTCAGGCAATATTCCGTCCCCATCCAGCTCCCCCAGCTGTGCCCAAGGAAGTGGATGCGCTCCGCCCCGACGAACGCGCGCACCTGGTCGGCTTCGGCGACGTAGCGCCCAAGCGTCCACAGCGCCGGATCCTCGGGTCGATCGGATGCTCCGCATCCGAGCTGGTCCCACGCCACCACGCGCAAACGTCCGTTCGCGAGACGCTCGTGCGGCGCGCGCAGATAGAGGCTCGGCAAGCCCGGCCCGCCATTGGCGAGCAGGATGGTTTCGGGACCATCGCCGTAGATATAGACAGCGACTTCATAGCCTTCGGCGAGCCTCAGGCGACGCGTTTCCATCGCGACGGTCACAGAATCAACTCCTCAAGCGGGGTGCGGTCAAACGTCATCGAGGGTATCGACGCGCGGAAGGCGGGAACCTCTTGCAAGTCGAGATCGGCGACGATCACCCCGGGTTCACCTCCCGCATCGGCCAGCACTCGGCCCCAGGGATCGATGATCAGCGAATGGCCGTGCGACCGTCGGCCAGGAAAGTTGTCGCCGCACTGCGCGGGCGCGATGACATAGCAACCCGTTTCAATCGCGCGCGCGCGTAGCAGCGGTTCCCAGTGCAGCGGCCCGGTATAGCTGCTGAACGCCGCCGGGATCGCGATGATCGAGGCTCCCGCCTGCGCGAAACCGCGATAAAGATAGGGAAAGCGCATATCATAGCAGATGCTCATTCCCATGAGACCCCAAGGCGTATGCGCGACAACGCGCTGCCTGCCCGCTCGATAGAAATCGGACTCGCGGATCGAATCTCCATCGGGCAGGTCGACGTCGAAGAGATGAACCTTGTCGTAATAGGCCCGAATGTTGCCCGCAGGATCGACCAGCAGCGAGCGGTTGACCGGCGCACCGTCCTCGGCGCGCATCGAGATCGACCCCAGCAGAATCCAGATCTCCAGCTCGGCAGCCAGCGTTCGCATGTGGCGGAGCGCCAGATGGTCGGATGCCGGTTTCGCATAGGCGTGAATCTTCGCCGCCGTCGGGGCAAGATAGTCGAACGCCTCGGGCAAGGCGACGAGCTCGGCGCCTTCCGCCGACGCCGAGCGGACCAGTGCCTCGGTCGCCGTTAGCGTGGCGCCCGGGTCGGTCGTCGCGCAATTTTGGACGCAGGCGACGCGAAGCCTGTCCGACATGGGTTCAGCCCGCCGCATCATGGCAGCACCACAACCGCATGCGCCCGATCGAACGTCGCGAATACCTCGGGCCGGTCGAACGCATCCTCCGTCTCGGCCGCGATCGAGGTGCCGCCGGCATCGAGTGCATATTGGTAGCGCGCACCCAGATAGCTGCGGCCGGTGATACGTCCGGGCAGCAGGTTGAAGTCGTCGTTCGCCGGCCGCGCGACGGCCAGCCGGACATGTTCGGGGCGCACAGCGACCAGCACGTCGCTACCCGGCTTCACATCGGGTGCCCAGATGGCGCTGATCATCGTTCCGCCTTCAAGGGCGACTTCCGCCGTGCCGTCGGCATCGCGGCGCGCCATCTTGCCTTTCATGAAATTGGAAGACCCGATGAAGTCGGCGACGAACGCCCCCGCCGGCCGCGTATAGATTTCCTGCGGGGTCGCGAGCTGGACCATCTCGCCCTTGTTCATTACGGCGATGCGGTCGCTCATTGCGAGCGCCTCGATCTGGTCGTGCGTCACATAGATGGTCGTGATTTTCAGGCGCTGCTGAAGTTCCTTGAGCCAGTTGCGCGCGCGAATCCGGAGCTTAGCGTCGAGGTTCGATAGCGGCTCGTCGAGCAGGAGGAGCGTAGGTTCGAACACAAGCGTGCGCGCCAGCGCCACGCGCTGCTGCTGGCCGCCCGACAGTTCGTGGGGATAGCGTTTCGCATAAGGGGCCATCTCGACCAGGTCGAGGGCCTCGGCGATGCGCCGCGCGCGGTCGGCGCCGCCGACCTTGCGAATCTTCAGCGGAAAGGCGAGATTCTGCTCGACCGTCATGTGCGGCCACAGCGCATAGGATTGGAACACCAGCCCGCAGTTGCGCTTCTCCGGCGGCACGAGGATGCCCTTCGTGCTGTCAAAGAAGACATTATTACCTGCGCGGATGATACCGCCCGTCGGCGTGTCGAGCCCGGCGATCGCAAAAAGCGTCGTCGACTTGCCGCAACCGCTCGGCCCCAGGAGGGTCAGGAACTCGCCGTCGGCGACGGTCAGGTTGATGCCGTCGATCGCGCGCACATCGCCGAAATGTTTCGACAGATTTTCAAGAACTAGCTCAGACATTTTGATGACTCCGCAGAAGTTGGCGCGCGGCAAAGACGAAAATGACGGTCAAGGCGATCTGGATGACCGAGAGGGCGGCAACGGGCCCCGTGTCGCCGTTCGCCCAGAAGGAGAGCATCGTCGTGCCGATGATCTCGTTGCCAGGCGAAAAGAGGAATACCGCCGAACTATATTCCTTGAGGAACGACAGGAAGAGCAGCACATAGGCGCTGAAGATCGCGGGCTTCAGGAGCGGCAGGATGATGGTGCGGCACGCCGTCCACCAGTCGGCGCCGCACGACCGCGCGCTCTTGTCGAGCTCCTCGCTGATCTGCATCAGGGCGGGCGAAATTGCCCCGAAAGCCGTCGGAATGCTGCGCATCGTGAAGGCCAGCACCATGATCCAGATCGTACCGTGCATCCAGCCGATGCCCGGAATGATCAGCATCGCCCAGAACAGGCCGATACCAGCGACGATACCTGGAATCGCCCGCGGATAGAGGGCGATGAACTCCAGCTGGCGGCGAAACCGAAAGTTGGAGCGATGGACGACGAGCGTGATCAGCGCGATGAAAACCGTCGCGATGGCGCCCCCCACGGTCGAGATGATCAGACTGTTGGTGATCGAACGGACATAGGCGTCATAGGAGAAGATCAGGTTGAAATTTTCCCACGTCAGCAAATCGAAAGGAGCCATCAACGGTGTCAGGAAGGTCGTCACGGAGCGCAGTGCGATGCCCGCCAGCGGGATTGCCAGAATGACGACGTTGTAGAGTAGGAAAAGAAGAAATACCGGCCAGCGCGCGGCGCCGAGATCGGCGAGCTTTTGCCGCTGCGCTTTGCCTTTCAACGTGACAAACCGCCCCGCCTTGGTGAGCAGCATGCCCTGGCAGATTAGCAGGACCGTGATGATGACGAGCAGGATCGCCGCCGCCGCGCCCAATATGCCATAGTCCGGTTCAATCCCGCCAAGACCATGGCTGTACAAATAGGTGGTGAAGAATTCGATCCCGACCGGACGACCGAAAACCAGCGGCACCGACAGCATTTCGAGCGAGCCGATGAACGTCAGGAGAGCGCTGTAGATGATCGCCGGTCGCATCAGCGGGATCGAGATTGACCACAGCACGCGTAGCGAACCTGCGCCCATCGTGCGCCCGGCGTCTTCCAGTGTCGCGTCCACTCGCTGCGCCGAACTCGCGCAGAAAAGATAGACGAGCGGCGCCATGCCCGTGCCGCCGACCGCGGCCATCCCCCAGATGGTGTAGAGGTTCCAGGGCGCGTCGCCAAATAGCTGCTGCGTGAGCAGCGTGACATATCCCGATGGGCCGTACATGACGAACCAGGAGAAGGCGATGACGAGCTGAGACACATACATTGGCCAGAGCACGATCGATCGCAATGTCTTGCGAAAAGGCAGGTTCGTTCGTTCAAGAAAGATCGCAAATGCCACCCCGAGTATGCAAGCGATGAGCGTGGTCGCAAGCGCAAGCAGGATCGAGTTCGAAATCACGCTGTAAAAGACGCTGTCGCCAAATAGCCGGACATAATTGTCGAGCGTCAATATTCCGCCGTCCTCGTAGAGAGGTCGGCTGACGAACGACTGGTAAAGGATGGGCACAAGCGGAGCCGCGACCAGGATCAATGCACTGCCCCCGATCAAGGCCTGGATCGCGAGCGCCCTGTTCAGGCCACCGTCGCCGTGTCGGGCGCGTGCCGTGATAGGAATGGATGCCATCGCCGCTTGCTCTCCTGCGCTCACTTCTTCGCCTTGAAGGTGTCGGCCCAACGCTTGTTGAACGCTTCATAATCGGTAAGCAGGCGCGGGTCGTATCCGATCCGAACCATATTTTGCTCGCCGCCGACCGCGGTCGATATCTTGCTGTAGGTTTCGTGCGGAACCTCGCTGTCGGCGACGTCGGGGCGATAGGGCGTCATCCCGCCCTTGCCCGCATTCACCTGACCCTCGTGCGACAATATATAATCGAGCAGAAGCTTGGCAGCGTTCTTATTCTTGGCACCGGAGGTCACGGCCATGCCGCGCATCATCATTGGCACGCCGTCTTTCGGCAACGCCCAGCCGAGAATCTTGTCGCGGCCCGGATCCTTCATTCGTGGAAAGACGGTGATGCCGGACGTATAGAAGGAGGCGAGATATTCACCCGACATAACCTTATCGAGCATCGTCGAGCCGCCAGTCTCGGGACGCGTGTAAGGCCCGAGCTTCTCGAAGGTGCGCCATCCGCCCATCTTGCCATGATCGATCGCTGCCCAATGAATGGCATAGGCGAAGGAATGGCTCGTCGAGTCATAGGTCGTCAGTTTGTTGCGGAAGCGCGCCGGATCGGCCTCGGCGGTCGCCGCCAGCTTCGCCAGACTGTCGGGATATTCGGTGGGCTTTAGCAGCGCCTTGTTATAGATGATGATCATCGGGTCGATTGCCACCGTGTAGACGCCGGGGAACGGACGGGTCCATTCGGGCACTTTGTCTGTTTCGGGGCTGGCATATTTTTCCGGTCCGTCATTCTTCACGAAGCGCTGCCAGGCGTCGGGTGCCGCAACCACCAGCATGTCGGCTGACCGCTTGCCCGACTTCACCTCGGAATAATAACGTTCGAACGATTCCGTCGGGCCAAGATCGAGCGCATGGACCTTGATCCACGGATATTTGCGCTTGAAGCCGTCAAGGATTGCGCGCCAGTTATATTCGGCAACGTTCGAATAGACGAGCAACTCCTTTTCGGATCGCGCGGCGTCGATCAGATTCGCATATTCGGCGGGATAATAGTCAGGATAGAGCGGGCCTGCCGGCGTGTCATCGGCGCCTGCCGCCTGACGCTCTTCGTTGCCCCCGCCGCCACAGGCGGAAAGCGCCAGCGCCG
Organism: Sphingopyxis sp.; assembly: GCA_030148985.1. GTDB lineage: Bacteria > Pseudomonadota > Alphaproteobacteria > Sphingomonadales > Sphingomonadaceae > Sphingopyxis. The sequence goes on from JASBSJ010000043.1 coordinate 21,497, forward strand.
CCGCCAACAGGCTCACCATCGCCTGGCGCCGTGAACTGACGCCGAAAATGCTACCCATGTTCTGCCTCCCTGTAAGATTCCCGAACGAATGAGAGCGCCCCCGCTCTCAGAAAGCCGACGTCACTGGCGGCCGTGACGAACCGATAGCCGCGAGCGAACAGCTGGGCTGCGTCATGTCCCGGCATCGCCGCCCCGCCAAGCGCCGCTCCGCTCTCGATTATCCGCCGTTCGGCAGCGCCCAGGATCTCGACAAAGGCCCGATCGGCATAGTCGCCCATCCGGCCGATGCTGGCCGACAGGTCGAGCGGGCCGACGAAAAACATGTCTATGCGCCCGACCTTCGCCATGTCGGGAATGGCATCGACTCCGGCCGCCGATTCGATCATCGCGATCACCAGCGTTTCCTCAGCGGCATGCCGCGGGTATCGGTCGGAATCTGCTCCCCAGCCAGCAGCACGCGATACCGTGAAATGCGCGCCGCGGCGCCCGAAGGGCGGATAATAAGCGGCCGCAACGACCTCCTCGATTTCGGCGACATGTTCGACATTCGCGGCGATCACACCTTCCACGCCCATATCGAGCAACCGCTTGACGGGGGCTGCCCGGTTTTCGGGGAGCCGAGCGAGGATGGTGGCAGGACCCGCCGCCGCAGCGCGAAGCTGCTCCACTGCCGTTTCGATCCCGCCCGGTGAGTGTTCATGATCAATCAGCAGCGCATCGAAACCGCAATCGGCCAATATTTCGGTGGCGACCGGACTGCCGCTGAACAGCCAGCAGCCGAGCGACGGTAGCCCCTCCTGCAAACGCAGTTTGAGGCGGTTTGGTCTAAGCATTGCTGCATTCTTGTGCGGCGACGCCCAGCTTCTCGCAAAAGAAGGCGGATGCCAGGGCAGCGAGCGGTGCGCAGTCATGTGCGACGCCCGGCAATGTTTCGGTCTTCACATCGAGCCTGTTGGCAACGAGATTTTCAGAAAGCGTCCTCAATCGCTCGACGCGCGTCGCACCGCTGTCATTGGCACCGGGCATCCAATGCCGCCGGCCCGGTGCGTGAATGATCTCGCTCGCATCGAGATCGTCCTCACCGACCGCGAGATGAATCGCGATCCGCCGCATCGCCTCGATATCGATCGGGGTACCGAAGCGGTCCTCGATATCGGCAATGCCGATCCACCAGTCGCGGTTCGTGTCGAGAAGTGTTGGTGATCCCGGCGAGCAGGCGGAAACGGCCGTCAGGCGGCCAGGATGGAGATAAATCATCCGGTGCGCGAGATGCGCGCCGCCCGAGAAGCCAAAAATCGCAAACCGGTCGGCGCCAGCGCCATATTTGCGGCCGACCTCTTCGACCATCGACAGCAGCAGCGTATCGAACCTTATACCTTCGAACTCGACATATTTATAATTGTCGCGGTCATCGGGATCGACAATGCCTGACGGGAAAAGCGGCGCAAGGACGATCAGCCCCAAGCGATCGGCGAGGGGCACGAAGAGGTCGCGCACCACATGGTTTCCGCGACCCGTGCCATGGATCGCCACAAGGATGCGCGCGGTTGAAAGCTGCCCTCGCTCGACGAGGACCGGCGGCACATAAAGGCAGTAGGAAAATCGCTGGTCGGCCTGACAGGCGATGGCACCCGTCCGCCCCACATCATATGGTGAAAATTCCTGCACCGCACCCTTCTCCGTTCCGACGATCATAATCAGCATCTCGATCCACTTGCGCCGCGCCATGCCGCCAGATCGGCCATTATATGGGAGTTTCGTCTGCCTTGTGGCGGCACCAAAGCCCTCATTGCCGACATGGAAACAGCCTCGCCGCGCGACGCCTCATTCATGACGCCAAAATAGTAGCCAATTTTATCACCCTAAGTAAAGCCAATTTATGGAACGATTTTTAATTATTATATTTCAATTGCTTATTCTTCCACTTGGGCACTGAGGAAGCATTTTCCGCTTGCTGAACGAAGGGTGCACCGGCTACAGGGTCGGCGAGAGGAGCCAATCTTGGCGAAAGTGATGCAGATGTCCGATTCGGATCACGACGAACTGAGTCTGGTTGCCCGGATCGAAGCCGATTTGATTGGCGGCAATTTCCGACCCGGTGAATGGCTAAAGCAGGCGGATGTCGAGGAGCTTTACGACTCCAATCGTTTCGATGTGCGCATGGCCTTGCTCGACCTCAAGGCGCGGCGACTGATCGAACATATTCCCAACCGCGGCTTTCGGGTCATCAACCTCAGCGAGCGTGAACGTGAAGATCTTTTCGAAACACGCGTGATTCTGGAAACCGCAGCGGCGCGGCTCGCCGCCTCGCGCATTTCGGAAGAGACAATCGCTGAACTCGACGCGATCCTGCTCGCATTTCGCGACTGCATGGAAACCGCCGACCAGGATCATCTGCGCGCGCTGAACGGCCAGTTCCACGATCTGCTTTACCAATCGAGCGGTAATGCGGTGTTGGCCGAGGAAATCAAGGCGCTGCGCCAGCGCGGCCTGCCCGGCACGCGCGGAGGCCTCCGCTGGCGCACCATGGCAGGCATCCAGCACAGCCACGATGAGCATGTTAAAATGATCGAGCTGTTGCGCGCCCGCGACGGCGAAGCACTGGCGGCGACGATCGACGAGCATCTGAACGGCTGGCGCCGCTACCTGCCCTGATCGCCATCAACCGGGACGGTCCGCCCGCCCGATTTCGGCAAAATCGGAATCACCGAACACACGCCCGCGCACCAGAAAGCGGCGCTCGCGGCCGTTATCCAGGCTGAACATCCCGCCACGCCCCGGCACGACGTCCAGAATCAGCTGGGTATGCGCCCACGCCATGCCCTGCGCGCGGCCGATATAGACCGGCACACCGCCGACCCGGCCAAGCAAGATGTCGCTTTCGCCGATGCGAAACTCGCCCACCGGATAACACATCGGCGACGAACCGTCGCAGCAGCCGCCCGACTGATGGAACAGGATCGCGCCATATTCGGCCTCGATTTCCGCGATCAGTTCGAGCGCAGCCTCTGTCGCGACGACCCTCGGCGCTATATCGGCCATCGAACATCCTCCGAGAATGAGCGCCCCGCCCGCAATGGCGAGGTACGACGGGGAAAGAGGATCAGAAAAAACCCAGTTTCTTGGGGCTGTAGCTCACCAGCATATTCTTGGTCTGCTGATAATGATCGAGCATCATCTTGTGCGTTTCGCGCCCGATGCCTGACTGTTTGTAGCCGCCGAACGCCGCGTGCGCGGGATAGGCGTGATAGCAATTGGTCCATACGCGCCCCGCCTGAATGGCGCGGCCAAAGCGATAACAAGTGTTGGCATCACGGCTCCACACCCCGGCGCCAAGGCCATAGAGCGTGTCATTGGCAATCGCGAGCGCCTCGTCCTCGTCCTTGAAGGTGGTGACGGAGACGACGGGACCGAAGATTTCCTCCTGAAAGATCCGCATCTTGTTATGGCCCTTGAACACCGTCGGCTGGACATAATAGCCGCCCGACAGCTCGCCGCCGAGGTCGGCCGCGCCGCCGCCGATCAGCAGCTCGGCGCCCTCCTGCTTGCCGATATCGATATAGGAGAGAATTTTCTCGCGCTGTTCGGACGAAGCCTGTGCGCCGATCATCGTCGCGGGGTCGAGCGGGCTGCCCTGAACGATCGCCGCGACGCGCTGCAACGCGCGCTCCATGAAACGGTCATAGATGCTCTCGTGGATCAGCGCGCGGCTCGGACAGGTGCAAACCTCGCCCTGATTGAGCGCGAACATCACGAAGCCCTCGATCGCCTTGTCGAAGAAATCATCGTCGGCGCGCGCGACGTCCTCGAAGAAGATGTTCGGCGACTTTCCGCCCAGTTCCAACGTCACCGGGATCAGATTCTCGCTGGCATATTGCATGATGAGCCGGCCCGTCGTCGTCTCGCCCGTGAAGGCGATCTTGGCGATGCGGCTCGACGAGGCGAGCGGCTTGCCCGCCTCCAGCCCAAATCCGTTGACGATGTTGAGCACGCCCGGCGGCAGCAGATCGCCGACCAGGTCGATCCAAACCATGATCGACGCCGGTGTCTGTTCGGCGGGTTTCAGCACGACGCAATTGCCCGCCGCGAGCGCGGGCGCGAGCTTCCAGCACGCCATCAGCAGCGGGAAGTTCCAAGGGATGATCTGGCCGACGACGCCCAGTGGCTCGTGGAAATGATAGGCGACGGTGTCCTGGTCGATCTCGCCGATCGAACCCTCCTGGCCGCGAATGACACCAGCGAAATAGCGGAAATGGTCGATAGCGAGCGGAAGGTCGGCAGCCGTTGTCTCGCGAATCGGCTTGCCGTTATCCCACGTCTCGGCGAGCGCGAGCCGATCGAGATTGGCCTCCATACGGTCGGCGACGCGGTTCAGAATCAGCGCACGCTCGGCGACAGGAGTACGCCCCCAGCTATCCTTCGCAATATGCGCGGCATCGAGCGCGGCTTCAATATCGGACGCGTCGGACCGGGCGATCTCGCCCGCCACCTTGCCGGTGATCGGGGAGATATTCTCGAAATAGCGGCCCGACCTGGGCGCCACCCAGCGACCGCCAATGAAATTATCATAGCGCGCGGCGAACGGCGCCTTCAGCGTGGTTTCGGGACGGTCTTCAACGAGCGTGGTCATGCGTGGATCCTCTTCCTCGGGCTGGTGCCGTTCGCGCGGCATCGGGAAGAGCAAACTACGCCCGCCGGACGGACCGAAAAAGCGCAGGCGCCGCCGTGACGGGGCAATCTGTCTCGTTATCGAGACAGATTGATGCGGAAAACCTCAGTGGCGAAGGCCGGCGCGCGCGAGGCGCCGATACAGCGTCGCGCGGCCGATGCCGAGCAGGCGCGCGGCCTCGCTCGCGTTGCCGCCCGCACGGGCGAGGGCCTGCCGTAACACGGCGCGGTCGCCATCCTCGAACGAGGGCGAAGTGCCAGTGCCGAGCAACTGGTCGAGTGGGCGCGGCTCGCCGAGCACGCCTTCTTCCAGCCCGAGCCGCAGCCGCGCGGCGCGGCTGGCGCCGACCACCAGATTGTCTCGGTCGGCGGCAAGCAACGCGGTGCCCGTCGCCGCATCGTCGGCGAGAAAAATTATCCGCTGTCCCTCGAAATGGCGGCAGAAATAGTCGCGTTCGATACGGCGCGCAGCGTCGCGGACGAGCGCTGCAATCATTTCAACGACGGCCGGCCCATGGTCGTCGCGACAGGTCGATACATCGAGCGCGGCGATCAGCCGCCCTTGCGGATCGTGCACCGGCGCGTCCATGCAACTAATCCCGACGTTGCGGCTCGCGAAATGCTGATCGCGGTGGATCACCACCGGGCGATTTTCGACAAGGCAGGTGCCGATGCCGTTCGTCCCCTCGTCGGCCTCGCCCCAGCGCGCGCCTTCGGCCAGACCGCCGCGATCGAAATCGGGCTCGTCGCCCGCCCCGACCCGCCGCTCGAGAATGATGCCCTGTGCATCGCTGAAGATCACGCCGCATCCCGACCGCCCCACCGCACGATACATCTGGTCGAGAACCGGGTTCGCGACGTCGAGCAACGCCCGATGCGCCTCGCGCAAATGCCGCAGCTGCGACGCCTCGACAGATTCGCGCTGGCCGTTCACTTCGGGATCGAGCCCGTGATGGAGCGCCGACCGGCACCAGGAAGCGGCGATGTCGGACACCGCCGCACCGCTTGGCGAGCGAACAATGTCCAGCACGATGCCGGCGTGAAGATGGCGGTTGCGGTCCATGGCTCTCCCGCCTTTTAAGCTGGGCAAGCAGCGCGCTGGAGTCAAGGCCGCGCGGCAGGTCAGGCCGTACGGCGTCCCCGCGACGGCTGCGGATGGTTGAGCAAGCTGCGCATCGCGATGCTCGAATGGATGCGCGCGACGCTCGGCAGGCGCGAGAGGATATGCTTGTGGATTCCCTCATAAGCCGCCGCGCTCGGGGCTGATGCGCGCAGCAGACAGTCGGCGTCACCGGACATCAGATAACCTTCCTCGATCTCGGGATGCTGTCGGACTGCTTCCTCGAAACGGTTGAGATAGGCTTCTCGTGCTGATATAGCTGGAACCGCCGAATATCCTCGGTCGTCGCCGTATCGGGAGGCCGCCCTAGGAATGCAGTAAGGCGCCGGACGTGGCGGATATAGTCCTACTGGGTATGCTGACCTAGGCGGCGCATCATCATATCGTGCTGCATGCGCTGGCGAAGCGGGGTGACAGGGGCGTCGGTCGTAACGGTAGTCATAGCATGCTCCTCTTCGTTGAAGGAGCTCCATGATCGGCCTACCTAGCGGCCTTGCTCAACATCCGTGTATCGTCCGCCGCCTCAGCCCCGGCGCCAGTCCCGCGAAGCGGGTTCGTGCATGAGGCGCAAAGCTGCGTGCGCGCCATTTCTATCAGTCGGCTCGGCATGAGATCTTGCTAGCCCTCGGAGAGAAGCGCTTCGCCCGCTGTCTTCAGCGACATCACCTCGACACCTTCGCCCAGCGGATACCGCTCATCCCCTGGATAGACCAGCAATCGCCGGGTCGGAGCCAAATCGCTGCAGGCGTGATGAAAGCCGCGTTCGAGTTTCGGTTGCAGGCTACGTTTGATCTCGACTGCCCAGAGCGCGCCGCCGGGAAGCGTCAGGAGAACGTCGATTTCGGCGCCCGCGGCCGTGCGGTAGAAATTGGCTCGCGTACCCTCCGGAGCAGCCGCGATCAGCGTTTCGATGACAAATCCTTCCCAGCTCGCTCCGGCTACGGGATGGCCAAGGACGTCCTCGGCCGTCGACAGGCCAAGCAGTGTGTGCACCAACCCGCTATCGCGGACATAGATTCGCGGCGACTTGACCAGCCGCTTGCCGGCATTGTTGTGCCAGGGCTCCAGCCTGCGCACGAGAAGGAGGTCGACCAACAGATCGAGGTAGCTCGCGACCGTCTTGTTATCGACGCCAAGGCTTCGCGCGAAGTCGGCGGCGTTGAGGAGGCCTGATTGATGGTGGGCGAGCATCGTCCAGAAGCGGCGCAGCGTCTCCGCCGCGATCCGCGGGCCGAACATCGGGATGTCGCGTTCGAGATAGGAGCGGATGAAATCCTGCCGCCACCGCTGGCTGGCGCGATCGCTGCCGGCAAGGAAGCTGTCCGGGAAGCCTCCGCGCACCCACAGGCGCTCGACTTGCCCCTGCCCCACCTCGAGCGCGTCGAGCGGATGCATTTCGAGATAGCTTATGCGTCCGGCCAGGCTTTCGCCCGACTGGCGCAGGAGATCGATCGACGCCGACCCGAGCAGCAGAAACCGCCCTGCCCGGCGTCCCTTGCGACGACCAGAGTCAATCAATCCACGGAGTATCTGGAAGAGATTGGGAAGGCGGTGCACCTCGTCGAGGATGACGAGCTTATCCTCATGTTCGGACAGATAAAGCTCGGGTTCGGCAAGCTTCGCGCGATCGGCGTCGGATTCCAGATCAAGGTAAATCGAAAGCCTCGCCTCGGCGATTTCAAGCGCGAGCGTTGTCTTTCCCACCTGTCGCGGCCCGATCAGGGCAACGGCAGGCGCTTCCTCCAGCCTTTCCGCCAATTCTGCATAGATTCGCCTACCAATCATCCTAGTAATTATGGAGATTGATTCCAAATTTGCAATGTTAATTTAGAACATGAACGAGATTCGCGATCCGATCGACCTTTCTAAGGCGTCCGATTCTTCGCGCAGAATCGACACCATGCCGGCATCAGCTGCCGTCGCTTTTTCCAGTAGTGACCCGCGTCGATAGGCAGCTTCGGTCTTGTCCTTTACGATCCCACAGCACGCGGCTAGGGACCATCGAACGACGCGATGCTCGACGCGTCGGGAAACAGCTTGTCGAGAAAAGCAAGCGTGTCAAAGAGACGCGAACGCAACGCAGACACCTCGAGGGCGATCAGCGCATCGCGTCGACCAGACGCGATAAGAAGACGCCGCAGCACCTCATCGGAATGCCGGATCAACTCTAATAGATGAATAGCGCGCGGCGCATGCGTCCCGGCAAGCCAATGTTTGACGCTTCGTTCGCTGGCACCGGTCCAGCGCATCGCGATTTTCACAGCCTGGTGGGTGGGCCCGAGGCCTTCTGTCAGCGCCTCCGCCATGATCGCCGCGAATGCCAATTCGTCCTTATTCTGGTGCAGGTTCCTGCCCGTTTTCGGCAACATATTGCTGCTCCTTCAAGTCTATACTCGCTAAAAGCTCCTCGACATCGACTCGAAGAATACGCGCTGCGACTGGTCGAGGTTGGCTCAATTCCGACGCCCCGATACGGAGTTGACGACGATGCCGAGCTGGCGAACCCATATTGATCCAGAACGAGGCAAGTCCCCGGTCATTCGCGCTGCGGAATATGTCCGCATGTCCACGGACCATCAGAAATACTCGACCGAAAACCAGGCCGACGCGATCCGCCACTATGCCGCCGCACGCGGGATCGAGATCATCAAAACCTATGCAGACGAGGGAAAGAGCGGACTGAAAATCCATGGTCGCGATGCCCTCAAGCGGCTCATTGAGGATGTCCAGGCGGGAACGACCGACTTCACCATGGTGCTTGTCTACGACGTCAGTCGCTGGGGGCGGTTCCAGGACGCCGATGAGAGCGCCTATTATGAATATATATGTCGGCGCGCCGGGATCAGCGTCGAATATTGTGCCGAACAATTCGACAATGACGGCAGCCCCATCGCCACGATCGTAAAGGGTGTCAAACGCGCGATGGCGGGCGAATATAGTCGCGAGTTATCCGCGAAGGTTTTTGCGGGCCAAGGCCGCCTTATCGAGAAGGGGTTTCGCCAAGGCGGACCCGCCGGTTTTGGTTTACGTCGAACCCTGGTCGACGAACATGGCACCGAAAAAGGACTGCTCAAACGCGGCGAGCAGAAGAGCATCCAGACCGATCGCGTCATCCTCACGCCGGGTCCAGGCGAAGAAATTTCCATCGTTCGCGAAGTCTACCAGGCCTTCGTCCACGAGGGCCGCGCCGAGCATCAGATTGCCGATGACCTGAACGCCCGCGGAATCAAGACCGATCTTGGGCGCCCTTGGACTCGAGGTACCGTGCACCAGCTCCTGATCAACGAAAAATATGTGGGCGATAATGTCTGGAACCGGCAGTCGTTCAAGCTCAAGCAAAAGCGCGTTCGGAACGATCCCGGCACCTGGATCCGGGCACCCGGCGTGTTCCGCGCCATTGTCGAGCGAGATATTTTCGAGGCCGCGCGGACCATTATCAACGCGCGTTCGTTCCGCTTGTCGGACGAGCAAATGCTCGCCGAGCTTCGCGGCCTGTACGAACGCCGCGGGCTGCTTTCGGGGTTGATCATTGACGAAAGCGAAGCGCTGCCGTCGAGCAGCGCCTACAGCTCGCGCTTTGGAAGCCTGCTACGCGCTTATAGCCTGGTTGGGTTCAGACCCGACCGCGACTATCGCTACATCGAGATCAACCGGTCATTGCGCCGGCTGCATACCACCGTTCTGCACGAGGTACTCGAAGGGATGCGCTCCATGGGAAGCGATGTCCACGAAAACGACGCGTCCGATCAAGTTACGATCAACGGCGAGTTCAGCCTCTCGGTGGTGATCGTCCGCTGCGACCCGACTCCCACGGGGCTACTCCGCTGGAAGCTGCGCTTCGATACCTCCTTGTCGCCCGATATCACGGTCGTGGTGCGGATGGACCAGTTCAACCAGGTCCCGCTGGATTATTATCTATTTCCGCACCTCGACCTCGCCGGCGAGCGTTTACGCCTTGCGGAAGACAATGGCCTGAACCTCGACGCATATCGGTTCGAGAACCTAGATTATTTCTATGAGATCGCCGCGCCGGTCCGATTTGCGATGGCAGCCTGATGAGCGCCGTGACGCCTCGGCACATCGAGATGGTTCCCATTTCGCGGATCACCGTCCTCAATCCGAGGGCGCGTAACAAGCGGCAGCACCGCGAGATCGCCAACAATATCGAGGCCATCGGGCTCAAACGGCCGATCACCGTCAGTCGCCGCTCGGGGCCCGGCGGTCCTCGCTATGACCTTGTTTGTGGCGAGGGGCGGCTCGAGGCCTTCCAGATGCTGGGACAGACGGAAATCCCCGCGGTCGTGATCGAAGCGTCCGAAAGCGAATGTCTGGTGATGAGCCTCGTGGAGAATATCGCGCGGCGCATCCATCGCCCCATCGACATCATGAAAGAGATCGGTGCACTCCATGAGCGCGGCGACAGCGACCAGGACATCAGCCGAAAGATCGGCGTTAGCCAGTCGTGGGTTGGTCTCGTCCTGACCCTGCTCGACCGCGGCGAGGAACGACTGCTTGCCGCTGTCGAGACCGGGCTCCTTCCGGTGAGCCTGGCGGTCGAAATTTCGCGCGCGGAAAGCGACGAAGCGCAAAACCTCCTCCTCGATGCCTATGAATCCGGCAAACTGCGCGGGAAGAAGCTGGCGGCCGCGCGCCGGCTCCTCGATATGCGCCTCAGAAGCGGACATAAGGGGATGCACCCTGGGCGGCTCGGGAGACGATGCAACAACCGTAAACTCACGGCTGCGGATCTCATGGATATCTATCAGCGCGAAGCTGAAAAGCAGCGCCTCTTGGTGAAGAAGTCCGATTTCGCGCAGACCCGCCTCCTTTTCGTCGTCGAGGCGATCAAGGACCTGCTCGCCGACGAGGGATTTACGACCTTGCTTCGCGCCGAAGGACTGGAGCAGATCCCGCGGGCACTCGAGCTAAGGATGAGCGGCAATGTCATCAACTGAGGGGCTTGAGCCTGCCGAGCCAGGCGCAGACGGGCATGTTCGCGTCGCGTTCGAGCGCGATTATGTCACCGTCGATATCGGGGCGATCGTGCCGCTAAAGACGCTTCGCGATGGCATTCACGAGAGCAAGAAATATGCCCAGATTGTCAGCTCCATCAAGGCCATCGGCCTCGTCGAGGCGCCCGTGGTGATCGCGGCTCCGGGGAATTGCGGCCAATATTACCTGCTCGACGGCCACTTGAGGATCGAGATCCTGAAGCAGCTTTCCTTCGCATCGGTCGAATGCCTAATCGCCACGGACGAGGACACCTACACCTATAACAAGCGCGTCAATCGCCTTCCTCCCGTCCAGGAACACCGCATGATTGTCCGGGCGATCGAGCGCGGCGTCGTGCCGGCGCAGATCGCCGATGCGCTTGGTCTCGAAGTCCGAACGGTCAGGCGCCGCTCACGGCTCCTCGACGGGATCAGTCCCGATGCCGCCGAAATGCTGAAAGACACCAACTGCCCGGCCGTGGTTTTTGACCTGCTTCGTCGAATGTCGGCGTTGCGCCAGGTCGAGGCCGCGGACCTGATGATCGGTCAGAATAATTTCACCGCGATGTTTGCCAGGGCGCTGCTTGCCGCGACTCCCGACGATCAACTTGCCAAGCCTCTCAAGAGCCGGAATGGTGGAGCGGGTAGCCCCAATGCTCAACAATTGGCACGCATGGAGCGCGAACTCGCTGTCCTGCAAACGCGGATAAAATCGGTCGAGGACAGTTATGGCATCGACAACCTCCACCTGACACTCGCGCGCGGTTATATTGCTAAGCTCCTCGGCAACGCGGGCGTCGTTCGCTGGCTATCGCACAACCGCCAAGAATATCTGGCGGAATTTCAGCGCATCGCCGAGATCGACACGATCGCTGCCGGCCTCGAAGTGGCGTAATTGACGGGGACCCGGACCCGAAAGCGCGGGGACCGCGGGAGACGCCGCACGCTGGGGCGGATCGATCGCGGAGGTGGGAACGGCGGCGAACCCGCAGCAAGCCCATCGAGGCCGGACGCCATAATCCGGCTGGAGGGGCATGGCGTGTCGAGGGGTCGGCACGCCATGCCACCTCTCCGCTGACAGGTTCAAATCGATCTGGAAATGGCCCAACTCCGACGCCGGGCCGCGTCGCCAAGCCGGCCACTTTCGAGCAAATTTCGCAACCAAGCGCGTGCGCAACGGCGGCACGGCCTTCTCGATGATCGCAAAGTTCAACTTTTCTCGAAGAGGCGCTTCAGGCTCGCATAGAGAATGAACGTCGATCGGCCGATCTTGACGGTGTCGATGGCACCCGCCGCGATCAGCTCATAGAGGGTCGAGCGCGGAATGCCGGTGAGCTTTATCGCGTCAGCAACGCGCACGCTGAGCGGCTCGACCGGTAAGGCCGCATGTGCTGCAAACGACTCGGCAACAGGTCGTTCGCGCTCCCCGAAGCTCATCCCTCGCCTCGCCCGGGCAAACAGGCGGGAGGAGCAAGTCTCGCGCACTTGGCTTGCGCGAACCAGCCTTCGGCTTCCGCCTGCCGCCTCGCGAGAACGTGCGACGGCAGCGCCTCGTCGAACGGCCCACCCCGCCGGAACGAGGTCCGTGCGCCATGTTCGAGGGCATATCGGAACCCCTCGGTCCGTGAGGCGCAGGCCCTCACCATCAGCCTCCGCCCTGCCTGGCTGACGCCATCGATATCGCGGCGCGTAACGGTGCGGGAAGCGAAGCCTATCATCATCCCCCCTTCCCGCTCCGCTCGCGGCGCAGCCGCTGGAACGCGCGATCATTGTCGAGAAAGGTTGCCAGCATCGCGGGGATCAATTCGGCGACGGGCTCTTCGCGGCCATATTGCTCGCGATAGAAGGCGGCATATTCGCCGATGCGCGCGTGGAGGTCGGGCATGAGGCTGATCGTGAGTTTGACCGGCGTTCGCTCGGGCAGTTGCTTGAGACTGATACCTGCCATCGTCACTCTCCTCGCGTCCGCCAGGGCCGCAGCACGATATCGCGGTGAACGACGACACGAAGCGGCCAGCCGGGACGCACGCGCAAGCTCGGCGGGATCCCGAGATTGCGAGAGACAAGCTGATCGCCCGCGCGCGCGCCGCCCTGCTGCGCGGATTCGCGCAACGCACGGACAAGGTCGCTTTCGCTGCTGCCGAAGCTCAGCTCGCTGCCGACGCCGAGGAGCGTCGAGAGGACGACGCCCTTCAGAAGCTGCCAGCCATGCCGGTCGACGCGGTCGGCGAGACCGGCATAGCCTTGCGCATCGGTCGCCGGCACATTGTCGATGCGGATCGACGATCCGTCGGGGAGAATGATCCGCTGCCACACGACGAGCGCGCGGCTTTGCCCGAACGCAATGTCGCTATCGTAGCGGCCGATCAGCCGCGAGCCTTGCGGAATGAGCAGCGACTGCCCGGAGACGCTGTCATAGACATTCTCGGTCACCTGCGCGGTGACCAGCCCCGGCAGGTCGGAGTTAAGGCCGGTGACCAGGCTCGCGGCGATGATGCTTCCCGCCTGCAAGGTCCAGGGCGAAACGGGTTCGGTCAAAGCGTGCGGATTGGTGTCGGCGCCGTCATTGGCGCGCCCGACCAGCGCCGCCTTGCGCACCTGCCCGTTGGCGTCGGACGCCGCCACTGCCGACAGTAGCGACGGCACCTCGGGCGGCGCCTCAACCGAAACCTTCGCGATCGGCGCATTCTCCCTATCGCCGGTCGTTCGCAGCATGACGCCGGATTCGCGCGCCGCGCGCGCTTCGGCGGCAAGACGCTGGCGCTCGGCCTCGGCCTGCTGCGCTGCACGCCGCGCCGCATCGTCGGCCGGCGCCGCAGACGCCATTCCCATCTGGCGCTGATGTTCGAGAATCGGTCTTCCAAGGTCGCCGGGGAGCGGCGGCCCGAGCTGCGGAATATCGCCATAGCTCGTCGGAGCGCCCGCGAGCGCGTCGGGCGGCGCCTTTTCGCCGACCGGCTTGTCGTCGCTCGCCGCCACGAGGGAGAGCGACGTGGGTTTGAGCGCCAGCCAAGCGGCCCCGACAATCGCAATCGAACCGGCGGCGGCGATGGCGACGACCGCGCCGCGGCGGAAACGGGTTACCCGGCCCGGCGCTGCGCGCAGCACCAGCGTCTCGGGGTCGGCCTTGGCGGGCGGGGCGCCGGCAGGCGAAGGCGCAGGCTCGGTCATTGGCCTTTCCTCCGCTGCGGCCAGGCGCTCGCGATCCGCACCACCTGCTGCTTCTTGCCACCGAGGCGCAGTTCGGCGGCGCCGAACAGCCGATCGACGACATAATAACGCCCTGCGACGCGATAGTTGACGAGCTGGGCTTCGCCCTCGTCCCCGATGACGAACAAGGGCGGCGCCTCGCCCACCGCGATCGACGGAGGAAACTCGATGAAGGTCTGCCGCCCGTCGTCGAAAGCGCGCAAGGGACGCCACGCGGGCTTGTCGCCCGAAATCGCGTAGTTGAAGTTGAGGCGCTCGATAGCGAGACCCGACGCGATCGGACGCGCCGCCGCGGCAGCAGCCTCCTTGCGCTGCAGCGCGATCAACTCGTCGTGCGGGTAGCGCCATTTGAGCGCCGCCATCGCGCCGCTCGCCCGGCTCTCGAGTTCGAGATGATAGACGCGGCGGTCGGTCGTGATGACGAGGTTGGTGCGCAGCCCCGCCGCGAACGGCTTCACCAGGATGTGGGTGCGCTTGCCCTCGCCGCTCCCGCTCGTCGTGTCGCCAACGGTCCAGCGAACCGTGTCGCCGGCGGCGACCGATGTCACCGCCTCGCCGGGCTGCAAGGCGATATCGGTCACGCGCTCGGGCGCGGCGTAGAGCCGATAGAGCGCGCCCTCGGCGTAAGGATAGACCTGCACCGCATCGATGTAACCCGCGCGCGACGGTTCGCGCAGCGCGGCCTTGTTCGCGGCTGCCACGGCCCCGGTGGGCTGGGCCGTGGCGGGAAGGACGAGCGACAGCGCGCTCGCCGACAGGAAAAGGACACGGATCATGGCTGGCTCCTTTCGAGCGGATCGAGGGGTGCGGACGGGGCGCGATCGATGTCGACCGGCGAGCCGCGCGGCAGGATGTCGCGCGGCAACGGCATCGCCTGCGCGGGGGCCACGCGATCGGCGGGGGTTTCGAACTCGCGGCTCCAATCGATCGCATCGACGTAAAGCCCGAGCGGGTTCTTGCGCAGCACATCGGCCGAGCGCGGCGGCTGCACCTTGACGGTGAGCATCGCGGTCCAGCGCAACGTGCCGGCCAGGCTGCCGCGCTCATAGGCCTGCTCGGTCCACTTGACCTGGAAGCTGCGCTCCGACGCGCGCACCACGCTCGTCACCTGCACCGACACGGTGCGGCGGCCGACCTCGGCGAACGGATTGGACGCGCGGGCATATTCGCCGAGGAAGAGCGCCGCGCGCGGCGTCGCGAAATCATAAGCCGACAGCCAATGCTCGCGCATCAACACCGGGTCGAGCGAGCGCGAGCGGACATTCTTGATGAACGTGCCGAGGTGCCACGCGATCTGCGCGTCACTCGCCCGATAGTCGGTCACCGCGGGAGCAACGCTGCGCGCCTCGCCGAGCCGATCGACCTCGACGACATAGGGGATGACGCGGCTCTGCATCGACTGCCAGACGAGCGCCGACGACAGCCCGATCGTCAGGAACAGCCCGCCGAACGCCATCAGCCGCCAGTTTTTCGCCTGGGCCCGCGCCGAACCGATCCGCTCGTCCCATAGCTGCCCGGCACGCTGATACGGCGTCTCGGGTTCGCCCGTCCGCCCATAACACTGCACGGCACGTTTGAATCTCATGACTCAGTCCCTTTCCTTGATATCGGGGTTGGCGCCGGCGCCGCCCTTGTCGCCGCCCTGAATGGCGTGGATCGCCATCTGGCGGCGATGCCGGCTCGCCTGCGCCCCATGAAGTTTCTGTGCCCAAGCCGGCGGCACGCTATCGCCGCCGCTGCCACCCGGCGAACTAGCCGCGCTCGCTACCTCGCTTCTTCCGCCAGCAGCCCAGGCCGCCTGCTGGCCGCGCGCCGCGGCGGCGCGGAGCCCGAAGGCATTCTTCATCTTGTCCGTCGCAGCGCCTTTCGCGGCGCTCGCCATGCCGCCGATGCCGGCGCCGACGCTTGCGTGGCCCGATGTTTCCTGGCCGAGCTTGTAGGCGGTCGACGCCGCACTCCCCATCGACGTGCCGGCGCGCAGCGCGCCAAGACCGGCGCCCGCTACGCCGCGCGCCGCGGCGACCGCGCCCGCCCCGCCCATCGCGAGACCGCCCGCAGCAAGTGCGGTCGTCGTCACCGCCGAGCCCGCGCCGAGCTGCGGCGCACCCGCGACCAGCCCGGAAGCAATCCCGGGAGCAAAGATCGCGAGCCCGAACAGCGCGAGGCTCGCGAGCATCAGCGACACCGCCTGCTCGATCGACACCTCGTCGCCGGCGATCGCGCCGGTGAAGTCTGCGAAATAGTTGGAGCCGATGCCGACGATGACCGCGAGCACCATGACCTTGATCCCCGACGAAACGACATTGCCGAGCACGCGCTCGGCGAGGAACGAGGTGCGGTTCCACAACGCGAACGGCACCAGCACGAAACCGGCGAGCGCGGTCAGCTTGAACTCGAGAATGGTGATGAAGAGCTGGATCGCGAGAATGAAGAAAGCCGCGATGACGATGATCCACGCGATCACCAGCACCGCAATCTCGACGAAATTGTCGAAGAAGTCGATCGGCCCGACGAGTTCCTTCGCCTGTTCGAGCAGCGGCCACGCCGCCTCGAAACCCGTCCCCGCGAGGCGCCCCGGCATGAGCAGGTCCTGGGGTCCGATCGCGCTGCCGCCCGCGGTCAGCCCGAGCCCGGCGAACGAGCGAAAGACGATGTCGGCGAGGAGCGGAAAACTGTTCAGGATCAGCGCGAAAGCGCCGACATAGAGAATCTTCTTGAGGAACTTGCCGATGACATCCTGCTCGCCGCCGAGCGCCCAGAACAGCCCGGCGAGCGTGATGTCGATGCCGATCAGGATCGTCGTCAGGAAGCCGACGTCACCGCCGAGCAGCCCGAAGCCGCTGTCGATATAGGCGATGAACGCTTGCATGAACTGGTCGATGACATTGAGATCCTGCACGGCAATCGCACTCCTGGAAACGCAAGAAGGGGTGCCGCGGGACCGGTCCCCGAGAGAGGAAAGCGGGTCCGGTCCCGCGGCGGACGGGCGCCAGGCCGGGGAGCAAGCGGCGCGGCGCCGCCCAGGCTCATTGGCGCGGCGTGTAGGCCTTGCCGTCGCCGAGGAAGCGCGTCGTCCGCGCGCGCGCTTCGAGCGCGCTCTGCCCGCGCCGCGCGGCTTCGAGCGATTCCTTGCGGAACTGCGCCGCCATCAGCGCCTGGAGCTGGAACTGCTGCTTTGTCGCGAGCGCGAGCAGCTGGTTCGTCGCCTGCTGCGCGGCGAGCGAACCCTCGGCGCCCTGGCTTTTCGCGACGATCTCGCTCAGCGCCGCCGTGTCATCGCGGACATTTTCGACGATCCCGCTCTGCACCTTCATCGTCTGCCGGAACGCCGCCATCTCGGCGTCGAGCCGTTGCTTCGCCGCCGCGACGCGCTGATCGCGGGTCATCGCCGAAGCGAAATCGTCGGGGAAAAGCTGGCGGTAGCGCGCGTCGAGCTGGTCGACCCGAAAGTCGATCCCCTGCGCCTCTCCCATAAGCCGGTCGATCTCGCCGAGCTTTTCGCGGAGCCGGTCGAGCTCGGGGAAGTCGATCCGCGCGAGGTTCTTCGCTTGGCCTGCGAGCATTTGCGCCTCGTTCTGGAGCGAACGGATCTGGTTGTTGACCTGGCTCAGCGTCCGCGCCGCGATGAGCAGATTCTGCGAATAATTGCTCGGGTCGAACACGCTGATTTGCGCCGATGCGGGCGCGCCGGGCAGGATAACCGCGAAGGCAATCGAGCCGATCGCGCCGAGACCGAGCAGGCGGGTGACGACGTGGTGACGGAGGGGGAGTGACATCAAGAATCTCCTTCTTGGGGGGCGTGGGGGGTCGGAAAATCGGCGAGCAGGTCGGCCGCCCAGTCGAGGCCGGCGCCCTCGAGAAAGGCGCGCGCGAACGCCGCGGGGTCGCGCTCGCCAACATCAAGCCGGTCGAGCTTCGCTTCGACGGCGTCGATGCGCTTCTGCGTTTCGGGGTCGGACGCGCCGCAAAGCGCGAGCGCGATCGGTCCAAGCCCCAGCTCGAACAGCCGGTTGCCACGCGCCGATTGCAGATAATATTGCCGCTTGGGGCCCGCGCGGCTGACGAGCTCGATCTGCCGCGCGTTGAGCCCGAAGCGCCGATAGGCGGCCGCGCCCTGCGGCTCGATCGCCCGGTCGTTGGGGAGCAATATCCGTTGCGGGCAGCTTTCGATGATCGCCGGCGCAATCGAGGACTCGGCGATGTCGGCGAGGCTCTGCGTCGCGAAGACCACGGCGACATTGCGCTTGCGCAGCACCTTCAGCCATTCGCGGATGCGCGCAGCGAACAGCGGGTGATCGAGGAACACCCACGCCTCGTCGAGAATGAGCAGGGTCGGACGCCCAGTGAAACGCTCCTCGAGACGGTGGAACAGATAGGAGAGTAACGGCGCGACGACACCCCCCTGCCCCATCAGCGCCTCGGTTTCGAAACATTGCACGTCGGCGACGCGCAAATCATCTTCGGCGGCGTCGAGCAGCCGCCCGAAGGGGCCTTCGAGCGTGTAGGGCGCGAGCGCCGCGCGCAGCGGCGCCGATTGCAAGAGCAGCGACAGGCCGGTGAGCGTGCGCTCTTCGACCGGCGCGGTCGCGAGACTAGTCAGCGCCGACCATAGCGCTTCCTTCACTTGCGGATCGACCGAGACTTTCTCGTGCGCGAGCAAGGCGGCGATCCACTCCGCCGCCCACGCGCGTTCGTCGGCACGGTCGATCTGCCGCAGGGGCTGGAAAGCGATCGCGGGGCCACCCTCCCCGGGTTGACCGCCATCCTCGCCGCCGAGCCCAAGCGCGTGATGCGCGCCGCCCATCGCAAGCACCGCGGCGCGCGCCGAAAAGCCCTTGTCGAAAATATAGACCTGGGCATCCGCGTAGCGGCGGAACTGCAACGCCAGCAAGGCGAGGAGGACCGACTTGCCGGCGCCCGTCGGTCCAACGATCAGCATATGCCCGACGTCGCCGACATGGGTGCTGAGCCGGAACGGGGTCGACCCACTGGTCTCGGCAGTGAGCAGGGGCGGCCCGCCGAGATGCTTGTTTGCCGCCGGCCCCGCCCAGACGCTCGACAGCGGCACCAGGTGCGCGAGATTGAGCGTATGGACGATCGGCTGGCGGACGTTCGCATAAACATGGCCCGGGAGGCTCGACAGCCACGCCTCGACCGCATTGATGCTCTCGCGAATGCAGGTGAAGCCAAGCCCGTTGACGATGCGCTCGACCGCGCGGACCTTCTCTTCGACGCGGGCCCGGTCGGCATCGGCGACGGTGATCGTCGTCGTCAGATAACCGAAGGCGAGCATGTCGGCGCCGAGCGCCTGCAAGGCCAAGTCGGCGTCGACCACCTTGTTGTCGGCGTCGCTGTCGAGCAGTTGCGCCGGCTGGTTGTAGAGAACCTCGCGCAGCATCGCGGTCACCGACTTGCGCTTGTTGAACCATTGACGGCGCAGCTTGGTGAGCGCCTTCGTCGCTTCCTGCTTGTCGAGCGCTATGAAGCGCGTGACCCAACGATAAGAAAAATCTTCATGATTGAGCGCGTCGAGGATGCCGGGACGGCTGACATTCGGGAAACCCAATATCGTCAGCATGCGGAGGTGCTGATCGCCGAGCATCGGTTCGAGTCCGCCCGCGAGCGGCGTGTCGGCGAGCAGGCCGTCGAGATACATCGGCGTCTCGGGCACCGCGACGGCATGACGGCGCGTCGAGACCGTGCCGTGGAGATAGGTCAGCGTCTCGCGATCATCGAGCGCGCGCACCTCGGGCATGAACCCAGCGAACAGGTCGAGCGCGCGATCGGTCGCGGCGACGAAGCCGGCGAGCGCCTGCCGCCAATCACGCCCCTTGACGGTGTAGCTGCGCTCGACGAGCAAGCGGCCCGCGCTATCGGCCTGGTCGGGCGGCGGCAGGAAGGTCAGCGTCAGGTAGTAGACGCTCTCGAAATGCACGCCCGCGCTCTCGAAGGCGGCGCGGCGTTCCTGCTCCACCAGCCATGACGCCGCGTCGGGAAAGGCGCTGTCGGGATAGGCGAGCGCCTCGCGCCGTTCGGCCTCGAAGTGCAACGCCCAGCCCGAACCGAAGCGCTTCAGGACATTGTTCGCGCACGCGCAGGCGGCGACGAGTTCGGCCTCGGTCGCGCTTTCTAGGTCGGGCCCGCGAAAGCGCAGGGTGCGCTGGAAGCTGCCGTCCTTGTTCAGAACGACGCCGGGCGCGATCAGCGCAGCCCATGGCAGGTGGTCGGCGAGCCGGTCGGTGCGGTTGCGATATTCACCCAGGTTAAACATGACGATGCTTCAGCATGAAAGATGTCCCCGCTGGCGAAGGTGGCGCGCGAGAATGGGCGCAAAATCGGGGTCGCGCTTCGCCGCAAACACCGCGAGCGTGTGGCCGAATGCCCACATCGCAAGGCCGGCGACCCATTGCTGCAAACCGAGGCCGAGCGCCGCCGCGACCGTGCCGTTGACGATCGCGATCGCGCGCGGCACGCCGCCGAGCAGGATCGGTTCGGCGAGCGCGCGGTGCATCGGCGCTTCGAATCCGGCCAGGTGGCCGTTGTCGCCAGGATGGTCGGCGCCGCTCATGCGATGAGTGCCCCGCCGCCGAAGGAGAAGAAGGAGAGGAAAAAGCTCGACGCCGCAAAGGCGATCGACAAGCCGAAAATGATCTGGATGAGCCGCCGGAACCCGCCCGCGGTTTCGCCGAACGCCAGCGTCAGCCCGGTGACGATGATGATGATCACCGCGACGATCTTCGCCACCGGTCCCTGAACCGATTCGAGCACCTGTTGGAGCGGTTCTTCCCACGGCATGCCCGAACCGGCGGCATGGGCGGCACCGGCAAGTCCGAGCACGAGACCGAGGTTGATGCTGACACCGGCCAGCCGCCGCAATGCGGGCGCGCGGGCGCGGGCCTTTGCCATCAACGGCGCGAGGGCGCGAACATACATGTCATTCTCCTTCAAGAGCGAGGGGGTCGGTGAGGTCGCGGACGGCGTAATCGCCCTGCACGTCGAGCCCGGCGACGCGCGCGATGGTCTCGACGCGGCGCGCAAGACCGCGTCCGGCAATGAAGACGATCATGTCGATTGCTTCGGCGATCAGGCGGCGCGGCACGGTGACGACGCTTTCCTGCACCAGCTGTTCGAGCCGGTAGAGCGCCGCGCTCGCGCTATTCGCGTGGACCGTCGCGATGCCGCCGGGGTGGCCGGTGTTCCAGGCCTTGAGCATGTCGAGCGCCTCGCGGCCGCGCACCTCGCCGACGATGATGCGATCGGGGCGAAGACGGAGCGTCGAGCGCACGAGATCGGCCATCGTCACCGCGCCCGCGCCGGTCGCGCCCACCGCGCGTGTCCGCAGTGCGACGACATCGCTTGCCGCGCATTGCAGCTCGCGCGTGTCCTCGATGATGATCACCCGCTCGTCGAGACCGGCCATTTCGGCGAGCAGCGCGTTGGCGAGCGTCGTCTTGCCCGACGACGTGCCGCCCGCGACGAGAATGTTCCGCCGCTCGACCACCGCCATCGACAGCAGCCGCGCCGTCTCGGCGGGCATGATGCCGTCCTTCACATAGTCGAGCAGCGTATAGATGCGCGCCGCGGGTTTGCGGATCGAGAAGCAGGGCGCGAGGCTGACCGGCGGCAACACGCCCTCGAACCGCTCGCCCGCCCCCTCGCCATGCGGCGGCAGTTCGGCCGAGATAATCGGCGCCGCGGCATGCGCCTCGGTTCGCGCATGGCTCGCGACGAGCCGGATGATGCGTTCGACCTGCGCCGGGTCGTAGCGCGTGCCGGTGTCGATGCGACCCTCGCCGAGGCGGTCGAGCCGCAGTACGCCGTCGGGGTTCACCATGATTTCGATGACCGCGGGATCGGCCAGCGCCGCGGCGATGCCCGGCCCCATCGCGGTGCGCAGCATCGCCCGTCGGCGCCCGGACGAGAGCGTGGCTGGCGAAAGCGCGTCGTTCATGACGGCACCACGCTGCTGGTGTCGGGACCAAGCGTTCGCTTGCCGCCCGCGAGCTGGCGGCCGAGCTGCGCGATAAAGCGCTCGAAGCGCGCGTTGCCCACCGCGAGCGCGGCGGCGTCGGCCTCGGGCAGCGGCGCGGTGACGGTAAGCTGGTAGCGCACGAACAGCGCGAGCGCCTCGAGCACCACCTCGATGTCGCGCCGCCCCGCCGCGACCTCGCGCGAGATGCGGTCGAGCCGCACCTTGAGGAGGTCGTCGACCTCCTTGCTCGCGCGCCGCGCCAGCCAGTCGCGCAAGGCCGCGTTGACGATGCGCGATTTGTTGCCGCCGCGCCGGATGACCAGCGCATCGAGCGCATCGCCGAGGTCGCGGTCGATATAGAGATTTTGCCGGATCTTCATCGCCTACAGCCCTGGCAAGAGATCTTGGGTTTGCGACTGGTTCAGCGCGTGGCCGCGCACCAGCGACGCGCGGACGCGGTCCATGACACGCTTGTCGGCGGCGGCGTCGGGATCGTCGCGTTCGAGATCGGGGAGCTCGAGCTGTTTCGCCGGCTCGGCTTTTACCGCATGTTCGTCGAGCGCAGGATGACGCTGCTGCTGGAGGCCGCCGTCATCTTCCGCATCGGGCTCATTGCCGTGACCGAGACGATCGTCGGGCGCGCGAACCAGCCCGCTCCAATCGTCGGCGCGTGGCGCCGGGCGATCTTCATAGCCGCCATCCGAAAGCGCGGGCGGCGGCGCGAGGCGCGCGCGGAAATTGGCATCGTCGTAATAGCGCAGCTTCTTCGCGCGGATCGGCGCGATACCTGATACCAGCACCAACTCGTCGTCGGGCGGCAGCTGCATGACCTCGCCCTGCGTCAGCAGTGGGCGGGCGGTCTCCTGGCGGCTGACCATGACGTGCGCGAGCCAGGGCGCGAGGCGATGACCGGCATAGTTGCGCATCGCGCGCTGCTCGGTGGCGACGCCGAGCGCATCGGAGACCCGGCGCGCCGTGCGCTCGTCGTTCGTGGCGAAGGCGACGCGGACGTGGCAGTTGTCGAGGATCGAATTGTGCTCGCCATAGGCTTTCTCGACCTGGTTGAGACTTTGCGCGACGAGAAAGGCGCGCACGCCGTAGCCCGCCATGAAGGCGAGGCTCGTCTCGAAAAAGTCGAGGCGGCCGAGCGCGGGGAACTCGTCAAGCATCATCAGGAGCTGGTGGCGGCGCACCGCCGAGCGATGATCGTCGAGCTTCTCGGTGAGCCGGCGCCCGACCTGGTTGAGCAGGAGCCGCACCAGCGGCTTCGTCCGCGAAATGTCCGACGGCGGGATGACGAGATAGAGTGAAACGGGATGGTCGCCCTCGACGAGATCGGCGATGCGCCAGTCGCAGCACGACGTGACCTCGGCGACGGTGGGGTCGCGATAGAGACCGAGGAACGACATCGCGGTGGACAACACCCCGCTGCGCTCGTTCTCCGACTTGTTCAGGAGTTCGCGCGCGGCCGAGGCGACGACGGGATGGACCCGCGGCGCCTCCGCTGTGCCGAGATGGTTGGTGGTCATCATCCGGCGGAGCGTGGTGACGAACGGGCGCTGCGGATCGGACAGGAAGGTCGCGACGCGCGCGAGGGTCTTTTCTTCCCCGGCGTAAAGGACGTGGAGGATCGCTCCGACGAGCAGCGAGTGCGACGTTTTCTCCCAGTGGTTCCGGCGTTCGAGCGCACCTTCGGGATCGACGAGGATGTCCGCGATGTTCTGGACGTCGCGCACCTCGTGCATGCCGCGGCGTACCTCCAACAGGGGATTGTACCTGGCGGATGCCGGATCGGTGGGATTGAAGAGAAGCGCATGGGAGAAACGCGAACGCCACCCCGCCGTGAGCTGCCAGTTCTCGCCCTTGATGTCGTGGACGATCGCCGAACCGGTCCAGCTCAGCAAGGTCGGGATGACGAGCCCGACCCCCTTGCCCGAGCGGGTCGGCGCGAACGTCATGACATGTTCGGGGCCATCGTGGCGGAGGTAGCGGCCATGCTTGCGTCCAAGGAATATGCCCGCGTCGCCGAAAAGGCCGTTCCGCTCGATCTCGCGAACGGTTGCCCACCGCGCCGAACCATAGGTCGTGACATGGCGCGACTGCCGGGCGCGCCACAGCGACCCCGCGATGGCCGCTGCGCAGCCGAGAAAACCGCTGCTGCCTGCGAGCATCCCCGCCCGGTCGAATATTTCGGGCGCATAGGCCTCATAGTGGTACCACCATGGGAAGATCGCCCACGGGCGATAGACCGGCGTATCGCCCGCCATGAACCAGGCGGGCCCGAGCTGCGCTTGATAGCCAAGCTGCGCGGCACACCACTGCGTCGATGCCCATACCCCCGCGAATACGATCGCGAAGACAATGAGGATCTGTCCGACAAGAAGCTTCGTGGGGGTCAAGACATTCTCCCGGCGAGGCAAAGGGTCGCCTCGACGCCCCAAGTTCGGCCGGAAAGAGAAAATCACATATGACGGTCACGACGCGCGACGACGCGAGTTGGCGCAAGCCGCGCATCTCGAGCATCAGATCAATCGGGGCGCGCCACAGGTCGGTTTATCGAGGCGCAATAGGCTCGACCCGGGTCGCCGTCTGTTTTTGCGTCCGATTTCGGAAGTCTTAGCGGTCAAGTTCCGGTCCCCAAAAGCTGCCTTTGGCGAACGGCATCTTCTGCGCGAGGCAATCAAGCGCGTCGCCTCATGGGTCTGCGAGGGATCGCGAAAAAATCGAGGCCGCCGTCGCACGCCATGTGATAGGCCTCGGCGGGGGTGCCGATCCCATGGCTGCACGATGTGTGCGCGTGGAGATTGCCGAAACGGATATCAGCCAGCTAGGCCGGGGCGGAAACCCGGCTGAACCCTGCCGAGACGATAGCTGCCGCGAAAATATGTCGCATCGAGGTCATCCCCCTTTGGCAGCCGCTATCATCATTCGTCGGTGAGGGTCGAAAAAAGATTGATCCAAATTGGGGAGGGCGAGGGCGCGGTGCGTGTGCCCGCGCGTTCCGGACCGCTGCCTTACCGCCGATCCCCTGTCATGCGCCGAAGCGTGAGCGTGACGGCCGTGTCGTGGGCGCCATGGACGTTTTGCCGCAAGCAAAAAAACGCGCAAGGGACCGGCCGTTCCATTCGCGTTCATCTTGTGTCAGGCAATTATTCCGGATGAGACGTAGGCGGGGGCGTGGTCATGAATTGCGGAAAATTGCTCGGTCGGCGAAAGCTCCTCTGGATGGTCGCGCTCGCGGCAGCTTCGCCGATATTGGCCGGTCCGCTTGTGCCGGCAAGCGCCCAACAGGCATCTGCTAAGGCAACGCCGCTCGAATGGTCCAATTTATCCGCGCTGGTGGGCCGCTATCCTGGCAGCTATTCCAGCGCCAATATCGATCTCTTCGACAAAGGTGCCATTGCCGAGGCGCTGATAGGCGTGCTGGGCGCGAAGATGGCAGTGCTCGAGGCGAACCTGGCCACGGTCGGCCCGCTCGAACGCCATGGGAACCTCTATTATATTTCGGGGAACGCGCCGCATCGCGGCGGCGAGGACCAGGCCTATGTGCTGATCGACCCGGCCAGGCGCGTGGTCCAGGTCGGGCTTTGGGAAAAGGGCAAGCTCACGGTCTATGCGCCCGCTGGCGGCCGATTGCCCGAACCGCCGGCGATCCGCACGATGCTGGCGAACAGCCCGGGCGAGGGCGCCAATGCGGCGCCGGGTACGCCATGGGAATTATTGCCGGTCGATGGTCGTGCACCGGTGGCCTATGTGGAAGCCGCGGCATCCCCAAGCATCAAGTCGTTCACGGTCTATTGTGAAAAGGGCCGTCCCTATATCGCGATGTTGCTCGTCAAGCCGCGCGCGGCCCCGCACATCACGCTGACCTGGAATTTTGCGGGACGGATTGTCAACATTCCGGTTCAGCGCGCCAATAATGCGGGCACCTATTGGGTCGGCGGCATTGCCGGGACGCCTTTGATGCAGCACCTCATGGTGCAAAAGGACATGGCCTATTTACGTCTCGACGGCCGCCTAGAAGGCGAGGCATCACTTGCTAACGCCCCCGCCGTACTCCGCCAAGCCATGCGCCACTGTGTCAGGCTTTAAAACCGGCGTCGGCTTGCCCGCCTGACAAAGTGCGGACGCCCAGCAAATGCTACCCTCGGAAACGAAGATCGAGGTCGCCCGGCTGCCTTTCAGCCCACGATCGAACGCGACCTCCAATTTAAACACTCGTGCTCGGCTTGAACTGACGAGATGGGGTGGACGGCCCCTGCACCGAGGCAAGTGTGCAATGATGCGGCTGTGGATCGCATATCTAGGACGACGCCCTATTGAAAGGACGAGAACATTGCCAAAGCAGTTGCTGCGTTTTCGATATTGGATCGGCGCCAGCGCTTACCGCCGCACTGGCAGCAATGTCTCCGGTTCACAATTTCGCGCCAAAACCTGCCTGACCTTAAACGGCCACAATGACACGAACCCTTGCGCCCCAGATCCGCAAGGACGGCGTCCCGGAATTGTATCTCCTGTTCGTTGCCGCGATCGCGTGCCCAACGAGCCTGCCGCGCGACGCGAAGCGTGGCTTCCTTGCCGTGCCGCGATTCCATCTGCGCCGAAGAGACCCTAACGCTCTGACCAGAATAAAGCATTGCCGATCTCCGCTATTTTCCTGCCGGTCATCGCCAGGATGGGGGCGGCGGAGCCCCGCCGCCCCCTTTGTCGTCAGAAGTCCATCGCCGGCATCGGTGCGGCCTTCTCCTCCTTCGGCAGCTCGGCAACGAGAGCTTCGGTGGTGATCAGCAACGATGCGACCGATGCCGCATCCTGCAGCGCGGTGCGCACGACCTTGGCGGGGTCGATCACGCCGGCTTTCACCAAATCCTCATATTCGCCGGTGGCGGCGTTGAAGCCCCAGTTATAATCGTCGCTCTCGAGCAGTTTGCCGACGATCCACGCACCGTCCTCGCCCGCATTGTCGGCGATCTGGCGCGCCGGCGCGCGCAGCGCGCGGCGGACGATGTCGATGCCCGACTGCTGGTCGTCGTTCGCGGCCTTCAGGCCTGCGAGCGCCTTGAGCGCGCGGAGCAGTGCAATGCCGCCGCCGGGAAGAATGCCTTCCTCGACCGCTGCGCGCGTCGCATGAAGCGCGTCGTCGACGCGGTCCTTGCGCTCCTTGACCTCGACTTCGGTCGCGCCGCCGACGCGGATCACCGCAACGCCGCCCGCAAGCTTGGCGAGCCGCTCCTGGAGCTTCTCGCGATCATAGTCGCTCGTCGTGGTCTCGATCTGCTGGCGGATCTGCGCGATGCGTGCGTCGATGTCGCCCTTCGCGCCGACGCCGTCGACGATCGTCGTATTATCCTTGTCGATGACGACCTTCTTGGCGCGCCCGAGCATGTTGACGGTAACATTCTCGAGCTTGATGCCCAGATCCTCGCTGACGACATTGCCGCCGGTGAGGACCGCGATATCCTCGAGCATCGCCTTGCGGCGGTCGCCGAAACCCGGCGCCTTGACCGCCGCGACCTTGAGGCCGCCGCGCAGGCGGTTGACGACGAGGGTAGCCAGCGCCTCGCCCTCGACATCCTCGGCGATGATGAGCAGCGGCTTGCCCGATTGGACAACGCTCTCGAGCAGCGGGAGCATCGCCTGGAGGTTCGAAAGCTTCTTCTCGTGAATCAGGATGTACGGATCGTCGAGCTCGACCTTCAGCTTCTCGGCATTGGTGATGAAATAGGGGCTCAGATAGCCGCGGTCGAACTGCATGCCCTCGACCGTCTCGAGCTCGGTCGCGAGGCTCTTCGCCTCCTCGACGGTGATCACGCCCTCATTGCCGACCTTCTCCATCGCCTCGGCGAGGATGCGGCCGACTTCTTCGTCGCCATTGGCCGAGATGGCCGCGACCTGCGCGATCTCGCTGTTGGCGCCGACCTTCTTGGCATGGGCTTCGAGATCCTTGACCACTGCGCCCACGGCGAGGTCGATCCCGCGCTTGACGTCCATCGGGTTCATGCCCGCGGCGACCGCCTTGGCGCCTTCACGAACAATCGTCTGCGCGAGCACCGTTGCGGTGGTCGTGCCGTCGCCGGCTTGATCGTTCTGCTTGTTCGCGACCTCGCGCAGCATCTGCGCGCCCATATTCTCGAACTTGTCGGCGAGCTCGATTTCCTTGGCGACCGTCACGCCGTCCTTGGTGATGCGCGGCGCGCCGAAGCTTTTCTCGATCACGACGTTGCGGCCTTTGGGGCCGAGGGTGACCTTCACTGCATTCGCAAGCGTATCCACGCCGCGCAGCATGCGATCACGCGCGTCAGACGCAAATTTCACTTCCTTGGCAGCCATTTTCGATACCTCCTTTTCAGATTCCTTTCAGGTTGCTGGAACGGTGCGGCGTCAGGCCGCTTTCTTGAGTGCCTCGGCTTGCTCGATCACACCGAGAATGTCGCTCTCCTTCATGATGAGCAGCTCCTCGCCATCGATGCGGACCTCGGTTCCCGACCATTTGCCGAACAGGATGCGCTCGCCGGCCTTGACGTCGAGCGCGGTGACCGTGCCGTCCTCGGCGCGGGCGCCCGGGCCGACGGCGACGACTTCGCCTTCCTGCGGCTTTTCCTTGGCGGTGTCGGGGATGATGATGCCGCCCGAGGTCTTCTCCTCGGCTTCGATGCGGCGGACGACCACACGGTCGTGCAAGGGACGGAAATGCATGCATAACCTCCATGTTGCATAACGATATGATACGAGCCGCCCGCCTCCCGGACAGGCGGCGTGGATGAGCTAGGAAAGCGAATTTTTCGGTTCAAGAGGGCGGCGAAAATTTTTTCGGCACTCTATACTGTGAAGTGCCAGAGGAAGACGCTTTCGGCTATGGCGAGACCTCTTGACGCGACTCGTTTCCGTTCCAAAATGGCGATGCGGCGGATCGCCGCATGCGATGAAAAAGGAGCGACTCAGGAAGGAGGCACGATCATGTCGCAGCCATTTTCCCGTTTTCTTCATCCCTTCGAAATTGCGCGCCACCCAAGCCTCGAACCCGAGGTCAAGCGCGCCTTGCTGGCAAGATGGGCTTCGGACCGCGCCGCAGTTCGGGACAAGCCCGCCCTCCGCAAGCTGCCTGGCGCGAAACGTGCCGTCCCGGTCGACGATGTACTGGCGGCGCTGCGGACGCTCGATCGGGGCGGCGGGGAGCACCGGGCCGCCTTATGAGCGATCCTGCGCTGGCCCGGCAGTTGCAGGGCTATGGCCTGACCACGGCCGAGATCCATTATTACCGGCCCGATCATCCGTCGCTGCTGCAACTGTTCGTCTGGCAGGAATATGATCTCGCGCCCGACTTCCCGGTGCTGTTCGACTTCCTCGATTATTGGCGGCGCGAGGTCGAGGCCGCGCTCCACTCGGTGCGGATCGCGCACGAGCGGCTGATCCGTCCCGCGGAATGGCGCGCGGTGGACGGAGTCATCTCGATCCAGTGAGCGGCACGCGGCGCGTTACGAGACGCGCCGCGTGCCGGTGTCATTTTCTGCCGCGCATTGTTCCAGGACCGGATATCGCCCGCAGCAAAGCGCATGCGGTCCGCTCGGCCAACAGCATAGCGGCGTGGTCGCGACCGGCGGGAGCATCGGTACGCGCGGCGGCCCGGGTGGTGCAAAGCGGCACTCGAAAGATATTCCGGCCCGCCGGCAATAGGCTTCCGCGACCTCCCGGTTGGCGAAACGCAATTCGATCGTGCCCAGCGGATCACCGCCACCGGTCCAGCCGGTCAGCGGATCGGCAGACGGTCCCCATCGCGGGGCAAAGCGCACGCGCCAGCGGTCGCGATGCGCGCGGCCCGATGTGACCGGGCTCGGGGGAACGGGTTCCACGATCGCAACCGCACCATCGGGCACGGCGCCGAACATTGCACACCGCCCTGCATGGTTGTCGTTGGCAACCGGCCCGGGATGGACATCCCGGGCCGCGCCGTCAGGCCGACTTGCCATTGATCGGGATGCGGCGCACATTCTGCTTCGCCGCCTCCGTCTTGGGAAGCGTGACGGTGAGCACGCCATTCCTGAACGTGGCGTCCGCCTGCTCGCGATCGACGCTCAGCGGCAGGCCGATGCGCCGTTCGAAGCGGCCGTAGCTGCGCTCCGAATAGCCGCGATCCTTGTCCTCGATTTCGGCGCGCTTCTCGCCGCTCAGAATCAGCACGCCTTCCTCGACGCTGATCTCGACGTCCTTTTCATCGAGACCGGGCAGTTCGGCGGTGACGCGGATCTCCTTGTCGGTCTCGCTGAGCTCGACGTGCGGCCAGCCGCCGTCGCGACCGAAGCCGCCGAAGGCTGGACCTTCGAAGCCGCGAAAGACATCATCGAACAGCCGGTTCACCTCGCGGTGAAGCGACAGCAGCGGATGCGTGTCATAGCCCCGGTCGCGTTCGGGGCTGACCGGATGGGGGAGCCGGTTTTCCTGCCGACTCCAGGGAATGAGATCACGAAGTGCCATGATAGTCATCTCCTTTCTGGCTGGAATGGGCGTGGCCGACCGGCCCGCCTCGGACAGGCGGCGCCGGAGGGCCGTTCCTTTGTGGCGGGATCAGGCGGCTTCGGCCGCCTTCTCCTTGCGCGATTCAATCCGCTCGGGCGCGGATGGGCCGCTGCCGATCGCGATCTTCCGAGGTTTCATCGCCTCGGGGACGACGCGCTTCAGCTCGATCGAAAGCAGACCGTTGTCGAAGCCCGCCTCGCCGACTTCGATGAAATCGGCGAGCTGGAAGCGCCGCTCGAAGTCACGCGCGGCAATGCCTCGGTGCAGATACTGGCCCTTGCCATCATCCTCGTTGCGCTTGCCGGTGACGGTGAGCTGGTTCTGCTGCGCGACCACCTCGATCTCGTCGGGGCGGAAACCGGCGACCGCGAGCGTGATCCGGTAGCTG
This sequence comes from Sphingopyxis sp., assembly GCA_030148985.1. GTDB lineage: Bacteria > Pseudomonadota > Alphaproteobacteria > Sphingomonadales > Sphingomonadaceae > Sphingopyxis. The sequence continues at coordinate 52,360 of JASBSJ010000043.1, forward strand.
TCCTCGCCGTCCCTCACGATGTCGAAGGGCGGGTAGCCGTCGGCCGCGTCGCCGCGCATGCCGGTCTCGAGCAGATCGAAAAGACGGTCGAAGCCGACCGTGGAGCGCCGATAGGGCGTAAAGTCGAAGTTGCTTCTCATCTCCAAATCCTCCTTCTCGAAGCAATTCGGGCATGAGATGCGCCGGTAGCGAAGAGCCGACGCTCTCCATGTCCAACCGGACCCGAACCTGGCGTCCGGCGATGAAAAGTTAGGAAGGCTATATCTGGATTCAAGGGCTCTCTCCGATCGCGACTGCCCTCACCCGGCTCGTCTCCAACGCCGCCGATCTGCTTGCGGCCAAATGAGGTCACGAGATGCTCGGACCGCCCCGCTGGCGCCCGAACGTCCAGCTAATACCGCCCTCGCGCATGATGCCTGAGACGTTCTTGCCGATATGCCGCTCCATCACCGGGCGCCACGGAACCAGCGTGAAGTCGCGCGATCGCTCGACCAGCGCATGGCGTCCGCTCACCATCTCGACCGTGCGGACCAGGCGTCCCTCGATCGGCTCTCCCGGCTTCGCTTCGACGAAGTGTTTGCCGATTTCACCCGATAGCTGGCGCGCGACCCGAAACAATTCGCGGCGCTGCAAGGCCGCGAGCAGGTCGCGGCGATACACGGTTTGGCCGTCCTGTTCCCCGGCAAGCTGCTCGGCGACCAGCCATTGCCGCCGCATGGCCTGCGCGACGCGGACCTCCTGCCCGAAACCGGCATCGCGCAGCGGTACGGGATTGTCGGCGACCAGTTCGCGGTCGAGCCAGGTCGCGGCCTCCGTTCCCGGCAGCTTGTCGAGCGGCACCGCCGAGAGGATCTCGACGGACACGGGTTGGTCGCGAAGCTGGCGGGCTTCGAACGCTTCCACCTTGGCGAGATGTTCGGGGGTAATGATCCAGGTCCCACCGGGTTCGCGCTCGACGTTGCCCGCGACGCGCCGCATCGCCTCGAGCCTGCGGACATGGGTTTGGGCAAAGCGTTCGCTGGCTGCCGGGTCTTGCTTCAAGTGCGCATCGACCGAATAGCGCCCGCCATTGGCGGCGGCGACTTCGGTGATCGTGCGATCGGCGGACCGAACGCCGCTGCCGCGCGGCCTGATCTCGACAATCGCATCCTTGGGGATCGGACCGACCGCTCCGCCCTTCCCGATCTCGGCATAATGGGTACGGCCGTCGATGGCTTCGACGATGACATAATGACGGTCGGCATGTTCGTCGGACAGTCCGCGTTCGACGAGGCGGCCGATGAGCGGGCGGGCATCGGCCGCGGCCGGATCATAAATGGCGTGGTCGACAGGCGCAGGCGCGGTCCCTCGCGCCGCATAGGCGCGCTGCATCGTGCGGACGATGTCGGCGCGCTCGCCCATCCGGCGCAGCGTCTCGGACATCCCGGGGGCCAGCCGCCAATGCGCCGCGCCCTGCCGCGTCGCCAACCCGAGACGCTCGAGCGTCTTGAGGCGGCCCATGCGAATGTCATGGTCAAACGGCCCCCGCGCCTTCGCGCTGACCAATATGTCCTTGTCGGCCTCGCGCAGCATCGCGCGGTCGATGCTGGTGAGCCGTTCCTGCTCGACCTCGGCGCGAAGCCGCTGCTCGATCGCCCGGTCGGTGCGCGGACCAAGGTCGAGATCGACCAGTTCGCACGCGCGTTCGCGCAGGCCATGGCTGATATAGTCGCGCGCGATGACCAGGTCCCTGCCCCGCGCGTCCTTGCCGCGGACGATGATATGGGTGTGGGGATGCCCGGTGTTATGGTGATCGACCGCCACCCAGTCGAGCTTCGTCCCCACGTCCTCCTCGACCCTGGCCATGAGCCGCCGCGTCAGCGGCTTGAGGTCGTCATATTCCATGCCGTCCTCGGCGCTGACGATGATGCGGAATTGATGGCGGTCGTCCTTCGCCGGTTCCAGCCAGGCGCCCCGGTCGACGGCGTCGCTGTCGGCGCTATAGAGTTGCCCGCGCCCACCCTCGCGCGTCGTGCCGTCGCGCTCGACATAGCGAAGATGCGCCTTGGCGCCCTCGAAACCCTTGCCGCCGAGTTTGACGGTCCGGGTCTTGACGATGACGCGGCGCCGTCGGAACGCGGCGTAGCGGTCGCGCGCCGACAGGACGCGGCCGACCCCGGCACCACGCCCGATCCGGCTGCCGGTGAAGACCGAGGGGCGGGAGCGGCCGGGGACACCGCCCCGCGCGAGATTGGCGGCGGCGATCACGCGCGAGAGGAACTTGCGCGGCCGGGGCTTGCGGCCCTTGTCGCCGATGCGGCCGAGCCGCGGTTCGAAATCATCTTCGGTTGACATCGTCGGCGCCGTCAAGGGAGAGAGAGCGCAATTATGCGCGCGCACCCAAAAGATGAAAATCGGTGCCGGAAAAATGGGCGGAAAACCGCCGCTTTCTGCCGGATCGGCACCGTCGCCGGCAGGGCGGCACTGTCTCAAACCCGCAAAAAAGGATGTGCAGACAATGCGTTACGGTACCGGGGGTGCCGCAGCTTTCTATCTTGCCTTCCGTCCCTCCCCCGATCTCCCCGCCGCTCGCATCGTTCCTCGCCGCCTTTTTTCGCGAGCAAAAAAGGAGCAGCGCCCGCTGGCGCCGCTCCGGTTTCGGCCTCGCTCGATGCCCAGCCTACTATCGCCGATCTGCCGTTTCCAACTGCCGATCTGCGCGGCTTGCGCGGCGCAATTGCCGCTCGGCGGCGCGCAGTTCCGCCGCGATCTGGCGCCGTTCGCCCGCGTCGTCGCACCATGAAAGTTCGGCGCGCAGTTCCTCGATTTGCTGTTCGATGCTCATATCTGGCTCCTGGCTTTTCGTGAAAGATGGGAGCCTCGCCCGGCGGCGGGCGGGCCGGGTCAAGGACCGCGAAGCGGCCGCGCAGCGGCGATGGGGGTCACGATTTTGCGCAGCAAAATGGTGGGGCCCCGTCGTCCTTGACGCGGCCCGTTCGCTGCTGGATGCTTGGCCGATCCGAGCAGACAGCCTCTTTCCTGACCCTCGATTGCAACCCGCGTCGGCGGGTTTTTTGGTCGCGACCGGCTGTTTATCGGCGGGATCGAAGAGGAAAAAAAACGCCACCCGAACCGCGAAAGCGGCGGGCGGCGCGATACTGAAATGGACGGGCGGCGGTGCGCCGCCGCCCGCTCGAAGGTCAGGCGGCTTGGCGCTCGGCCTGCGGTTCCGTCCCGGCCTTCGCCGGTGCCGGGAGCGCGATCGCCGCGCCCGGACCCGCCGGGTCGGGGTCATTGCCGGTGCGCGCGGTGTAGGCCGACGGCGGGAACGCCATCCATTTCGGCACCCAGCCCTCGACCTTCGCGCGCCCGTTCGCCCCGTCCAAGTGATCGCGGATGATGCGCTTCAACGTGGCGCCCTTTTCCTTTGCGTTGGCGGCGGCGACTTCTTCGCCCGCGACCTCGGCGACGATGCGCGTCAGCACCTCCTTGTCGCGCAAGGCTTCGAAAAAGGCCTCGTCGGCTTGCCAGTAGGCCGCCATATCGATGCCGATTTCGGCGCCGATCGCCTCGACCGCGGCGCTTCCCGCGGCGAGCGTCTCACCGATGACGATCATGATGACGTCCATGACCGCGCGGTCGGGTAGGTCGAGCAGGCGCAGGAAAATCCCGGCAAGCCCAAAGCCGTCGCCATTGCCGCCGGTCACCGTCGGCTCCTCGGGCGAGAAGCCGAGCAGGTCGAGCACGGCGCGGCGTTTCGTGTCGAACTCGGTCTCGCCCTTGCAGGTTTCGACCGACTCGCGCACCGCCTCGTTGCGGCAGGCCTGCGGTTCGGGCTGCACCTTCCACAGGTGCGACCCGGCGATGGCGTGGGCGACCATCAAGCGCAGTGCGACCTTCGGATGGCGGGTCAGCGCAGCGCGCACGGCGGCATGGCGATGGAGATCGACATAGGTCTGCATCGTGCGCGTGATTTCGGGACGCGGCGCCTTGGGGGCGCTATCGATGGCCTCGCCGCGTTCGAGCCTTTTGCCTTCCTTGGCGGTCACATAGCCTTCGTAGACGGCGATTTCGCCGTTCTCGCGCACGTCGATATAGACGCGCCCGCCCTTGCGCTTGGGCGCCGTGGCGAAGTCGTAGCGGTGGAAATATTCGCCCGGCGGGACGATCACCACGTCGCTCCACCCATCGCCCAGATAGGCTTCGCGGCGCGCGTCGATGGCGGCGTTCTGCGCCGTCCAGAAGGCGTCGGCGTCGGCGAAATAGCGGTCCTCGCCGAACAGGTCGGCGATCACCGCAAGCCCGCTTGCCTCGACGTCGAACAGCGCATGTTCGGTCTTGATCGACGCGCCGCCGAACAGCCATGCCTTGAGCTGGTGGCCCGTCGGGCAATAGCTTTGCGGGTCGTCGTGGAGCGCGAGCCACGCTTTCTGCTGGCTCTTGCTCGCGAGCGTCAGGTGGCGGACGGTCGCGGCATCGATTTCCTCGCGCCGGTAGAGGTCGCGAATGCGCGGCAAGAGATTGCCGAGCGCGAGGATGCGCTTCACCCCCGGTTCGGGGATGCCGAAGGTCGCCGAAATATCGGCAGGGTCACGGCCTTCGCGGACCAGCTTGGTGAAGGTTTCCCAACGCGTCACCTCGTCGGGCGCGAGCCGCGCGACATTCTCGATCAGCGACGCCTCGATGGCGGCGGCATCGTCACCCTCGTCGAGGATCGCGCACGGCAGCGGGTCGCCGCTGCCGTCGCCGCGCTCGTCGGCGACGATCTTGGCGGCGGTGTAGCGCCGCGCGCCCGCGACGATCTCATAGGCGTCGGGACCGCAGTTGGGGCGCACGATCAGCGGCACGAGAACGCCGCGCGCGCGAACGGTCGGAAGGATATCGGACACGTCGGGCGCCTTTTTCGCGTAGCGCATATTGGCCTTGCTGATCGACAGCTTGCCAAGGTCGATAAAGTCGAGTTTCATTGTACACACTCCTAGTGAGTGCCGGTCCGTCGAGTTTTGCGATTGGGCGGACCGGCTTATCCAGCGGCGGGAACGCGCCGCGCGTCATCCACCCTTCGATGGAAGCTCGTTGCCGCCGCCTGTCGCCACCTTGCGGCGAAGGTCGCGCTCGGCGCCGATGATCGACCCCGCGCGGCGCGCCGCCTCGGCCCATGCCGAGAGCGAGTGCGCCGTCGAGAAATGCAGGTCGCGCTCGACGGCGAGGCCGAACGGCAAGCGCAGGCTCGCAATTTCGGCGAGCGAGAAACTGCCGAGTTCGGGGCAACCGAAGCCGAGATCGGCGAGGCCGAAAAGCGTGTCGCCGTCGGCGTCGAGCTCGGTCGCGAGCCATGTCGCGGCGCCAACGGGTGATAATAATTTGACGACCGGCACCGGGTCGGGTTCGCGCTGCGCGCCCTGCTGCGCGGCACGGCGGGCGATGTCATTGGCGCGCAGGGCCGCGCGCAACTCGGAGGTGAGCAAGTTCATGCCGCCCTCCCTTCAAGGCGCCATGCCCCACCCGCGCGCCGCGCGCGACGCTTGCTGATCCTGTCCATTGCTATCCTCCTGACACGCCCAAAACCCCCTGGGCCTCCCCCGGAGTGGGGGTGGGCGGCGAGCTGCGACCTGCCGGGCGCGGCTAGGAGGCGGCCCGCATCCGCAGGACCGGAACGCAGAGGAGGAGCCGGCGCAGCCGGCTTGCGGGACGCCGGGCCGCGCCCAGGAGGGAGCGCCGGCCACCGCCGCGACGGCGGGAAGGCCCCGAACCGAACCCCGCCGCGCGCCATCGCGCGCGGCGACCGCATCGTGCCGCGGGCACCCGAGAAGAAACGCGCCCTTGGCGACGCCGCCGGCGCGGCGGCGTGCGCGCGGGCGGGACCGGGTCGGCCATGGCCCCGCCAGGGCCTGGACAGCGCGGGGCGCTGTTCACCCGGCGCACGGGCGCCGCCGCCGTGCCCCCGGCCAAAGCCAAGAGCGCATGCGCGGGCCAAAACAACACGCGACCCTTGGCGGCGGCCCCCCGCCGCCAGTGCGCGCTCCTTATTCCCGCGCTCCGCAAGACCCGGCCGCGCGACGAGCCCGCCCCGCCGGACCAGGCGGTGGCACGTCACTTGCTCGCGCCCGGCGCGGCCGGCGAACATGACATGCCGCACCATGTACGCCTCAAGTTGCGAGCGAACGGGTAAAAATGCAGGACGACAGCGCCATGACCCGGACAGGCGCAGCGCCACCAATGCCGGGACTTGCCGGGCTCGCAGCCTAGCGTCGGATGAAGAAGATCGACTGCTTCGACGCGCTCGCGGCGCCGATCGGGGCCAGGAGTGGCGGGAGACCAACGGGCGCCGTCGGCACTGAGCGGGACAGACCGCCCGGCCCTGCCACCTGCGCGACATAGGCGCGCGTTTCGCCGGGCAGGCGCTGCCGACCCGCGAGGTATGCCGAGTAGCGCCCCGGCCCCGCGTTATAGGCCGCGAACAGGCCGGGATAGCCGAAACGGTCGTACATCAGGCGCAGGTACAGCGTTCCCGCCAGGATATTGTCGCGCGGCGCGTGCGGGTCGGGGCCGAGTCCGAGCCGCGCGCGCATCGCCGCCCAGGTGCCGGGCATGAGCTGCATCAGCCCCATTGCCCCAGCGCGGCTTGTGATCGGCCGTCCGCCGAGCGTCGTGCGGCCGCCGCTCTCGGCGCGCATCACGCGCTCGATCCACTCGGCCGGCACTCCGAAGCGCGTCGACGCTTCCTCGATGTGGGGCCGCCAGCGATCGATCGATTGCGCGCGGACCGGCGCGGCGGCGACGAGCAGCAGCGCCGCGAACGCCGCGGCGCGCCCTAGCGAAGCCATAGCGGCACCGCCTTGCCGATGACCGCCCGCTGCTCGACCGGCCCGAAATAGCGCCCGTCAAAGCTCGCGGGGTCGTCCATCATCAGCAGCATCGCACCATCGTCAAGCGTCCGACAACCACGCCACCAGGGCAGCGGCCGCCCGCGGCGATCGGCGGCGCGGCGGAGCGCGATCACCCTGCCCTCGACGAAGATCCAGGGTCCGAAGGCGCAGACGCGATCGCCGGGCGCGGCGGCGACGCGCTTCAGCAGCGGGATATTGGCGGGGAGATAGTGGCGCCGCGCCGCGAGGTCGCGCCAGGGCTGCCCGAGCCGTGCGACGACCATGTCGCCGCGGCGCACGGGCACGCCGGGCAACACCCGCCACAGGCCGACCGGGGCGCTGGCACTCGCGTTCCAGAGCAAGCGCGGGCGCGGCGGCGCGGCCAAGGTCGCCGCCAGCGCGACCGACAGCGCGGCGCAGAAGCCGATCCAGCACCTCCGCGCGCGCGTCCGCCGCCGCGCCGCGCGAAGCGCCGCGCCGACGATGCGAACGGGCGCCCTAGGCACCGGGGCCGGCCTCGCCGACGCTCCGCGACCAGGCATCGAGATCGTCGACATGGTAGCGGATATGGCGGCTATGGCGCCGGAAGCGCGGGCCGGTACCGGCAGACCGATATTCTTGCAGCGTGCGCGGCGACACGCCGAGATAGAAAGCCGCCTGGTCGGGGGCGAGGAAGGGCGACCCGCGCCGTGCGAGCGCCGCGCGCGCGTTGGCATCGCTGTCGGGAACATCGGTCATGGCATGGCACCTCGATGCGCGGCGCCTCAACGCGCCGCCTGGTGCCCTGTTGATGACGCCGCGGCCGCTTCCCCGGGAGGGTCGAAGGCACCAAGCGGCAAAAACAACCCCCATCGATCTTGCGCACTTGTTCTGCTTATGTTCTTATACGCGCCTTGCCGCTGCCCGCGGCGATTCGACATCGACGGAGACGAAGAATGCAGCACGACGTGCAGCTGCGCGCTGCCGCGCGCGCGATTTACGACACCTGTTACCCGGGCGAGGAATGGTCACCGATTGGGTTCGAGGAGGCCGAGCGCTGCCGAACCGTCCATTATCGGCAGGCGGTCGGTGCGGCGATCGAGGCGCGCGAGGTGCTGGCGGCACCGCGGCAACCCGACCTTTTTAGCAGGGCGCAAGCCGGGTAACGTCGGTCACGAGCCAACGCCTTCCGCCAAGCGTTTCTCGGCAATCGCCTTCACTTCGGCCTGCAAGAGCTCGATGCGCTCGACGAGCCATTCGAGCTCGGGGCCGGTGATCTTGTAGTGCGGTGAGTAGCGGGCGTTGACATAGGCCTGCTGCAAGAGCTCGAAGCAGCGGCGACCGAACTTGCTGTCGCGCGGCCAGACGGGAATCAGGTCGCGCGCGATGTCCTCGGACTTGTCGCGCAGGAAATTGATCTTGTGCGATTTGGGCGAATAGAGCGTCAGGACATGCAGCACCGTGTGATAGAAATGCTCGGTCGCCTGGTGCAGCAGGAAGGCTGCTAAATTGTTCTCGCCATCCTTTATGGCATAACCAGCGTTCCGGAAAAATGCGCTCGCGCTCTTGAACCACTTATCGAAATAGTCCTGCGCCTCCGCCCGCGCCTCCTCGGGCGACAGCGGCTTCGGCGTATCGAACGCCTGCGTACCGAGCTCGTAGAGCACGATCCCGTCGCGCACGATGTCGATGAAGAAAGGCCGGCCGCGCGATAGCTGCTGGTTCACGTCGGCGAGGCTATGGACGATCAGGCCGACAGGCGCCGACAGTTTCTTGGTCACGCCATAATCGCGCAGGAAGCGGTCCTCGGCCTTGTACCAATAGTCGACGGGATCGGTCAGCCGTTCGTCGTTGACGACGACGAGGATATCATAATCGGAGTAATAGCCGCCCTTGGGATCGGCGACCCAGTCGCCGCGCGCGTAGCTGCCGTAGAGGATGACCTTGAGGATGCGGCCCTGCTTCTTCCATTTCTGCGTCGCAAGCGCCGTCGCGTCTTCGAACTCGGCGAAGAGGATTTCGACGATGCGCGCGAGGTCTTGCTGCTTGCCGCCGGGAAGATGGTCGAGATCGGTTTTCATGTCTCGGGAATCCTAGCCGAATATCACGCCGTGACAACGAAAAGGGTGATCCCCGCGCCCGCCGGAGCGGACGCGGGGTCGGCCGTCAGTCGGCCGGGTTCCAAATGACGGCGTAGGTGTCGTCGTCGTCCTGGCCCGCGGCGCGGCCGAGGTTGGCGTAGAGCCGGCGCGGTCCGAACTCGGGCGCCGCGAGGCTCAGCGAGACATAGGTCTTGCCCGACACCTCGCCGGTGCGAACCCAGCCGGCACCGATCTCCACGCCGTCGGAAAAGACCCGGAAATCGGGCTGCACGTCGTTCGACTTGCTCCGGTTCGGGCTGATCTCGATGCTCGCGCGGATCGAGAGGGTCTTGAGCTGGCCAACGAAGCCTTTTTCGATGGTGCCGTTCACAAAGCCGATAGCTGCCATTGTTCGTCTCCTTCATCGCTGCCGGAGACCGTCCCCGGAGCGTGAGCAGGGACAGGACGGACGCCACGGAAACGCAGCGCACCTGCAGGGTCGCAGCGAAGCGGAGAACGGATGGCCGGCGCTTTTTTGGACGCGGAACGCGGGGCGCGAGGAGCTCGCGCAGCGGGCGGGGAAAAAAGCGGCGGCCAGCCGTTGCGCGGGGTTTCGCGGACGGCCACACGGCTCACACCGGCACCGGGACGGCCTGCGGCAACGGCGGGCGACAAATGGCGGCTAAAGAATTTTTGCCGGGCATGTCATCGAATTTGGCATGGCCAGGCGCGGGCAATCGTAGCAAGGCGTGCGGGATCGATCGCCGGATTCGCGGACGGGGCGGTTCGTGCCTCCGGCTCATCGACCGCGGCGAGCGCGCGTGAACCAAGGGGGATTCGCAGTGGACGGCAGGGCTGAATTATTGATCGCGAGCGAACGCGAGGATCTCGATGACCTCGCGGCGCGCAGCGCCGGGATCTGGATCGGGCTGTCGATCGACGATGCCGCGCATGCCGCGCTCCGCCGCGACGGAATCGACCCTGCCACGCTGCGGCTGACGGGGCTTCATCCGTTCGAATATGCAGCGGCTCCGGACGACGGACTGCTGGTCATCGCGCATGCGACCGACAACGAGACGGCCGAGGCACTGCTCGACCTCTTCCGCGTCCATTTTTTGCGGCGGCTGCTGGCCTGACCCGGAACGCAAGGGGGAACCACCGGAGGCGATTGTCGATGCCGTCACCTTAAGGGGCAGGAAGCAAGGGAAGTCCCGACCCTTTTCGGATCATTCGTCATCCCTGCTGCCAGCAAGCACGAGGATGACGCACATCAGTATGATCCCGAAGGCGGTCAGTCCGACGATGAGCACTTCGTCGCTCACGCGGCGCTCCAATCTACTAAAGCAGCGACGGCGTGTCCGATGCGCTGGGTTTCGCCTTGAACCAAGGTTCGGCGGTTCGGTCGACGACCAGCCTGCTGGCGGGATATTTCCGCACCAGCGTTATCGCTTCCTCGGCGGGCGCGCGCAGCCATGCCTCGTGCTCGTCGGGGTGCAGGATCACTGGCATCCGGTCGTGAATGTCGAAAAGCTCCTCGGTCGCGTCGACCATGACGCCGGTATAGGCGTCGCCCCATTCGTCGGTCGGCCGCCACAGGCCTGCCCACGCCGCAGTCGGCTGATCGGCGACGCTGATCCATGTGCGGGTCATCCTGCCCTTCGGCCCCTCGGCCTCGGCAAAGGCGGTGAACGGAATGAGGCAGCGATGTGCTGGGGCCGTGAACCAGTGCTTCCAGAAAGGCGTCAGCAGCTTGTCGTCGCGGGCATTGTTGACGGGTTTCGGCTTGCTTGTCGGCTTCATGCCCTTGAGGCGGACTGGGAAGCCCCATGTCATCTGGTCAATCGCGCGGGCGCCGTCATCTTCGCGGACGACCAACCCCGGATAGCCCGGATAGACGTCCGCGGGCGCGTTGAAGCCGCGCGGCGCCTGTGCCTTGAACAGGTCGGCCATCTCCTGCACCGCGGTCTTGTTGGTGTAGAGGTTGCACACGCTCCGATCATGCCGCGCCTGCCCGGCCTGTCAATCGGCAACCGGCCGGGCGCACGCGCGTTCGCGATGCGAAGGAGACATGACATGACCCCCGAATATGATGCTGCAAAGACTGCGCCGGTCGAGCGGGTTGCCCGCGTACTGGCCGGCCATGCGCTGAGCCGCAACGCCGAAGGCGACATGGGATCGGCGGGATCCGCGGTCGACGATCTTTGGCCCGACTATGCCCCGGCGGCGCTCGCGGTTCTGCGCACCCTGCGCGAACCGAGCGGCCGCATGATCGCGGCGGGCGACGCCGACACCTGGGACCGGATGATCACGGCGGCGATCGAGGACGAAACCCTCTCGGACTGAGATGTCTAACGCCGCCGCCTGAGTTGCCGCTTCCACTCGATAATATCCGGCATCGGCAATTGCCGCGTGTGCGCCTCGGAAGTGAGTTCAAGCGCCGCGAGCGTTCGCTTCCGCTTTCCCACATAGCATTGAAGGCAGCGCATCCGCTTGCGCACTGCGGACAGCTTGTCGTTCCATCCCTTGCGCTCGAAGTGCCACCAGAGCGCGTGCGGATCGAAGATGCCAACATTGCCGCACCCGCACGACACCTTGATCGTGTGATGCCGGACCGCTGCGTCGAACAGGTCCTGGATCGGGTTGACGAGGTCGCGACTCATGCTGGACAAATGAGAACATTAGTGGAACATTTGTGCAATCGAGAATCGAGTCGGAGATGAAAGATGGACGTGCAGGCAAGGAGCTTTCGCGGCTTCACTATCGTGGGCCAGGGCGTGCCGCAGGAGACGGTCGATCGTGCCCGCGAAGAGGTTGAGGCCATATTGGAAAAACATGGCGTCACAGCGGCGGAAATCGACGTCTTCACCCGCAGGTTGCCCGACATTGGGATGGGAGTGGATTTGCAGCGGTTCACCGCAGCGGACTGGCGACGCTTCGGCGTTGATCCCAAGCTTGTTCGTGCGGATAAGCATGTTGGTGCTGCACTGAATGCGGCGCTCAACAGCGCTCCTGCCCATCCGGGTCGGAGCCTTGGATTCAAGGTCGAGACCGCGCACGCATGACACCGCTGATCGGACATAACGGTCCTTCGGACGCCGACCGGATTGCCGACTATATCGAGGATCGCGCGCGCCGATACCGCGACCGCGCGGCGCGAACCGGCAACCCCGACCTGCTGACCCGCGCCACGACGGCCGACGCGATGGCTTCGGACGTCCGCGCCCGGCTTTATGAGGATTGAACGATGGCAAGCGGTCTGACGATCTACGGCCAGGATCAATTGGCACCCGACGTGCGGGCTGCTGCGCTCGCGGCGGCACATGCTGTTCTATCCAGCAAAGGGGTCACGGCAGCCGATGCTGTGGCGGCCTATGGCGTCGATTTGCTGCTCGCGGAAGGCCTGTCCCCGGAAGAGCGAACCGACGCGCACTTTCGCGAGCATGGCGCGAGCCTGCGCGCTGCTGAGGCCTATTGCGCTGCGAAAGAGGCGGCCGAGGCGGAAATCGCCCGGCGTGGCGCTCGATTCGCCGTCCTGTTCTCCGTGGCCAACTGACATGCGGCGCATCGATCGGCAGGATTTGAAGGACAGCTTTTACATCAAGATCATAACCATGCGCCAGGGGCGGCATGGCCGCGGGCGTCACCCGATCCCGGAACTGAAGGGCGACTATGCGGCCGGCCAACTCGCCGCCACGCTCGTTGATATTGTCGATGGCGATAGCCGGATGGTCGTGAGCACCGATGAAAAGCCCAACACATACGGCGTCTGCGGCCGTTGGGGCGTCGATGAGCCTTGGCCAAAAGGGTGCGAGCCGCAATGATCCTGTCGCTCATCCTTGCAGCAACGGTTGTCCCTGCCGGGCAATCGTTCGATTGAACCCCGGTCGCCGTATGGGACGGCGACGGGCCGATCTGGTGCGCCGAAGGTCCGCACATTCGCCTCTCGGGTATCGCGGCGCGCGAAATGGACGGGTCGTGCCGTGCGGGCCACCCTTGCCCTGCTGCCGAACCCATAGCCGCGCGCGATCATCTTGTGAGGCTGCTCGGCAACCGCACCGGCACGCGGCCCACGGGGCATGTAACGGTCGAGGGTCCGACGATGCGCTGCCGGTCAGTCGGCGGCGCCGGGGGCAATCGGACGGCCGCCTTTTGCACCTCGCCGCGGTCGGGCGACCTCAACTGCGCAATGGTGCGCGACGGCTATGCGGCCCGTTGGGATCGATATTGGCAGGGGCATCGGTGCCAGTGATCAAGGATCCCAAATGGCGCGACAAGGCGCTCGCGGTCGAATATTGGGCCTTGACCGTTCTGGTCGCCGGATCATTTGTTGCTGGCATCGTCTCTGCCGCGAAAACGCTGTTCGAATGAAGGTTGAGGCCGACAGAAGACGGTCCAGGCGAGGCACGCGCCAAAGCTGATGTTTCAAACCTAGTTCAGCACCAAGGTCTGCGACCGCCCGCATACCAGCGCGCGAGCCCTTCAGCGACGAGGGCCTCCCCGACGCTTTGACCATCGACCATGACGATGCGCAGCTTGCGGCCATATTGGTCGGCATCCCGTTCAATGGATCGTAACGCAATATTCCCGCCCTGGAGAATTTCACGCAGGCGCACCGTAGCCCGGTCTCCCAGGTCCTTTTCGGCCTGGCACCCATAGTCATGGGTCTCGGGCGCATCGATGTCGGCAATCCGGATCTTCATTCCCTCAAGCCAGATCGTGTCGCCATCCACGACGCAGTTATAGCCGCCGCCCGTGTGGCAGAATGAAAAGCTCAGCCGCGTCGAAGGCTCGCTCGGTTCGGAAGTTTCGGCGGTTGCGGCGCTGGCAAACGATAGCGGTTTTCCAGATACTCCATCGAACCAACCCGACAGATAGGCTTGGGTGACCGCAACGGTTCCGGCGAAGACCAGCAGAAACAGGACAAATAGGGGAGGCTTGCGACGGGGCCTCTGCCGCCGTGGGGGGCGCTTCGATTGGTTTCCCGGCCACCCGCGATACTTGCGCATGATGCCTCCCTAACGGCCGCAGCATAGTTTCAAGATGATCTACTGCCATCCCAAAATCGAACAAAACAATATCGGCGAATGCGAATACAGGATTCGACATCCGTTCCATTACGAGGCATCTTCCCGGCGGGGACGGGGCTATGCATTATTTCCAGATTGCTGCAGCGTTGGCTGCTTTGACATGGCCTGCCGTCGCGGCTGCCCATGGGGGCGGACTTGCGGCGGACGGCTGTCATAACGATCGCAGGAATGGTGGGCGGCATTGCCACCGCGCGCCGAGCGGCTCGGCGCCGCGCGCCGAACGGCCGCAGCGCCTTACCGGTCCATCGAGAGCATATCCCAATTGTACCGCAGCGCGGGCCGCGGGCGCGTCCCCGGTGCGCCGCGGTGATCCCGGCTATGGCCAGCACCTCGACCGCGACAACGACGGCATTGGTTGTGAATGACTTGGGGGAACCATGACAAGCTACTTTAAGATTGCTGCGGCGATGGCGATTGCCTGCTGCCCGGCGGCCGCTGCTGCCGAGGATTTGACGATCAACGACATCGTTGCGCTGACCGAGATGCAACTCGGCGATGCCGCCATTATCGCGAAGATCGAGGCCGAGGCAGCCAGCTTCGATCTCACCGCCGAGCAGATGATCGAACTCAAGAAGAAGGGCGTATCGAGCAATGTTATCGCGGCGATGGTACGCTCGGGCAAAGCCGACCCCGCAGCCGAGCTATCGGTAGACTCGTCCGATCCCAACGTGCCGCACCCGCCGGGCGTCTACCTTCTGCACGGAACCGTCGAGGAAGGGCGGATGGAGCGGATAGAGCCGACCAGTTCCAGCCAGGTCAAGACCGGCGGCATCTGGGGTTATGCGCTCACCGGCGGCATCGCCTCGGCGAGCGTCAAGGTGTCGATCCCGAATGCCGCAGCGCGCGTCGTGTCGACCAACAAGCCCTTTTTCTATTTCTTCTTCGACGAATCCCAGAAGGGCGCGACCGCCAGCTCCTTCATGGGATCGGCATTTCTCGCGAGCTCACCCGCCGACTTCAACCTCGTTCGTCTGAACATGAAGAAGGACCGCCGCGAGGCGCGCGTCGGCAGTATGAACATTGGCGGGGCGAAGATGGGCGTGATGGACAAGGATCGCATCACGATAGAATATGAGCTGGTTCGACCCGGGGTCTACAAGGTCAAGGCCGGCGACCCTTTGGCGCCTGGCGAATATGGCTTCCTTTATTCGCTGCCAGGCGCGGCCGCGGGCGGCGCTGCCAACGCGCGCATTTTCGATTTCTCGGTGAAGTGAATGGGGCAACGGCCCAGCCAGGGATTGAGAAGCGTATCGACCGCCAACTATGCGCTTTGACCCACCGCCTGACATCCTCCCAAGCGCGACGCTTTCATATATATCGCATTACAGGCGCTGACGCGCGCGCAGCGCCTCTGCGGGTCATGGATTATACGAAACCTGCGACGTCCCCTTGGTCCCTCTGCTCAAGCCGAGCAGATGCTTCCGGGGACGCCGCAAGCCGTGTCCGCAGCATCATCGCTGTTCCTCGAAACGCACCGCTTTCGCGGTGGGAAGCGGTACAGCTCTTCCGCAGACGGCTTTGAAGTAACCTGGCGAGTTCGAGGCCGAAATCGGGGAATCTACTTAAGCATCTGCCCTGATCAAACTTGATCAGCGCCGTGCAAGCATATGGCCGTTATTCAAGACGAACTGTGCTCAAATCGAGAAATTTATCGATCCTTTACCGCTGGGCAGCTAGTGGCGGCTCAACCCCGCCGTCTCAGCGACCCAGGACGGCGGGGCCAAACGCTTAACAGGTGCCGCCGACAAGTCCGGCTCCGTCGCCGGTGTGGCGATCAATGTTCAACGGCGCCCGGCAGATCGCGCTAATGCCGTCCACGGACGATATATCACTCCGCGCCGCGCGGCCCCTCGTCCTCGTCGCCGCCCGTGCCTAGCTGGCCCGGTTCATCGTCATCGCTGCGCTCACCGCGGTAAGCGTCCATGTCGATTTTTCCCGAACGCTCCATCTGACGCATATGATCAACGACGTCCTGGGCATCGCCGGTTTCGTCGCCAGTTTTCGCCTTGGTGCTGTCTGCAAGGGGGCGCTCCTTGCGCGCTGCTTCCGTAACAGATTGAGCCTGCGTGTCTTCGTCGTCTTGCTCCCGATTGACAGTCTCGGGCGCATCGGTGTTCTTCGGATCGTCGATCATGACACTGGCTCCTGCATTGCGTGACCGAAACGCGGACCAGGTTATCGCGGTTCCTTCGGTTACCGATCGGTGCTGCAATCGCACACTTAATCGACACAACCATTCACAGGGACGTCGTACAGCCAAGCATTGACCAGGCGCTCGTGCGGCTGGACGACGGAGGAGAGCGAAGAAGCATATCTAACGGCGGCGGCGATGCTTGAACTTCAAAGAGCTCGCGGGGTTCAACTTTCCACCCATTCTGGCGATCGAAGGCTGCACCTCTCTCTTGGTCACGGCAACTGCTGACTCTGGCCGAAAGAGGTCAGTCCTGTTCGGTACCTAATGATATGAAAGCAGCACTCTGGCTGGCTGACGCTTTCTCCCATCACGAACAGAGCAAAAGCTCGCCCGAACGTCGTCTTGATCAGTCAGAACCACTCATCTGGACTATGGTGGCCATACGCACGAGATCGGACAATGTTCTCGCCTGCATCTTCATCATTGCATTGGCGCGGTATACTTCAACGGTTCGCGCGCTGATCGAGAGATCGAAGGCGATCGCTTTGTTCGCTTTTCCGGCGACCAGCCTGTCGACGACCTCGCGCTCTCGAGATGATAATGTCGCCAGTCGTTCGCCGATCGCTTTCGTCTCAGCACGCGCGGCTTCGCTCCCCGCCTGATGAGCCAGCGCCTGACGGATCGCACCAAGCATCGCCTCATCGTCGAACGGTTTTTCGATGAACTCGGCGACGCCGGCCTTCATCGCCTGAATCGCGAGCGGAACGTCAGCGTGGCCGGTGATGACGATGACGGGAGCCGTCGCCCCCTGCGCTCTGATTTTCTCGACCAGTTCCATCCCGTTCGTGCCGGGCATACGTACGTCGGTCACGATACAGGCGCCGTCAAGCGCCGGCGACGCCGTGAGGAAGGCGTCGGCCGACGCAAAACCGCGAACGCGAATGCCGGCGCAGTCGAGCAGAAACTCGAGCGAATGCCGCGCCCCGTCGTCGTCATCGATCACATAGACGATCGGATCACTTGCCATCCTAAAACTCCTCCTCGCTGGCCGCCGGCAATGTGAAATGAAATTTCGAACCCCGACCTTCTTCGGACTCGACCCAGATCTTTCCCCCATGGGCTTCCACAATGGTCCGGGAGATCGACAAGCCTACGCCCATGCCTGTGCGTTTTGTCGTCACGAAGGGCTGAAACAACTGGCTTGCGATTTCCGGGGCAATGCCTGGCCCATTGTCGGTCACACTGACCCGCGCCATGTCGGCATCCGGATCAATTGAGATGGTGAGCTCGCGCGTCCCGGGCAGCGATTCGGCGAGAGCATCCACGGCGTTGCGGACGAGATTGAGCACCACCTGTTGAATCTGAACCTTGTCGACGAGGACCAGATCGATGACGGGATCGAAGGCGAATCTCACATGAATGTCATGCTCGCGGGCCCCGACGAGCGCGAGTGCGCTCGCCTCCTCGACGAGCTTGGGCAGGCTTTCAACGGCGCGTTCGGTCTCGCCGCGCGCTACGAAATCGCGCAGGCGCCGAATGATATCGCCCGCGCGAAGCGCCTCGGCCGCCGCCCGATCAACCGCATCGGCAAGGCGGTCGTGAGGCACATCGTCGCGTGCCAACAGCATCCGACTGCCTTTCAGATAGTTTGCGATCGCCGAGAGGGGCTGATTGATTTCGTGGGCGAGCGCCGAGGCCATTTCGCCTAGGCTGGTCAGACGCGAGACATGGACCAGCTCGTTCTGCAGTTCCTGCAGGCGCGTCTCTGCCTGCTGCCGCTCGGTGAGATCGCGGATGAAGCCGGTAAAGAAGCGTTCGCCGCCCGCGCGCATCTCGCCGACCGATAATTCGATGGGGAAGGTCGAGCCGTCGCGGCGTTCGCCGACGACGACGCGACCCTTGCCGATGATACGCCGTTCGCCTGTCCGGTAATATCGTTCGAGATAATCATCGTGCGCGGTGCGGTAGGGCTCGGGCATGAGCATGCGGACATTGCATCCGATCGCTTCATGCGCCTGCCAGCCGAACATGCATGTGGCGGCCGGACTGAAGTCCCGGACCGTTCCACCTTCGTCGATGACGACCATCGCGTCGGGTACGGTTTCGAGGATCGAGCGCAGATGCGCCTCACGACCGGCGAGGCTCGCGGCAGCGGCCTCGGTCTCCACCCGTGCATGCTGAAACCATTCGCCACCAACCGCAATTGCAAGGGAGATCACAAGAAAGGCCGATGCCGCGATCCAGCTGCCGCTCTCGACAGGGCCGATGCGGCTGTCACACAACAGCCCCGCGACGGCGCCCGCGAGCGCCGCCAGCACCCCGGCCCGCCAGCCCGACAAGGCGCCAGCGAGGACGACGCCGGGCACGAAGAAGATGAACGTCGCACGCTGGCCAAGATCGTCGGCGAACAATAGCCGGATGCCGGCGCCAGCCGCAATCGCCAGCATCGCAATCCCGAAGGCGGCAGCCACCGGGATACGTGGCAGAAAGCGGCTCGCAAAGCTCGCGCGAGGTACCTCCGTTAAATCCCCTAGGGGAGTTGCGGTAGGGACATCATCCAAATTTCAGCGCTCCAGCAACCAGCCTATTCCCGATCCAACGACGGCATCCGTAACCCCTGCCGCCGGAACGGAGAAGTTCCCATGACCGCACCTTTCATCGATCTCAGCGTCCATCACAACCCCAAGGGCGTATCCGATCGGGTCGCTTACGGCTTCACCAAAGTTCTGAGGTGGTGCGCCGATACCTTCTTTGCCGAACGCTATGGGCATCGCGCAGTGGTGCTGGAGACGGTGGCGGCCGTCCCGGGAATGGTCGGCGCGACAATCAACCATCTCGCTTGCCTCCGGCGCATGTGCGACGACAGGGGCTGGATCAAGACGCTCATGGACGAAGCCGAGAATGAGCGCATGCACCTGATGACCTTTATCGAGATTTCGAAGCCGACGCTCTTCGAACGGGCCGTGATTATCGGCGTCCAGTGGGTATTTTATCTGTGCTTCTTCGCGCTGTATCTCGTCAGCTCGAAGACCGCACACCGCGTCGTCGGCTATTTCGAGGAAGAGGCGGTGATCAGCTATACGCATTATCTCGCCGAGATCGACGAAGGCCGCAGCATGAATGTGCCGGCGCCGAAAATCGCGCGCGATTATTGGGGACTGCCGGTCAATGCGACCTTGCGCGATGTCGTTCTGGTCGTGCGGGCGGACGAAGCGCACCACCGCGACGTGAACCATGGCTTCGCTAACGAACTCGCCGGCTTGCCCGTCGGTCCCGTCGCCGAATGCCCGCCGCACATCACGCTCGAGCCGCATTGGAAGACGGCCGCCTGACGGCTCGCGGAGGAAGGAGAAGGATCATGGATCGCACCATCGCACTCTTTGGGAGCGATCCTGCCCTTCTCTCCTCGCTCCGGTTCGCGCTGACGCTCGACGGCTTCACGCTCTCGCAGGAGGCCAAGGAACCCGCAAGCGAGGCTTGCCTCATAATCGACCAGGACTTCCAGGGCGACGGCCTCGCCTGGCTCGCAAGCCAGCGGGCGTTGGGAAACCTGTCGCCGGCCCTCCTGCTCGTGACCCATCCCGACCGCGCCTTGCGGGCATCAGCGGCCGCGCTTGGTTGCCGACTGATCGACAAACCGCTGACCGGTGACGAACTCACGGAAGCCCTGACCGATATATTCGCGGACCGACAAATTGCCTGACCGGCCGCTCCCTCGCCTCCCCAAAAAAGGATTACACAATGCGCACTGCATCCGCCGAAGCCATGGTCATCGTCAAATCGACGGCCCCGGCGCTGGAAAAGCACGGGCTTGCAATCACGACGGCGATGTACGCCCGCCTGTTCCAAAACCGCGACATTGAAGCAATGTTCGATCGCGCCGCCCAGGACAGCGGCGAGCAGCCCAAGCGGCTGGCCGGAGCGATCATTGCTTATGCGCGCAACATCGACAAGCTGCCCAATCTTGGTCCCGCCGTCTCGCGCATGGTGGCGCGTCACCTCGAAACCGGGGTCAAACCGGATCATTATCCCCATGTCGCCGAGGCGCTTCTCCCTGCTATCCGCGAGGTGCTGGGTGACGAGGTGGCGACCGACGAAGTCCTGGCGGCGTGGGGCGAAGCCTATTGGATGCTCGCCGACATTCTCATAGCGGCGGAGGCGCAGGCATATGAAGATACCGCTGCCGCATAGGAGAACTTTGATGTCGGATGAAAAGCTCTCGGAACAGGATATTAATCACCTCATTCCGGAATTCTATAGTCGGGTGCGCGCCGATACGATCCTGGGTCCGATTTTCGACGGAGCCATCACGGACTGGCCTGATCATCTTCGCAAGCTTCAGGATTTCTGGCATTCGATCATGTTCACGAGCGGGCGCTACAAGGGACAGCCGATGGTCGCGCATGTCCGGCAAGCAGAGCACATGACATCGCAGAATTTCGAGCGCTGGCTGAGGATCTGGCGGCGTACAACCGACGAGCTGCTCGCCCCCGATGTCGCTGCAACGCTCCAGGTCAAGGCAGATCGCATCGCCGAAAGCCTGCAACTCGGGGTCCAATTTCACCGCGAGCGATCGGCGACGTCATGACCACGGAACTGCCGCGCGACGTCAAGCCCTATAAACGCACCCCAAGCTTTACCGAAGCGACCATTCCCGCGGGCCTGCTCGGGGATCATGCGACGAAAGCCGGCACTTGGGGCCTGATCCGCGTCGAGGAAGGCCTACTGCGCTATATAGTGAGCGACCCGCGCCGGCCGCGTCGGGTATCGATCCTGTCCGCCGGCGGTGACGCTGGCATTGTCGAGCCGACAATTATTCATTGCGTCGAACCCGTCGGATCAGTTCGCTTCCACGTCGAATTTTTCCGCGAGGAGTGAAACTCTCAACGTTGCACGAACCGCTCCGCGGATTGGCGCTAGCCTTGATGTAAAGCAGTCCTTCGAGCGCCGCTCCTGATTGAACGTCCGCGGCCAGAGGCAGACCCTTTCGACTCCTTCAACTGAGGAGTCGAACGATGAACGAGCTTA
>JASBSJ010000066.1 GCA_030148985.1 Sphingopyxis sp.
GTCACCGCAATGACATAGGCAACGAACAGGCTGTACTGGGCCTTTCGGGATTGCCCCGGACGCCGATGTGCCGGGCGGACCATGGTTCAGCGCCGGGGTATCAGGCTTGCTGCAACACGCCGCGGAAGGCGGGGTCTTCCATCGCGCGGCCGGTGCCGATCGCGACGCAGGTCAGCGGGTCTTCGGCAACGGTGACCGGCAATCCGGTCGCATCGCGGAGCAGTTCGTCGAGTTCGGCGATCAGCGCACCGCCGCCGGTGAGCACGATCCCCTGGTCGACGATGTCGGCCGCGAGTTCGGGGGCGGTGTTTTCCAGCGCGATGCGGACGCCCTCGACGATCGTGCCGATCGGTTCGGACAGCGCCTCGGCGATCTGCGCCTGGTTGATCGAGATTTCCTTGGGCACACCATTGACCAGGTCGCGGCCCTTGATGTGGATCGTCAGGCCCACGCCGTCTGCGGGGATGCGCGCGATGCCGAAATCCTTCTTGATCCGCTCGGCGGTCGCTTCGCCGATCAGCAGATTGTGGTGGCGGCGGACGTAGGAGACGATGGCTTCATCCATCTTGTCGCCGCCGGCGCGGACCGAGGTGGTGTAGGCAAGGCCGCGCAAGCTGAGCACCGCGACTTCGGTGGTGCCGCCGCCGATGTCGACCACCATCGACCCGATCG
The DNA here is from genome assembly GCA_030148985.1 of Sphingopyxis sp. Lineage (GTDB taxonomy): Bacteria > Pseudomonadota > Alphaproteobacteria > Sphingomonadales > Sphingomonadaceae > Sphingopyxis. The sequence goes on from JASBSJ010000066.1 coordinate 673, forward strand.
GTTCGGTCACCGGCATGTCGGCGCCGATCGCGGCCGCCATCGGTTCTTCGATCAGCCACACTTCGCTGGCACCCGCGTTCGACGCGGCGTCGCGGATCGCGCGGCGTTCGACGCTGGTCGAACCCGACGGCACGCAGATCACGATTTCGGGGCTGCGGAACGCGTTGGGCTTGCCGCCATGCACCTTGGTGATGAAATGCTTGATCATCTGTTCGGCGACATCGATGTCGGCGATGACGCCGTCGCGCAGCGGGCGGATCGCCTCGATACTGTCGGGGGTCTTGCCCATCATCAGCTTGGCATCGTCACCGACCGCCTTCACCCGCTTGATGCCGTTCAACGTCTCGACCGCGACGACCGAAGGCTCGTTCAGCACGATTCCCTTGCCGCGCACATAAACCACCGTGTTCGCGGTGCCGAGGTCGATAGCCATGTCTTGCGAATTGAATTTGAACCAGCGGGAAAAGAAGGACATCGATACTGCTTCCTGTCATCGAAGCCGCGTCCTGACGGACACGCCCCTGTCGTGATTATCCGCGCGCCCGGCCGGCGACAGCTGCAATCAGGGGGAGATTCCGGCTCGTCCACGAAGGGTGGCTGGACAAAATGATCAGGGCTGTGCGGATGGGTCGCGATTTGCGTTCGACTGCGCTAGGACAGCGGCCATGTCAATACGTCGCCTGCCGGAAAAGCTCGTAAATCGGATCGCAGCCGGTGAAGTGGTCGAAAGACCTGCCGCGGCGCTCAAGGAACTGGTTGAAAACGCCATCGACGCGGGTTCGACTCGCATAACGGTGCGAATCGCCGAGGGCGGGATTTCGCGGCTGGAGGTGGAGGATGACGGGTGCGGGATGACCGCCGCCGACATGGCGCTCGCGCTCGAACGCCATGCGACGTCGAAACTGCCCGATGACGCGATCGACGCCGTAACCACGCTCGGTTTCCGGGGGGAGGCGCTGCCCTCGATCGCCAGCGTCGCGCGGCTGACGCTCGAAAGCCGGACGCCGGGCGGCGAGGGCTGGCGGCGCGTCATCGACAATGGCGCGCTCGCGGACGAGGGGCCCGCGGCGCTCGCCAATGGCACGCGCGTGATCGTCGCCGACCTGTTCGCGCGCGTCCCTGCGCGGCGCAAGTTCCTGCGCAGCGCGCGCAGCGAATATGCCGCCTGCCTCGACGTCGTGCGGCGGCTCGCGATGGCGCGCCCCGACGTCGGCTTCACGCTCGAACATGACGGGCGGCGCGTGCTCGACGTGCAGGGCGGGCAGGACCGCGTCGCGCGCGTCGCCGCGCTCACCAGCCGCGACCTTGCCGCGAACAGCATCGGCGTCGATCTCGATCGCGGCGAGGTGCATCTGGGCGGCGTCATCAGTCTGCCGACCTACAATCGCGGCATAGCCGACCATCAATATCTGTTCGTCAACGGCCGCCCGGTGAAGGACCGGCTGCTCGTCGGCGCGCTGCGCGGCGCCTATGCCGACCTGCTCGCGCGCGACCGGCACCCGGTTGTCGCGTTGTTCCTCGACGTGCCGACCAGCGAGGTCGATGTGAACGTCCACCCCGCCAAGACCGAAGTGCGCTTCCGCGACCCGCAGCTGATCCGCGGGATGATCGTCGGCGGCCTCCGCCGCGCGCTTGACGAACATGGCTTTCGCAGCGTCCAGCGCCCGGCCGAGGCGGCGCTGGCGGCGTGGCAACAGGAGCCCGTCGCGCCGCCGCCGGCGACGGGATTCCTCTTCGACCAGCGCGCCGACACCGCCGCGCATCCGTTCGCCGCCGAGGTATCGCTGCCCGCCACCGACGTCGCGCGCGTCTATGACCGACTGATGCCTTTCGCCGCGCCCGCGCCGATCGCGGGGCGCGCCGAGGTCGCGGCGGCGCCGCCCCCGACCGCCGACGCGCACCCGCTCGGCATCGCGCGCGGCCAGATCGCCAAAACCTATATCGTCGCCGAGGCCGAGGACGGGCTGGTCATCGTCGATCAGCACGCCGCGCACGAACGCCTTGTGCTCGAAACGCTGAAACGCGGCATGATGGGGCAGGCGGTGCCGTCGCAGGGCCTGCTGATCCCCGAAGTCGTCGAACTCGACGAACCCGCGTGCGACCGGCTGGAGGCCGCAGCGCCGACGCTCGCCGCGCTCGGCGTCGAGCTCGAACGCTTCGGTCCAAGTGCCGTCATGGTCCGCGCGACCCCGGCGATGCTGGGCGCGATCGATTGCCACAAGCTCATCACCGACATCGCCGACGATCTGGCGGGTTATGACGCTGCGCTCGGCCTTAGTGAAAAGCTCGAACTCGTCGCGGCGACGATGGCGTGTCACGGGTCTGTGCGCGCGGGGCGGACCTTGAGCGTCTCGGAGATGAATGCGCTGCTCCGCACGATGGAGGTCACGCCGCATTCGGGCCAGTGCAACCATGGGCGCCCGACATGGGTGAAGCTGGCGATGGGCGACGTCGAGCGGCTGTTCGGTCGTAAATAGTCGACGGCGGGTTCCCGGATCCAAGTTGCGCGACCGACGGCCGATCGTTAGAATACTCAGGATCGCCGGGAACAAGCGGGCACGCCGCCCGTTACGCCCGCGACCCAAAGGAGAAAAAACGATGCACTCCCCTCTGTTGGCGCCGCTTGGCGCCCTTCTTTTGCTTGCCGGCTGTTCGGACCAGCCCGCCGCCGAGCCGAAAGCGCCCGAGACCAAGGCCGCCGCGGATGAAAGCACGCTGCCCGACACCGGCGGCGACGCCCCGATCGAACTGTCGGCAATCGGCGAGGGCGAATTGCTCGCGCTCGACGGCGAACTTGGCTGCAGCTTCACGATCGAGGGACAGGATGGCGCCGCACTGGTCGCCAAAGCCGACGTCGGGCCGCAGGCGACGGCACAGGGCGCGGTCAAGATCGGCGGACTGGTCCAGCGCGTTGCCGGCTCGGGCGGCTTCTCGGCGCTCGAAAAGGGCATGCAGTTGTCGGGTCCAGGCGTGAAGCTGACGATCACGCGGACGGCGGAGACGTCGTCGCCCACCGGCAACGAGCAGACCGCCTATCCGGCAACGCTGGTCGCCAGCCGTACCTTCGGCGGCGAAGAGAGTTTTGACGGCGAATGGGTCTGCGGCGCCTGACCGCCTGACCCGCACCCTTCGGGGTGACCCGGCTGCGGCGGTGACGGCGGCTTCGGCTACCGGAACCGCCGCGACGGCGGCGCGTTCGGTTCGCATCACCCCGATGGGAGCAGCCCGAATGAACCGCCTTCGCCGTCTCGAATCCTTCGCCCGTGCCGGCTGGTGCGCACGGGGCGTCGTTTATTGCCTGCTCGCCTTTTTTGCGCTGACCAGCGCCAATGCGTCGGACGCGAGCCCGCAGGGCGTGTTCCGCGCGGTCAAGGATATGGCGGGCGGACCCTATCTGCTCGGCCTTCTTGCCCTTGGACTTGCGCTTTACGGCGCCTATCGCCTCTATGGCGCCGCGCTCGACAGCGACGGCAAGGGCGACGATGCCAAAGGCATCGCGATTCGCATCGGCTATGCCGCCAGCGGTGTCGCGCATTTCGTGCTGGCGTGGGCGGCGATCCGGCTCGCATCGGGCGGTGCCTCGGGCGGCAGCGGCGAACAGGAACAGGCAGCGGCCGGAATGCTGCTCGACATGCCGCTGGGCGGTACGCTGCTCGGCGCCATCGGACTGGGCTTTCTTGCCGCCGCGGCGCATCAGGCGATGAAAGCCTGGACGACGGAATTCATGCAGGGCCTCGCCGCTGAAGCTCCCGCCTGGGTCGTGCCGGTCGGCCGCGCCGGACTGGCGGCGCGTGCGGTGGTCTTTGCCGTCATCGGCGTCTCGCTGGTCCGCGCGGGCTGGTTCGGATCGGCCGGCGAGGTCAAGGGGCTCGGCGATGCCTTGTCCGCGCTGACCGAACATGCCGAACTCTATCTGCTCGTTGCCGCCGGCCTGTTCCTGTTCGGCGTCCACAGCTTTGTCGAGGCGAAATGGCGCCGCATCCGGGACGAGGATGTCGTCGCGCGGCTCAAGGCCGCCGCGCGCTAAGCCATCTTCACACCCGCGACGCCGCGTTCGACCACCCCCGTCGCGCGTTTCGACAGCGTGTTCACCGGCGTCGTCACCTTGTCGACGACCATGAAATGCGTCTGCCACGCCTCGCGCCCGACTTCGCAGACAAGATAGCCGCGCTGGTCGTTGGCGAATTTCAGCTCGGGGTTGCGCGCCAGCCATTCGTCGGTGCCGCTGCGCTTGTCGCTGCCGTCGCCGCCGCTGGAGATCGAGGTAGCGACGAATTCGGCGCCGACGACCTTGTCCTTCAGCACCAGGTCGCCGCAGAAATTCTGATGCTCGTCGCCCGTCAGCACGATATTATTGTCCAGCCCCGCAAAGCGCGACAGCATCCGCGTCCGCGCCGCTTCATAGCCCGCCCAGCTGTCGAGGTTCAGTATCTTTTCGGTTTCTTCCGGGCGCCGCCGCCGGTCGAGCGACATCATCGTCACCTGCTGCGCCAGCGCGTTCCACGTCGCGCCGCCGTCCGACAGGTTGCGCGCCAGCCACTCCTCCTGCGCCTTGCCCAGTACCTGCCGATCCTTCGCGAACACGTCGGGGCAGGCGGGCTTGAAGCCGTCGCCGCACGGCTGGTCGTCGCGATATTGCCGCGTGTCGAGCAGCTGCATCGCCATCAGGTCGCCATAACGAAACTCGCGGTTCGCCGCGACCATGCCGCCGCGCGGCAGCAATGACCGGCGCACGGGCATATGTTCGTACCACGCCTGCATCGCCGCCTGTTTCTTGAGCATGAAGATCTCGGGCGACGCGGCGTCGGGGTCTTCGCTGTCCAGCCCCAATTTCCAATTGTCGTGGTCGGACACCCAATTGTTGCGGATCTCGTGATCGTCGAAGCTCGACAGATGCGCGTGGACCGATCGCACCGCCTGCTGGTCGATGTCGAGCAGCGTCTGCGCATAGGCGTTGCGGAAATCGCTGAGGTCGAACAGCGCGCGCTGGGCATAATGGCGCACCGGGCGGATCGGCAGCCCGTCGTCGAACAGATAATCGTGGCGATATTCATAGATGAAATCGCCATAATGATAGACAAAGGCCAGTTCCTCGCGCGCCATATGGCGATAGGCGCCGTAAAAGCCCGATTCAAAATGCTGGCATCCCGCGACGCCGAATCTCAGTGCATCGACGCGCGCGCCGGGCGCGGGCAGGGTGCGCGCGCGGCCGCGCAGGCTGCGTTCGCCCGCGGCGGTGAAGCGGTAATAATAGGGGCGGTCGGGCTGCAACCCCGCGACCTCGACATGGACGCTGTGCGCCAGCTCGGGGCGCGCGAGTGCGGTGCCCTTCGCCACCACGTCGCGAAAACCGCCGTCGCTTGCGACTTCCCATTCGACGGGCACATTGGTCAGCGGCATCCCGCCGTGGCGTTCCATCGGCTCGGGGGCGAGGCGCGTCCAGATGACGAAACCGTCGCTCGCCGGATCGCCCGCCGCGACGCCCAGCTGGAACGGAAAGTCGCGCAAGATACCCTGCGCGCGAACGATCGCCGGCGCGGCAAGCCCGGCGAGCGTCGCTCCGGCAAGGAAATGGCGGCGGTTATACATGGCTTGGGCTCCGTCGGGCGAATCGATGCCCCTCGATATCCGAGCCCTGCGTTTCATCAATGACAGTTCGGCGACGTCCTCACACCCAAATGCGCGCCATCCACAGCGCCATCGCGACCATCATCAGATTTTCGGTCAGCGACACAAAGCCCAGCGGCACCTTGCTGCTGCCGCCGACGCACGCGCATTTGATGTCGCGCTTGTCGATATAGACCGCCTTGAACACCGACACCGCGCCGATGCCGCCGATAAACAGCGCAAGCGGGATCGACAGCCAGGGCAGCGCGTGCGCGGTCATCAACACGCCCGCCAGCCCCTCGGCAAAGGGATAGATGCTCGCATAGGGAACCCAGCGGCGCGCGAGCAGGTCGTAATTCAGGAACATCGTCGCGAATTTATCGACGTCCTGCAGCTTGAGCAGCGCGAGCACGATCATGCTGAACGAAATAAACCATTCGGCGGCGCGAAGGGTGAAGGCATCGCCATAGGCGGCAAAACTCGCCGCCAGCGCCATCAGCGCGGTCATCGCAAACAGCGCGATCACGGGCGTATAGCTGGTGGCGTCGGGGTCGGCGACCTTCAGCCCGAAATGGCGGTGCAAATCGTCGTAACCGCCGATCCGTACCCCGTCGATAAAGGTCTGCGGCGTCGTCTGGACGCCGTGCGCCGCCTTGAACGCGTCGGTTTCCTCGCGCGTCGTCAGCCAGCGGTCGTCGACAGTGAGGCCGCGGCGCTCGAGCAGATATTTGGCTTTCAGGCCATAGGGGCAGATATGCCCCGGCATGACCATGCGATGAAGGATTGCCTGTTTTGTCATGCCCCTCCTATAGCATCCGTACCATGGTACGGAGTCAAGCGATGCAGATGACGATCGGCAAATTGGCCGCCGCGGGTGACGTCGGCGTTGAAACCGTGCGCTACTATCAACGCCGTGGCCTGATGGGCACGCCCGCGCGCAGCGGCGGCGATGGCTGGGGCGGCGGGATACGCCGCTATGGCGAGGATGATCTCAGGCGGCTGAAATTCATCCGCGCAGCGCAGGCGGCGGGCTTTACGCTCGACGAGATCGGCGAATTGCTCGCGTTAGACGGCAGCGACGACCGTGCGCGCGTCCGCACCCTCGCGCGCGAGCGCATCGACGCGCTCGACGCGAAGATCGCTCAGATGACCGCAACGCGCGCCGCCCTTTCACGCCTCGCCAATCAATGCGCGGCGAGCGACAAAGGACCATGCCCGATCCTGGCGGCGTTCGAGCCGTAGATCCGGTCGAACCCGTTCCGAAGACGGCAACCGGCGGGCAATCGCTGAAGTTGAACGGTGCAACGACAGCCCATACTTGTCGATTTACATGTTTGATACATCCGCGTTGGATCGCTGTTAAGACATGGATATGTCGCGGCATCAAATGACTTTTTCGATCCTTTGCATATTATGTTCGGCAGCAGGTCTGTTCGCAATTGTTCGTGACCTTCTAATTGGCTTCGACGGTTTGGTTTTGGGTGCCTTTAGTTTGATGTTCCTATTTGCATGGGCGGCGATAAGGATAATCAAGCGCGAGGCTATCACGGACGAAGCTGTGTTCCGTTTAGGGCAGGCGCCACAATGGGGCGACCTTTCTCCGTTACGCCGCCGCCTAATGATGGTGATTGATTGGCCATTATTTTGGGCGATACGCGAAAGGGAAGTAGAACGCCTTATGGACCAACCACTCACAAAGGTGTTTTTCGAGCCTCAGGGTGTCAAACTTATCCCCATAGAATCTCAACACATCGAGGCATATTTCCTTACGAAAATTGCAAATATGGCGGAAACGCGCGGGTTGAAAGTAAATAACGCTACGCAAGGTGTCTTTGGTCGTCGATGGGCGGGCGCGAAAAGCGTCGAGCTGGCTTGGCTGGGAAGTGACGACCGTATCTGGGCCCATGCGCGTAATGAACTAGTTGACGGTGGCTCTGTTTCGCTCCGGGAATTCGATGCTGCACTTGAATGGGGCTATAACTCGACACTCTCGGAAGCGGAGGGTTTTAAGGACCATTGGGTCTTTTTTTGACGCGCGCGCGTGATTGCTCTCAGGCTTTGAACTGGCGTATTTCTGGTTCCCGCGTCCAACCTCCACTAGTCGGCAGTCGGGAAATCGCCCGCGAGGCCGTTGTCGGAAAGACAAAGGCGAATCAAATCAACTATGCAGGAAATGCATCACGTCGCCATCATGCACAACATACGCCTTGCCCTCGGCGCGCAGCTTGCCGGCTTCGCGCGCTTTGGCTTCGCCCCCCAGCGCGACATAATCGTCATAGGCGATCGTTTCGGCGCGGATGAAGCCCTTCTGGAAATCGCTGTGGATTTCGCCCGCGGCCTCGGGCGCGGTCGCGCCCTGATGCACGGTCCACGCGCGCGCTTCCTGCGGGCCGACGGTGAAGAAGGTGATGAGGTGGAGCAGCTCGTACCCCGCGCGGATAACGCGCGCGAGGCCGGTTTCGCTGAGGCCCATTTCGGACAGGAATTCCATCCGGTCGGCCATGTCCATCGTGACCAGCTCGCTCTCGATCGCCGCCGAAACGACCACCGCCTGCGCGCCCTCGGCCGCAGCCTTGGCGAACACCTTTTCCGAAAAAGCGTTGCCGTTCGCCGCGCTGCCCTCATCGACGTTGCAGACGTAGAGGACGGGTTTGGAGGTCAGGAGCTGCGCGGTGCGCAGCACACGCGCTTCCTCTTCGTCCCTGGGCTCGACGAGCCGCGCGGGCTTGCCGTCGCGTAGCAGGTCGAGCGCCTGACCCAGCACCGACGCGGCTATCTTGGCTTCCTTGTCGCCCTGCGCCGCCTTTTTGGCAAGGGCGGGGACGCGCTTTTCCAGGCTTTCGAGGTCGGCGAGTAGCAATTCGGTCTCGACCGTCTCGGCATCGGCGACGGGGTCGACCTTGTTTTCGACATGCTGGATGTCGTCATCCTCGAAACAACGCAGGACGTGGACGATCGCGTCGACCTCGCGGATATTGCCAAGGAACTGGTTGCCCAGCCCTTCGCCCTTCGATGCGCCGCGCACGAGGCCGGCGATGTCGACGAAGGCGAGCTGCGTCGCGATGATCTTCTTGCTGCCGGCGATCGCCGCCAGCTTGTCGAGCCGGTCGTCCGGCACCGCGACATTGCCGATATTCGGCTCGATCGTGCAGAAGGGATAGTTCGCCGCCTGCGCCGCCGCGGTTTCGGTCAGCGCGTTGAACAGGGTGGACTTGCCCACATTGGGAAGGCCGACGATCCCGCATTTGAAACCCATAAAAACTCCATCAGGCCGGGGTAACGCCGGCGTCGCAGCGCCCCTAGCGCCAAGACGCGCGCGGCGCCAGTCTTTGCGGTTGCGCAGCGTTCAGGCTTGGCGCTTTATCGCCGGGCCTATGACGCTCTTTCGCCCAATCGCCGCTGCCTGCTTGCTTGTCCTTGGCGCCACTGCCGCGCTCGCCGCGCCCGACCGGTTCGAGGAAGGCGTGTTCGCCGAACTCAACCGCTTCCGCAGCGATCCCGCTGCCTATGCCGATTTCCTGCGCGACTATCGTCCGCGGTTCGAGGGACGGCGGCTGCGCGCTGCCGAGGAAGGCGAGATCGACATATTGACGCGCGAGGGCGTCGCCGCGGTCGACGAGGCGATCCGCGAACTGCGACGCGAAAAGCCGCTGCCCGAACTGGCATGGAGCGACCAGCTTGCGCGTGCCGCTGCCGATCATGTCGCGGTCCAGTCGCGATCGGGCGCGGTCGGCCATTATACGCGCGGGCAGGGGCCGGGCGAGCGGATGCGCGCGCGCGGCGGCGGCCCCTATGTCAACGAAGTCATCACCTATGGCCACCACACGCCCGAAGGCGTCGTCGATCAGTTGCTGATCGACGACGGCGTCCCCGACCGCGGCCACCGCTTCAGCCTGCTGCGCCCGACGCACCGCTTTGCCGGCGTCGCCTGCGGCCGCCATCCGGTCCACCGCACGATGTGCGTCACCTTGATGTCGCAGACCGCCGACGGATCGCCGCCCCCGCCGCCCAAACGAACGCCGTAGCCGCCCGCGCTTCAGTCGTGGACCGCCTTGACCAGCGGCCCCAACGCCGACCCGCCGAGCCAGGCGAGCTGAACCTCGGCCGACACGCGGTTGATCGCTTCCTGCGGCTTGTTGCCGGGATGCACCGCGCGGCGCAGCGGCCGTTTGCCCGCGGGCATCGCCATGATCTCGGCAATCGCGCGCGGCACGTCGGCGGGGTCGGCGCTGCGCCCGCTGCCGTCCTCGGTCCCCATGCCGCGCGTAAAGGGCGCATAGGCGTCGAGCAGCGCCGCGTCGCTCCGCTCTTTCAGCGCGCCGGTATAGGCGTTGCGGTTGACCCATACTTTCGTCGGATAACCGCCCGGCTGGATCACCGTCACGTCGATGCCATGCGGCACCAGCTCATAGGCCATCTGCTCGGACAGCGCCTCGACTGCGAACTTCGTCGCCGAATAATGGCCGCCGCCGGGCACGATGACGCGGCCGAGCTGCGAGGAGATGTTGAAAACCTGACCCGATTTGGCGGCGCGCATCTGCGGCAGCAGTGCGCGCAGCATCCGCTGGATGCCAAAGACATTGGTGTCGAAGATCAGCTGCGTCGCTTCCATGTCCTGCACTTCGACGGGCCCGGTGATGCCGATCCCGGCGTTGTTGACCAGCGTGTCGATGCGCCCGCCCGCGATGTCGAGCGCCTTCGCCGTCCCGCTCGCGACCGACGCATCGCTCGTCACGTCGATCTCGACGATATGCAGGTCGAGCTTGTCCTTCGCCGCCTCGGTCGCCAGGCTTTCGGCTTCGGGCCGCGGCAACCCGCGCATTGTCGCGATCACCTTCGCGCCGAGCCGCGCATAATGCAGCGCGCCGACGCGCCCGAACCCGCTCGAACAGCCGGTGATCAGCACGGTGCGGCCTTTCAGCGACGGGTCGGCGCCGGGCGTCGCGGCGTGGAGCAGGGCAGGGGCGGCGGATAGCGCGGCGGCGCCGGCCAAGATCTCGCGGCGATTGGGGGTATGCGGCATGGCGAAGGGCTCCTTTCGGATGCCATCATGCCTCAGTTGGCGGCGCGTGCCAAATCGGCGGCGGGAAGGGTAGTTTGCGGTGGGGAGCTGCCGATCCTCCCCCGCAGGGGGAGGGGGACCATGCGAAGCATGGTGGAGGGGTACGGGCCCGCATACGCCGCGTTCGACCGATGGTACCCCTCCACCACCTTCGGTGGTCCCCCTCCCCGTTCCGGGGAGGATCGCAACGTCCGCCTTCGGCCGCCACCAACCCCCAACTCACCCCTGCAACCGCAACGCCAGATCGCTCTGGAACCGCACATCGTCGCCCTTGACCAGCCATTCCGCCTCCGCGGCGATCGCGCCGAGCAGGTCGATCAGCGGCTCCATCTCGCTCTTGTGATAATTGCCGAGCACATGGCCGGTCACGCGGTCCTTGTGCCCCGGATGACCGATGCCGATGCGGATGCGGCGGAAATCGTCGCCGATATGCTGGATCATCGACCGGATGCCATTATGCCCCGCCGCGCCGCCGCCGCGTTTCACCTTCACCTTCATCGGCGCAAGGTCGAGCTCGTCATAAAAGACGGTGACGTCCGCCGCGGTCAATTTATAGAAATCGAGCGCGGCGCGCACGCTGCGCCCGCTTTCGTTCATGAAGGTGCCGGGTTTCAGCAGCAGGATGCGCGTCGACCCGATGCGGCCGTCCTGAATCCAGCCCTGGAATTTCTTCACGGGCGCAGGAAAATCATGGATTTCGGCGATGACATCGGCCGCCATGAAGCCGACATTGTGGCGGTGCATCGCATATTTGGGCCCCGGATTGCCAAGGCCGACCCAGAGCTGCATCTTCTTTCCCCTCACCTTTAGGGGAGGGGCAGCGAGACTTGGCAGCTTGCTGCCTAGTCGCAGCGGGGTGGGCCATTGGCCTCGCGTTGCCCCGCAAAACCCCACCCCAACCCCTCCCCTGAAGGGGAGGGGCTAAGATGGTTTAAATTCAGGCTTCTTCTTCGCCTTCGGCGGCGGCGTCTTCGCCACTGTCGACGGTCGTGTCACCTTCGCTCGACTTCATCGCCGAGGGGGCGACGATCGTTGCGATGGTGAAGTCGCGGTCGGTGATCGCGCTTTCGACGCCCTTGGGCAGCGACACATTGCTGATGTGGATCGAATCGCCGACGTCATATCCGGTGACATCGATCTGGATGTCGTCGGGCATCTTGTCCGCGTCGCAAACCAGCTCGAGCTCGTGGCGAACGACGTTGAGCACGCCGCCGCGCTTCAGGCCCGGCGAGGCTTCTTCGTTGATGAACACCACGGGCACCGCGACCTGGACCTTCGAATCCTTCGAAATGCGCAGGAAGTCGGCGTGGATCGGACGATCCTTGACCGGGTGGAATGCGACGTCCTTGGGCAGCGTGCGGATCTGCTTGCCGCCGACGTCGATCATCACGACCGAGTTCATGAAGTGACCCGTCATCAACTGCTTCATCAGCAGCTTTTCTTCGACATGGATCATCAGGGGTTCTTCTTTGCCGCCATAGACAACGGCGGGGACACGGCCTTCACGACGCAGTTCACGCGAGGCTCCCTTGCCTCCGCGTTCGCGCGTCTCGGCCGACAGCACCAGCTGGTCGCTCATCATTTTTCTCCGAAACAGATTTCACAGTCCGCCACGCCTCCAGGGATGACCATGGACGGAAGCCGGGGCGCTTAGCGGGGAACGGCCGCAAAAGCAAGCGGAGTGGGCGAGGCGCGGGAAATGCGCCCTATCGCTCATTCCCTACGCGCGCGGTGGGCGCCTGTTCCCGGTCGTTCAGCGAATAGTCGCGAAGGACGCGCGCGATCCGCAAGCGATAATCCGCAAACACGCCATGCTGTGCGGCGACCTGCGCCGCGCGATGGTTCGTGTTTTCGCGCCAGCGCCGGACGGCATCCTCATTTTCAAAGAAGGACAGCGATACCAGCTTGCCGGGATTCGACAGGCTCTGGAAGCGTTCGACCGAGACGAACCCATCGATTTCGTCGAGCAACGGGCGCAGCGCGGCCGCCGTGTCGAGATAGCGGTCCCGCTGGCCGGGCGCGGGCTCGACCTCAAAGATTACCGCGATCACGGCCGGACCCCATGCGGCGCCGACGCCAGTTTCAGAAAGGTTCGATCCTCGCGAAGCAGGAATTTTTCGCGCTGCGCGAACGCATAATTTTCGCGGCCCAGCGGATCGTCGGCCAGCCGTGCGCGATAGGCTTCATAATCGGCAAGGCTGGCGATGTTATAGATGCCATAGGCGAGCGTGCTCGACCCTTCATGCGGCGCGAAATAACCGATCAGCTCCGCGCCGCAGCGCGGGATCGCCTGTCCCCAATTCCGGGCATAGCGGACGAACTGATCCTTTTTGGTCGGGTCGATGTGATAACGGATGACGCAGGTAAGCATGGGATCTCCTTCGCAGCGAAGCCGCGCTTTAGCGCTTCGCAATACCGCCATGCTTCGATATGGATCGAAGTATGAAAGATGGCCCCGACATCGCGCGTATCGCCAATCTGATCGGCGACCCGGCGCGCGCCAATATGCTGACCGCGCTGATGTCGGGTAAAGCCCTGACCGCGACCGAACTCGCCAACGAAGCTGGGGTGACGCAGCAAACCGCCAGCTCGCACCTGCGAAAACTGGGGGAGGGCCAACTGATATGCGCGCGCAAGCAGGGGCGGCACCGCTATTTCGCGCTGGCCGACGAACGCATCGCCCGATCGCTCGAAGCGCTGATGGATCTAGCGCAAAACACCGGCCACATCCGCACCCGGACCGGCCCCAAAGACGCGCGACTGCGCGAGGCGCGCGTTTGCTACAACCATCTGGCGGGGCAAATGGCCACGCGCCTCTATGACCATATGATCGGCCGCGACTATCTCAAGCTTTCGGTGGGCGGTCTCGCGCTGACGGAAGCCGGCGAATCCTTCGCCCGATCGTTGGGGATCGACGTCGGCGAATTGTCCGGCAAACGCGGCCTCCTCTGCCGCGAATGCCTCGACTGGAGCGAACGCCGGTCGCATCTCGCCGGCAGCCTGGGACGCGCGATCCTGACGCAGATCATCGACCGCGGCTGGGCCGAACGCGATACGAATTCGCGCGCTATCCTGTTTTCGGCCAGGGGACGCGCGCAGTTCGAACGTTGGATCGCCGCATAGGGCGCACCAATTTGCGCGGCCTTGTCGATGTCCCGGACATGATGCGAGTCGATTTCGTGCGTGTTGCACCCCATCCGCATGCTAGGGTGCAACGTGTGGGGCGATGGTCGGCGACGTCGATCAACCCGGCCCCACGCGACATGGTTGCCGACAAAGCCGCTTCCTGCGGCCCGGGCCGACCGGAAAGGCGCGCCGGATGGCTGCCGAACACCCCTCGATCAATCTGGGCCGCACCTTGGGACTGGCGGTGGTACTCGCGTCCGACGCGCCCTTGTTGCTGCTCGACGAAAATCTGGCGATTGTCGCGGCGAGCGACAGTTTCTGCGAAGCCTTTGGTATCGATCCCGACCTGGTCACCGGACAGACCATCTACGACCTCGACCATCGACATTGGGATCTGCCGCGGCTCCGCTCGCTGATCGACGCGACGCTGTCGGGCGCCGCCGATGTCGATGCCTATGAGATGGAGATCGAAACCAGCGCCGGGGGCGCGCGATGCGTCGTAATAAAGGCGCAGCGGCTCGACTATGGCGACATCCACCATTCGCGGATGATGGTCACGGTGATCGACGTGACCGAGGAGCGCCAGAACGAGAAACGCCACAAGGAACTGATCCACGCCAACGCCGCGCTGCTGCACGAGATGCAGCACCGCGTCGCCAACAGCCTGCAGATCATCGCCAGCATCCTGATGCAGAGCGCGCGCAAGGTGCAGTCGGACGAAGCGCGCGGCCATTTGAGCGACGCGCATCAGCGCGTGATGTCGATCGCGACGCTGCAACGCCATCTTGCCCAGTCGGGCGGCGGTGCTGTCGAGCTGGAGCCCTATCTGGCGCAGCTATGCGCCAGCATCGGCGCGTCGATGATCTATGACCGCGAACAATTGACGCTGACGACGTCGGTCGACCCGGTGTCGATCGACGGCGATATGTCGGTCAGCATGGGACTGGTCGTCACCGAACTGGTCATCAATGCGCTTAAGCACGCCTTTCCCGGCGGTCGGCCGGGCCATGTCATTGTCGGTTATACGGCGTCGGGAGAGGATTGGACGCTGTCGGTGTCCGACGACGGAGTCGGCATGGCCGAGGACGCCGAACGCGCGCAGGCCGGGCTCGGCACGCGCATCGTTCAGGCCCTTGCAAAGCAATTGCGGGCGGACATCTCGGTCGATGACGCCGCGCCGGGAACACGCGTATCGCTGACCCACACGGCGCAAATCGGGCGCAAGGTCGCCGCCAACGACGAAGCGTCGAAGGCCGCGGTCTGATCCCTCGCCCGCGGGCCGGGTGGCAATTTGGCTGCGGCGGACCGTTCGCGCGCACCTCTCCCTCGACCCCGCGGCGCGCGCTATTGCACCCGGCGCACCTCGATGCCTGCCGCTTCCAGCAGCGCTGGAACGCCCTCGGCGCCGACCAGATGTCCCGCGCCGACCGCCATCAGCACGGTGCCCGGCCGTTCCATCCGCCGCGCCGCCCAGGCGGCCCAGCGGTGGTTGCGGTCGGTGATGATCGCCTTGCGCGCGGCGGGCACGGTGTCGATATCCTCGTTGACGACCTTTTCCAGCGCGGCGACGTCGCCGCGGCCCCATGCCGCGGTCAGCGCCAGCACATCGCGGGTGGCCGTATCGGCCTCCTCGGCGGCGCGGATCAGCAGCATACGCTGCGTCGCGGGATCGAGCGTTTCGAACAGCATCAGCTGTTCGCGCGCGCGTTCCAGCCCGGTGATCGGCTTGTCCGCCGCATTGAACCGCTCGGTCAAATGCGCCTCAACGCCTTCGTTCGGCGACAGCGCGGCATTCTGCGCGACGCGCTGACCGATCAGCACCATCACGGCCCAGTCGTCGAACCCGTCGCCGTTCAGCCGCCGTCCGCTCGCCTCCAGCGCGCGGTAACCCATCAGCGCCTTGCCCGTCAGCCGCGCGTCGATCGCCAGCGGGGTGTTGCGCGGCGCCAGCTCGCGGAACGTCTTGGCCGCGGCGTCCAGCTCGGCGGGCGACAATTCCATCACCAGCTCGTCGGCGGCTTCGATCGCGGCGCCGACCGCGCCGTCATCCCAGTCGGTGCCGCGCGGCAGCGCGTGCATCGATCCCAATATATAGATGCGCGTGTCGGCATCCTCGGCCAGCCACATCGCCGGCCGCGCTTTCGTCTCGGGATCGGCGGGGCCGCACGCCGCAAGCAGCAACGGCAAAAGGGCCGCCGCGATGCGGCGACCCCCATGACCGGACCGGATCGGCGCTCGCCTCAATAGTCGACCCGCTCGGCGGTCAGTCCGCGCTCTTTCAGATAATCCTGCACGCTCTTTTCGCCGGCAAGATGCCCCGCGCCGACCGCGACGAACACCGTGCCCGGCTGCTCCATCCGCGCCTTCAGCGTGTCGGCCCAGCGCGCGTTGCGGTTGTACAGCAACGTCTCGGCCAGCTCGGGCGTCGCGGCGAGGCTTTCGTTCATCGCGACCGCCAGCCCGTCGGGATCGCCCTTCGCCCACAGCACGACCATCTTGTCGAGCATCGGCCCCAGCTTGTCGAGATCCTTCACCACCGAATTAAGGAAGGCGATCTGCTGCGTTTCGGGCAGCACGTCGAAAAAGCCCAGCTGTTCGCCCAGCGTCTCGAACCCCGCGACCGGCTTGCCGCTGGCCTTGGCAAAGCGCGTGAGCTGCTTTTCGGCGCCCTGTTCGGGATCATAGCCCAATTTGGTGAGTGGCAGGACCGACAGGGTGATCGCGGGGAACCAGGGTTCGAACATGTCGAACTGCGCGGGGGGCAGGCCGACGCTGGCCATCGCCGCCTGATAGGCTTTCAACTCCTCGCCATCGAGCCGCGACGACAGCGTCGTTCCGCTCGCGTCGATCGCCAGCGGCATCATCGTCTTGGCAACCTCGGCCTGATCTTCGGGCAGGACGAGTTCGAGCATCAGCTGGTCGGACTTGTCGAACGCATCCTTCACCGCCTCGTCGAACCAGCTGAGGCCGGGCTTCAGCACATGGACGGTGCCGAACAGATAGATGGTCGTGTCCTCGTCCTTGACGACCCACAGCGCGGGGTCGGCGTCGGTCGTGGCGGGCGCCGCGACGGGAGCGGGGGCCGGCTCGGCGGCGGCGGCGATGTTGCCGCCGGGGATCAGCGCGCATTGCGCCAGCGGAATGATCGCGCAGGTCGAGGCGAGCGTCTTGAACCAGTTTTTCATCGGATATGACCTTTCATATGGGGCGCTTATGCCCCGAAGCGAGGGGAAGGGGAAAGCGGAAAGCGGTCAGCGAAACTTGAACCAAAGGTAGACGGCGGCGTTGACGAGCAGCGACAGGCCGAACAGCGCCATCGCATCGACCGGCGGCGCCATGTCGGCGCGCCACAGCACCCACCAGACGGGGCAGGGGAAGACAAAGGCGTAAAAGCCCGCGAGCCCCGACTGATGATAGGCATAGCGTTCATGGTCGTCGGCGGAGCGGTGATAAAGCGCGAGCGCGATCGTGAGCCCGA
Source organism: Sphingopyxis sp. (assembly GCA_030148985.1). Classification (GTDB taxonomy): domain Bacteria; phylum Pseudomonadota; class Alphaproteobacteria; order Sphingomonadales; family Sphingomonadaceae; genus Sphingopyxis. The sequence continues at coordinate 17,946 of JASBSJ010000066.1, forward strand.
CGACCCACAGCAGCGACAGCGCGACGGCAAGGGTCGGGGTCAGCGCGCTGTTGCTGATCAGCCCGTCGCCGGGCCCATCCTGCAACAATAACGCGGTGACCAGGCCAAGCGCGCCCGAGAAGATCAGGCTCGTCCAATAGATTCGCTTGCGGCGCGACCAGCTGCGGAAACCATCGGCGCGGCGCCAGACGTAGAATGCGAGCACCGCGCCGCCCAGCCCAATGGCGATCAGCGGCGCTGCCCAGCTCGCGACCGCTGCGTCGCCCGCCTCGATCTGCGCTTCGTTGAAGCCGGCGAAACCGCCTGCGAACAATGCGGTGCCGATGGCTATCGCGACCATGACCGTCATCGACGGCGCGCGTGCTTTTCCAGGATCATTCCCCATCGTCATGTCCTTTGTGGCCATCGTCGAAAATCTCCTCGATCGGCATGGCGAACAGCCGCGCCAGCTTGAACGCGAGCGGCAGCGAGGGGTCATATTTGCCCGTTTCGATCGCATTCACCGCCTGGCGCGACACATCCAGCCGGTCGGCAAGTTCCGCCTGGCTCCAGTTCCGCATCGCGCGCAGCACTTTCAGCTGGTTGTTCATCGGCAATCCGTCATGCAACCCTGACCGAATGTCAGGTGTTATTGACTAAATGACATGATTCGCTGACTATGTCAACAAGACCTGACATCGGCCTCGAAAACCGCACTCCGCGGCACCTTCGCCAACTTCCACTCTCCCGCCACCCTTGACCCCCGCGCGCCGCTGCGCCAAGGGCGGCGACACTTGTTGCACCTGCGAAAGAGCGGAATTGTGGCCGACGCGGCGGAGACGAAACCCTTAAGCTTTCAGGACATGATCCTGACGCTCCACGCCTATTGGGGTGCGCGCGGCTGCGCGATCCTTCAGCCGTATGACATGCGCGTCGGGGCTGGGACGTTCCACCCAGCGACAACCTTGCGCAGCCTTGGCCCCGAGCCGTGGAACGTCGCCTATGTCCAGCCGAGCCGCCGCCCGACCGATGGTCGCTATGGCGAGAACCCGAACCGGCTCCAGCATTATTACCAGTATCAGGTGATATTGAAGCCGTCGCCCGCCGACCTGCAGGAACAATATCTGGGGTCACTCGCCGCGATCGGCATCGACCCGCTGCTGCACGACATCCGCTTTGTCGAGGATGACTGGGAAAGTCCGACGCTGGGCGCGTGGGGGCTGGGCTGGGAAGTCTGGTGCGACGGGATGGAAGTCACCCAGTTCACTTATTTCCAGCAGATGGGCGGTTTCGACTGCAAGCCCGTCGCGGGGGAGCTGACCTACGGGCTCGAACGCCTCGCCATGTATATCCAGAATGTCGACAATGTGTACGACCTGCGCTTCTCCGACCCCGTCGGCGACGTGCCGGGGGTGAGCTATGGCGACGTGTTCCTTGAAAATGAACGCCAATTCTCGAAATGGAATTTCGAGGTTGCCGACACCGACAGCCTGTTCGCAGGCTTCAAGGCCGCCGAGGCCGAATGCAACCGCGCAATTGAGGCGGGGGTGCCCTTGGCGGCCTATGACCAGGCGATCGAGGCGAGCCATTTGTTCAATCTGCTCCAGGCGCGCGGCGTGATCAGCGTGCAGGAACGCGCCAACTACATGGCGCGCGTCCGCGACCTTGCCAAAGGCAGCTGCAAGGCGTGGATCGACAGCCAGTCTGAGCGGTGGACCCAAAACTATCCGGGATGGACGCTATGATGGCGGCCGCAACGATCCTCCCCCAACGGGGGAGGGGGACCATGCGCAGCATGGTGGAGGGGTACGCGGTGTCGAGCACGGCGGATGCGGGCCTGTACCCCTCCACCAGCTTCGCTGGTCCCCCTCCCCGTGCCGGGGAGGATCAAGAATGACCGATTTTCTTCTCGAACTGCGCTCGGAAGAGATTCCCGCTCGTATGCAGGCCGGTGCGCGCGCCGAGCTGGAAAAGCTGTTCCGCGCGCAGATGACGGCCGCAGGCATCGCGGTCGGCGATCTCACCATCTGGTCGACGCCGCGCCGCCTCGCGCTGATCGCGAATGGCCTTCCGCAAGCGACCGCCGCGGTCAGCGAAGAGCTGAAAGGCCCACGCACCAGCGCGCCGCCGCAGGCGCTCGAAGGCTTCCTCCGCAAGACCGGCTTGACGCAGGACCAGCTCGAAGACCGCGACGGCGTCTGGTTCGCCGTCATCGACAAACTCGGCCGTGCGACCGCCGAGGTGCTCGCCGAAGCGATCCCCGCGATTGTTCGCGGCTTCGCCTGGCCCAAGTCGATGCGCTGGGGCAAGGCCAGCGCGAGCAGCGAAAGCCTGCGCTGGGTCCGCCCGCTGTCGGGGATCGTCGCGATCTTTGGCGAAGCGTTGATTCCGTGTGAAGTTAGCGGAATTCCCGCGGGTTTCGCGACGCGCGGCCATCGCTTCCACTGCCCGGGCGAAATCACGATCGGCTCGGCGTCGGACTATGCCGAGAAGCTCCGCGCCTGCCACGTCATCGTCGACCATGAGGAACGTGCGGCGCTGATCCGAGACGGCGCCACCAAGGCCGCGGCCGATGCCGGGCTGAGCCTCGTCGAGGACGAGGGGCTGGTGATCGAGAACGCCGGGCTGACCGAATGGCCGGTGCCGCTGCTGGGGCGCTTCGACGAGGCGTTCCTCGAAGTGCCGCCCGAGGTCATCCAGCTCACCGCGCGCGTAAACCAGAAATATTTCGTCGTGAACGATGCGGATGGGAAGCTTGCCAACGGCTTCGTCTGCACCGCGAATATCGACGCGAAGGACGGCGGCGTGGAGATCGTGGCGGGCAACCGCAAGGTGCTTGCGGCGCGGCTGTCCGATGCGCGCTTTTTCTGGGAACAGGATCGCAAGACCAAGCTGGCGGACCACGCGAAGAAGCTCGACCGCATTACGTTCCACGAGAAGCTGGGGACGGTTGCGGAAAAGGTCGAGCGGGTAGCGAGGCTGGCCGAATGGCTGGCGAGCGAAGGCATCGTCCCCAACTGCGACCCCGCGCTCGCGCGGCAGGCGGCGGAGTTGGCCAAGGCCGACCTCGTCACCGAAATGGTCGGCGAATTCCCCGAACTGCAAGGCCTGATGGGCGGCTATTACGCCCGCGCCGAAGGCCTGCCCGATGCCGTCGCCGACGCGATCCGCGACCATTACAAGCCGGTCGGGCAGGGCGATGACGTGCCGACCGTGCCGGTGACGGTGGCTGTGGCGCTGGCGGATAAGCTGGATACGCTAATTTCTTTCTTCGCGGTTCGAGAGCAGCCGAGCGGCTCGCGGGACCCGTTTGCGCTTCGGAGGGCCGCTTTAGGGATTTTGGCGACTGTGATTCAGAATGGCATAGCGTTTAACGCGCGCCAAATCGTTGCATCTGCTTATTTTCCGATTTCGTGGAACGTCAAACTGATCGCGATCGATATTGACCCCGATGAGAAACGGAACATTCTTGATCACCTTTACCACGCTCGTAGCCACAGCTTTGAGATTAGGTCTGAAAACGACTTCCTTGTGATGGCTAACGAGAAGCCGGTCCATGCGCGTTCGGCTCGGGAGGCCTTCATACGAGTTCCAGACTTGGGTGATCTTTCCGAAACTTCAGACCAAATTGTGAATTTTCTTATCGACCGCCTCAAGGTCCAGCAGCGCGAAGCCGGGGTCCGCCACGACCTGATCGACGCCGTGTTCGCGCTCGGCGGAGAGGATGATCTCGTTCGCCTGCTTGCGCGGGTGAGGGCGTTGCAGGCGTTTATGGCGACCGACGACGGCGCGAACCTGCTCGCGGGCTACAAGCGCGCGGCGAATATTTTGAAACAAGCCAGTGTTCCGGCGGAAGCCGGAACCCAGGGCGGGGCAGCGCAGGCGTTGGAGCAAGACATTCCTGGGCTCCGGCTTTCGCCGGAGCGCATGACAGATGTGGATCGGGCCCTCCTTACCGCCCTCGACACCGCCGAACCGGCTGCGCGTAACGCAGTCGAAGAAGAACGCTTCACCGACGCGATGGCGGCGCTCGCCAGCTTGCGCGCGCCAATCGATGCGTTTTTCGAGGGCGTGATGGTCAACGATCCCGACGAGGATGTCCGCGCCTATCGGCTCGGCCTGCTGTCGCGCTTTACCGGCGCGGTGCATGGCGTTGCCGATTTTTCGAAGATCGAGGGGTAAACCGACCTTCCATTCCCGTTCGTGTCGAGCGAAGTCGAGACACCGGGAAGGCGAGCAAGAACGATGGGCATCTCGACTTCGCTCGATGCGAACGGAGTAGGGAAGTCTGGAAAGACCGAAGTAAAACTGAATCGACCAACTGCGATTGCATACCTATCCAGCCGCAACCTCCTCCCCGGGGCAGCAGGAGTAAGACATGACGAAGATGGTGCATTTGTTCGGCGGCGCGGCCACCACGGCCGAGCGTTCGAAGGAGTTGCTGGGCGGCAAGGGATCGAACCTTGCCGAAATGGCCTCGATCGGCCTGCCGGTCCCCCCGGGCTTTACGATCACCACCGACGTCTGCACCGCTTATTATGCCAATGGCGAGCAATTCCCCGCGGGACTGGTCGAAGAAGTCGCCGCGGGCATCGCACATATCGAGGGTATCACGGGCAAGCGTTTCGGCGACCCCGCCGATCCGCTGCTCGTGTCGGTCCGTTCGGGCGCGCGTGTGTCGATGCCGGGGATGATGGACACTGTCCTCAACCTCGGGCTCAACGACCGCACCGTCGTCGGCCTGTCCGAAGCGTCGGGCGACCCGCGTTTCGCGTGGGACAGCTATCGCCGCTTCGTCCAGATGTACGCCGACGTCGTCATGGGGCTCGACCACGCCGAGTTCGAGGAGGCGCTGGAGATCGCGAAGGAAGACAAGGGCTTCTATCTCGACACCGAAATGGCGGCCGAAGACTGGCAGGCGCTGGTCAAACAATATCAGGCAATCGTCGAGCGCGAAACCGGCGCGCCGTTCCCGCAAGAGCCGAACGACCAGCTGTGGGGCGCGGTCGGCGCGGTGTTCGCCAGCTGGGAAAGCGACCGCGCGAAAGTCTATCGCCGCCTGAACTCGATCCCCGCCGAATGGGGCACCGCGGTCAATGTTCAGGCGATGGTGTTCGGCAATATGGGCGACACCTCGGCCACCGGCGTCGCCTTCACGCGCGACCCCGCGACCGGCGAGCGCGCCTGGTACGGCGAGTGGCTGATCAACGCGCAGGGCGAAGACGTCGTCGCGGGCATCCGCACGCCGCAATATCTGACCAAGGCCGCGCGTGAGAGGGCGGGCGCCAGGCCGCTGTCGATGGAAGAGGCGATGCCCGAAACCTTCGCCGAACTGGGCCGCGTATTCGACACGCTCGAAACCCATTATCGCGACATGCAGGACATCGAGTTCACCGTCGAACGCGGGACGCTGTGGATGCTGCAAACGCGCTCGGGCAAGCGCACCGCGAAGGCGGCACTGAAGATCGCGGTCGACATGGCGGCCGAAGGGCTGATTTCGGAAGAGGAAGCCGTCGGCCGCGTCGATCCGGGCGCGCTCGACCAGCTGCTCCACCCGACGCTCGACCCCAAGGCACCGCGCGACGTGCTGACCAAAGGGCTGCCCGCCAGCCCTGGCGCCGCGTCGGGCAAGATCATGTTCGACGCTGACAGCGCCGAAAAGGCCGCGGCAATGGGCGAGGCGGTGATCCTCGTCCGCGTCGAAACCAGCCCCGAAGACATTCACGGGATGCACGCCGCCAAAGGCATATTGACCGCGCGCGGCGGCATGACCAGTCACGCCGCGGTTGTGGCGCGCGGTATGGGGCGTCCGTGCGTATCGGGCGCGGGCGGGCTCAGCATTGACGGCGCCGCGCGCGTATTGCGTATCGCCGGGCGCGAACTGCACGAGGGCGACATCATCACCCTCGACGGCTCGACCGGCGAAGTGATGGCGGGCGAGGTTCCGACCCTGCTCCCCGAACTGGTCGGCGATTTCGGTACGTTGATGGTGTGGGCCGACAAGGTCCGCCGCATGAAGGTGCGCGCCAATGCCGAGACGCCGCAGGATGCTCAGGTCGCGCGTGATTTCGGTGCCGAGGGGATCGGGCTGTGCCGCACCGAACATATGTTCTTTGACGCGGCGCGGATCACTGCGGTGCGCGAAATGATCCTGGCCGAGAATGAGGCAGGTCGCCGCGTCGCGCTCGCGAAACTGCTTCCTGAACAGCGCGCTGATTTCGCCGGGATTTTCGAGGTAATGGCAGGCCTGCCGGTGACGATCCGCTTGCTCGACCCGCCGCTGCACGAGTTTCTGCCCACGCGCGAAGAGGATTTTGCCGACGTCGCCGCTGCCGCCGGTGTCGGCATCGAGGCGCTGAAGGCGCGCGCGAACGAGCTGCACGAATTCAACCCGATGCTCGGCCATCGCGGCTGCCGCCTCGGCGTGACCTACCCCGAAATCTATGAGATGCAGGCGCGCGCGATCTTCGAGGCGGCGTGCGACGTCGCTGCCGACACCGGCGCGGCGCCGATCCCGGAGGTGATGATCCCCCTCGTTGCGACGCGCCGTGAATTCGACCTGATGAAGGCGGTCGTGGATGCACAGGCGAAGGCGGTGTTCGCCGAAAAGGGGCGCGAGATCGCCTATCTGGTCGGCACGATGATCGAGCTGCCGCGCGCCGCGCTGATGGCGGGCGAGATCGCCGAGACCGCCGAATTTTTCAGCTTCGGTACCAACGACCTGACCCAGACGACGATCGGCATCAGCCGCGACGACGCAGGCCGCTTCCTGACGCAATATGTCGACAAGGGCATCTTCCTGACCGACCCGTTCGTCAGCCTGGATGTCGAGGGCGTCGGGCAGCTGATCGAGATCGCCGCCGAGCGCGGCCGCGCGACGCGCCCCGGCGTCAAGCTCGGCATTTGCGGCGAGCATGGCGGCGACGCGCCGAGCATCCATTTTTGCGAAAAAACCGGGCTCGATTATGTCAGCGCCTCGCCTTATCGCGTCCCCATCGCCCGGCTCGCCGCGGCGCAGGCGGCGCTGAAGGGGCGGTAGCGCCGGCGCACGCCGGGGGCCAACGACCGCCGCCGCGACAATCTTCGCCGCGGCGGTCACAAATCGGAAATAGGGGGTTGCGCGCCCGCGCGGCGCCCCTTAAAGGCGCCTCTCCACGCACCCGTAGCTCAGCTGGATAGAGCATCAGACTACGAATCTGAGGGTCGGGCGTTCGAATCGCTCCGGGTGCGCCATTTCTTTCAATAGCTTAGGTTTTTTGGCTGCTGACGGTGGTTGCGCTTAGCAATCACATAGCAAGCGCCGTGACCGATTTCGGCGCGACGACCGATTCCTCCAACGCATACGGGTTTCTTTATGAAACTTATATTGAAGGGTACTACCCTCCTCGGATTTATGATTCTGGGTGCGCCTCGATAGAGGCGTCGACTTCCCTGAGATAATTTTTCAGTTTTCTGGACGATAGGGACGCGCGCAAGCGTTCAGACCATGCGTGGCGGCGGCTATGAGCGGCCCAAATCGATCTTCAAACTCATCCCATAGATATTCGTAGAGTTGATCTAGCTGGCGCTCAATCTGGCGCAGATGGAGATTGAAATCCCTCTGGAGGCTGACCAGCCCCTCTCGGAATGACAAATCGACATCGATCTTTCGACCGTATCTATCGTGGCCGACCATGCCATTGAGCTTATCGTTGAAGAGTGACGCTGTCCGAAACGTCGTGTCGTCATCTGTGAACTGTCGTTCCCTACCATGATGAACGCGGGCGTTGCGTTCGTGACGAATCTGCTCCTGTTCGTCGAGCATGTCGCGCAGATGATCGAATACGATGGCGGCTAAACCTGCTTTCTTCAAATTGGACATGGTGCAGTTTCGTGGCGCGAGGCCGAACTGATACACCTGATTCACCGTCAAAAGGGCGCAATCAACCACTGAGACATATCTGACCAGAAACGCATCGGTCGCGACGGTTAGCCACTCATATCGGCTTATGGCGATTTTGTTGGCAGGACTCGGGATAGGAGCGGGCCAGAGCATGTCCCCGACGAGATTAAGCGATTCTACGCGGCGCGCGAGATTTTGGAGCCAATGGCCCGTGTCCACCGCATATTTGCAGTCGGGATCGCTTGTCGATCTTCGCCTTGGAATGAAGGTCGTCAGCCGCCGCTATCAATTTTCGAACGAGCGGGTCCGGCTCTGAAACGGTGGTCGGCGCCGCCCTGACGACGTAATTATCGACCGCCAATTCGAGTAAGACGCGGCCAAGCACGGCAATCGCGTTGGGGTGATGATCCAACTCCAGATTGAATTGAAGCTCGTCCCATATTGCGTGCTGTCTCTGGAGTCGTCCGCTCCAAGCGACGCCATAGTCCTCGGGCGGAATTAGGTGTGCGCGCCTTGTCGGTTTCGCGGCCTTCTTTTTGGCCTTGGGTTTCGTTTTACCCTTACCGCTCGCGGGCTGAGGTATCGCATCAGCTGCCGACGGCAGTACGCCTTCCCTTTCAAGATCGTCTAGATAAGCTGATTTCCGCTCAACGTCCCAGACATCATCAAGAGTGATTTTCTTCTCGGCTAAATCGCTCGCAATGCGCGCGAGTGCGGGGAGGACAGCATCCTCTTTTCTGGTGAACTGAAATTTTCCCTTGCTGCCGGAAATGCCGACGCGACTGCGAAATGCCTCTGCGGAGAGAAGTCGGTTGAGATTGCTACGAGGAATCTTCTTCTTTTCCGGGAGCATTTTTGCGTCGCGTAAACGCTCTTCGATCTCGTCGGCTATATTCAGCCCGCCGCCCTTGCCTGTTCGACTGACAAAGGTGGCTTTCATCCGGCCATCCCAATTCGCCTGCCCAACGCCGCCTTGGCTCCCGGTGTGTCTCCTGAAGAGTATCTCGTCGATCCGATCCCGATCGGTTTCAACTCTACAGGTGATCTTGGCTGGAAATGTGCCGTTCCATTCTGCTTTAAGCGTCGCAAAGAACTTTTGCAGTTCAACAGACGGGGCTTTTTTAGGGTTGGAGATGAGCTTTAAGCAGGTTGTGCGACGGTTGCCGTCAAACACGGCGAATTTATCGCCCTCTGGGAAAACCAATGGCGGCTCGAATATGCCGCCTGCCGCCGCAACGTCCTTCGCCAGTTTCTTCATCTGAGACTGATGATTGGAGAACAAGCGATCATTTTTACGAGGTGCTCCCGTTCCGCTGCTTCCGGAACAAGATATTCCAGGAACTCGCTCAGCGGGGCGGGGTCGCCTTCGGTCGGCTCGATTTCGGGGACGGTGTAGGAATTGTAGAAGGGTGCCCCGTTTTTCTCGAATATCCCGCTGGGTTGGCTTGGTTCGAAGCGCAGATCCATCACCTTTTCAATTAGCCCGCCCTTGGTCAGAAACTTTGCAGGCGTTGCCTTGTCGAAAGGCATGGTGTCCGCAAAATGTGATGAAAAGGCCGCAGGCTTGAGCCATTGGTTCGAGCGCGGTGACCAGAACTGGTCACGGCCGGCGACAAACACCCATTCCCGCGCGACTTCGATCCATTTCGTTGGGGTGGCGCTTCCAGTTTTCCACGCGCTCGCTAGGGCCGCGTCGGCTTCACCCACAGCAAGGCCGATTGCCAAAGCAACCGAGCGAAATTCATGGGCGATGGGCGTCCAATCCAACCCCAAAGCGGCGACGTGATTGGCGACACGGGCGGCGAGCCTGAACAGTGTATTGTTCCGGTCTCCCTCTACATCATGGGCGCGCAATTCGGTCAGCGCCTCTTGGACTTCCCTGTTCAGGAAAGTGCTAAAGACCCCCGCTTCGACAAACTCGCCGCCGCCAGCGGGGTTGGCTATCGCGAAATGTGATGGCGTTTTCGTTAGGACCGACACAACTGCATCGGGCAAATCGGAAAACGGCACATCGTCGGGCGATATTTCCCATCGATAGATCGTGCCATCTGGGTGCTGAGAGCCAGCTCCGACGACGTAGCCGCCATCAGCGCGAACGTCCAAGCCGACGCCCTCAACGCGCACGGCATTCCGCAGCGCGGTCGCGGGACGTCGAAAATAGTAATGCCGTCCTTTGGCTGTCACGACTGTAGGCGTCGGCGGCAGATCGAACCCGTCGAGTAAGGTCTGTCCATCGGCACTATCCACGTCGAGAACGACAATATTGCTGATAGCCCCGGTTACCACCGCCACGTTCAGATTGGCGTCGTCCCATGCTGTGACTTCGTCGAGGCTGGCTCTTTCATTTTGGTATTTGCGCCAATGTGACGCCGGGGCTTTTTCGCCCCTCGGGAGGGGGAAAATTGAAAAGCCGTAATCAAACAGCTGCTCGAAATCAGGCGTGTCAATGGAGGTAACGCTAATCTGGCTCATATCAGTCTCCTTCTTCTGTGCAGTTGAACCAGTCAGGCCAACAAGTTTGAGATCGGAGATTGATAAATTTGAGCAGATATTCAGTCGCTATAGACCATCCAACATGAATCTACGATGAGTCCTAAAGTGAAACCCTTGTTAATGTAGCATTCATCTTGCAAGGCGTGATTTTTACCCCTTGGCTAATCGTAGCTGAACGACGTTTGAATCGCTTATGACCGACCGGATATGGGCGCCCCATCGTTCCAGCGCCTCGCGCTTTTCCTGCCCATAGTCATACCGCTGGTAGATTGCAGCCACTCCCGCCTTACGCCGATTTTGAACGGCTTCGATCCAATCGCTTGAGATACGGAGCCGCTGCATTCCCGTTGCCACGGAACGCCGTAGATCATGGTAACGCCAAGGCTCAAGTGCTGGCGCGTCGTCATCCGCGATCAATTTGGCAATGGCTTCGTCGAGCTTTTTCTTTGCCTTGGAAAAGCCCGACACGCGGGATTTTCCTGCATCGGTCGTCAGCACATAGCCCTGTGAGGGCCAGTCCTCACCACCAGCCAAAGCGTCAAGTTCGTCGATTACCTGTGATGACAGCGGAATGAGATGGGGCTTGCCATTCTTGGACCTAATAGCCGGTAACAGCCACTCCGAGCAGTCGCGGTGCAATTCGCGCCAGTCGAGCGCCGCCACTTCATCGCGCCGCTGCCCCGTCAGCAGCAGTAGCCGCACGAGCGCACCGAAAATGGGGCCGAGGGATTTTGAAGCGGAAATAACGAGTTTCAGTTCTCGATCATCAAGAACGCGGTCTCGGCTCGGTGCGAAGGCGGGAGCCTCAAAGCCTTCCAACGGGCTTCGTTCAATATCTCCACGTCCACGCGCCCATTTGAATAGCCGATGCGCCACCGCATAGGTGTTTCTGCGAAGCGCCGCACCCCCGCCCATGTCGTCCAGCAAGGCGGTGACTTCCGCCCCGGTTATTGAGGGGAGAGGGCGCTTGCCGAGTTTCGGGCGGAGATGAAGGCGAAGTGTCGCTTTGACGAACTCGCCCGACTTCGCCCACCGAACAGGCACTTCCAACTTCTCGAAGCGATCAGCCACCGCATTGAACGTCAATTCATTGGCTTCTCGCACCTTGCGGCGCTTCATATCGGCCGGATCGATGCCTTGCGAAACAAGCGTCATCAGTCGCCGTGCTTCTTCACCTGCGGCGGCGGGAGTCCAAGGGGAGTCGTGCGCGCCTATCGTATATCGCCTCGTCGGAGAGCCGCGCCCTCCGAGGCGATATTGCAGGAGGTAGACGACCTTTCCCGCTGGCGTGATCTTCACGCCAAAGCCCTTGCAGTCGCTATCCCAAAGGAAAGCGTCTCGCTTAGATGGGCGTAGCGCCTCGACGGTCCGTTTAGTGATTTTCGCGGTAGCCATAGCAACCACGTAGCAATCACCGAATCGCCGATCAACTCTTTGAATGGAAGAAAAACGACGAAAAACTAACGCCTTCTGTAGCGGAGACAGCCGGACCATCTGACTACGAATCTGAGGGTCGGGCGTTCGAATCGCTCCGGGTGCGCCTTTTCCTTTCCGCGCTGCGACGACGCCATGTTGGACGGGATTTCCTCGATAAATTCGCCCTTTTCCAGCGCCTGATGGTGCACGGCTGTGTCGCTGCGTGTGGAGGAAAAGAGGGTGGCGGAGCGGGAGGGATTCGAACCCTCGATACGCTTTTGACGTATACTCACTTTCCAGGCGAGCGCCTTCGACCACTCGGCCACCGCTCCGCATTTGCACTGGAAGGCGCGCCCTAGTCGGTTGGCGGGGCTTTCGCAAGCGGGTTGGGCGTGGCAGACAGGGCGCATGATCGATCGCCTGCTCGCCGCTGCCGCGGCCTTCGCCCTTGCCTCTCCAGCCGCCGCCCAGGAAGCGCCGTCTGCGCCGCCTTCGCCCGGCGAAATCGTCGATGCGGCGCCCGCGGCGGACTGGGTCGCGATCGCGCCGTCTGACCTGCTGGTGATGGACTTGGCACCGGATGCCGCGGGTAAATCGCGCCGCGTCGTCATCCAGCTGATGCCCGCGCCGTTCAGCCAGGGGTGGATCGGCAATATCCGCAAGCTCGCTGCAACGCACTGGTGGGACGGCACCAGCATCAACCGCGTGCAGGACAATTATGTCGTGCAATGGGGCGATGCGACCGAGAAGAAACCGTTGCCCGATGGTTTGATGGCGGTGCCGGAGAGCGCGTATCTTTCGGAGCGTCAGCGCGGAACAACGACCTGGTTGCCGTCTGCCAATGGCACATATGCTCCTCATCATGGCGTTCTGGCGGGTTGGCCGGTTGCTTGGAATGCCGATGCTGCGTGGCCCGTGCATTGCTACGGCATGGTCGGCGTCGGCCGCAGCCTGTCGCCCGATACCGGCAGCGGCGCCGAACTTTACACCGTGATCGGCCATGCACCGCGGCACCTCGACCGCAATATCGCGCTCGTCGGTCGTGTGATCGGCGGGATCGAGCATTTGTCGAGCCTGCCGCGCGGCACGGGTGCGCTCGGCTTTTATGAGGAGGACGCGCAGCGGGTGCCGATCGCGGCTATCCGCATCGCGAGCGAGTTGCCCGCCTCCGCGCAGCCCCGGTTCGAATATTTGTCTACCGAGAGCGCGAGCTTCGCGAAATATGCTGATGCGCGCGCCAACCGCCGCGATCCCTTTTTCATCCGCCCCGCCGGCGGGGCAGACATCTGCAATATTCCGGTGCCCGTGCGTCCGGTTGCGGCGAAGTAATCTCGCTTGGAAACTTTCACGGTCACCACCCCGCTTTGGCGCTGGCAATCGGCGACTGCGCCCGCCGCATGGTTCTTTGTGACCATCGCGGGCGAGATGGCTGACGGTATCCGGCTGGCGGCGATCAGCGGACAGTAACTCGACGGGCGGCGCGGGTTCGGATCGGCCAAGGTGTGCGCGACGATCGGCGACACCAGTTGGCATACTTCAGTCTTTCCCCACCGGGAAAGCGGTGGCTGGCCGCTCCCCGTCAAGGCCGCGGTGCGCAAGGCCGAGGGGCTGGCCGAAGGCGACGATGTGACGGTGACCCTCAGTCTTTAGGCGGCGTCTCACCCTTCGCCTCGCGAGCCTGTGCCTTCCGCTTGCGCAGGTTGGCGCGCAACGCTTCGCCAAGGCGGCGTTCGCGTTCGAGGTCGGCGGGGGAAGGTGGCTTGCTCACGGTGCGGCCATGCCTGCGAAATTGCCCGATCGTCAAGCCTCGCACCTTGACAGGCGAAGGGCGCCCCGCCATAGGCCGCGCCTGCCCCGTGCGCATCGGTTTGCACGGCGGCCCGGTTGCTGCTGTAGCTCAGTGGTAGAGCGCGTCATTGGTAATGACGAGGTCGACAGTTCAATCCTGTCCAGCAGCACCACTCTTCATACTCTACTTCCCCGCAATGCACCGATTATGCGCTCAGCGATGTGCCGCAGCCGAGAAAGCGTGGTTATGGAGCTTGCCGTCGCTGGCAAGGCTGTGACCGGTAACAACCAGCGCAGCTTCGTTCCCGACCCGTCCCGTGGGCGTAGGCGCAGGGAAGAGTTGGTGTCGGCGGCACTACCACCGACGGTGTGCCGGTATCGCTGCTGTCCACGCCGCAACCGGCACTCGGCATGGTTAGAGCGCAAAGCGGCAGATATTGACCAAGAGACGAGATGGCGGCTTCATCTGCTAGTCCTCTCCCAATCGATACGCGATCGATGGGATAGAATATAATGGGGACTGCTCCAGCGATGGGCGATGACGTTGACGTTTGCGGATTTGCCGTATGACGGCGCGGCTTGTCGCCGGGCGTTCCACTCTGTAAACGCTCGCTCGCCGGTGAAGAAATGACCGAACCCGCCCGACAGGCATTCGGCAAACGCCAATTGCCGGCCTTTTGTGAAGATCGTTGCACATCATGATCCATATTCCGCTCTATACCATTCGGCATAGGCAGATCGGCGGCACGGAGTTCGCCATATATAATCTTCTTCGCGGGCTCGCCCTATCGGGCGCCGATGTCCGGGCGACCTGCGGGCGCGAAGCCGATCTGGCGGCCGAGTTTCTAGGATGGGCGCGCAGCTACGACAATTTGGAACTGGTCGAGGCGGGAGGGTTGCCGGGACCCAAGGGCGTCCGCTTTCTGGAAGAGGCGCTGTACGATTTCAGGCGGCGTGGTGACGATTGGGCGCTTTATCCCAATTATTTCTGCCCGACGACGCCGGGAAAGAAGGGGCCTCGGGCAGTGCTGGTGCATGACATACAGTATAAGCGATACCCCGAATATCATTCGGCGAAACGGCGGGCATGGCTCGACCTCAGCCTGTCGCACAGTTTTCGCAAGGCGGACCGCGTGTTGGTGATCTCGCGATCGGAACTCGCGCTGATCGAGGAGTATTTCGGTCCGGCCGCAGCGGCCCGCTGTGCGGTCATCCATAACGCGATCGACTGGCAGCGTTTCGATGCTGATGCGTCCGCGGCCGGCGGAGCCGCCGCGGCATCGAACTATATCCTCTCGGTCTGCCACCAGTTCCCGCACAAGAATGTCCGCACGCTGCTGATGGCTTTCGCTGAGGTGGCGGAGCGCGACCGCGACGTCGAACTCCATCTGGTCGGCGCCGCGTCGCCGGACAATCTGGCATTCATCCATTCGGGGCTGCCGGAATCGGTCCGCGCCCGCGTTCACATCACGGGGTTCGTCAGCGATGCCAGGCTTGCCGCTCTGTATCGCCATGCCCGGCTGTTCGTGCTGCCGTCGCTGTACGAGGGCTTTGGGATGCCCGCGGTCGAGGCGTTGGGATTCGGTATCCCGACGCTTGTGAGCCGCGCCTATTCGCTTCCCGAGGTGACGCTGGGTTATGCGGACTACGTCGACGATCCGCTCGATCACCACGAATGGGCCGAACGGATTTCGCATCAACTCAACCACGAGATGCGTCCGACTGTCGATCAAGTCGAAAAGATTCGATTGACCTATGATCCCAAGACGGTAGCGCACAGCCTGCTTGAGGTTCTTCGCCAGAGCAACGGCTGATGGGCATGTCGCCCGCCCGTCGATACCGCGAGCGAAGGTGCCTGAGCGCTTGAAGCGGCCGACACCTCTCCGGTCCGCGGCAATCCGTTACGATCTTTCGCGTGGGGAATAGAGAAAATGAAGGTCCTGATTACTGGCGGTGCCGGGTTCATTGGCTCGCGTCTTGCACGTAAATTGCAGGCGGACGGGGCAACGGTCACGATCGTCGATAATCTGAGCGAGCAGATTCACGGCGCGGACGCGCCTTTTCCCGCGGGACTTAAGGACATCGCCCGCTGCATCCGGGGTGACGTGCGCGACAAGCCATTGATGCGCGGTGCGATCGTCGGGCAGGATGTCATCGTTCACCTTGCGGCCGAAACGGGGACGGGCCAGTCGATGTATGCGGTGGAGCATTATTCGGACGTCAACCTTCAGGGCACGTCGGTCCTGCTCGACCTGCTGGTGAACGAACGGCCCGCGACGCTGCGCAAGCTGGTCGTGGCGTCGTCGCGTGCCGTTTATGGCGAGGGTCAATATCGCTGCGCGGCGCATGGCACCGTATATCCCACGCCCCGCGCCGAGGCGGCGATGAGTTCGGGGCAGTTCGAGCCGGTTTGCCCTGCCTGCGGCGAAATCGTCGAGATCGAACCTACGGCCGAACCTACGCCCTATGGCCCGTCGTCCTTCTACGGACTGACCAAACAGGTGCAGGAACAGATGGTGTTGATGTTCGCGTCGGCGCTCGGCATCGACGGGTTCGCGATGCGCTATCAGAATGTCTATGGTCCCGGACAGAGCCTCAGCAATCCTTATACGGGTATTCTGGCGGTCTTTTCGAACCTTGTGCGTCAGGGCAAGCCGCTCAACATTTTCGAAGATGGCGAAGAAAGCCGCGATTTCGTGTTCGTCGATGATGTGGTCGATGCCACCGCGGCCTGTATCCGTCCGGACGTCCATGGCGTGATGGCGCTGAATGTCGGCGCCGGCGAGCGGACGACGGTGCTCGAGGTTGCGCGCGCGGTCATCGATTATTACGGCGCCGATGTCCCCGTCCAGGTGAGCGGAGCCTATCGCGTCGGCGACATCAGGCACAATGTGGCGGATATCTCGCGCATTCGCGCGCTCGCCGGTTTCGAACCGACATGGCGGTTCGCGGACGGGTTGAAGGCCTTTCTCGACTGGGCGAATGATTATACGCCATCCGACGCCGGGTTCGACAAGTCGCTGAAGGAACTGAGCGACCGGCAATTGCTTCGGACCGGCAAGGTCGCATCCTGACCGGGGGATATCGCATGGTGCGCTGTGGTTTGCGGGGCGTGGGAACAGGAACGGATATCGTCCCCGCTGCGCTTCGCGCGCGAAGCGGAAAGCCGGGATGAACCTTCCGTCGATCATGCGGCTTGTCCGGGGGCTGGGCGTTCAGATCATATGCTATTTCGGTCTGTTCCTGTCGTTGACCGTCAGCGCGCGGGCCCTTTCGCCCGATAATTTCGGCATTTATGCGGGAGCCGTCGCCATCGCCACCTTCGCCGGTTCGGTCCTGACGGCGGGGGCGGATCGCCTGATCCTGCAAATTTTTCTGCGCACCGAACGAGACGGGCCGGAGGGAATGGTAGGTGTCACGCCGCTGATCCCCTTTCTTGTCGTCAATCTGGTCGCGCTGCTGCTTGCGGCAACGCTGGTCGCGAGCGGGGCCGCCGAGCTGTCGTTGCTCTTTATCGCGCTGCTGGCCGGAGCGACCGCAGCGAGGCTCGTGCTGGGCGGCTATTTCAAATTCATCGCAGATAATTCCGCCAATGTGATTGCAACCTTCGGGTTGCAACCGCTCGTCGTCGGGACGCTGTTCGGTGTCGTGCTGCTCGCCGCGCCGAGTTCGTCCGGTCCGCAGGACGTCTATCTTTGGATGGGCGTAACGCTCGCCGTCGAGGCGGTACAACTTGCGCTGCTGTTGCGCCGCGCGCTGAAAGCGGGGTTTCGGGTATCCCGAGTCCGGCCGTCGGATCCGTCGGATACTGTCTTCAGATATGTGCGCGACGGCCTGCACGTCTCGTTGCTGGTATTCTTTGCCCAGACCGGTCTGCTGGGTGTCGTGTTCGGCACGCTGTTGCTCGCGCCCGCCGATGTGGGCGTCTACACCGTCGCCTTCCGTGTTTCGCAGTTTATCCTCTTCCCGGTTATCGGGTCGAGCCAGCTCATCATTCCGATGGCCAGTCGCCGCTATACCGAGGAGCAGCTGCCCCAGGCCCGCAACGAAATCCGGCATACGATCCGGTTTTCGCTGGCGTTGCTGGTCGCCTCCAATATCGGATTTGCCGTGCTGGGCGTGTTCCTGTTGCGGACGGTCATGGGCATCGCCGACCCCGCAACCTATGTCTGCACGCTGATCCTGAGCGCGGGCAATATCGGGATGGCCGTTTTCGGCATCGGCGACCAGATCATGGTCGCGATCGGCCTACAGCGAGAGGCGTTCTGGATTTCGGTCGTTTCGAGCGCGCTGCTGTTTCTTATCCTGGCGACGACGTCCTTCCTCCTCGGCTATGGTATCGTCGGGCTTGCCTGCGCCGCCGCCTTGCCGGTGACCATAAGGGCCATCGTCGGCTATATCGTGGTGCGGCGCATGGTGCAGGTTCCGGTGGCGGCATTCGATTGACCGGACCGTGGATCGGGCGTGGCGAAGCTATCCGGGTTGTCTTAGGCGGGGGGCATTGCTACTGAGCATGCCAAACTCGCCGCGGTTTCTCGCAAAATCAGGATCCTGGCGATTCAAGTTCCAGAAATGCAGGAAAGCATGACCAAAAGTCAAAGCGGTTCGCCGGTGCAGATGTCGGGCACCTCGAAGGTTAAGTTGCATGCTTCAAGACTGGTCGATCGTGCGATCCTGGGCATGAGGTCGGCGCTGCATGTCGGGGAAACGATGCGCAGCAACGGCACGGAAATCTCGCTTACGCCGGGCCATTCGTTGCAGGTTTACCAGAAATCTCATCCGCTTTACGATCGGTTCCTTCCCTATCTTGCCCATCATCTTCAAGCGCCGGACGTGGTGGTCGATGTTGGCGCGAACTGCGGCGATACCTTGGCCGGCATGCATGCGGCGAACCCGGGTCTCGAGTTTGTCGCGGTCGAGCCGGATCAGCAGTTTTTTGCCCTTTTGGAACAGAATTCCGCGCGTTTGGAAGCCTCCAATGCCGGTTTGAAGGCGCATCTGGTGCAGTCGCTGGTGGGTCAGAATGTGGCCGGGGCAACGCTGGTGGGAAGCAAAGGCACGAAAAAGGCCGTGGTCGGCGCGAGCGGAGGGCAAACCCATCAATCGCGGACGCTCGACGAAATACTGGAGACGCTGGGAATCGCGTCGATTCGACTTTTGAAGTCGGATGTGGACGGTTTCGATTTCGACGTGATCAACTCGGCGCAAAAGACCCTCGCGACTTCGCATCCGCTGGTCTTTTTCGAAAGCCAGATCGATCATGATTTCCAGCGTGAAGGCTTTGCCGCAACGCTCGCCATGCTCGAGACGCTCAGCTACGGCTATTGGGTGCTTTTCGACAATTTCGGGAGCCCGGTGCTGCGCACTGCCGATACCGCCGCGGCCAAGCAGTTGATCGAATATCCGTGGAAAAAGCGTCATGTCACACCGTGGCCGACCATCTATTATTGCGATGTTCTGGCGGTGACCGCCGCGGACCGGCCGTTCGTCGATGCCGTCGTCGATGCCTATGAACGCGATGCCGGTGACTATCGTCTGGCGCCGCTGGCGCAGGACGGATGATGATGCGCCATCATCCGGTTTCCTGCGTGATCGAGGACGGGATTCCATGAGCCATCCGATAGATGCGGTTGCCGGCGCGCCCGCGACCACCTGGAAGCCGTCCATCGAGGACCGGTTGAAAGTGAATAATTTCGACGGTTTGCGCCTGATTTTTGCCAGCATGGTCGTCGTGTTCCATATCGGCCTCTTGTCGCAGCAACCCGAGCTGGCGCCGCTTCACTGGTGGGTTTCATCGACCTTCGCGGTGCAGGCCTTTTTCTTCGTGAGCGGCTTTCTGGTGGTGATGAGCTTTGATCGGGGCAAGTCGCTTCGATCCTATTTCAAGAAGCGCACCTTACGGATCGCACCCGCCTATATCGCCGTCATTCTGGCGGCCGCCTTTCTTCTTGCTCCACTGTCGACGCTGCCGGCGAGTGAATTCTTCTCCAGCGCCGAGTGGCGCTCCTACGTCGTTTCCAATCTGATGCTGTCGAACTTCAACCAGCCGGATTTGCCGGGGGTTTTCCAGCAGAATTATGAAGTGGCGGTCAATGGTTCGTTATGGACGATCAAGATCGAGGTCATGTTCTACTGCTCGGTGCCCTTCATTGTGTGGGCGATCCGCAAGCTGGACTACAAGATCGTTCTGGCGACGATTTTCGTCGGTTCGCTGATCTGGCAATGCGGCTTCGTCTATCTTGGCGAGGCGACAGGGAACGATCTTTATGCACGGCTCGCCAAGCAGCTTCCCGGACAGCTTTCCTTTTTTGCGGCGGGCGCTTTCGCCTATTATCGAACCGCGGGCGGTCTGCCGCCCCCGCCGGCCTGGGCGGCGGTCGGCGGCATTATCCTGTATGCGGTGACCGACAGGCTGTTGCACCATGTCGTGGCGCCGTTCAGCGTCGCATTGTTCACCTATTGGGCGTCGATCGGACTCCAGCAATTATGGAGTTCGCACAAATGGGGCGATTTCTCTTATGGGGTGTATCTCTATCATTTCCCCATCGCGCAGACGATGATTTCGTTGGGTGTGTTCGCCGCGGCGCCCTATCTGGGACTGGTCGCGGTTTGCGCCGCCACATTGCTGGTTTCGGTTGCCTCGTGGCATCTGATTGAAAAGAAAGCGCTGCGTTTCGCCCATCGTTGATGGGGGTGTTCCGCCGCAAAAGCTGTTAGGGAACGATTGTGCTCACGATTACCGCAGTGATAGCGCTGTCGCTGCAAATGATCGCGCCCTATCTGATATGGCGCAGCCGCTGGAATATCCCGACGCACCTCGCGGCGGGGTTTTGCGTGACCGCTTATGTGATTCCGGGGCTTTTCACCGATGTGTGGGATCGTTTTTCCGATGACACGATCCGGCTCTTCACCCAAATAAACGCGGTCGGGGCCGTGTCGCTTTGCATCGGTATCTTCCTCGGCAATTCGATTGGTGCACGCACCCAGGCATCTCGGATCGCCATCGCCAAGCGGCTTCGTTACGATCCCGGCAAGCTGATCTGGCGAGTGATGCTGGTCGTCACCGTCGCAACTATCGGCATCTATCTTTCATACTGGATCATGGGATTCATTCCCATGTTCGCCGAAGATCCATTTTCGGCAAAGCAGTTCAAGGGCATCTATCGCGATATGTATTATCGCGCAGCCTATCCGTTCCGCTTTTCCTTCTCGATCCTGTCCGCAAGCATCCCGCTGATCCTGGTCCTGGCCTGGTTGAAGCGATCGCCCTATCTCATGATGCTGGCGACCTTTGCATTCCTGGCGATTTTCGTTTCTCTCGCGCGGGCTGCAACGGCGACGGGCGTGCTCTTTTTTCTCGGCGTGCTTGCGGCGCGCAGCCAGCTGGGGATGCGCTGGTATTATCCGCTGGTTCTGCTGGTGTTCCCGTTCGGCAGCGTCTTCTATTATATGCTCGGCCATGTGCTGGAGGTTCAGGCGCTGCAAAGCGCCTATGTCGGCGAAAGCTTTTCCGACTATATTTCGTCGGGGGCGCCCGACATCGCCGACCAGCTTGGCTGGCTTTATGGTTTCATGAGCGGCGATTATTATTCGATGGGGCGCACAATGTATGGCGGCCTCGTTCCCGGAAATTACCAATGGAACCCCAGCGTCTGGACTCTGACGTTCAACGATGTCGGTGCGGATATTTCCGAAATGGTGACGGGTGGGCTGCGCCTCAGCGCGGGCGAATGGGGATATGCCAATTTCGGCTGGTATGGCGTCGTCGGTATTCCGATGCTGTCGGGCTTTTTCAATGGCCTGATGCTCCAACGGATCAAAAGCGCCTTGCCGGTCATGAACACGATCCAGATCACCGCCGCGCTGATGCTGTACAGCACGCTCGGGATGCAGATCGTTCAATTCTATTTCCTCAGCATCCACAATATCCCGGCGATCGCCGTCGCGGTCTTTTTCTGGCTGGCGATTATCCGGAAAAAGTCCGTTCGCGTGCCCACCCCCGCGCGTAGACCGACTGCCCGGCCGGTCCCGCGCGCGCAACCATCCTCGCCGCCGGCGCGTGGTTAAGCGGCGACGGGAGCGGAGTAAGAAGTATCTGGTGTTGAAGCGGCTTTTCAAGCGACCCTGGCGTCGTGGTCTGGTCATAGCGGGCATGGCATGCGCGTTGACGATGGGACCCGCCGTCCCGGCGTCGGTCGGTGGCGATGTGGTTCCGACGTCGCCCGGCGCGCGCGCGGCGGCCCCGGAAATCCGCGGCGCGAGCACAGCCTTCGACGTCAACTCGGCCGATGGCCGGATTCGATATCGCCTGATCCCCGACCCGGCTGCCGGGGACGGATCGGGCACGCTCGAAGCGATCATCGATGGGAAGGGTGCAAGCCTGTCCGTCCGCTACACTCCTGTCTGGACCCGCGGCGCCAAAATTCGGTCCTCCGCCATGCGGGCCGAAGGCGATGGCGTGATCCTCACCCAGTTGTTCCAGATCGGCGGGCAACGGACGACGCTGTCGTTGCGCGGTCATATCGTTCAGGGATCGCTGGTTCTCGACGTTACGGCGGACCGCGAAACGTTGGCAGCCTTTCGCGTTTCGCAGCCGCGTGGCGCCGATGTCCGGGCTTTCAATTTACCCTACAGCCCGATCGCAGTGCATCGGTCCGCACAGGCTGGCGGTTTCGCCACGGCCTTTCTCGATTGGACAAGAAGCGCGGCAACGGAAATGAACGCCGACGGAGCGGTGTATCGCCCAAAGACCGACGGTCGTCGCAACGGCTTGCGTGAGCGGCTGATCTTTACGGCGTCGGAGCGCGTGGCCCCGGTGTTGCCGAATCCGCCCTGGTCGCGATCGCGCTTTTATGATCGTGTGGCGGGGCGATTGGTCGTCGATGTGACGGAAACGCTGCAATTTGCGGAAATCGAGCAGAAGCTTGCAGGCTTGATCGATGCGGGCCTCTCCGACTGTGTTCTGATCGTGCACGTGTGGCAACGGTCGGGGTACGATAATGGCCTGCCGACCGTGCTCCCCGCCAACGAATTTCTGGGCGGCGGTACGATCTTGAAGCGTATCGGCGAACGGGCCCGTGCCGTCCGGTGCGAGTTTGCACTCCATCAAAATTACATCGACTACTATCCCAATGCGCTGACGTTCGACGAGGCGCTGGTCGCTCGCGACAATGTCGGGACGAAACAAAAGGCGTGGTTCAACAGCGCCGTCGGGCAGATGTCCTATTCGGTCCGGCCGCGTGCTTTCTCGCAATTGGCCAGGGAAAACGCGCCGGACATCAAGGCTTTGTTGGGAACCACGGCATCCTTCCTCGATGTCAATTCGGGCTTTAAGCCGTGGGAACGTGTGGACATGGACGCGGGCGAACCGGACGGAGGAAAATTCACATCCTTCATCGACGGTTCGAAGCGGCTGTTCGAACTCATGCAGGACATCGAAGATGGTCCCGTTTTTGGCGAGGGGCACAATCATTTTTACTGGACCGGCGCAGTCGATGGGGTCGAGTCCGAGATGACCACCGGTTATAACGGCGACGATGATCGCAAGGCGCCGCTATGGGTCGATTTCAATCTGCTCAAGATAGCCCCGTTCCAGCATAATTATGGGATGGGATATTACGGCCGTCACACCCCAGCGCCGACGACGTCGCGCGATCCTATGACCTTGTCCGAGAATCGCGACATCTATCGCACCCAGCAAATTGCATTTGGGCATTTGCCCTATCGCTCCGAGACACTGTGGGGTGACCAGCGGCTGTTCATACAGGAGGCTGCGCTCGCCGGGACCGTGGCGCGAGCCTATGGCGGGGTGGCGGCAACGGAAATTCGCTATCGCTTGGGGGCGCGGTGGGTGCCGCTCGAAACCGCCTTGCCCGCAGAAGCCGGGCATTCGGTGCGGATCCGATATGCGAACGGCCTGGTCGTCACTGCCAACACCGCCGATGCGCCGCTCGCGGACGACCGAGCCATTCTCCTGCCTAAAGGCGGATGGTCGGCAATGGGGGCGGGGATCGAGGCGCGCTCGGCGCTCGTTCGCGACGAAAGGCGCGATTTCGCCCGGGCAAAGGGGCTGCTCTATGCCGACCCGCGCGCCGCTCCGGGCAATTGGAGCGGAACGGGGAGGCCTTCGACCCTGACCGATTTCGGAGCGCTGCGGACCAATGCGCAAAGCTGGCTTCGCTGCGAGGACGGTCAGTGGACGATGCGTGTTTTTGCCGCGCGCGGCAACGCCGACGTCGAGGTGGCAGACAAAGTGCTGGCGATGCCCGCGCTGTTGCGGGCGGCCAACGGCGCGACCGCGAAGGCGACGCGGGCGGCGGCGAGCTATTGGCGCGTTCGGCTGGATTCGGGCCTGCGCTATACTACCGATATTCGCTGTGTGTCGTGATTAACCGGACGCGGCGCATCTCTTCGGGCTTGCGCCCGCGTCCACACATTCTAAATCGCGTCCGCGATTGTCGCTGGCGGCCGGACGACGCTATGCGGCGGGACAGGTAAAGGGTTCATGGACACAATTTTGATATCGCCCAATTTCTTCGGTTATCCGGCGGAAATCAAAAAAGCCCTGGAAGCGCGCGGTCGTTCGGTGACATGGTTCGACGATCGGCCGGCGGCCGACACGCTTACGAAAGGGTTGGCGCGGCTGGCTCCGAAGTTCATCGAGCGGAAGAGTGAGGCCTATTTCGACCGCATCATCGAACAGGCAAAACGCCACGATGTTCGCGATGTCCTGGTGATCAAGGGCGAAACGCTGTCGGTCGAATCGATCAAGCGCATGCGCGCGGCCCTCCCGAATGCGCGCTTTACGCTCTATTTCTGGGACAGTTATCGCAATATGCCGGCTGGATCCGAGCATAAGGTCGACCTGTTCGACCGCGCCTTCAGCTTTGACCTTGAGGATGTGAAAGCCGATCCGCGCCTTGTCTATCAACCGCTTTTTTATGTCGAAAGCTATGCCGAGATGGTCGAGGTCGAGCGCGATATCGACATATTGTTCGTCGGAACCGCCCACAGCGACCGGGTGTCGGTGCTGGAACGTATCGCGGGAGCGGTTCCGCCCAAATACCGGTTCGAGAAAATACTCTATGCGCGCAGCCGCCTGCTGCACCGGATCCAGCGGATCATCAGCCCGGCTTATCGCCGCACGCCCGAAAGCGATTTTATCTTTGAACCCATGCCAAAGGCCGAAGTACAGCATCTCGTCGCCCGTTCGAAGGCGGTTCTGGACATTGAACGCGCCATCCAGACGGGATTCACGATCCGTACCATCGAAATGCTGGGATCGGCGCGCAAGCTGATCACGACCAACCAGTGGATCGTGCAGGCGGATTTCTATGATCCGCAGAACCAGCAATATGTCGATCGCGACGAACCGGTTATCGACGTCGCTTTTCTGGAGTCGGGCTGGTTGCCTCAAGACGATGTGCTGTTAAAGCGATACACTCTGTCGGGCTGGCTCGACGCGGTGCTCGGCTAGGTCTCTTTCTCGGGGGTAACGGAATAGGGATTGTAAACAGGTGGAGTTTCGAAAATTCGATATCGACGGGCCGGCGCTCGTCATTCCTCGTCGTATCGGGGACGAGCGCGGCTGGTTCGCCGAGGAGTTTCGCGCCCATGCCTTCAAGCGGCACGTCGCCGACGTCGATTTTATCCAGCACAACCGATCCTATTCGCGTCCGAAAGGAACGCTTCGCGGCCTCCATTTTCAGCTCGATCCGCGGGCGCAGGGCAAGCTGGTACGCTGTCCACGCGGACGCATTCTCGATGTGGCGGTCGATCTGCGCTCGTCGTCGTCGACCTTCGGGCGGCACGTCGTGGCCGAACTGACCGGCGAGAACGGTCATCAGCTGTGGGTCCCCGCCGGTTTCGCCCATGGCTTCTGCACGCTCGAGGAGGATTGTGAGGTCGCCTATCTCGTGACCGACTATTATAGTCCCGAGCATGATCGCGGGCTGCTGTGGAACGATCCTGCGCTCGGCATCGAATGGCCGGTGACGGAGGCGGACGCAATGCTGTCGCCCAAGGACCGCACCCAACCGCGGCTTGCCGATCTGGGTGTCGTCTTCGCTTGACCGGAAACTTCACCGGCGCGGGGCTAAGGCCCACCCGGACAGGGAGTAATGAATGCGTATCATCGTGACGGGCGGAGCGGGCTTCATCGGATCGGCGCTCGTGCGCTATCTGGTGAACGAAGTCGGCGCCGAGGTGCTCACTTTCGACAAGCTGACCTACGCCGGCAGCCTGGCGAGCCTCGCCGAAGTCGAAGGCAAGCCGAACCATCGGTTCGTGCAGGCTGATATCTGCGACGCCGAAGCCGTGGCATCCGCGATATCCGGCTTCGGTCCCGACCGCATCTATCATCTCGCAGCCGAAAGCCATGTCGACCGCTCGATTTCGGGTGCTGCCGACTTTATCCAGACCAATGTCATGGGCACTTTCACGCTGCTCGAAGGCGCACGCCGCTATTGGAGCGGGCTCGAGGGGCAGGCGAAAGACGCCTTTCGTTTCCTCCATGTGTCGACCGATGAGGTCTATGGTTCGCTCGGCGACAGCGGCCTGTTTACCGAAACGACGCCCTATGACCCCTCGTCGCCCTATTCGGCATCGAAGGCCGCGTCGGATCATCTCGCGATCGCGTGGGGTCGCACCTATGGTTTGCCGACGGTCGTTTCGAACTGTTCGAACAATTACGGCCCCTATCATTTCCCCGAGAAGCTGATCCCGTTGATCCTGCTCAACGCGCTCCACGCCAAGCCGCTGCCGGTCTATGGTGACGGATCGAATATTCGCGACTGGCTTTTTGTCGACGACCATGCGCGCGCGCTGCATTTGATCGCGAGCAAGGGGCGGATTGGTGAAACCTATAATGTCGGCGGGCGCAATGAACGGCGCAATATCGAGGTGGTCGGCACTATCTGCGCCCTTCTCGACCGGCTCGCGCCCAAAAACTATCCGCACACCGACCTGATTACCTATGTCGCGGATCGGCCGGGGCATGATGCGCGCTATGCGATCGACGCCACGAAGCTCGAGCAGGAACTCGGGTGGCGCGCGGAGGAGAATTTCGAGACCGGCATCGAAAAGACGGTCGCCTGGTATCTGGCGAACGAAGACTGGTGGCGCCCGCTGCGTGATAAGGTGTACGCGGGCGAGCGTCTCGGCGTCCTGACGGCGGGCGATTGACCGATGCGGATTGCGGTCACCGGCAAGACGGGACAGGTGGTCACGGCGTTGATTGAGCGCGGTCCGGCTGCGGCGGTCGAAATTGTTGCGCTCGGCCGCCCCGAATTCAACCTTGCCGACCCCGGCGATATCGTGGCGCTGTTTGCGAAGGTGAAGCCGGACGTTATCGTCTCCGCGGCCGCCTATACCGCGGTGGACAAGGCCGAAACCGAGCCCGATCTCGCTTTTGCCGTCAACGGCACGGGCGCAGGTGTGGTCGCCGGTGCGGCCGCGGCATTGGATATCCCGTTGATCCACATATCGACCGACTATGTGTTCGATGGCGCAAAACCATCTGCTTGGACGGAGGATGATCCGGTCGCGCCGCTCGGCGTCTATGGCGCTTCGAAACTAGCGGGGGAGCGGGAGGTCCTTGCTTCGGGCGCAAGAGCGGTCGTCCTGCGTGTGGCGTGGGTTTATGCACCCTTTGGCGCCAATTTTGCGAAGACGATGTTGCGTCTCGCCGAAACGCGCGACAGCCTGAGCGTCGTGGCCGACCAGATCGGTGCGCCGACGTCGGCCCTCGACATCGCCGATGCTATATTAGCCGTGGCCAAACGGTTTTCCGCTTCAGGCCCCGATCCGTCGCTCGAAGGCGTTTTTCACATGGGGGCGAGCGGTCCCGATGCCTCGTGGGCCGATTTTGCAGAAGCCATCTTTGAAGGGGCGGCGGCGCGCGGCGGCAACAAGCCGACCGTCGATCGCATCGCGACCGCCGATTATCCGACGCCGGCCCGGCGCCCGGCCCGGTCGCGCCTCGATTCATCGAAGCTGGCATCGACCTACGGTGTCGCGCTTCCCGATTGGCGCCAATCGCTCGAAGTCATACTCGACCGGCTAGTGTCACCGGCAGGCGGGCCGATTATAAAAGGAAGACAGGAATGAAGGGAATCATCCTTGCGGGCGGCTCCGGTTCGCGGTTGCATCCGATGACGCTGACGACGTCCAAGCAGCTGATCCCCGTCTATGACAAGCCGATGATCTATTATCCGCTGTCGGTGCTGATGCTGGCTGGAATTCGCGATATTCTCGTCATTTCGACGCCGCGCGACCTTCCCAGTTTCGAAGCGCTGCTGGGGGATGGGACGCGCTGGGGGATGTCCATAACTTACGCGGTCCAGCCCGAACCGGGCGGGCTTGCGCAGGCCTATACGATCGGACGCGATTTCGTGAACGGCAAGCCGTCATGCCTGATCCTTGGCGATAACATATTCTATGGTGCCGACCTTTCTTCGATCCTTCGCCGGGCCACCGCACGCGACGGGGGCGCATCGGTTTTCGCCTATCATGTCACCGATCCCGAACGGTACGGCGTGGTCGAGTTCGATGCGGCGATGAAGGCCCTGTCGATCGAGGAAAAGCCCACCAAGCCCAAATCGAACTGGGCGGTTACCGGGCTCTATTTCTATGACGCCGATGTCGTCGATATTGCCGCAGACCTGAAACCGTCGGCGCGTGGCGAGCTCGAGATAACTGACGTCAATCGCGTCTATCTGGAACGCGGAGAACTGTCGGTCGAGGTGATGGGGCGCGGTTATGCCTGGTTGGACACGGGTACGCCCGAAAGCTTGCTCGAAGCCAGCGAATTCGTTCGTACACTGGAAAAGCGGCAAGGCTTCAAAATCGCCTGTCCTGAGGAAATCGCCTATCGACAGGGCTTTATCGACGCGGCGCGGCTGGAAGAGCTGGCGGCGGCGCTCGGTAAAAGCAGCTATGGCATTTACTTGCGCGACCTGCTTCGCGAGGCTGGCGTCAAGCCATAGGCGCGAGTAAACTCGCCCGGCTTTCCCTGGCGGTTCAGATTCGGGCGGCGAGCAGCCAGTCGTGGAACAGCTTGACCGCCGGCTGGCGAAGCGCGCGCGGACGGCAGACGAACCAGTAGCTGTAGGGACTGTCCACGTCATAGTCGAACAGGCGGACGAGCCGCGGGTCGTGCGCGTCGTCGAAATGATGGCCGTGCATGAAGGCGATACCGATGCCCTGCGCCGCGGCCTCGAGCATCAGCGGTCCCGAATCGAAATAGTCGATCCCCGCGGGTTCGAGATAGGGCATGCCGATCGCCTTTTTCCATTCGGCAAAGGTTTCGGGCATTTCGCGGTGCAAAAGCACGGTCATCCGCTGCAATTGTTCGGGCACGGTGACGGGGCGGTTGCCGTCGGCCAGCGTTCGCGACGCGATCGGGAACACCTTGTCCTGATCGAGCCGCGCCGCGTAGAGCCCGGGATCGATCGAGCGCGCGAGCGCGATGGCGGCGTCGATCCCGTCGCCCAGCCGCGCCTCGGCATGCGACATGGTGTCGATGTCGATATGCAGTTCGGGATGCTGGCGCCGGAGTTCGGGCAGACGCGGGAACAGGCGTTGCTGCGCGAAAAGCGGCAGGACGTTGAGATGGAGGCGCAGCGAGGCGTCGGGCGCGCCCGCCTGGGCGATGACCGTGCGCAGTTCGTCGAGAATCGGCGACAATTGCGCCTGAAGCGCGCGCCCGGCCTCGGTCAGGCTGAGCCCGTGGTGGTGGCGGTTGAAGAGCGGGCGTCCGACGGCATGTTCAAGCGTCTGGATGCGGCGCGACAGCGCGGGCATCGACAGGCCGAGCTCGATCGCGGCCGCTTTGACCGTGCCGCGACGGGCGACCTCCAGAAAGGCCTCCATGCTGCTGAGGGGAGGAAGGCGGGGCATATCAATCGAAAGTGATGACATGAGCGCGAAGGACATGCCAGAATTTTGTGCGCTGCGGCATGGAATGGCGGGCGCCGGGGGTCGCAAATCGGGAACCGGCCTCCTATCTTCGGCATTCTGACCATTTTGCGGGAGACACGCCTTGGCCGATGCTGCGGTAAAAGAAAGACAGGTCAAATTGCAGGTCGCGAATGCGCGCGCCGAGGAAAGCGGCGGCGGGATCGCGCGCATCCCGCGCTCGGCGATGGCCGAACTGGGCCTGAGCGAAGGCGACATCGTCCAGATCAGCGGCAAGCGCGACACCGCGTCGCGCGTTGTCGCACCCTATGCCGAAGACGAGGGGCTCGACGTCATCCGCCTCGATGGCTTGCAACGCGCCAATGCGGGCGCGGGGGCGGGCGATATGGTGGTGCTGAGCCGCGTCGAAACGCGCGTCGCGACGCGCGTCGTCTTCGCCCCCGCGCAGGAAAATCTGCGCCTGCAAGGGTCGGCGAATGCGCTGAAACGCAGCTTTTTCGGCCGTCCGCTCGTCGCCGGCGACACGGTCGCGACCGCGGGGCAGCAGCGCGTGTCGGCGGGCGACATGCCGCCGCAGCTGCGCCAGATGTTGAACGCGCCGGCCTATGCGCTGGCCGAAGTGCGGCTGATCGTCGTGTCGGCGAGCCCCAAGGGGGTGGTCACGATCGACGAGAATACCGAGGTCGAGCTGCTCCCCGAATATCAGGAACCGCACGACGCGCGCCGCACCGACGTCACCTATGACGATCTGGGCGGGCTGGGCGAAACGATCGACCAGCTCCGCGAGATGGTCGAGCTTCCGCTGCGTTATCCCGAGCTGTTCCGCCGCCTGGGCGTCGATCCGCCGCGCGGCGTGCTGCTGCACGGGCCGCCGGGAACGGGCAAGACGCGGCTGGCGCGCGCGGTCGCGAACGAAAGTGAGGCGCAATTCTTTCTGATCAACGGACCCGAGATCATGGGCAGCGCCTATGGCGAATCCGAAAAACGGCTGCGCGACATTTTCGACGCGGCGGCAAAGGCCGCGCCGTCGATCCTGTTCATCGACGAAATCGATTCGATCGCGCCGAAGCGCGGGCAGGTGCAGGGCGAGGCGGAAAAGCGCCTTGTCGCGCAGCTTTTGACGCTGATGGACGGGCTGGAGCCGCGCACCAACCTGGTCGTGATCGCCGCGACCAACCGCCCCGACGCGATCGACGAAGCGCTGCGGCGGCCCGGCCGTTTCGACCGCGAGATCGTGATCGGTGTCCCCGACGAGAAGGGACGGCGCGAGATATTGGGCATCCACACGCGCGGGATGCCGCTGGGCGACGATGTCGACCTGGATGAGCTCGCGCGCACAACCTTTGGTTTCGTCGGCGCCGACATGGCGGCGCTGACCCGCGAGGCGGCGATCGAGGCGGTGCGGCGGATCATGCCCAAGCTGAACCTGGAGGAGGGAACGATTCCGCCCGAGGTTCTCGACGAACTGCGCGTGCTGCGCGCCGATTTCAACAATGCGCTGAAGCGCGTTCAGCCGTCGGCGATGCGCGAGGTGATGGTGCAGGCGCCCAAGACGCGCTGGAGCGACATCGGCGGGCTGGACGCCGCGCGCGAAAAGATGATCGAAGGCATCGAACTGCCGCTGAAGCATCCCGAAGCCTTCCGGCGGCTGGGCATCCGTCCGGCCAAGGGCTTCCTGCTTTATGGCCCGCCGGGCACCGGCAAGACCCTGCTCGCAAAGGCGGCGGCGCGCGAATCCGACGCCAATTTCATCGCGATCAAATCCTCGGACCTGCTGTCCAAATGGTATGGCGAAAGCGAGCAGCAGATCGCGCGCCTGTTCGCGCGGGCGCGCGCCGTCGCGCCGACGATCGTGTTTATCGACGAACTCGACAGCCTGGTGCCCGCGCGCGGCAGCGGCACGTCGGGCGAGCCGCAGGTGACCGAGCGCGTCGTCAACACGATCCTGGCCGAGATGGACGGGATCGAGGAGATGCAGTCGGTCGTCGTCATCGGGGCGACCAACCGCCCGAACCTGATCGACCCCGCGTTGCTGCGCCCCGGACGGCTCGACGAGCTGATCTATGTGTCGGTGCCCGATCGCGAGGGGCGGCGGCGCATCCTAGAAATCCAGACGGGCAAGATGCCGCTGGCGGACGATGTCGACCTGGCTGTGCTGGCCGAGCGGACGGCGCGCTTCACCGGCGCGGACCTGGAAGATTTGTCCCGCCGCGCCGGGCTGGCGGCGCTCAAACGCTCGATCGGTGCCGATACGGTGACGATGGCCGATTTCGAGGCGGCGTTGAAAGACACGCGCGCTTCGGTAACCGAGGCGATGGAAAAGGATTATGAAAAGATCCAGGGCGAAATCAAGCAGAAGGCGATGAGCGTCGATCCCATCGGCTTCTTTGCGCCGGGGATGCTGAAACCCGTCCGCGACCAGAAGCATGAGGAGCCGCGCGATTGAATGCGCATGTATCCCGGCCTTCGCCGGGATGACGACGTGCCTATTGGCGTCGTTCGCTATGTAACAGGCCGGTCGAGCCGCAGCGCCGACCAGCCCCAGAGCAGGAGCCAGCCGCAAAAGCTGGCCATCAGGCCGTAGGCGACAATGGGATGCCAGTTGTAGATCAGCACGCCGACCGCCGGGGAGACGATATAGGCCGACCCGTTGATCGACGCGGTCATACCCGCGACGCTGCCCTGATCGCGGCGCGGCACTGCGAGCGACGCGCCGGCGGTGAAGCCCGGCCGGAACAGCCCGAAACCGAGCGAGGCGAGGGCGAAGCCGATGATGATGCCGTGAAAGTCATAGGAAAGCCCGGTCAGCAATATGCCCGCGCCGCCGAGCGCCGCGCCGCTGAGCACCGCGGTGCGCGGCGACATTTTGAGCAGCGGGATCAGCCCCCATTGGGCGAGCAGGGTCGCGAACGCGCCCGCCATCAGCACGATGCCGGTCATTGCGGCGCCCTCGTCGGGACGCATCCGCAGATTGAGCCGATCAAGGATCAGGAAGCCGATCACGCCCAGCATCATCGCCTGCGCCTGCCCGCCGAGGAATCCGGCAAAATGCCACGGGCGGACGCGCGCGTCGGTCCAGCGCAGCGGTTGCGGCGCGGGTGCGCCTTGATCGCCGAGCGCTTGTTCCTCCTCTTCATCTTCCGAGGCGGCCTGTGACGCCGTGCCCGTGGTCGGATAGGATGCGATTGTACCGCGCGCAGCAAAGCGCGGAACATCGTTGGGCAGCCGCCAGCGCAGCGCGATGAGCACCGCCAGACCGATCAGGGCAAAGATGAGCAACGGCCCGGCGAGGCCGACAATCGGCAGGATGAAGAAGGGCGCGATCGCGGGGCCGATTACCGTGCCGAGCCCAAAGGAGGAGGACACGAGCGAGAGTGCCTGCGTTCGCTGTTCGGGATCGGTTCGCGCGGCGACATAAGCCTGTACCGCGGGCGGCGCCGCCGACCCCAGTCCGCCATAGAGGCTGCGGAAGAGCGCAAAGATGATGAAGGTGACGCCGGCGCCGATCAATCCGGTGAGCCCAGCCCACAAGACGAGCCCGCACAGCGCCATCGACGAGAGGAAACCGATGACCCCCAGCGCCATCAGCGCCTTGCGCCCGCGCTTGTCCGACTGGCGCGCCCAGTGCGGCGCGGTGAGCACCCAGAGCAGCGCCGACCAGCTGAACGCCAGGCTGACCCAGACGTCGGGAATGGCGAGCTTGGTGCCGATGGCCGGCAGGATCGATTGCATCGCGGTGTTGCCCGCGGCCGCCACCAGCATCACCGCGAACAGCACCGCCATGCGGTCGGAGGGGATCGACTGCGATGTTGTCGCCATGTCCGCCCCTTATTCTTCTGCGTCGGTGTTGCGTCTTTCCCTACACGCCGCCGCCCGGCTGTCCAGAGTCAAGACAGACTCTTTCCTTGCGCGACGCCCGTGATTTTGCCACGCAATTGACCGACCCAACAATGCGAAAGCCGATATGACCAATCCGCGGGCGCAGGCCCAACAAACCAAAGCCCCGCTGGTGCGCCGACTGCGCGAGGGCTTGAAGCGCTTTTTCGGGCCGTGGGGCATGTTCGTGCGCGGGTTCATCAAGCATCCGGTGATGGTGGGATCGATCGTGCCGTCGTCGCCGACGCTGATCCGGCACATGCTGAAACCCGTCGACTGGAAGAATACCAAGCTGTTCGTCGAATATGGCCCTGGCGTCGGCACCTTTTGCCGCCCGGTGCTCGAGCGCATGGCGGGCGACGCGATCCTGATCGCGATCGACACGAACGAGGATTTTGTAGACTATCTGCGGAAAGACATCCGCGACAGCCGCTTCATCGCCGTCCATGGATCGGCCGCCGACGTCGAGGATATCGTTCGCGCGCACGGGTTCGACCATGCCGATTATGTCCTGTCGGGCCTGCCGTTCTCGACATTGCCTGCGGGCGTCGGCCCGGCGATTGCGGCCGCGACGCACCGCGTGCTGCGCCCCGGCGGCGCCTTCCTCGTCTATCAGTTCCGCGCCCGCGCGCGCGATTTCCTCGCCGCGCATTTCAGCCGCATCGACGATGCGTTCGAATGGGTCAACGTCCCCCCCTGCTTCCTCTTCTGGGGCTGGAAGGATTAGGGTCTAAACGTCCGGGTCGGGATCGCCGAGGCCGAAGTTGAGTTTGCGCGACACCGTATAATCGGCAACGCCGACGACGAACCAGGCGAGCGTCCAGCGCAGTCGCGTCCACCAGCCCGCGCGCGCCTTGTGCGTTTCGGCGGTGATGACGTCGCAATCGGGTTCCATATCCGCGACGAAGCGCCGCATCTGCGCCGCAAAATCTGCATCGGCGATCCGCACCATCAGCTCGACATTCACGAACAGGCTGCGCACGTCGAAATTGGCCGAGCCGATATAGACGACATCATCGACGACGATCAGCTTCATGTGCAGCTTGCACGGCCGATATTCCCAGACGTCGGCGCGCTTGCGGAGCAGATAGCCATAAAGCAGGCGCGAGGCGCCGATCGTGGCCGCATTGTCGGACTTGCCCGCCATGATAAAGCGCGCGCGGCCGCGCTGCGCGACGCGGCCGAGGCGGCGGAGCAGGCCTTGCCCCGGCGAGAAATAGGCCATCGCCATATCGAGCTGGCGCGCACCGTCCAGATCGGCGCGCACCGCGCGCGCCCATGGGGACAGCCGCTGCGTCGGCCCGCCGACGAGCCACGACACCGCGCCGCCGCCGACCGGCCATTCGCGGATCAGCCGTCGCAGCAGCAGCAGCTTGCCGTCGTTGTTCACCGTATAATCGTGGATTGCGGCGAACCATTCGGCGGCGCGCGCGACGCTTGGCCCGGCGATCATCATGCCGATGTCGAACCAGCAATCGCTGCGCGGGGGGCTGAGATAATCGTCCGCGATGTTGAAGCCGCCGGTGATCGCGGCCGCATCGTCGATCAGGATCAGCTTCTGGTGGTTGCGGATCAAATAGGTCGAGCGCCAGCGGCGCGAGAAAAAGGTAGCGCTGCCGCCCGCTTCGCGCAGCGGCGCGAACAGCGCGTCGGGGGTGTCGCCCGACCCGAAGCTGTCGATCAGCGCGCGGACGCGCACGCCGCGCCGCGCGGCGGCGGTCAGTGCGCGCAGCACGTGCAGGCCCGCCGCGTCATTCTCGAAAATATACATGATCAGATCGACGCTGCGTTCGGCACCGTCGATCAGCGCGATCAGCCGCGCGAGCCGTTCGCCGCCTTCGAAGACCAGCTCGATCCGGTGGCCCGCCACATCTGCCGCCAGCTTTTGGGGCAGGACGGCGGGGGGGCAGGCATCGCTCATGCCCGCTCATAGGACGGCATCGGCGCGTGCGGCAAGGGCGGTGCTTTCATTGACATACGGCGGCGGGGCTGCTAGCGCGCAGCGCTTGCCGCCATGCCCGCAAAAGGGGCTGGCCTCTCCCGTTTAAGGAAATATCATGGCCCGCGTTACCGTCGAGGATTGCGTCGACAAAGTTCCCAACCGTTTCGACCTGGTCCTGCTCTCCGCGCACCGCGCGCGCGAAATCTCGGGCGGCTCGGAGCTGACCGTCGACCGCGACCGCGACAAGAACCCCGTCGTCGCGCTGCGCGAAATCGCCGAGCAGACGGTCCGTCCCAAGGATCTCAAGGAAACGCTCATCGGTTCGATGCAGAAGGTCGTCGTCGACGACGATGATACGCCCGATGAAATCAGCTCGATCAGCCGCTCGGCCGAAGCGCTGCGCCTGACCGCGGCCGCACCGCCGCGCAGCCCCGCGGGCGGTGGCGGCGACTTCGAATAAGCGCTGCCGACAATCGATCGCCAAGGGGGCCGCAGGAAACTGCGGCCCTTTTGTTATGGCATGGTGGTGAGGTCGGCGATACGGATCGCCTTTGACGCCAGCATCGGGGCGAGGATCGTCTGGATGCGGTGCGCGCGCGGCGATTTGACGGCGATGTTGAACAGGCTGTTGGCGATCACGTCGGCGATCTGCACGCCGTCGCTGCGGCGGCTGTCGGCGAGCGAGGCGCGGCCCCACTGGCCGAGCCCCGCCTGAATCTCGGCGCGGACATGGCCGAGAATATTGGGGTCGTAGCGCCCGTCGTCGATCACAACGTCGGTGCAGACGCCGCCCGTCTCGGGCAGCCAGCGGCCAATCGCGAGGTCGAGCAGCGCGGCATAAAGATCGAGGTCGCTCGGCAGCGTGCCGCCGGGGCTCAGCGCAAGCCGGTCGCGCTCGGCGACCGCGACCCATGCGCGGCCGCCCGCACGGTCGAAAAGTTCGAGCAGATAGGCGCGCTCGACAAGGCTGAGCCGGCTGCCCTTGAGCTCGCCGCGCAGCCCAGTGACGCTGCGAAAGCGCGCGTGGATGCCGGCGGCGGCCTCGGGCGTCAGCATTACCGCCGAGAAGGTCATCGCACCCGCGTTGAGCCCGCCCGATTCGTCGCAATAGATGGTCATCGCGCGCCCGCTACCGGACGCGCCCGAAGAAGGCGACCGAGCGGCTTTGCCCCGGCGCGACGGCGTCGGGCCACAGCCAGCGGACATGGGTGACGTCGGCGGCGGTGGCGGCGCGCGGCGTGTCGCCCGCGGTTGGCAGCGTCAGCGTCGCGAGCAGGCCGAACGTCTTGCCGCCATCGACCGAGACGGCGAAATGCGCCGGATCGGCGGTATCGTCGAACGCCAGCCCGTCGGGGATCGGGTTGACGAGACTGACGCCCGATGCAGGGCTGCTGCCCTGGTTCGTGAAGGTCAGCGTGACGCGGACGCGGTCGCCGGGGACGACGACATCGGGGGTGACATAGCTTTTCTGTGCGGGCTGGCCCGCAGCGGCGGGGCGCAGTTTTTCGAATTCGATCCTGCTCGTTAGCGCGCCGGTCTGTGCGATCGCGGGGGAAAAAGGAGTGGCGAGCAAGGCCAGCGCCAAGAGGGTGTTCACCGCTTTACCAGATCGCATGATCGCTCCTTCGTCCCGTTTCTGCATCCTTGGCGGATCAGGCGGGGCAGGGATAGCGTTTCTTCATCAGCGCGTCGAAGGCGGCGTAGATGCTCACCCGGCTGCGCACGCGCGCCGGATAGCCGCGAAGGTGTGCCAGCCATTGTTCGGGGGTCAGGCTACCCGATTCGGGCGGGCAGCTTGTCGTCTTGCGCCCCGCGCGGCGTTCGGCGTCGATGCGCGCTTTGTAACGCTTGCCTGCGGCGACGACTTCATTCTTGAGCTGGAGACCCTGGGGTGTCGCAAGTGCGAGCGGCCCCAACCGTTCGAGCGATCCCGCGCGTGCGAGGAAGGCGGCGACGCTCATGTCGCCCGGCGCCATTGCGCACAACAGGGGAGCGGCAAGGACAAGGGGGAGGAGCAGCGCATGGGTCCGGCTGGTCATGCGCCGCAATCTGCCGCTCGCCAATGAATAACCCCTGAATCGAAATTAGGCGCCCTGGGGGTTGGCGTCGCCGAACGGCCGCGGCTTGCGCTTGATCTGCGGGATGCCACCGGCATGACCCGAGACCGGGGTGCCGCGCTTGTCGGCGTCGTCCTCGCGGCCGATGTCCTCGCCCTTGATCGCGCGCTTCGCTTCTTCGCCCGAAAGCGTTTCATATTCGAGCAGCGCCGCGGCGAGCAGGTGGAGTTCGTCGAGATGATCGGTCAGCACCTTGCGCGCCACACCTTCGCCCTCTTCGACGAGGCGGCGGACTTCGGCGTCGATCAGCTTCGCAGTTTCCTCCGACATATTCTGCGCGCGCGAGACGCTGTGGCCGAGGAACACCTCGTCCTGATTGTCGCGATAACGCAGCCAGCCGAGCTTTTCGGACATGCCATATTCCATGACCATCGAACGCGCCATGTCGGTTGCCTGCTGGATGTCGTTCGACGCGCCCGTGTTGAGTTCGTCCTCGCCATAGATCAGCTGTTCGGCGATGCGGCCGCCGAAGCAGAGCGCAAGGCGCGCCTTCATCTGCTTCATGCTCATCGAGTAGCGATCGCGTTCGGGCAGGTTCCACGTCACGCCGAGCGCGCGGCCGCGCGGGATGATCGTCACCTTGTGGAGCGGGTCACAGCCCTCGACATGCAGCGAGACGAGCGCGTGGCCGGCCTCGTGATAGGCGGTCGACTTCTTCTCGTCCTCGGTCATCACCATCGAGCGGCGCTCGGCGCCCATCATGACCTTGTCCTTGGCTTCCTCAAACTCGTTCGACGCGATCAGGCGCTTGCCCTTGCGCGCCGCGAGCAGCGCCGCCTCGTTGGCAAGGTTGGCCAGGTCGGCGCCCGAGAATCCCGGGGTTCCGCGCGCAATACGGCGAAGATCGACATCGGGGGCGAGTGGCTTC
The DNA here is from genome assembly GCA_030148985.1 of Sphingopyxis sp. Lineage (GTDB taxonomy): Bacteria > Pseudomonadota > Alphaproteobacteria > Sphingomonadales > Sphingomonadaceae > Sphingopyxis. Next base: position 56,222 of record JASBSJ010000066.1, read on the forward strand.
TTGCGCGTGTGAACCTCAAGGATCTTCTGGCGGCCGTCGATGTCGGGGCGCGGCACGACGACCTGGCGGTCGAAGCGGCCGGGACGCAGCAGCGCGGGATCGAGCACGTCGGGGCGGTTCGTCGCCGCGACGATGATGATGCCCTCATTCGCTTCGAAACCGTCCATTTCGACGAGAAGCTGATTCAGCGTCTGTTCGCGTTCGTCATTGCCATTGCCGAGCCCGGCACCGCGGTGGCGACCGACCGCGTCGATTTCGTCGATGAAGACGATGCACGGCGCGTTGCGCTTTGCCTGTTCAAACATGTCGCGAACGCGCGAGGCACCGACGCCGACGAACATTTCGACGAAGTCCGAGCCCGAAATGGTGAAGAAGGGGACGCCTGCTTCGCCCGCGATCGCGCGCGCGAGCAAAGTCTTGCCGGTGCCGGGCGAGCCGACGAGCAGCGCGCCCTTCGGAATCTGGCCGCCCAGTTTGGAAAATTTGGTCGGATCTTTCAGGAACTCGACGATTTCCTCGAGCTCCTCGCGCGCTTCGTCGATGCCCGCGACATCGTCGAAGGTCACGCGGCCCTGTTTTTCGGTGAGCATCTTCGCGCGCGATTTGCCAAAGCCCATCGCGCCCGAACCGTTGTTCTTCTGCACCTGGCGAAAGACGAAGAAGGCGATGCCGAGAATCAGCAGGAAGGGCAGCGACTGGATGAGCATATACATCCAGAAATTCGGCGCCTCGGTCGGCTGGCCATCATATTTGACGCCATTGTCGTTGAGCATCTTCAGAAGTTCGGGGTCGCGCACGACATTCGCGGTGAAGCGGTCGCCGTTCGACAGCGTTCCGGTGACCTTGTCTTCCGACAGGATAACGTCCTTGACGCTGCCTTCCTCGACCTTCTGGCGGAATTCCGAATAGGCAAGCGGATCGCCCGCGGGCTGCCCGGCGCCGCCGAACATCGAGGCGACGAGGAGCATTGCAAGCAGGATGCCGCTCCAGATCATCACGCTCTTCATCCAGGGGTTGCCCTGCGGTTCCTTGTCGTCCTGCATTCGGAATCTTCCTCAACGGCGCAAGCGCTGCGCTCCTATCCCAACAAGATAGGATAATCGGGTTAAATGACAATGAGGCAATCAGGTCTTTTTCGGGGCCATGATCCCGGCTTTCCGGCGCGGCGCCGCGGAAATGCGCCAGATCGTCCCTTCGAGCCCTCGCACGGCATCGATCAGCAACGCGCCGACCATCGCGCGCCGCCCGGCGCGCATTGCGGCAATCACCCCGTCGAGCGCGGCGCCGCGCAGCGCCAGTTGAGGGGCGTTGGCGCGCAGCCGCTGGGCAACGACGCGGCGAAACAGCTCGGGCGGATAGGCTTCGTCGCGAATGACCGCGATGTCGGAGGCGTCGGGCCAGCCCGCGATCAGCCGGTCGACTGCCCAGTCGAGTGCCTCATCGGCCTCGGCCAGCCATGCAGCCGATTTCGCCGCCGCCACGGGATCGAGCGCGGTCTGCGATTGCAGCGCGTGACGCAGCCGTGCGCGGTCGAAACGATCGTCGCTGTTCGATGGATCGTCGATGAAGGGCAGGTCATTATCGAGCGCGACATCGACCAGCTCGCTACGGCGCCAGCCGAGCAGCGGGCGCAGCACGGCGCCGTTGGTGGCGCGGATCGCGGCGAGCCCGCCGACCCCGCTTGCGCGGTTGAGCCGCATCACGATCGTCTCGAGCTGGTCGTCGGCGTGATGCGCGGTGACGATATGGCTCAGCGCATTGGCCTCGCGCCATTGTTCGAGCAGGCGATAGCGTTCGCTGCGCGCCGCAGCCTGTAGCGATCCGCGGATCGGCGCAGGCGGTTTCAGCGTCGAATGCGGGATATGTTCGCGCGCGCAGAAGGCCGCGACCATGCGCGCCTCGTCGTCCGATCCCTTGCGCAGACCATGATCGACCGTTGCTGCCCACACCTGGCCGGGCAGCAGCGAGACCATCATCCAGAGCAGCGCCATGCTGTCGGGCCCGCCCGACACCGCAACCCCATAATGGAGGCGGTGCCAATCGGCGCCGAGCAGCGTCGCGAGGTCGCCGGCGAGCCGACCCGCGACGTCGCGTTCAGCAGCCTGCTTTTGCTTTTGCGGCGGCAGCATCGGTGCGGACATCCTGCGGCGCTTTGTCGCCATAGACTTCGTCGAGCTCGCGGAACGCCTTGCAGGCGTCGGCCTTGCGGCCGAGCTTGTCGAGCGCGACGCCCATGTACATCAGGCTGTGCGGCGCGCGTGCGCCACTCGGGCGATCCTTGTAATTATTGTAAAAGGCGACCGCGGCAAGGCTGGGCTTGCCTTCGTCGAGATAGGCGCGGCCGAGCAGGTTCTGCGCAAAGCTGGCATAATTGCTCTCGGGCCATTTGGTAACGACGCTCTTCAGCTGCGCCTGCGCCTCGGGATAGAGTTTGGCGTCCCACAGGCGATAGCCATAATCATAGGCGTCCTTCGTCTCGTTGCCCGTTACCGGAATCTCGATCGCCTTGACGAGCGCGAGCCGTGCGGCACTGGAGCCCGCGGGTTTTGCCGCCGGCCTGCTGACGGAAGTCGCGCTGGCGGTCGTTGCCGTGGGCGCCTTGATCGTTGGCGCGAGGCTGGCCGGGGTGACCTTCTCTTCGGTCGCCGCCGGGTCGGCGAAGCGCTTGTCCATTTCGGCCTTGTAGGCGGCGAATTGCTTTTCGAGCTCGCGAAGCTGGAAGGCATTTTGCTCGGTCTGGCCGGTCAGCGCCTGTAGCTGGCTTTCGAGCGCATCGACGCGTGCGGTCAGGTCGATCACCGGGGCATTGGCGCGGGCGCGCTCGCCAGGCGTGTTGTCGGGCGCAATCTCGCCTTCAAAAAAGGTCGGGCTGCCGCCGGGGAACACCGAGCGCTGGACTGCGCGCATTTCCTTTTCGAGCCGCTCGACACGTTTGCCGAGCGTGTTGTCCTGCGCAGTCGCCGGCATCGACGCGGCAAACCCGATCGCCGCCGTTCCCGCGAAAAAGATATGACGCATCTTCATCTGCTTTTCGGTCCCCACTCGTTAACCAGTTTGCGCGTCCATAACGCGCGAAGGCGCGCCAGCGCAAACCCATTTCGGTGCGCTGCCGCCGCTATCGGCCCGAACGATCGGCGATTCAGCCCTGAGGACGCGGTCCGGTGCCACTCGCTGCGCCCGCGCCGTCGGCGCGCGCGATCAGGTCGGCGGGTTTCAGCGATATATTCTTGACCAGCGTATCGGCAGGGCCGACGGGGCCGACGTCGCGGCCGCCGACGGTGACTTTCAGCGCCTGCGGGATGCTGGTGCGCAGCGTGAATTGCTCGATATAGGCAGGTGGCACCTGATAGGTTTCGCCGGGATCGAGCGTGCGCCAGTTTTCGGTCTTGCCCTCGGCATCGTCGAAGCCGATCCAGACTTCGGACAGGCCGGTCAGCACCACCGGAGCATTCGCCGCCACCGCCGCCGCTGTAGCGCCGACCTTTGCCGCGGGCGCGGTGCCGGCCGCGCTTTCGGGCGCTTCGGATGCGTCGGCGTCGCGGTTCTGCGCGGCGATCAGCGCCTCGTCGGGTTCGACCGACAGAAAGCGCCACACGCCATAGGCCGAGGCGAGGAGGAGGGTGACGATAACGAGCGTCCAGGTCAGCCGCGCGGTCGGGAGGCGCGCGGGGTCGGTTGGCTCATAGGCCTCGTAGAGCGGCCGCGAGCCATATTCATCGTCATCGAGTTCCTGCCGGATCGCGGCGCCGACCTCGGCCTCAGGCAGGTCGACTGCGCGGGCATAGGCACGCGCGAAGCCGGTGACATAGGTGCGGCCGGGAAGCTCCGAAAAATCGGACTTTTCGATCGCGGCCAGATGGCGCTGGGTGATGCGGGTGCGGGTCGCAACGTCGGCCAGCGACAACCCCGCCGCCTCGCGCGCCAGCCGAAGCCGATCGCCGGTGCGCGTGATCGCCAGCTCGCCCTGTTCCGGGGCGACGTCGTCATCCGTCATTGCTGTCTCCGTGCCGGCCGTTTGACCCAGATCGACCGTGTCAGCCGTTCATCGCATTGCGAACGCGCGAAAGTCAAATGAAGTTCGGTAAATGGACGGAGGAAAAGATGCCGGTTTGGGTTTGTTGATGAGGGGCTTGGGTTATTGGCGCGGGGGCGTGGGGGAGGGTGGCGTGGGGGTTGATGCGGACAGCCCTCTATGTCCGTTCGTGTCGAGCGAAGTCGAGACACCCATTGGCCTCGAGCCCAACCCGAGGGGCATCTCGACTTCGCCCGATGCGAACGGGATAGATAAGCAGTGACTGCTCCGGGCCTAAAGCCGTCCTTACCCCCTAAAGCACATATTTGCTGAGGTCGGTGTCGCCGACGATGTCAGCGAGCTGCCGATCGACATAGGCGGCGTCGATGTCGATCGTCGTGCCGCCCGCATCCTCGGCGGTGAAGCTGATTTCCTCGACCAGCCGTTCCATGATCGTCTGAAGTCGGCGCGCGCCAATATTCTCGACCTTCTCGTTCACCTCGGCCGCGAGTTTGGCGACGCGCGCGATCGCGGCCGGCGCAAAGTTGACCGTCACGCCTTCGGTGCCGAGCAGCGCGACATATTGTTCGGGCAGCCCCGCCTTCGTCTCGCTCAGGATGCGGACGAAATCCGCTTCGGTGAGCGCGCCGAGTTCGACGCGGATCGGCAGGCGGCCCTGGAGTTCGGGGAGCAGGTCGCTGGGCTTGGCGACGTGGAAGGCGCCGCTGGCGATGAAGAGGATATGGTCGGTCTTCATCGGCCCATATTTGGTCGCGACGGTCGTGCCCTCGATCAGCGGCAACAGGTCGCGTTGCACCCCCTCGCGGCTCACCGATCCGCCGCGCACGTCGCTAACCGCGATCTTGTCGATTTCGTCGAGGAAGACGATGCCGTTCGCCTCGGCATCGGCGAGCGCGACGCGCGCGACATCGTCCTGGTCGAGCCTTTTGTCCTGCTCTTCCTCGATCAGCCGCGTCGCGGCGTCGATTACCTTCAGCTTGCGGCGCTTCTTTGGCAGGCCGCCCATCGCCTTGCCGAGCATGTCGGACAGGTTGATCATGCTCATCTGTCCGGGCTGGCCCGGCAGTTCGAAATTCATGCCGGGGGTGTCGGCGACCTCGATCTCGACTTCGCTGTCGTCGAGATGGCCTTCGCGGATGCGCTGGCGGAAGCTCTGGCGCGTCGCCTCGCTGGCGCCCTTGCCGGTGAGCGCGTCGAGCAAGCGTTCCATCGCGGCTTCTTCGGCGGCGGCGCGCACGGCGTCGCGGCGGCGCTCCTTTTCGAGCCGCACGGCTTCTTCGACGAGGTCGCGGGCAATCTGTTCGACGTCGCGGCCGACATAGCCGACCTCGGTGAATTTCGTCGCCTCAACCTTGATGAAGGGGGCGTCGGCGAGCTTGGCCAGACGGCGCGAAATCTCGGTCTTGCCGCAGCCGGTGGGGCCGATCATCAGGATATTCTTGGGCGTGACCTCGTCGCGCAACTCGGCGGGCAACTGCTGGCGGCGCCAGCGGTTGCGCAGCGCCACTGCGACCGCGCGCTTCGCCGCATTCTGGCCGATGATATGCGTGTCCAACGCAGCGACGATCGCCTTCGGGGTCAAATCTTTGTTCATGGGAATTACGCCTGGATTTCGATGGTTTCGAGCGTGAACTGGTCGTTGGTATAGACGCAGATCTCGGCGGCGACGGTCATCGCCTTTTTCGCCAGCACTTCGGGGTCTTTTTCATAATCGGCAAGCGCGCGCGCCGCCGACAGGGCGAAATTGCCGCCCGATCCGATCGCAGCGATGCCGCCCGTGGGTTCGAGCACGTCGCCGTTGCCAGTGATGACCAGCGTCACCTCCTTGTCGGCGACGATCATCATCGCTTCCAGATTGCGCAGATATTTGTCGGTGCGCCAGTCCTTGGCCAGTTCGACCGCGGCGCGGAGCAGCTGGCCGTTGTGGCGTTCGAGCTTGGCCTCGAGCCGCTCGAACAGGGTGAAGGCGTCGGCGGTCGCGCCTGCAAAGCCGCCGATCACGCTGCCGTCGTGCAGGCGGCGGACCTTGCGGGCATTGGGCTTCATCACCGTCTGGCCCATCGAGACCTGGCCGTCGCCGATAACAACGACCTTGCCTTCGTTGCGGGCCGAAAGAATGGTGGTTCCGTGCCAGGGCGCGGCACTTTGCGCGTGGGGATTGGTCATGCCGCGCGATATGGGCGATGGCTGCCGGGGCTGCAAGGGGAGGGGGCGTGCGCTCAGCGCGGCGGAGGCTTGGCGAGCGCTTCGACGATCGCCTTGACCTCCTGCGCGCGCTCGCGCGGGATGACGAGAATGTCATCGCCGTGCGCGACCACGACGAGGCCCGAAACGCCGACGACGGCAATTCGCTTGCCATCGCCCGCGCGCAGATAATTATCGTTCGCGTCCAGTGCGATAATCTCACCGATGCGGACATTGCCCGCCGCATCCTTGTCGCCAAGCGCGTGAAGCGCCGCCCAGCCGCCGACGTCGGACCAGCCCGGATCGACGGGCACGACGACGACGCGCTCGGCGCCTTCCATCACCGCATAGTCGATCGAGTCCGACGGGCTGGCAAGGAAGGCCTCGGCACCCGGATGGAGCTTTGCGCCGTCCGTCCGCGCGCCGTCCATCGCCGCGGTGCAGGCGGACGCCATCGCGGGTTGTTGCCGCGCCAGCTCGGCCAGAAAGCGGTCGGCGCGCATCAGGAAAATGCCCGCGTTCCAATAGTGACCGCCTTCGGACAGCATCGCCTCGGCGCGCTCGCGCGGCGGTTTTTCGACGAAGCGCCGCACCGCGTGGACGCCGGGTGTGTCTGCCAAAACGTCGCCCGCGGCGATATAGCCATAGCCCGTTTCGGGGTGCGACGGCGCGATGCCGAAGGTCGCGAGCGCGCCCATTTCGACCGCGGGCCGCGCGGCTTCGACCGCGGCGAGAAAGGCGGGCGCGTCGGTCATCACATGATCGGCGGGCATGACGAGGATCATCGCGTCGGGATCGTCGGCACGCGCTGCCAGCGCGGCGAGCGCAATCGCCGGGGCGGTGTTTCGCGCTGCGGGTTCGACGATGATCCGCGCGTGGTCGATTCCGGCCGCAGCCAGATCGGCCTCGACATGCACGACATGCGCGGGGCCGCATACGACCAGCGGAGCGGCGAAGCGACCCCGGTCGCTCGCGCGGCCTACCGTCTGCAAAAACATGCTGCCGCTGCCAGTGAGCGGCTGGAACTGTTTGGGCGCGTCGCCGGTCGACACTGGCCAAAGGCGCGTGCCCGAGCCGCCGGATAGGATGACGGGGACAATGATGTTCATAAATGACCTTTAGGGAGCGAAATCAGGCTGGCCAACTCAGCAGCGCGCGGGCGCCGGGCGCCAGCACGATGCCGTCGGCCTTGTCGGTTGCCACACATTCGCCAAGCTTTACCACCTCGCCGCCAATGGTGCAGCCTTGTGACAGCGGCGTGAAGATATAGTCGGCGCTGCCCTTGGGCAGATGTGCAGAGGCATCGGAACCCGCCAGATGCAACAGATGGAAATGCGGGCCCTCGACGAGCACTCGATTGTCGGATGCCGTGACCCGGCCGTCGCGTTCATCGGGGCGCGGTGCCATTTCGGATACGGCAAGGCCGGCGCCGAGATGGAGTTCGCGCGGCCGGTCATAGTCATAGAGGCGGTACGTGCAATCGACGTTCTGCTGCACCTCAACGATGATCAGCCCGGCGCCGATCGCATGAATGGTTCCCGCCCGATTATAGACGAAATCGTCGGCCCGCGCGGGCCGCCAGTCGATCATTTCGACGATCGAGCCGTCGAGCGCGGCGTCGCGCAACGCCTCGCGCGTCGTGGCGGCGTTCAGCCCCACGCCCAATTCGGCGTCCGGTTCGGCATCCAGAATCAGCCAGCATTCCTCCTTCCCGCGCGGATAGCCCGCCTTGGCGGCGGCTTCATCATTGGGATGGACCTGGATCGACAGGCGTTCGGAGGTGAAGAGGAATTTGACCATGATCGGCGCATCGGCACCGTCAGGGTGCGAAAACCAGATCTCGCCGACACGGCGATCACCGAAGTCGCCGAAATCGCGCGGGATGTCAGTGCGCCCCCAAGGCTTGTCGACGATAATCGTTTTGAGGCGATTCAGCATGGCGCCACCATGTTGGGCCAGCCGTGGGGCGTCAAGGGCGACAGGTCACGCGGCGCGGGTGAAACGGTTGCCGTTTCCGATATTTGGCTGGTCGAGCCACAGTCCGCGCGTGTCATAGACGATCTTGTCGCCGCGCTCTTCGAGCGGGATAGATTTGAACAAATCGTGGTCGACAAGGACGATGAGCAGGTCGCAGGAGGCCAAGGCGCTGTCGAGGTCTATCAGCTCGGCGCCTGTGCCCGCAAATTCCATTGGCAGGCCGCGCGCATAAGGCTCAACGATCCGGATCTGTTGGCCGAAGCGGCGCGCAAGTGCGGCCGCAACCTCGACCGCGGGGCTTTCGCGAAAGTCGTCGATATTGGGCTTGAAGGCGAGGCCGAGACAGGCGACGCGAGCCTCCGGATGCTGCGACACAAGCATTTCGGCGGCGCCGATGACATGCGCGGTTTTGGCGAGATTGACCTCGCGTGCGGTGCGGATCAGACGGCTGTGTTCGGGCGCGCCATGGACGAGGAACCAGGGGTCGACCGCGATGCAATGGCCGCCGACGCCGGGGCCGGGTTGGAGGATGTTGACGCGCGGGTGGCGGTTGGCGAGGCGGATTACCTCCCACACATCGACCCCCATATGCTCGGCCATCATCGACAGCTCGTTGGCAAAGGCGATGTTGACGTCGCGGTAGCTGTTTTCGACCAGCTTCACCATTTCGGCGGCGCGCGCCGATGTGGTGACGCAGGCGCCTCGGACGAACTGGCGATAGAAGGTCATCGCGCGGCGCGCGCAGCGCGGGGTAATGCCGCCGATGCAGCGGTCGTTGTCGACCAGCTCGACAAGGATGCGCCCCGGCAGCACGCGCTCGGGACAATAGGCGACGAAGATGTCGGCGGCGCCGGTGCAGGCGCCGGGCACCTTCAAGTCGGGGCGCAGCTCGGCGAGCAGCGCCGCAACCTTTTCGGTCGTGCCGACGGGCGAGGTCGATTCGAGGATGACGAGGTTGCCCGCCTCCAGCTGGGGGGCGATGGCGCGCGCGGCCGACAGGACATGGCTGATGTCGGGGCGATGCTCGTCATCATGCGGGGTCGGGACCGCGATCACGAACACATCCGCGGGAGCGACCTCAATCGACGCAACCAGCGTGCCGCGCGCAACGACGCCTTGGACAAGGCCGTCGAGATCGACTTCCTCGATATGAACCTTGCCGCTGTTGACCGTTTCGACGACATGCTCGCTGACATCGACGCCGGTGACCTTGCTGCCCGAACGCGCGATCAGCGCGGCGGTCGGCAGGCCGATATAGCCCAAACCGAGGACGGTAACATTCTGGTCGCTATCAATGGGCACGCGCAACTATCTCCGCAATTCGCTCCGCGGCGCGGCCGTCTCCGAAGGGATTATGCGCGCGCGCCATGGCGTTATAGGCTCCCTCATCGTCCAAAAGGCTGAAAATTTCCGAAACGATGCGTTTTTTGTCGGTGCCGACGAGCCGCGCGGTGCCCGCTGCGATGCCTTCGGGCCGCTCGGTCGTCTCGCGCATCACGAGCACCGGCTTGCCGAGCGAAGGCGCCTCCTCCTGCACGCCGCCGCTATCGGTGAGCACCAGCGTGCTGAGCGCGAGCAGCCGCACGAAATGCGGATAGTCCAGCGGGTCGATCAGCGCGACATTGGGGAGCGCGCCGAGGATCGGCTCCATCGCGCCGCGCACATGCGGATTGGGATGGACGGGGAAGATCACGGCAACGTCGGGGCGCGCCGCGATCCCGGCGATCGCTTCGGCAATGGCTTTCATGCCGTCGCCGAAATTTTCGCGCCGGTGCGAGGTGACGGCGACGATACGCTTGCCGGCGAAGCGGTGGGCGAGCGGATCGAGGCCTGCGGCGAGCGCAGGCTCCTCCTCAATCCGCGCCTGCGTTGCGAGCAGCGCGTCGATCACGGTGTTGCCGGTGACGTGAATGCGGTCGTCGGGCACATTTTCGGCGCGCAGCGCCGCCGCCGCCGTGTCGGTCGGCGTGAAATGCAGGTCGGCGACCGCGCCCGTGACCTTGCGATTCACCTCTTCGGGCCAGGGGTGATAGATATTCCCGCTGCGCAGCCCCGCCTCGACATGGCCGACCGGGATCTTGCGGAAATAGGCCGCAAGCGTCGCCGCCATGGTCGTCAGCGTGTCGCCGTGGACGAGGATGCGGTCGGGTTTTTCGGCGTCGAAGGTTTCGCCGAGCCCCGTGACGAGTCGGGCGAGCAGCGCGTCAAGCGACTGATTGGGCGTCATGACGTCCAGATCGACGTCGGGCACGATTCGCGCGATTTCAAGCACCTGGTCTAGAATTTCGCGGTGCTGGGCCGTGACGCAGACGCGTGCGTCGATGCCGGGCTGGTCGTGCAGCGCGTGAACAACCGGAAACATCTTGATCGCTTCGGGGCGGGTGCCGAAAACGGTAAAGATACGCGCCGTCATAAATCAGGTGATTCCGTTACTCGCCGAATGGCATTGGGGCTCTCCGCCCGGGTATGGAATCATATGATAATGTAAAACAATTGTCTTTTCTTTTAATTCCGAAGCTCGGTCCAGAGAAGGGCGCTTTTGGTTCATGCCGACGTAATCGATAATCGGTATCGCCGCGCGCTGGCGAAGTGTAAGGCGTGGCGCTAAAGGCGCGCCTTGAAAGGACGCCAGCTTTAGCGAGCGAAGGCACGGCAAGGTATTTGAATGGGAATATTTTCTCGATTTCGGCGCAACGGCGGATCGGCCCCGCCAAGGAGCAGAAGCGTTCCGCCGGGGACGCTCGTCTATGCGATCGGGGACATCCACGGGCGCGATGATCTGTTCGCGGAATTGCTCGACCAGATCGACGCCGACCGGAAGGTGCGCGTGCACGATCGCTGCGTCCTCATTCTGCTGGGCGATCTTGTCGATCGCGGTCCCGACTCCGACCGCGTCGTGTCACGCGCATTGATGCTTCATGCGAAATTTGACCGCGTCCATCACCTGATCGGGAATCACGAAGAGTGCATGCTCGCAGCGCTCACTGGAGACGTTCGCGCCTTGCGCTATTTTATCCGGATCGGCGGCGAAGCGACCGTGCGATCCTATTTGCGCGACGACGTGGCATATGAAGCGGCGACCTTCGACGAACTCGCCGAAATCTTTCCCCGGCATGTCCCCGAAGACCATGCCGATTTTCTGCGCCGCGGCGAAGATTGGGTGACCTATGGTGATTTCATGTTCGTTCATGCGGGCGTCAGTGACGACCTGCCGCTGGACCGCCAGAAGGTGCAGGACCTGCGCTGGATCCGCGAGGAGTTTCTTCAAAGCCGCGCCGAACGCGATCTGGTGATCGTGCACGGCCATTCGATCAGCGAGAATGTCGAGGAGCGCCCCCATCGCATAGGGATCGATACCGGTGCCTATGCGTCCGGCAAGCTGACCGCAGTTGGCCTCTTTGCCGATCAACGCTGGTTCATCGCGACCGACGGACCCGCCGACGTTTCGATCGTCGCTTAGCGTCTTCATCAGCGCGGGAAGGTTGCGCTTCGGCGGTGGCGCGATTATTACGCCGTCGGCCGCAGCTTGGCAGCGGGTCCGAGATGCTCCGCTGAGCAATTATCCCGACGGTCAGTTTTTATGGAAGAGCAATCTCGTTCATGACCCGCCAAAAAATGCGCAAGGGCCCCGCGCAGCGAGGCGCGGCGCTTCCCGCAAAACCCAGCCTCAGTCCTGCTCAACCGTTCTTGTGGGCGGCCCTTCTGATCTTTTTTCTTTTGTTGATCGGCGGCGACGCGAATCGTGTCGATCTGCGTCGGCTGGTGCTGGCCAGCCTGTCGTCGATGACGATCGCCATTGCCTTCTATCACGGAGCTTTGGATAGGTTTCGCCAGCTTCCCTGGCCGCTCATCGCCTTTATCGCGGTCGCGTTGTTTTTGCCGCTGCTCCAGATTGTTCCGCTTTCGCGGGGAATCGTGTCGGGTTTGCCGGGGCGTGAAACCGTGCTCGCGACGCGCGATCTAGTTGGCGGAACTGCGTGGTGGACGATCAGCGTGACGCCGATGGAAACGGCGACCGCGCTGGTTTCTTTACTACCCCCGCTTGCGATGTTCCTGATCGCACTTACTTTGCGGAAAGGAGATTATTTCTGGTTGTTCGTCGTGGTCTTTGCCGCGGCTATGGCCTCTATTGGCGTTGGCCTGTTCCAATTTTCGACGGGCGGCAGTCTGTTCAATTTCTTCAGCAGTTCGCATCGCCAGTTCCTGATCGGTTTCTTCTCCAACCGAAATCATCAGGGGTTGTTTCTCGCCCTTTGTGCGGCGCTGGCGATCGGCTGGATGTTAACGTTGTTGCGCAATCGCAGAAACGCCTATTTTTTGGCGATCCTCACTGGCTTTTTCGTTCTGGTCGTCAGCGTTGCCACCAATTCGCGTACGGGCATGGCGATGTGCGCCGTTTCGGTGGTGGTCGCCCTGGCGCTGTTCCTGCGCAAGGCCGACATCGGGCGGACGCTGATAACATCGATCGTCGGCGTGGCCGCCGCTGTCGTCACGCTCGCGATATTTCTGTCTTCCAGCCGAGTCGCCGATGTTTCGGTCAAGCGGTTCGGCGACTTGCCGGCTGACGGCCGCTTCAAGATATGGGACTCGAGCGCTGACCTGATCAACGTCTATTTTCCCTTTGGATCGGGGCTGGGCACTTTCGTCGACGTATTCAATTCCCACGAAGCGCTGACCGACCTTTCGCCAAGCTACGTCAATCACGCGCATAATGAATATATCGAGCTCCTTATCGAATTGGGGGTGACAGCCCCTATCGTTTTGGCGCTATTTCTGCTATGGTACGGCATCGCGATCACGCGGGCGTGGAAGGGGATCGCGCAGCCCGAAGGCAAGCTCCCGATAATTGCCCTGTTCATCCTCGGACTTTTTCTTGCTCACAGCATGGTTGACTATCCGTTGCGCACGCCGGCGCTGGCGGGAGTGTTCGCGCTGCTCGTCGCCTTCATCGTCAGAAGTTTGTGGAGTGACTCGCCCGGACCGCGCGACGGCGCCGTTCGATGATATGTTGATGTTTTTTGTCCTGAAAGGCCGTAAGGGGCGCTCTATGTTTGGTTTGACAGTTTCTCGTACAACGTTTTTGGCGACGGCAGCATTCGCGTCGCTGCTTGGCGGCTGCGCGGCAGGGTCGAGCGCCGTGGGCGGAAATGCGGCCTATGACATCATTCCCGCGGCGGACACGGAGGCGCGCCCACTGGACTATCGGATCGGCCCGCTCGATGTTCTCAAGATAACCGTGTTTCAGGAGCCCGATCTGTCGCTCGACGGCGTTCCAGTCGATGCATCGGGCAATTTGCTGTATCCGTTGATCGGAAACGTCGCGGCGAGCGGAAAAACCAGTTCCGAACTGTCATTCGACATCGCGCAGCGTCTGGAAGAGCGCTTTCTGGTAAATCCGCAAGTGTCGATTATCGTCAAGGAGTCGGCGACGCAGAATGTGACCGTCGAAGGGCAGGTGGCCAAGCCCGGCGTTTTCCCGATCACGGGGTCGACGACGCTGCTGCAGGCCATGGCTTATGCCGAGGGGCCGACGCGGATCGCAGCGCTCGACGACGTGACCGTGTTTCGTCGCAAGGGCCAGGATATGTTCGCTGCGCGTTTCGACTTGCAGGCCATTCGCCGCAATATGGCGCCAAATCCCCAGATATTGGGTGGCGATATCGTTGTGGTCGGATTCTCGCCGACGAAGTCGGCCTATCGCGATGCGCTCCAGTTGATGCCCGCTTTGGCTGGCGTTTTCGTGCAGCTCGCTCAGAACAACTGATAATTTAAAGGCACTTTGATGCTCAACTCTCAAGAAGCTGACGGCCAGATCGTGCCGGAAGAATATTATTCCCGAGCGGCGGAGGGCAGTTATCGTCCCGTCGGCGGCTTCAACGCGGTTGCTATTTTGGCGGCGGTTTATCGCTCGCGCTTTTGGGTGGCCGGCATCATCGTCACGATGCTGCTCGCAGGGATCATCTTCACCTTGCTGACCACGCCGGTCTACGAGGCTCGCGCGACGGTCCAGGCCAATCAGGAAAATGAGAAGATCCTTGGGACTGAAAGTCAGGACACGGTGGCGTCGGTGATGGACGCGAAGCGTTTCCTGCAAACCCAGCTCGACATCTTACGCAGCGAATCGCTGGCCAACCTCGTTGCCGAAGAGCTGAATCTTTACAAGAACAGCGAGAAATTCTTCGAATCGATGAACGAGGATCTCGACCTCGAAACGAGCACGTTTTTGAGCAAAGACGATGCCACGCGCGAGCGGGTGCTCGAACTGCTCGACGACAATCTTCAGGTTCGCTTGCCCGCCGAGTCGCGCATCATCACCATCAGCTTTAGCAGCCCCGACGCGGCGTTCGCGTCGCGCGTCGCCAATAGCTATGCCAACAACTTCATCCGCAGCAATTTGCAACGCAAATTCGATAGCTCGTCCTACGCGCGTGAATTCCTTCGTCAGCAGCTCGACGAGGCGCGTGCGCGACTTGAGGTGTCAGAGCGTCAACAATTGGCTTATGCCCGCAGAACTCGCCTGATCGACACCAGCAATGCGGCCGAGGCATCGGGCGTGCGATCGGCGCCGAGATCTCTGACCGCGGCGACGCTGGTCCAGCTGAACCAGAGCTATGCGACTGCCGTGGCCGATCGCCTGAAAGCGCAAAAGAAGTGGGAAAGCGCGAACAACGGGCCGATCCGCAACATTCCCGAGGTTCTCCAGAACGAGACGATTCAGCGCCTCCTTCAGGGCAAGGCACTGCTTCAAGCCCAGATGCAGGAGCAGCGCGAACGGCGGAAGGAAGATTATCCGGTCGTGCGGCAGTTGCAGGCGCAGCTCGACGAGATGGATTCGCAGATCAATTCGATTGCCAATCATATCCGGCAATCGCTGCGACAGGACTATAGTTCGGCGCTCGCGCTCGAGAAGGGCATCGAATCGCAGATGAGCGAACTGAAGGAAAAGACGCTCGAGGAACAGAGCCTCGCCGTCCAGTTCGGTATCCTCGATCGCACGACGCAGACAGACCGCGAGCTTTATGACCTGTTGCTCAAGCGTTACAACGAACTGAATGCTGAAGCCGGGATGAAAGCGAATAACATCCTGCTCGTCGACCAGGCGCGTACGCCGTCGGAACCCGTCACGCCGAACATCCCGCTCAACATCATTCTGTCGCTGATCGCGGGCGTCGGACTGGCCGGCTTGTTCGTCTTTGGTCGCGAGCAGCTTTTCGACACGCTGCGCACGCCCGATGAGGTCCGGGAGCGACTCGATCTTTCGGTCATCGGCGTGGTGCCGGAGATTCGGGAGGGCGCGGATGACACCGAACTGCTGCGCGATCCGAAGTCGGAAGTCTCCGAGGCCTTTTCGAGCTTGCGCGCTGCGCTCATGCTGGCGTCGTCGCACGGCCTTCCCCGATCGATCCAGTTCACGAGTACGCGCGCGTCCGAAGGTAAGTCCTTCACTGCGATTGCCACCGGCATCGGGCTTGCGCGGATCGGGAAGCGGGTCGTGGTGCTCGACGTCGATTTGCGGCGCCCGAACCAGCATCGCCTGAACAAGCTGGACAATACTCACGGCGCGTCGGACCTGCTGACGCACAACATGACCATCGAAGAGGTCGTTCAGCGGGAGGTGTATCCGGGCGTTGATATGATCACGGGCGGCCCGATCCCGCCCAATCCGACCGAGTTGCTGACCAGCGACAGTCTGTCCGAGCTCGTCCGGCAGCTCGAAGGTCGCTATGATGTGGTCATTCTGGACAGCGCGCCGCTTCTCGGTCTAGCCGACGCCGTGCTGCTCGGCGCGACGAGCGAGGCGACGGTCTTGGTGATTCATTCGGCTGCCAACCAGACCGCCACGGTTCGTAATGCCATGAATAGACTACGCGCTGGCGGAGCGAAAATTATCGGCGCCGTGCTGAACCGCTTCGATGCCAAACAGGCGGGTTACAGCTATGAATATAGCTATTCCTATGTCTCAGACCACGAACCTGCATAATGCCCAGTAAGGGGACAGCGATTGCCGCTGCCGCGGTTGCAATGGCGCTGTGGGGCGCTCTTGCTCTGTGGTGGTCTGAGGGCAAGCGCCAAGAAAGGGTGATGCGGTCGGCAGCCAGTCTGTTGAGTGCACAGGCCAATGAAAAGAAAGCACGCTATCCGCTGGCCGTGCTCGCGCACAATGCAGCGATGCAACCGCTCAACCAGAAGCGGCTGAACCAGTATATCGTCGCAGCAGTGCGCGAAAAGCAGATGAAAGGCCCGTCGCTCGACAAGGCTATGGGGCAGCTCGCGAATCTCGGCTGGCGCGACACCTCGTCGCTTCAGAACCAGATTCTCTTTCACGGTAGCCGCGGAGAGATCGGCCCGACGCTCGACAACGTCGATGCTTTGTTGCGCCGGGAAAAGTTGGGGGACGATGTCCTTGCTGCTATGTCGATGGCCGAAACTGATTCCGCTTTTCGCAAGGTGCTGATCGAGCGCCTGAAGGGCGGTGCTAGTTGGACATCGCGTTTCCTGCAATTTTCCGTTCTGCTGCGACGGCCGGACAATATCCGCGCGCGTGCGATTACGATGCGGGCGCTGGTCGATGCGAATGTTCCGCTTTCGCGCATGGATATCGCGCCGTCGCTACTTCATATGGTGCGGGCGGGCGACCGGGCCGAAGCCTACGCGATCTGGGAGAAATGGCGCGGTGCGCCAGCGCGGGCGGCAGGCGGATACGATCATGATTTCCGGCGGACTGCGCAGATTCCGGCGAACGAACGCGAAGTACCCGTTCCCTTTGAATGGATGCTGGCGTCGGGGCCGGGCTATCGCGGCTACATCGACGGATCCGATGTCGGTGCCAGCCTGAGCATTCGATGGGATGGCCGCGGCGTTCCCTATTTCGTGCAGCGGATATTCAAGGCGCCGCAAGGCGATTGGGGGTTGCGGGTCAGCGGTCTCAACCTAACGCCGGCCTCGATCCGGGATCTGCGCTTTTTGGTGGTGTGCCCGTCGGGGCAGCCCGTTGATATGATCGTCAGAATTGCGGAAGCGAAACAGGGGCTCCTCCTGTCTCCCGAAAAGCAGATTGATTGCGCCTATCCTGGTCTGGTCATCCGCGGCCAACCGCGCGAAGCAGGGCTGGGGCCGCGTGAGTGGGTCATTAACGACATCAGCTTCGAGCGGCGCTGATCGCTTTCGCGAGCGACAGGGGTTGCAAACCCGATCGGGGGCCGATGGCCGAAGGAACCGACCGCGATGCGCGGACGTTATCCGACATGTGCGACAGGAGCATATGTGATTTCCTGCCGCCTCAAAATATGCGAGGCACAACAAATTGTTGCGCTGCGGCAACGGCGTGAGTACCGATCGTGGCGCACCAATTGTTGCAAAATGCCAGCAATGCAGAGATTGAACTGCGGCAGGGACGGACGAAGTGAACATAGTTACGACACAGGCCGAAGCGGGTGAAGCTGCGCTGTGGCCATCGACAGATGGCAAGGTCGTGGATCGCAAGTTTCGCCGGATATTGTCGTCGGTCGTGCTGATCGCGGCGGATATCCTGGCCGTGGCGATCGGGTTTCTTCTGCCGCACACTATTTATATCGGACCGCAATGGTCGGGGCATGGCGTCGTCATGGCGGGGTCCCTCCTGCCGCTTTTCATCGGCGTCTCGCTCAGCCACCACGCCTATAGTTTCGACGTCCTGACCAACGGCAGCGCCGGCATCGCGCGGACGGTGCGGTCCTTCCTGTTTGCCGTGCTGATCCTTGCGCTAATGGCCTATGCGATCAAGGCCGGCGCGGATTTCTCGCGTGCCGTCTTTCTCTCGGGGACAGCGTTGTCGCTTACGCTGATTATCCTCTTTCGCCTGATTGCGACTCATATGGTCGCAGGTATTCTTGGCGGATCGCTGCATTCGATTATCGTGGTCGTGGATGATGTCGATTTCGTTCCACAAAACGGCGACGTGTGGTTCACGCCGCAAAGTGTGGGCTTCGACCCCGCCCGATACGGACCCTATGAACTCGACATCTTTGCATCGCGCGTGCGATCCGCTGACCGCTTGCTGATTGCCTGTTCTAGGAAGCGCTACCAGCAATGGGCATCGGTGCTGCGAGGGCTGGCGGTACAGGGCGAGCTGTTGGCTGAAGCCGACGGCGGGCTGGGTATCATCGCTCTTGGCCGTTACGACAACAATCAAACGATGCAGGTGTCCTCGCGCCAACTGAGCCTACCCGACCGTGTTCTAAAGCGATTCCTTGATCTAGTGGTCGCCGGCGGTGCCATTCTCATCCTTTCGCCGCTGTTGGTCGCGACAGCAATCGCAATCCGGACCGAGAGCCGCGGACCTGCATTTTTCGTGCAATCGCGGATCGGACGCGATAACCGGCTGTTCTCGATGTATAAGTTCCGCAGCATGTTTACCGACAAGTGCGATGCTGATGCGGAGCAATTGACCCAGCGGAACGATGCGCGCGTGACGCGCGTTGGCAATTTCATCCGTCGGACCAGCATCGACGAATTGCCGCAGCTGTTCAATGTGCTGAAAGGTGACATGAGCATCGTCGGCCCGCGTCCGCATGCCCTGTCCGCAAAGGCAGCCGACAAACTCTATTGGGACGTCGATCCGCGTTATCGCCATCGCCATTCGATGAAGCCGGGGATCACCGGCTTGGCGCAGGTGCGCGGCCATCGCGGCAATACAGAGCGCACGGAAGACCTGACCAATCGGTTGCAGGCCGACCTTGAATATCTGGCGAACTGGTCGATCTGGCGCGATATCGCGATCATCTTTCAGACGATCGGCGTCCTGCGCCACGACAACGCGTTCTGAGCGCACAAGGATCGACGCGAAGTGCGCCCTTCTGCGTACCGTCGCTAAACGGGGCTTTGGTGTATGGTCGGCGCGGAAGAGTACGTCGGCGATACCACTTGATCAGCGAGCCTTGCAATTGGATCGATCAGGCGCGACAGGACAGGTAAGGGGTCGTCCGATGGATTTCGCCTTCGACAATAGTTTCCATGACCAGCTGGAGGGCTTTTATGCGCCCGGCGATCCGGAGAAACCGTCGGCGCCGAAACTGTTGGCTTTCAATCCTATTCTCGCGGCGCGGCTTGGCCTTTGCACCCAAGATGCCCACGCTGCGGAATTAGCAGAATTGTTTTCCGGGAAAGCGATGCCTAACGGAGCCGCCCCCATCGCGCTTGCCTACGCCGGACACCAGTTCGGCCATTTCTCACCCCAACTCGGCGACGGGCGCGCGTTGTTGCTCGGTGAGATCGTTGCGCCCGATGGCGCGCGCTTCGACATTCAGCTAAAAGGGTCGGGGCCGACCGCTTTTTCGCGGAATGGCGATGGAAAAGCAGCGATCGGCCCGGTTTTGCGTGAGTTCCTCGTGTCCGAGGCGATGGCGGCAATGGGTGTGCCGACGACGCGCGCGCTGGCGGCCGTCGCGACGGGTGACAGGGTACAGCGCGAGCGCGCGCATCCGGGCGCCGTGCTCACGCGCGTCGCAAGCAGCCATATCCGCGTCGGTACCTTTCAATTCTTCGCCGCGCATTTCGGTGCCGATCATGTGATTCAGCTGTCGGACTATAGCATCAAGCGGCATTTCCCCGACATTGCCGATGCTGCGAACCCCCATCTCGCGCTGCTCGACCGGGTGATCGGCCTGCAATGCGCGCTCATCGCGCGCTGGCTGGGCGTGGGCTTCATTCATGGCGTGATGAACACCGACAATGTTGCGATCAGCGGCGAGACGATCGATTATGGCCCCTGCGCCTTCATGGACCGTTTTGCCGTGAATACGGTGTTCAGCTCGATCGATACCGGCGGCCGCTATGCCTATGGCCGCCAGCCGCAGATCATGCACTGGAACATGGCGCGCTTTGCCGAGGCACTGCTGCCCGCGATCCACCGCGTGGCGCCCGATGATGTCGAGGCGGCCAAAGCGCTCGTCGATGCGATCCCGGAGCGGTTCCGCGCCGCCTGGCACGCGGAGGTCCGGCAGAAACTTGGTCTTGCCGAAGGAGGGGGCGACGATGCTGAGCTGATCGACAGTCTGTTTGGTGAGCTCGACAAGCACAGCGTCGATTTCACCTCCTTCTTTCGCGCGCTCGCGATGCTGCTGCGCGGCGAGGGGGCGATGATGCAGGCATTGCTGCCCATAGCCGACGCAATGGCGCCGTGGATCGCCGACTGGTGGCAACGTATCGAACAGGGTGCGGCCAATCCGCTCGAGCTCGCCGATGCGATGGACGCCGTGAATCCGCTTTATATCCCCCGCAACCATCGCGTCGAGGCGGCGCTTGAGGCGGCCGAGACGGGGGATCTCGCGCCTTGGCTCGAACTGCTGGAGGTCGTGCGCGCTCCGTTCGACGCGCGGCCGGGGCTGGAGCGCTTTGCCGAACCCGCGCCTGCGGATGCGGCGCCCTATACGACCTTCTGCGGCACATGAAGCATTGAGCCGCCGCCGGGGCGTTGCTACGGACGGCGCCGCATCTTTCAGAGGATAAAGCTTTGACCTCAGCCCCTGAGCCGCCCGCCAAGATCGCCGTCGTGGGCACAGGCTATGTCGGCATTTCGAACGCGATTCTGCTGGCGCAGCATAATGAAGTCGTCGCGCTCGACATCGACGCGCGCAAGGTCGAGCTCATCAACGCGCGGCAGTCGCCGATCGTCGACCCCGAGATCGAAGAGTATCTGGCGAACAAGCCGCTGAACCTCGTCGCGACCACCGACAAGCCGGTGGCCTATGCCGGGGCGGATTTCATGATTGTCGCAACTCCGACCGATTACGACCCCGAGACCAATTATTTCAACACCAACAGCGTCGAAAGCGTGATCGCCGACGCGCTCAAGCTGGCGCCCGGCGCGCTGATCGTCGTCAAATCGACCGTTCCCGTGGGCTTCACCGAACGAATGCGCGCCGAGCATGGCAGCGACGCCATCGTCTTTTCGCCCGAATTCCTGCGCGAAGGGCGCGCGCTTCACGACAATCTCTATCCCTCACGGATCATCGTCGGCGATACGCATCCGCGCGCGGCCGACTTCGCGCGGCTGCTGCTCGAAGGTTCGCTGAAACCCGACGCGGCGATCCTGCAAACGGGCAATACCGAGGCCGAGGCGATCAAGCTGTTCGCGAACACCTATCTCGCGATGCGCGTCGCCTTCTTCAACGAACTCGACACCTATGCCGCGGCGCACGGCGTCGATTCGCGGCAGGTGATCGAGGGCGTGTGCCTCGATCCGCGGATCGGCAGCTTCTACAACAATCCGTCCTTTGGCTATGGCGGCTATTGCCTGCCCAAGGACACGAAGCAGATGCTCGCCAACTACAAGGATGTACCGCAGAACCTTATCCAGGCGATCGTTTCGTCGAATACGACGCGCAAGGATTTCGTCGCGTCGGAGGTTATCAAGCGCAACCCGCGCGTCGTCGGCATCCACCGCCTTGCGATGAAGGCAGGGTCGGACAATTTTCGCGCCAGCAGCATCCTCGGCGTCATGAAGCGCGTGAAGGCCAAGGGGATCGAAGTCATCGTTTATGAACCGCTGGTCGAGGAAGACCGCCTCTTCAACTCGCGCGTGATCCGCGACCTCGCCGCCTTCAAGGCCGAAGCTGACGTCATCATCGCGAACCGCGTCACCGACGATCTCGCCGATGTCGCGGACAAGGTTTACAGCCGCGACCTGTTCGGCGCCGACAGCTGATCCATCCCCGCCGCCGCAGCCTGCCGCATGACCGGGAACTGTCCCACCGCCGGAGCGTTGGCATCGGGCGAAGGGGAGAAACGGGTTGCACAGCCAAATCTCTGAAGCCACAAGCGTTCTTTGGTGGCCAGCAGATGCGAAATTCTGAAAATTTCCGCGAATATTCCTGTCGCCGTCCTGCGCGGATGCGGTGGCTGCTGATCGGCGTGGCGGCCATTCCCGCGCTGGTCGCCGCCCAGCCCGCCGCCGCGCAGCAGGACGATGCGTCGGCTGCGGCGGCTGCCGAAACCGCCTCTGAACAAGATCGTATCGCCGTGCCATCGCCGCCACCGCCCGAGGCGGTGCTGCCCGAGGTTGAGCCGATCATCGGCGACGAAGAATTCGAAAAGGCGATACCGCCGATCAGCGCCGAGGACGATCCCGAGCTCAATCGCCCACTCGAATCGATCGCCGATTTCGAGCGGCGGCAGGCCGCCGAAGCGGCGGCGCGCCCGGCCGAGGGCGAAGAAGCAGGCGAGACCGCTGACGATGCCGCAACGCCCGCGGTCGACGGCGTTCCCGTTCCCGCGCTCGCCGACGGCGATGTGGTCGAGGCGATCGGCGATGCACCGATCACCGACCGCGAACTGGCCGCGCCGCTGCCCCCGCTGGAAAATTTCGACGTCGAACCGGTCGAGTTCGCCGAGGCCGCCGACGAGGATGACAATCGCGAGCTGGCTTATAAGGTGCAGGTCAACGGGCTGGATGCTGCGGACGACAGTACCGGGGTCGATCTTGCCGACCTGTTCGGCGACCTGTCGGCGCTTTACGATGGCGATGGCAAAGCCGATAATGCAGCGATGATCCGCGCGCGGCTGTCTGCCGACGGCGAACTGATGCAGCGCGTGCTGGCGTCGGAGGGCTATTATGACGCGGTGGTCCGGACGCGCATCGAGCGCGGGCCGCGCGAGGAGGGGCAGGACCGCCGCGGTCGTCCTATCACCGCGATCATCGATGTTACGCCGGGTCAGCGCTACACGCTGTCCGACATCGTCCTAAAGGCCGAACCGACGGTTCCACCCAATCTGATCGCCGACAATTTGCCGCTGAGCGTCGGCGAGCCGATCGTCGCGCAGCGGATTCAGGGCGCCGAGGCGGCGATCGCGCTCAAGCTGCCCGAAGAAGGCTATCCCTTCGCCGAGGTCGGCCAGCGCGACATCTTGCTCGACCCCACCACCGGCGACGGCGTTTATACGCTGCCGATCGATATCGGCAAAAGATCGCGGTTCGGCGGCATCGAGACGGCGGGCGACCTCGCTTTCGACGCGGAGCATGTCGCGGTGCTCGCGCGCTTCAAGCGCGGCGACCTTTACGACAGCCGCAAGGTCGATGATCTCAGGCAGGCGCTGGTCGCCACCGGGCTGTTCTCGACCATTGCGGCCGAGCCGCGGCCGACGGGCGAAAGCGCGGGCGACGATACCGAATATGTGACGATGCTGGTCACCCAGCAGGCCGGCCCGCCGCGCACGATCGCCGCGAGCGCGGGCTATGGCACGGGCGAGGGGCTTCGGGTGGAGGGCAGCTGGACGCACCGCAACCTGTTTCCGCCCGAAGGCGCGCTGACCTTTCGCGGCGTGCTCGGCACGCAGGAGCAGGGGATCGGCGCGACGCTGCGCCGCTCGAACGCGGGACGCCGCGACCGGACCCTTGAACTCGTCGCCGAAGCGACGCGCAGCAATTACGACGCTTTTGAGGCGCTGACCGGCCGCGTGGGCGCGCGCGTCAGCTATGACTCAACCCCGATCTGGCAGAAAAAATTCACCTATGCCTATGGTGTCGAGCTGATCGCGACGCGCGAAGATGATTATGATTTCGCCACCGGCGACCGGTCGTTCGATTTTTACACGATTCTGGGGTTGACCGGACAGGTCGGGATGGACCGCACCGACAGCCTGCTCGATCCGACCAAGGGCTTTCGCATCACGACGCTGATTCAGCCTGAAGGATCGTTGGCAGGAAGCTTCTCGCCCTATGCGCGGCTTCGCACCGACATCAGCGGCTATTATCCGGTGACCGACAATATCGTGCTGGCCGGGCGCGTGCGCGTCGGGTCGATCCTCGGCGCGGCGCGTGAAAAGCTTGCGCCGTCTCGGCGTTTTTATGCCGGCGGTGGCGGGTCTGTCCGCGGCTTCGGCTATCAGGAACTCGGCCCCAAAGACCCCAATAACGATCCCATCGGCGGCCGCAGCGTCAACGAGGCTGCGGTCGAGGCGCGCTATCGTTTCGGTAATTTCGGCGTCGTCGGCTTTGTCGATGCGGGGCAGGTTTACCGCAGCTCGGCCCCGACCTTTCAGGATCTGCGCTTCGGCGTCGGCATCGGCGCGCGCTATTATACCAATTTCGGGCCGATGCGCTTCGACGTGGCGACGCCGATCGCGCGCAAGCCGGGTGAGGCGCGTGTCAGCGTCTATGTCTCGATCGGGCAGGCCTTCTGATGGCCGACGATCCGCCCGCGGCCGAAACGGCGCAGGTCGCGGTGCGAAGCTGGCCGCGCGCGATCCTGCGCGGTACGGGATATGCGCTGCTTGGCCTCGTTTTGCTCTTCGCACTCTTCCTCGTCGGGCTCAACAGCGACGCCGGGCGGCGCTTTGTCGTCACCCAGATCGAAAAATATGAGTTCGAAAACGGGATGAAGATCGGCATCGGGCGGCTCGATGGCTCGCTCTACAGCCGGATGATCGTCCGCGATTTCACCCTTTCCGATCCCAAGGGCGTGGTCCTGCGCTCGCCCGAATTGCGCATCGACTGGCGCCCGCTGCGCTATCTTGCCAGCCATGTCGACATCCGTTCGGCGACGGCGGAGACGCTGGTGATGGAAAAGCTGCCGGCGTTCAGTCCCGTGCCCGACACCGGCGAACCGCTGCTCCCCGACCTCGACATCGACGTCGGGCTCGTCCGCATCGACCGCTTTATATTCGAGCCCGCGGTGGCGGGTGAGCGTCAGGTGGCGAGGCTGAACGGCCGCGTCGCGATCGCCGATCGCCGCGCCCAGATCAGCGCCAATGCCGAAACCATCGGCGGGGGCGGCAAGGGCGATACGCTGAAGCTGCTCCTCGACGCGGTGCCCGAGGCGAACCGGCTGGCAATGACGCTCGATATGAGCGCCGCCGCGGGCGGTGTGCTCGCGGCGATGGGCGGGTTCGACGAGACGCTGACGGCAAAGC
Organism: Sphingopyxis sp.; assembly: GCA_030148985.1. Lineage (GTDB taxonomy): Bacteria > Pseudomonadota > Alphaproteobacteria > Sphingomonadales > Sphingomonadaceae > Sphingopyxis. The sequence continues at coordinate 81,303 of JASBSJ010000066.1, forward strand.
TCGACGGGCGCGGCGACTGGAAGGCGTGGAACGGCAGCCTGACCGCGAACCTGGGCACCGCGCCGCTCGCGCGCATCGCGCTGACCGCCCGCGACGGCAATTTTGCAGCCAAGGGCAATGCGCGGCCGTCGCGGCTGCTCAGCGGCCCGATCGCCGAGCTGCTGGCGCCCGAAACCGCGATCGACTTCAAGGCGCACCTCGCCGAACGCAAAGCGATGGTCGACGGGCGGTTGACGTCGGGTGCCGCCGATCTCGGCATCAGCGGCGGGCTCGATCTCGGCGCCAATCGCTATGAGGAGCTCGCGCTGGCGGTCAACATCCTTCGTCCCGGTGCCATCGCCCCGGCGCTCCGCGCGACGGGGCTCCGCGCGACCGCGACGTTCGACGGCGACTTTGCGCGGCCGACGGTCGATTATCGGGCCAATGCCGCCAACCTCGCGGTGAACGACATCATCATCGACCGGCTCAGCCTCGCGGGCAAGGCGCGCGTCGATGCCGAGCAGATACTGATCCCTGTCGCGGGACAGGCGGCGCGCATCCGCGGGCTCGATACCGTCGCGGGTGGAACGTTGGTTCAGGTGAAGCTTGATGGCGACCTCGCCTATGCCGATGGGCGCATCCTCAGCGACAATCTGCGCCTGCGCTCGCCGCGGATCGACGCGAAGGCGATCGTCATAGCCGATCTCAATCGCGGTTTTTATACCGGCGCGATCGACGGGCGGATCAACGATTATCGCATTGAAAGCGTCGGCATTTTCGACATCGACACCGACGCTGACCTCAAGACGGCGCCGCGCGGCGGGTTCGAGATTGTGGGACGCATCCGCGCGCGCTCGACGCGGCTTTTCAACTCGGGGGTGCGCGATTTCCTCGGCGGCAATGCGACGGCATCGGGCGACGTGCGCTATGGCACCGACGGCACCGTGCGCTTTTCGGGGCTGCGGCTGACGGCGCCGCGCCTTCGCGTCACGGGCGGGCAGGGGAGCTATGCGCCCGGCGGCCAGATCCGCCTGACCGCGCGTGCCAATTCGGTCGATTATGGCCCGCTCGGCGTCGAACTGGCGGGAACGCTCGGCGATCCGCGCGCAGTGGTGACCGCTGACCGGCCGGGACTCGGCATCGGGCTCGTCAGGTTCGCCGCGCGCGTGACCGGGGCGCCGAACGGCTATCGCCTCGCCGCGACGGGCGACACCGATTATGGTCCGCTCGCCGCCGATGTCGTGCTGCTGACCGCCGCCGGGCCGCTGACGATCGACGTCGAGCGCGGCGACCTGTCGGGCATCGGCTTCAGCGGGCGTCTCGTGCAGAGCGACGCGGGCCCCTTCACCGGCCGTCTCGATGCGTCGGGGCAGGGGCTTGGCGGCCTCGTGCGGCTTTCGGCGGTGGGCGAACATCAGGCCGCGGCGATCAATGTGCGCGCGAACAATGTCGTGCTCCCCGGTCCGGCGCAGCTTGCGATCGGTTCGGCGGTGGTCGATGCCGATGTGACGCTGTACGATAGGCCGCATATCGTTGCCGACATCCAGGTCGCCGACACGCAGATCCGCGATTACGAGATCGCGGTCGCACGCGTGAAGATCGACTATCGCGGCGGCAGCGGCAAGGCGCAGGCGCTCGTCGAGGGGGTGAGCGGCGTACCCTTCCGTGTCGCCGCCAACGCCAACCTGACGCCCGACCTGTGGCGCGCGTCGGTGCAGGGTCGCGCGGCGGGCATCAATTTCCGCACCACATCGCCCGCGCGGATCGTTCCCGGTCCCGACGACTATGAACTGCTGCCGACCAATATCGACCTCGGCCGCCGCAGCAGCGCGCGCGTCGCCGGACGCTTCGGCGAGGGGATCATGATCCAGTCGCGGCTGGAGCGCGTCAATATGGCGATCCTCAACGCCGTCTATCCCGACATGGGGCTCGGCGGCCGCGCGAGCGGCAGCCTCGATTTCGAACAGGCCAATGCGGACGCCTTTCCGCGCGCCGACGCGCGGCTGACGATCAGCGATTTCACGCGCACCACCTCCGCGTCGGTCAGCCAGCCGGTCGATGTCAATTTTGCGGGCAAGCTGCTCGCCGACGGCGGCGAGGCGCGCGCGGTGATGCGCAAGCGCGGCACGGTGGTCGGGCGCATTCAGGCGTCGCTACGCCCGCTTGGTCCCGCCGCAGGCGCGTGGATCGACCGGCTGCGCGCCGCACCGCTCAGCGGCGGCATCCGCTACAACGGCCCCGCCGACACGCTCTATTCCTTTTTCGGCCCCGCCAACCAGAATGTGGCGGGGCCGGTCGCCGTCGCCGCCGATTTCGGGTGCCGCGTCGCCGATCCGTGCCTCAACGGCGTCGTGCGTGGGCGCGACATGGTCTATGAAAACCAGATCTATGGCACGCGGCTGACCGGCATGACGGTGAACGGCCGCTTCACCGGCAACCGGCTGGAGATCGCCGAACTCACCGCCAAGGCCGGTGACGGCACCGTCGCTGCCAGGGGCTATATCAGCCTGTCGCAGGCCGACGGTTATCCGATGGATCTCGCCGCGACGCTCGACAATGCGCGGCTTGCACGCAGCGAGAATATCGCGGCGCGCGCGACGGGTGATCTGCGGTTGCAAAAATCGGCGGGCGAAACCGCGCTTCTGTCGGGCGAGCTTCGCCTTCCCGAAACGCGCTATCGCATCGTGCGCGAGGGCGCGGCGCAGGTGCCGGTGCTGTCGGGCGTGCGGCGCAAGGCGTCGGGCCGCACACGGATCAGCGGCGACGGACTCGCCGCGATCGGTGGCAGCCTGTTCGACCTCATCCGCCTCGACATCCGTCTTCGCGCAACCGACGAAATCTATGTTCGCGGCATGGGGCTCGAATCCGAATGGCAGGCCGACGTCACGTTGCGCGGAACGACCCTGGCCCCGCGCGTGACGGGCGAGATCGAGCTGGTGCGCGGGACGCTGGGCTTCGCCGGGCGCTCGTTCGAGCTCGACGAGGGGCGCGTGACCTTCCCCACCGGCGACGCTTTCGACCCCGCGATCCGCCTGATCGCCAGCGACACGATCGAAACGGTGACGGTGACGGTGAGCGTAACCGGGCGCGCCAGCAACCCGCAGGTCGCCTTTTCAAGCGTCCCCGGACTGCCGCAGGACGAGATCGTCTCGCGCATCCTGTTCGGCGATTCGATCACGACGCTGTCGCCGCTGCAGGCGGTGCAGCTTGCCTCCTCGCTCAATACGCTGAGCAGCGGGGGCGCGGGCCTCAGCCCGCTCGGCGCGCTCCAGTCGGCGGCAGGCATCGACCGCCTGCGCGTGCTCGGCCCCGACGACACGATAGGGCGCGGTGCGGCGCTCGCCGCGGGGCAATATATCACCAAGGATATTTATCTGGAGGTCATCACCGACGCGCGCGGCTATACCGCGACGCAGCTCGAGATCAGCCTGACGCGCGCGCTGTCGCTGCTCAGCCAGGCGGGCGGATCGGGCCAGTCGAACCTGTCGATCCGCTATCGCAAGGATTATTGATGCGCGCCGCCGCCCTCATCATACCGTTGCTGTTGCTGCTCGCCGCCTGCAAGGACGAACCGGACTTCGATACGCGGTACGACAAGGCCGCGAAGGAAATCGATGCGCGCGCAAAGGCCATGGACGCCGACATCGCCGAAGCCGAAAAAGCCGCCGCCGCGGCTTCCGACTTGCCAGACACCGCCCCGCCGTCTACCGCCGCCGCGTCATCTGGGGAGTAGCCAGCCGTCGCTTGCGACGGGCCGCCGCGTCAACATACTCGGCCGAGAGGTCGTGGTGCGGTGGAAGCGGAATTCCGCTTGGGCGAGACCAATGGCGTCGAGCTTCCGTCCGGGCCGGGCGGCGGGTTCGATGTCCGTTGGAATCGCACGCCGCCCGGCCCCGGAGTTGTCATGGAAGCCCTGTTCACCTCGACCGCCGTTGTCGCGCTCGCCGAAATCGGCGACAAGACGCAGCTGCTCGCGATCCTGCTCGCGGCGCGTTTTGGCCGTCCGCTGCCGATCATCCTTGGCATATTGGTTGCGACGCTCGCGAACCATGCGCTCGCGGCGCTGCTCGGCGCGCAGGCGGCGGCGTTGCTCGACAGCCCGGTCTTTCGCTATGCCATCGGCGCGTCGTTTATCGCCATGGCGGCGTGGACGCTCGTCCCCGACAAGTTCGAGGATGAGGATGCGCCAAAGCCACGCTTCGGCGCCTTCCTGACGACGCTCGTCGCCTTCTTTCTCGTCGAAATGGGCGACAAGACGCAGGTCGCGACGATTGCGCTGGGCGCGCAATATCAGGCGGTCGTTGCGGTGACGGCGGGCACGACGCTAGGCATGATGATTGCCAACGTGCCTGCGATCTTCCTTGGCAACGAATTGCTCAAGCGCGTCGACCTTGCCAAGATCCGCCTCGTCGCGGCGGCGCTGTTCCTCGCGATCGGTGTCTGGGTGCTCGCGCAGACGGCGGGGTGGTTGGGATAAAAATACACCCTTCCGTGCCCCTGCGAAGGCAGGGGCCCATCACCGACCGCTTTCTTCTAAACCGACCGGATAAGGCGCAAACCATGGGTGATGGGCCCCTGCCTTCGCAGGGGCACGGCGTAGTAATGGTGCGGCCGACCCTATTCGGCGTTGCGCGTCGCGAGCATCCGCTCGAATCGCCAGCTCGACGCGCACATGGCGTCGAGGTCGCGTTCCGCCGTCCAGCCAAGCTCGCGCGCGGCGCGGTCGGGGCTCGCGAAACAGCTTGCAACATCGCCTGCGCGGCGCGGCGCGATGCGATAGGGGATGGCAACGCCGTTCACGCGCTCGAACGCCTTCACCATGTCGAGCACCGAATAGCCCTGGCCGGTACCCAGATTCCAGATCGACAGCGGCCGGTCGGCCCCGGCAATGGCGTCCAGCGCCGCCGCGTGCCCGGCGGCAAGGTCGACGACATGGATATAGTCGCGCACCCCGGTGCCGTCGGGCGTGTCATAATCGTCGCCGAACACCGACAGTTCGCTGAGTTTGCCCGCGGCGACGCGGCTGATGAAGGGCATCAGATTGTTCGGTATGCCGTTCGGGTTCTCGCCGATCAGCCCGCTGTCGTGCGCGCCGACGGGGTTGAAGTAGCGCAGGATCGCGATCCGCCAGTCGGGATCGGCGGCGGCGATGTCGCCCAGCATCTCCTCGATCATCAGCTTGGTGCGGCCATAGGGATTGGTCGCCGACGTCGGATGATCCTCGTCCAGCGGCAAATATTGCGGCTGGCCATAAACGGTGGCGCTCGATGAAAAGACAAGGCGTTTGGCGCCGCAATCGATCATCGCCTCGATCAGCGACAGCGTGCCGCGGACATTATTGTCATAATATTTGATTGGCTCGGCGACCGATTCACCCACCGCTTTCAGCCCGGCGAAATGGATCACCGCCTCGATTGCGTGATCCCGCATTGCGCGGCGCAGCGTCTCGCCGTCGCGGATGTCGCCGACGACCAGCGGGATCGCCGCGCCGGTGATCGCCTCCAGCCGGTCCATCACCGCCGCATCGCTGTTCGACAGATTGTCGAAACAGGTCACGCGGTGCCCCGCCGCCGCCAGCGTTGCCGCAACATGGCTGCCGATATATCCGGCGCCGCCGGTCAGAAGGATGTTCATCGCCTGCCTTTTCTTCCGCTGGTCGCCTTGCGACCGGCCCTGCGCTCCTAAGCGATCGGCGGCGCCCTGCCAATTCCCGTTCCTGCGCTGCGTAACCTTTCGCCGCACGGCCGCGAACCCCGGACGATGCCATCCTCCGCATCGATCATTCATCAGGGAGACTCCCATGACCAATTCGTTGAAACTGTCGCTCGCCGCTTCGGCGGTGCTCGCCCTCGCCGCGGGCAATGCCCTCACCGGCACCGCGGTCGCCGCCGAGGGCGCCAAGGAAAAATGCTATGGCGTCGCGCTCAAGGGTAAGAATGACTGTGCCGCCGGTCCGGGCACGAGCTGCGCCGGCACATCGACCGTCGATTATCAGGGCAACGCCTGGAAATATGTCGCGAAGGGCAGCTGCGAAAAGATGGGCGGCACGCTGACCGCGCACAAGGGCAATGCCAAGCCGGCCCCGAAGAAGGGCTGATCCTTTGCCTCCCGCTCCGCTCCACACGCTGCCGATGCGCGCCGGTATCGGGCTGAAGGCCCGGCACTATGCCGACGTGCTGGCGGCGGCGGAGCGGGGCGCGGCGCCCGCCTGGGCCGAAGTCCACCCCCAAAACTACTTCGGCGCGGGCGGGCCGCCGCATCGCTGGCTCACCGCGATTGCGGACCTCATACCGATCAGTTTCCATTCGGTCGGCCTGTCGCTGGGATCGGCGGCGGGCGCGGACCGCGACGAACTCGACGCGCTCGCGCGCCTCTGCGATCGCTACCAGCCCGCGATGGTGTCCGACCATCTGAGCTGGAGCAACACCCCGCCCGACAAATTTCCCGACCTGCTCCCCATTCCCTATACCGACGCCGCGCTCGACCATTTCGTGCGAGAAGTCGGCCGCGTGCAGGATCGGCTCGGCCGCCGCATCCTCATCGAAAATCCCTCGCGTTATCTCGCCTATGCCCGTGACGGCTGGGACGAAGTGTCCTTTCTCCACGAACTTTGCCGCCGCAGTGGCTGCGGCTTGCTGCTCGACATCAACAATGTCGAGGTGTCGGCCTTCAATCTCGGCCTCGATCCCGCGCAGTGGCTCGACGCGATCGATCCCGCGTTCGTCGGCGAAATTCATGTCGCGGGTCATGCGGTGAAGGATGACCGCGACGGCGGCCGGGTCGCGATCGACGATCATGGTTCATCGGTGCGCGAAAGTTGCTGGGCGCTGCTCGCCCGCTTTCTCCGCCGGGCGGGGCCGCGGCCCGTCCTCGTCGAATGGGACAGCGATGTGCCCGACTTCGCCGTGCTGATGGCCGAGGCGGCAAAGGCTGATGCCTTGCTGGAACCCGTCGATGCTTGACCGCGACCAGGCGGCGGTGGCGGCGACGCTGCTCCATGGCCCGCGGCACCTGCCGACCGGTCTGTTCGCCGGGACCGAGGCGGCGGTGCTGCGCGGGCTTCGCGTCCACGCCAACACCATTTCGCACGCGCGCCTCGTCGCGCTCGAAGAGACGTTCCCGCGCCTTCGCGAGCATCTCGGCGCCGCCGACTTCAACCGCCTCTCGCGCGCTTTTGTCGAAGCGGGCGGAGCGGAGCGGCGCGCGCTCGCCGACATCGGCGCGGGATTCGCCGACTGGCTCGATGACCCGATCGCCGCCGACATCGCGCGCGTCGAATGGGCGTGGCTCGAAAGCTATCATGCCGCCGACGCCGCCGCGCTACGGCTCGCCGATCTCGCCGGGGGCGACGAGGCCGCGCTGCTGATCACGCCGGTCCGCCGCCACCCTGCCGCGCGGATCGTGCCGCTCGCGGCCGATGCGGCGCCGCGTCTCGACCTCGCCTTTGCGCCCGGCACGGCAGCCATCCTCATCACCCGCCCCGATGCCGAGGTGCGGCTGTTCGCTGCGCACCCGGCCGACGCCATGGTGATCGAGGCCGCTGCGGACATATCGCCGCTCGGTAACCTGATCGCACTGCTCGACGAAGGGCATCCCGGCGGCGGCGCAGCGATCGCGGCGCTGATCGATGCCGGGGCTTTTGCAAAGGTGGACAGATGAAACGCTTGTTTGGTTTTTACGATCGTGCCGTCGCGACGGCATCATCGCGGATCGTCGAAAGCGCGGCGCTGGTGCTGCTGCGCGTGGCGCTCGCGGGCGTGTTCTGGCGTTCGGGCCAGACCAAAGTGACCGAGGGCGGCTTTCCGGCCATCGATCCCCTACAATATGACCTGTTCGCGAACGAATTTTCGGGTCTGCCGCTCGATCCCGCGCTCGCGGTGCCGCTGACGGTCTGGGCCGAACACCTATTTCCCGCCTTGCTGCTCTTGGGCCTCGCGACGCGCTTTTCGGCGGCGGCGCTGCTCGTGATGACGCTCGTCATCCAGATATTCGTCTTTCCCGACGCCTGGTGGCCGGTGCATTCGCTCTGGGCGGCGATGGCGGCGATGCTGATCGTGCGCGGCGGGGGGTTATTCTCGCTCGACGCGCTCTTTGCTAGGCTGCGCCGGATATGAGCCTCGACGAACCCTCGCTCGCGCGGTTGATGGCCGCATCGCAGCGGGGGGACCGTGCTGCCTATCGCGCGCTGCTCGGCGATTGCCGCCTCTGGCTCGCGCGCTATTTCGCACGCCGCATCGCGCCGCATCAGATCGACGATCTGGTGCAGGAAACGCTCGTGTCGATGCACCGCAAGCTTGCGACGTGGGACAGTGGCCGCGCCTTCCTGCCATGGCTCGCGGCGATCGCGCGCTATCGCTGGATCGACATGCTGCGCCGCCAGCGCGACGAGGCCGAGCTTGGCGACAATGACGCGGCGGTCGGCGCGGAGGATGAGGCGGTCCACGCGCGGCTCAGCATCGATCGGCTGATGACATTGCTGCCGCCCGGACAGGCGCAGGCGATCACGCTGGTCAAGATCGAGGGCGCCTCGATCGCCGAGGCATCGCAAATCTGCGGCCAGAGCGAGTCTCTGGTCAAGGTCAATATTCATCGCGGCCTCAAGAAGCTCGCGCAACTGATTGAAAGCGAATAAAATGGACAAGGTTTCGATCGAAAATTTGATCGATGGACTGGCCGACGAACTGCAGCCCGTTCCGCCCAAAAAAATGGTTCGGGGCCTGCTCTGGACGGCGGCTGGCTGGCTTGCCGGCGCTGCGCTGCTTCTGTGGCTGTACGGGATGCGTCACGACCTTGCCGCGGGCGGGATGCCTGCGCTGTCGATGCTCAGCTTCTGGCTGATCGCGGCCACGGGCGTCGCCGCGGCGTGGAGCGCGCTGCGCATGGGGCTGCCGGGCGTCGGCCGCGACTATAGCGGCTGGCGCTGGGCGGTGCTTGCGGCCCTGTCCTTGCCGATAGCGGCGCTGCTGCTGGCGGTCGGCGACGGCCATGCGGCGATGGACGTGGCGCGCCACGGGCTCGACGCGCATTGCCTGTCGCTCGGCATCGCGTCGGGGCTGGGTGTCGGGGCTGCCCTGTTCTTGTGGCTGAAGTCGGCGGCGCCGACCTCGCCGACGCGCGCCGGCTGGGTGATCGGCCTCGCCTCGGGCGCCGCGGGTGCCACGATCGTCGCGCTGCATTGCGCCGACGACAATCTGATCCACATCGCACTGTGGCACGGGTTGGCGGTCGTCATCTCGGCGGTCGCCGGGCGGCTGATCCTGCCGCGTTTCCTGCGCTGGTGATCCTTCCCCTGCCGGAAAGGCTTTTTGCGATGGTTGGCCGCTTCGATCTAACTACCCCTTTCGGATAAGAAAATAGCCCGGCTTTGTCGGTCCATAGGGCAGGGTAATCGGATAGAACCTCGCATTGGCACAATGACGTGCCGATGGGGTTCGGATTGTTGGATGCCGGGATCGAGCAATATAATTCACCGCGACATTGTCGTGGACATGGATGGCACGCTGTCCCATGTCGATGCCCTCCATGAAGACTTCTTCGTCTGCCTGAGGCAAAATCCGCTACGCGAAACGGCGAGCGCCGTTTTCGGTTCGGGCAGCAAGGCCGCAATGAAGCGAAGCCTGGCCAAGCTGGCGGGGCGCGACACGGGTCTTGCGCCCCTCCACGCCGAACTCGTCAGTCATCTCAGCATGATGAAGCAATCCGGCAAGTCGCTTCATCTCGTGACGGCGTCGGACCAATATCATGCCGACGCCATGGGAAAAGCCGTCAATCTCTTCGACACCGTCACCGGCAGCGACGGCGCTCGCAACCTGAAAGGGCCGGAAAAGGCGTCCTATTTGAAAGAGCGTTTTCCCGAAGGATTCATCTATGCGGGGGACAGCGCCGCCGACCTTCCGGTCTGGATGGCGTCGTCCGGAGCCATCCTCGTCGGCGGGGCGAAGCGCCACGCCGGCAAGCTGGAGCAGAATGGCGTGCCGATCATCGATATTTTCGGCGGCGGAAATGGTGCCGTGAAGGACTGGCTGCGCCTGTTCCGCCTGCATCAATGGGCCAAGAATGTCCTGATTTTTGTACCCCTGCTTCTCGGTCAGCTCTACGCGCAGCCGGAGGCGGTTTCGGCGGCGGTCATGGCGTTCCTCTTTTGGAGCATCGCGGGTTCCGGTAGCTATATCGTCAACGATATTTTCGACGTGGAGGCCGACCGAAAGCATCGCACAAAATGCAATCGCCCCATTGCCAGCGGCAAGATCGGCGTATCGAGCGCCTTTGTGGTCGCTGCCGCCATGATTTGTGTGGGGGTGGCCGGCGCGATGTGGCTGTCCGTCAGCTTTGGGATGGCTTTGCTTTGGTATCTCGTCGTTACGCTGTCCTATTCGTTCAAGCTGAAAACCGCCCCGCTTCTCGACGTGGGAATCATCGCCATGCTGTTTACCAGCAGGATTGTGGCGGGCTCGCTCCTGCTTGCTCTGCCGCACTCGCCCTGGCTGACGTCCTTTGCGATGCTGCTCTTTTTGTCGCTTGCCCTGGCCAAGCGTCACGCCGAACTGGTGATGGCCGATCCGGCGAACGGAGATATTATTCCCGGACGCGGTTATCGGCGATCCGATTCCCCTTTGACGCTCGCGTTGGGGCTCGGCGCGGCGATGTCGTCGATCGTCGTGATGTTGCTGTTCATCACCCTGGAGGCCAGTGCACGGGGCGTATATGCGGCGCCGGAAGCGCTTTTCGTCACGCCGATCGTCCTCCTGTTCTGGTTCATGCGGATTTGGCTCTTGAGCAATCGGGGCGAGTTGGATGATGATCCGGTGATATTCGCCCTCAAGGATCCGGTCAGCCTTGGTCTTGCCGGGATCTTGCTGGCGGGCTTCGTCCTTTCGATCGTGAGTTTCTGACCAATATGGCCCTCAATCCGCTGACGCTCGGCGTCATAATCCTCAGTGTTCTGATGAATGCGGTTGCGCAACTGGCGCTCAGCGTCGCGCTGAAGGGAACGACGACGTTCGACGCCGGTTCGCCGATAAAATCGGCAATGGCGCTGGCGATCAATCCGGGTATTGTCCTCGCACTTTTCATCTACGGCCTCAGCGTGCTGCTGTGGATGTATGTTCTGTCGAAGGCGGACGTCTCGCTTGCATACCCGTTTCTTGGCCTTGGCTTTGTTTTCGTGGCGATCATTTCCTATCTGTTCATGTCGGAACCGCTGAGCGCGCAAAAACTCATTGGAATTCTGACGATCGCAATCGGCATCGTCATTCTGGCGCGGAGCTGAACCTTTGGTCCGGAATATTGTCGTAACCGGAGGAAGCGGCTTCCTCGGCTCGGTCCTCGTCGAGCGATTGCTGGGCGAAGGCTATTGCGTGCACAATCTCGACTTGATGCCCGCCAGGACCGAGCAGGAAAGACTGACGACGAGCATCGTCGATATTACAGATCAGACCGCCATATCACGGCTTTCCTTACCCGTCGGTGCCGATTTCGTGCATCTGGCGGGGCGGCAATATGGCACGGCCGTCCGCCGGTCGATCCGCGAGCGTTTCTTCGCGGAAGGCAACATCACGGGCACGCGCAACGTCATCGAACTGGCAAAGAAGTTCCGCGCGACCTCCTTCCTGTTCGTGAGCACGGACATGGTCTATGGCCGCCCGCAGGCGTCGCCGGTCGCCATCGATCACCCGCGCGCTCCGTTCGGCCCCTATGGCGCGTCGAAAGTCGCCGCCGAGGATATGCTCACATCGCAAGACCTGCCGTTTCGTACCGTCATTTTTCGCCCGCGATTGATCCTGGGTCCGGGGCGTTTCGGATTGATGGCAAAGCTGTTCGCCGCGATCCGCGGCAACATGCCGGTGCCCATGGTCGGATCGGGCCGAAACACCTATCAGATGGTTTCGGTATTCGATTGCGCGGACGCCATCGTGCGCGGAATCCAGACCGAGACCGCCCGCGGCGTCTTCAATCTCGGATCGAGGCCGGGAGATCCCAGCAAGGTCATGCTGCGCAAGTTGATCCGAAAGGTGGGGTCGAAATCGATCGTTGTTCCCGTGCCCAGTCCCATCATCAAGCCGGTGTTGCATATGCTCGACCGGGTGGCGCTCAGCCCGTTGGTGCCCGAACAGTTCGAGATTGCCGATGAGAATTATGTCCTTGATATATCGCGCACAAAAACGGAACTCGGCTGGGAGCCCGTCGGTGATGATGCGGAGCTGATGCTCGCGGCGTATCGAACCTATTGCGAGCTCAACGATCCGGCCCGGTAGCCGGGATCGGGGCAAGGTAGAGCTTGCCGAATTTCTTGCGCTTGTCACCCAGCGCGACACGGACCGGACGATAGGCATTGCGGATTGCCCACGCTTCGAGCGGCTGGTCCAATCGCTCCTCCGACCCCACCAGAACGGCCTTCGGCGGCGTTCGGGCCAGCAGCTGTTCGAGCGTTCGCGGGGATACGACGGGGCGGAAAAATGGCCGGTTCTCTGGCGGGAGATAGTCCACGGCGCGATAGATGAACGGGCCCAGCCCCAGCTCCTTGTAAAGCGGCAGCCCGGCTTCGGCCGGATAAATCGGTGCGAGGGTGAGCAAGGGGCCGTTTCCGGGCTGCCGGGCCATCAGCCAGCGGATGTTATCGGCCGCCCTGTCGACCGAATTGCCGGTCCATTTCGACGGACGTGCAAGCGCGGGAAGGTCGGGAAGCAGAATGGGTAGTGCCCCTGCCGCGGTGAACAGGAAGACTGCGGCCATTACCGGCGCAACCTGGCTTCGCGCCGCAGCGATCAGACGACCGTATAGGAGCGCGCAGAGAACCAGACCAAAAGCGATCGGCGGAGCATAATATTGCGGGAAAGCCGGGGTCGGCAGGAACGAGATGAGACCTGCACCCAGAACAAGACTGGCGGCCAGAATGACGGGCCACCAGGGTTTTGTGCCGTCCTCTTCGTCGCGCGACGCGGACACAGCGGTGATAGCCAGCGTCAGCGCGAGCAAAAAGATTAGCAGCGTGCCGCCCGCCAGCCAGACATTTTGCGCCAGCAGCATCTTGCCGACGAATGACAGCGCGACTGGTCCTTCGTCCGCACTGTTGGCCGTCCAATATTCGACATGCGCCGACTGATGGAACGACACGACATGCGCCAGGAAATGCATTGGGTCCGCTGCGAAATAATAAAGAGTGGGCAGGCCGGCCAGCACGGCGCCGAGGAAAAGCGGCAGTGCTACCCGCGTCATCCGCATCCCGAAACCGATCCCCGGCGGCACAAGCAACGAGGCAATCGCGATCGGAGGGATGACAAAGACATAATTGGCCTTGAACCCGATCGCCAGCGACAGGCAGATTCCCGACAGGAAATTAAGCCGGATCGACGGGGGCGACGCGCCGCAGCCCTTGAGGAACAGCAGCAGGCCCAGCAGGGCGAAGGGAATGGGAATGAAATTGTTGGTCACCAGCATACCCGCGGGGCCGAGCAACAGGGGATTGAGGGCCAGCAACGAGGCGAGCAATACCGCCGTTCCGTTCGCGCAACCGGCAAAACGCGCCGTCGCGTAAAGCGCATAGCAAGCGAGCAGCCAGATTCCGAAAACGAGCAGCCGGCCGAGCAGGAAATCGCTTTCGACCCCTGGCAGCGCGAAAATCGCGTTGAGCAGCAGCGGTAGATTGGGCAAATGGGTGAAGTTTATGTCCTGATATAAGGACCATTGGTTCAAAGATTGTCCCGCCGGCAGATAAAATTGCTCGTCGTGGCGCAGCGGATAGGACATGATCCGCGCAAACAGCGCGAGCACGAGCAGCAAGCCTGCTCCGATAAGGGCAGGTCTTTCATAGCGTTTGAAACCCTGGATGACAGTCCACACGGTTCAATCGGTCCCGGTAGCGGCGCCGGAGCGGGGGTCGGATTTGGACGGCGAAGCATCCGCCTTGCTCGCGCGGTAGATCCGTTCCCTGAAGAACCATTGATAGGGTCCGACTTCCAGATAGCGGTGGACGAAATGCGTCACCACCAGGGTGACGGGCGTGGTCACCGCAAAGAAAACCAGCATCGACATCGGCCAGTTGTCGGTGAACAGGCCGAGCTGAACGAAAATCTTGCGAAACGCGAGATAGGTATAGGGGTGAACGAGATAGAGCGAATAGCTGACGGTGCCCAGATAGGCGATCGTCCGGAAGCGTGAAATCGCGGACGAGATGCTGTGCGGATGGACCGCAAAATAGAAGTAGAGCACCGTGCTCAGCAGCAGCCCCCATGCCTGCGGCGTGGTGATGAATTCCCTGTCGAAATGCGTCCGGAAATTGGCGGCGAGATAGATCCACGTCGCGGCGAGGAGAATTTCGCAGGTCCGGACAAGATAGACCGGCGGGCTGATCTTCGCGTCATAAGCAATGCGGATCAGCATCCCGCCGACGAAGAAAAGCGCGACCGGATAGCGAACGACGAACAGCGCGGAGAGGAGGAGGACCAAGATCGCCGGCAAAAGCGCGCGTTTGCGAAACAGAAAATGATAGCCAAACGCTGCCAGCGCATAGAACATTACCTCATAGGTCAGGCTCCATGCGTTCGGCGTCAGCTGCTCGGTCTGGGTCAGCAGGTTCAGGAACAGGAACCCCGACACCACCGTCAGCACATTGTTCGAGTTCGGATAGGCGTTGAGGAACAGGTTGAGCACGACATAGACGACGCTCAGCGTGAAGAACAACGGGTAGAGCCGGAAAAAACGCCGTTCGCCGAAATCCTTCAGCGAATAGCGCATGATGCTGGGCAGGATGACGAAGCCGCTGATCGTGAAGAACAGCTCGACGCCCCAGATGCCGACATTCCAGGGTTCGAAAATCAGGTCCAGATAGCGCGCATTGTGGGGATATATATGTTCGGCAGTGCCGCCGAGCAGATGGGCCCAAAATACCATCAGCGACGCAATTCCTCGCAACCCGTGCGTTGCTGTATTGAATTCGGAATGGCCGACCACCGCCGTCCGATCCCGATCGCCGGCCGCGTGGGTGCTCGCGCTATCGACGGCTGCCGTCATCTAATGAAACCGATCACGATGTTCGTGCCGACAACTTGATCCTGCAAGAGACAGATTGGTCGCTCCACGCGAAATTCCCCCTGCAATCAGCATGTCGGTGTCCGGCGTGCGCGACAAGGTTCGGGGAGTGGCATAGGCCGCACCATCGGGACTAATCCCAATTCGCATGGCCCACCTGAAGCTGCGACCAGAGGTATCGCGACCGGACGGCGCGAGTGATTTCAGCACCCTAATCAATATCTTTTCCTGCAAGGCGCTGCAAATGAGCGAAATTGAGAAAGCGGTCGAAATGGGTCCAGCCGTCGCCGTCCTTACCCATCCAGCTATCGAATATTTGGGGGTCGGCGCCATTGGCACGTTCCCACGTGTCGGACATTCCATCGCCGTCGTCGTCGCGATACGAACGCCCCGCGGCGATAGCCGGAATGGGACCGACAGGTCTGCCGATCTTGCCGCCCGATTTGCGAACTTCGTTAACCACGCGCCGGTCGACCTCGTCGCGCGGGAAAGCGCCGGCTTCCATCAGAACCCGGTCATAGGCCTTTTTTGCTGCCATCGGCTTGCTCTGCATCTGGCACACCGGCGAATCGACGACCGCATCGCTGACGGTAGGGGAGAGCGAAGCGACCCCTTCGGAAAGATTGTCCGACAGGTAAATCCTTGCCTGTCCGCGTGAGCCCCTGAGGGGCCTGTCGATGGCCGCCGCCATCCGAAGATTGGTATTCGGGCCGCGCCGATAGACATTGCCGACGACATTGACCGGCGATCCGCCATAGCTTTCCCAAATTTCGGTGAACTGCGATTGCGCGTTGTAAAACACATTGTTGATGACATCGACGCACGATCCCGGCGGGACATTGACGTCCGGGTTGCGGTCGCCGTTGTGGGCGCACAGGTTCCGAACGAAGCTGATATTCTGCGGCCCTTTTGGGTCGCTGGCCAAAAGCGCACATTTATCGTGTTTGGGCACGCCTTCGGCAAAGATGGACCCGGAGATGGTGATATTGTCGTTCTGACCCCAGGCGCCGATATTTTCATCGAGGCTCCACGATGCGCTGACATGATCGATGATGATGTCGTGGCTGTTTGCGATGTTGATCGCGTCATTTCCCCCGCGATCTTCGCCGGGCAAATCCGTCCGCACGCGCAGGTGGCGGATGATGATGTCGTGCGTATTCTTGACCCCGAGCGGCGTGTAGGCGCCCGGTCCGCCGATATGCGACAGGGTGATGCCCCCCCCGGGCGCCGTTTCGCCGGCGATGGTAAGGTAGGCATTGCGGATAAGCGGCCGCTCCGTAGTAAAACGTATCACTCCCGCGACGGTGAACACGCAGATGCGCGGCCCATGCGCGTCGATGCACTCGCGCAGCGAGCCGGGGCCGCTATCGGCCAGCGTCGTGACCTTGATGATTTTGCCATTCAGCCCGCCGAGTGCGTGGCGGCCGTAGCCGTCGGCGCCGATAAATGCCGCGCGGCCGTTGTCGGTGGCGGTCGCGGGCGGCATACAACTGACGGTCGCGGCGCCGACGGACAAACTCGACAAGAAAATACGAAGTCCCTGCATCAGAACCGCCGGATTATCCCGAGCGTCAGAACCTTTTCCTTATATTTGTCGATCGGATCGCGCGCGCTTCGCCGGTCATATTCGGCTGACGCAAAGAAGGACGTGCGACGGTCGAACAGATATTCGACGCGCGCCGTGCCGCCGATGCTCTCCAGATTGTCGCGCGATTCGCCCCGATAGCGAAGATTGACATAGCCGATCGAAAGGCTGGCCAGCAGATTGTGGCGGATTTCCTGATCAATTCGGAAGCGGGCAACCGTGTCAACGCGCGTTGATGCGCCCGACCGGACCGTCGCGACATCGCCGCGGGAAATCCCGAAGTTCAGCGAGGTGCGATCGCGCGGCGACCAGGTGACTTCGCCCTCCAGTCGCAAACCGGTATTAGCGGGAAGAATAGTGTCCTCCTCGGGATCGGTACGGAAAACACCGACACCCATTTTGCCGTGCAGCCGATTGCCGATTTCCCGCTGAACCCCGAATATCGCACCATAGGTATTCTGGTCGCGGTTGACCCCGCTGAAATCCTGCGCCAGCCGGAAATCGCGACGATTGACATAAACCAGCGCGAACAGATCGAGCGACGAGGCGAACTGATAGCCGACGGTCACCGACGCGCGATAGATCTGCATGTCCCGATCGTCCTCGGCCGGATCAAGCTGATTATATTTTTCGGTGCCGACGGCAAAGGTCGTGCGGATATTTCCGCTGGCGCGGGAATAGGACGCCTCGGCGAGAAAGGCGTTGATTTTGCGCGGGCGGTCGGTTGGTCCTGCGCGGGTTTCGGGATCGGCGCGCCGCTCGATATTGCGGTTGAACCCGAGGGTCGCACTTAAATTCTCCGCCTTTTCCCCCGACAGGACGTAGTTCAACGAGCCGCCGTATGTGGTGGAGTTTTCGCGCACGAGATCGAAATGGCGACGCAGGCCCGCATGGCCTTCGGCCGTGATCCTGCCCGATCCGATCTGTTTCGACAGACTTAGCGAGGGATTGATGTGCACCCGAAAGTCATCGGCTTCATCGACCGACGTGCGAAACACATTGCTGCTGTAATCGATGCTCGCATCGACCCTGGCATCGACCTCCAGACCGCCGATTTCGAAGCCGTCATATTCATAGCCGGGCCGGGGCAGCTTGGCGGGCGAGGTGACCGAATCCTGCGCGACTGCCGCCGTGCTGAAACCGGCGGCCACCACCGCGGCATATGCGGCCAGCTTCAGTCGGCGCGTCCGGACGCGAGCGTTCCAATTCAACAATTTGATTTCCTTGTCAGAACCAGGCTTCATGGACGATCACCGTATCGCCTGGCAGAATTTGCGTATCGTCCGTGCCCTTGCCCTTGATAATCGCCCCGTTTTCGGTGCGGTTGATGCCATAAGCCTTGGTGTTCGCCCGGAATGTGTGTCCGCCGGCAACCGTGATCGCGGTCAGAACGGTCATGCCGGGAACATAGGGATAGGCACCGGGGCGCTTGACTTCGCCCATGATGAAGAAGGGGCGATATTCCTCGATCTGCACGTTGACCGAAGCATTTACGGCCAGCTCTTCACGCCGCATGAGAGCCGCCAGCTCTTGCTCGACCTCGGTCGTCGTCTTGCCGGCAACCTTTATCGCCCCCAGCATCGGAAGCGAAATCGTGCCGACGTCATTGACCCGGTAATCGGTGCTCAGATTGCTGAAGCCTCCGACCAGAAGTCGCACCTTGTCGCCGGCGCCGAGCTTGTAGCCAGCCTCGCTGCTGGCGGGACTGGCGGGCAGAGACGTGAGCCTGTCAGTGGGGCTGGCGCACGCTGCCAATGCGAAGCAAAGCAGCAGCGCGAATATTGATCTCAGCATCATGGTCTTAACCTCGCGTTGGAAAGGGAATGAAGGTCGGCATGGGCGTCCATCGGTGGCGTGCGGGCCACGGGATCGGACTGCGGCGCGACCGCTCGCGGAGCATTGGCCCGCCGCTGCGCGCTGAGCGTGGCTGTGACCGCGAAACGGGTGGCGATGAGGATCGGCACGACCCACAGGCGCGCGTAGACATGGGTCGACGCGTTCGAGATGATGAAAAAGCTGAGGGCGACGGAAAGTGCGAGCGCGGCGGCCGCCTTGTCGTATTTGATCGTGCGGACGGCGATCAACGCCAATATACCCATCGCAAGGGTCCAGCCCAGCAGCGCGAACATGCCGCCTTCCGTCCAGATCAGCAGGATGATGTTGTGAACGGGCGCGCCCTGGACGCTGATCGAGCGAAATTGGTCTGCGCCTATCCCGAGGAGATGCGTATTGTCGGAAAGTTGCCAGGCCTCTTCGATCAGCTGCATTCTTCCCCCGTACGTCCCCGCTTCCGAAATATCGCCGGTTTCGAAAGCGCTTAATACCCGTTTTTCAAACGTGGCCGGAATTGGCACACCAGCGGAAAAGGCAAGTGTCAAAATGCCAAGGGCAGCCGCAATCGGCTTCCACGCGCGCCAGCCGTAGCTGGCAAGGGCGAAGATCAGGATCGCCGCGATGCTCGAAACAAATCCTGTTACCGAAGCGGTAAGCAAGAGTGCCAGCATGAGAATTGCCGCATAAACGAGGCACAGCCACAGCGGCAGCAGACGCATCTTTGCAAAATAGAGAACGAACGGCAGCGTCAGCGAAATGAGCGCCGCGTTGCGGTTGGCGCTGGCCGTAAATGATCCGAGCCGCCCCGCGCCGGTGATGAAATCCTGATTGATCCAAGCGGCCGACACGTGGTTTTCGCCATAATAGTAAAACAGGGCGACGCTAAAGGCTTCGGCCGCGACCACGGCTGCCACGAAAAACTTTGCGAGCAGGATTTCGTCTTTCCAGGTGCCGGCAAAGAGAAGAAAGGGCAGGGCCAGATAGGCGAAGACATATTGCGAGCCCGTGATGGTGAAGCGAATGGGATCGCCGTTGATCAGGCTGCTTGCGCCCAGAGCGACGAGCATGAGGGAAAAGGAAAAGAGCCACCAAGGCGACATATCCGCAAAGGGCTTCAGATTCAGGCGTCCCGACGCCGCGGCCAGGATCGCCGCCATCAGGAAACAGCCGTCGCTCAACGTAAACTGAATATCCGGATGAAAGCGCCACATCATGAAAGGCGTCAGCATGACGCCGATTATCAGGGCGTAGCGAATGATCGTTTCGGACACCGAATGACGGTGGCGCGCCGGGCTCTCCTCGGCTGGTTCATATCGGGTGGCCGCGCTGAACACTGGTCCACTCAATCGCTGAGCCAATGCGAAAGATCGCGTTGGAGCAGGGTTCCGAGGCCTTCGACATCCTTGGCATAAAAATCGCGCATCGATTGCTTCAGATCGTGCGACAATTTTGGGTAAGCCACTTCCCGCGCCAGCGTCCCATGAATGGCTTTGAACCAAGGTTTTGATCGCAATGGAGCGACCAGACGCTTGGCGGGAGCAAGCGTACGCCGCATCGCCAACGGGAGCAGCGGGGCGTCCTTCACATTGGCGCGTTCGACGAGCTGAATTTCATGCCCCAGGTCGGGCAGGCCAAGGAATAAGTTCACATGTTTGACCACCTCTTCGGGGACCGTGCGAATATCTTCATAAAGGACGGTTTTGATGTTGGCGGCGGGATAATGATCCAGAAAGCGCCTCAAATGCTGGTTGTACAGCCCGTCATTCAGGAATCGCGGCTGTGGATTGTCCCGCGATCCCAGAAACTTCCCAATCTCGCCATTCACCGTCCCCCGGCGGAACAGCATGCAATAGTCCGAATAGGCCCGATCCACCGGGTTGCGTAGCTGAACGACGATCTGCGCGTCGGGCAGGAGGCGGGACATGCGCTCCGCGGCCAGCGGATCAGCCAGATAATCGGCAGATTTTTCGCCGACCAGCTGATCGGCGTGACTATTCTTGAACCACGCGCCATACCATTCTTCACCCCGTTCATATTCGCGGCTGAAATAATGCGGTTCGGGGCCGGGCATGAACACGTCGGGGCGCACGCGCAGTTGATTGGCGACCCAGGTCGTCGCCGCCTTGGCCGCTCCGATGATGACGAAGTCCGGAAGTCTTGTGGATTGCGTCATCGCGAGGCTTTCTCGACGATGCGGCGAAGAAGCGCGCCCGCCAGTTCCAGATCGTCGGGTGACAGCGTATGATCGACCGGCACCATCAGGCTGGTTTCGCCAAGCTGACGCGCGACCGGCAACGGCTGTTCCGGGCGCAGCGCATAGTCGCGAAACGCTTTTTCCCGATAGATTTCGGGACATGATCCGGTCGAACAGGCCACGCCGGCGTTGGCGGCTTCTTCGATGATCCGGCGCCTGGTCCATCCCTCCCTCAATTGATCGGGCTTGATAAACACATAGGCCTTGTACCGTGCATGGGTGATCCCGTGCCGCGGCCGCGCGAGCCTGACGGCATCGAGTCCGGTCAATTGCTCCTCGAATGCATGGGCATTTTTCTGCCGACGCAGGCGCCAGTCATCCAGTTTCGCCAGCTGGCAATTGCCGATCGCGGCCTGGAACTCCGTGAGGCGAAAATTGCTGCCCAGCGAAGAATGAAGCCACAGAAAATCGGGACCAGGCACGATCGTGGAATAATGGTCCGGATCCTTGCCATGATCCTTATAGGCCCAGGCGCGTCGCCAGACCTCGCGGTCCTTCATCACGATCATTCCGCCTTCGCCACCCGTCGAAATGATTTTATCGGTGCAGAAAGAAAAGGCCGCTGCATCGCCAAATGACCCCACCGGTCGGCCATCGACACGCGCGCCATGCGCCTGCGCGCAATCCTCGATAATTGCCAAGCCGCGCCGTTCGGCCAGATCCATGATGTCTTTCATCTCGCAAGGCCAGCCGGCAAGATGGACGACGATCACAGCCCGGGTCCGGGGCGTCATGGCCGCTTCGATGGAACCGGCGGTGATATTCTGGCTTTCGACGTCGACATCGGCAAATATCGGCATCGCCCCACAGGCGACCACACAGCTGGCGGACGCCATGAAACTGCGCGCCGGCACAATCACTTCGTCGCCGGGGCCAATTTTCAGCGCGCGCAGAGCCAGTTCGAGCGCGAGCGTGCCGTTCGCAACCGCAATGGCATGGGGAACGTCGCACAGTTGCGCCATTGCATCTTCGAAGGCTGCACATTGTGCCCCGTGATGGAGCGAATTGACGGCTCCCGTTCGAAGCACAGCGGTAGCGGCATCGATCTCATCTGCTGCAAAAAACGGCCAGCGCGATCGGTTCGGTTTCAGCGCAACCGCATCGGACCCGGAATGATGCACGGCCACCGCCATTCGATTCATCACAATGCTTGCCCCGAATAACGCCGCTGTTCGCCACCCATCGAGATCCGGCGGCCGACAACCGCGGCAACCTTGTCGGCGCCGCCATCCAGCGTGGCAACATCGGCCACGGAACTCGTCAGCGAATCCGTGCCCAGAACGCCTTCGCCTTCAGACAGCAGTTGGAAAACCAGTTTCCTTGTTGCTCCGTCGTCGGCACGTTCCGTCAACACCGACAGGCGATTGAATATGTCGTTCAGCAGGTCGAGCGGCAGTGGTGCCGGCTCGGCTTCGAAAATTCCGTCGAGAACCGACGGGAGCTTCTGTTCGCTTTCGTTGAAAAGCTCTTCATAGAGCTTCTCGCCCGGCCGCAGGCCCACGAACTTGATCATCACATCCTTGTCGGGAACACCGCCCGAAAGTCGGATCATCCGGCGGGCGATGTCGAGCACTTTGATCGGCTCTCCCATGTCGAGCACGAAAATCCGGCCGCGTTCGACGTTTTTGGATCGGGCCGACGCTTGAAGCACGAGCTGCACCGCTTCGGACACCGTCATGAAAAAGCGTTCGATTTCGGGGTGGGTGACCGTCAGCGGCCCTCCCGCCAGCAACTGCTTCTCAAACAAGGGTATCAGCGAGCCGCTGGAGCCCAGAACATTGCCGAACCTGACGGTCAGAAACCGCGGCGACTGTGCCTTGCCGATCCCCGCCAGATCGAGGGCCTGGCAATAAAGTTCGCCGAGCCGTTTGGTCGCGCCCATCATGCCGATCGGGTTGACCGCCTTGTCGGTTGATACCTGGACCATGATCCGCGTTCCGAATCGGTTTGCGGCATCGGCAACATTTCGCGTGCCGAGCACATTGGTCTGGACACCGGCGCTTGGGTGGAGTTCGACGATTGGCACATGTTTCAGCGCGGCTGCATGAAATACGAGTTCGGGCTTGAACTGCTTGAAGGCATTCATCACCTGCTTGCGCTGACGAATGCAGCAAAGCACGGCCGACCGCTCGATGTCGGGATAAGACGCCTTCATCTCATTATCGACTTCGTAAAGCGCAATTTCCGACGATTCGAGCAGGATGATTCGCGACGGCGCGAAAGAAGCGATCTGGCGTACCAATTCTCGCCCGATCGTACCGCCGGCACCGGTCACGAGCACGCAGCGACCCGTGATTGCGTTTTCAACCACCTTATAATCCAGAATGTTCTGCGAACGGCCCAGAAGGTCGCTTAACTGGATAGGGCGGAGCGCTTGCCCGGGCGCAGCCGTCGATGCGGTGCCACTGGCATCGTTGCGGCGTTGCGGCAAAGGAGAGGTCAGCTCGGGCAGGCAGGAAATGCTCAGCCCCAGACTTTCCGCCTTGGCGACCATCTGGAGAAAGGGGGTCTCGCGCAGCCGTTCGGGAGTCTCGGCGAAAATGATGCGGGTCGGATGCTTTCCCGTTTGCGCCTGTTGTTCGACGATTTTCGCCAGATCGGTCAGAATGCCCAGCACAGGCACGCCGCGGATCTTCATCGACATGGTGACGCGGTCGCTCAGCAGGATTCCCAGCGGTTTTCCGCCCGCGATCTGACGACGTTCGTTCGCGCGAAGCATCAGTTCGATATGGTCGCCCTTGCCCGCGAAAAGGGTATAGTCAGCAGGCTCTTGCGGGCCGCCCACCGTTTTGGGCGGGAAGATATTGCCCCTGATATATTCGCCAAGCAAGCGGCGCGCCAGGCGCGTTCCCATGAAGCCGTACAAGGTCAGCATGAAGAAGATGAAGGGCAAGGTCCGCGGCCGCCAATTGCCGAGGTCGCGAAAGCTGAGCAGCAACACCATCGCGGCGGTCATCATCGCCGCAAAGACGATCATCGCCTTGAATTCATAGATCGACGTGTATCGCCACGACAGGCGTTGCAAGCCAAGCAGCCGGTGCACCACAGCTCCGACCAGCGCAATGTAGGGCGTCACCGCCCAGATCGAGTTGTACATCGCGGTTGGCGGCAAGCTTCCGCTCGCTCGCAACCAGACCGCCAGATGCAGCGATACGGCAACGACGGCCACGTCCAGAGCCAGCACGACAACGTCCCGGACTCGAAAGTTAAAAGATCGATTGGCGCCGCTCATGAAGCCCCCTGTTAAAACAAGCGCGCGACCGACTGTTTCACCTGTGAACCGAAGCTTCTGAACGCTTTGGACGCGTTCGTGCCCGTTCACACTTGAATATGTTTACACTCATTTAACCAGATTCGCCGTCTGCAAAAATTGGTAGAAATCGCGCTGTACCAAATGGCTATTGCCTACCCATTCGGTATTAGAGTCATCCCAGCGATAGGGTGACGTAGTTCGATTGGCGCGGAATTCTAATACGTCCCAAGGTCGTCCATGACCCTTTGTTTCCATTTCACGAATTCCCGGCGACGGCTAATTTGGGAAAATCGCGGGGCTTCGCCCCATGGGCTAATTAGCGGCGACAGGAAAACCAGGGGTACGGGGCCCTCGTCCATCCCGATATCGTGGAGTTGAGACCGGTCCGATGACGTGCGATGCAAGCCGACCATTGCGAATTTGCTTTCCAATTGCAGATCGGGCCAGGGAGGTTGGCGGCAGCCATATTTCCGCGATGACGCTCATCCAGAATCTCGACCGACGCCGGTTCGACCCCAGGGTTATCTTGATTGGCGAGACTGGACGCGTCGATTGGCTGGCCCGAAACGCAGGCGAATCGCCCGAGCGGATATTGCCCGGCCTTTCCAGCAAACCCGGCCTTTTAAGTTCGGTCCGCATCTTCCGTGAAGCGATCCGCCTGCTGTCGAGCGGCAGGTTCGATGTCGTTCATACCAACGAGGGGCGTATGCATGCCTTGTGGGGTTCTGCTGCACGGGTCTGCGGGGTCGCGCATGTGTGGCATCATCGCGGCAACCCCGACGCACGCGGATTGCGCTTTCTGGCCCCGTTGACCGCCAATCAGGTCATATCGGTCTCCCGCTTCGCCGCTCCATATCGCTCGGGCTATTCTGCCGCGCGTCGCTGCACGGTTATTCACAGTCCGTTCGACCTATCCATCGCCGATACCAGCAGGACCGAGGGACGGCGGCGGGCACTCGCCGAGCTTGGGTTGACAGACGAGGCCATGCTGGTCGGTTTTTTCGGCCATTTCAGCGATCGCAAACGCCCCCTGAAGTTCATCGAGACGATTGCCGCGGTCAGGCGGGCCGACCCCGCAATTCCGGTCCATGGACTGATGTTTGGCGAGGAACATGATCGCGGGCTGCAAAATCAGATGGAACAGGCGATCGAACGTCTTGGCTTGCAGGGGCGCATACACCTTATGGGTTTTCGCAAGCCCGGCGAAACCTGGCTCGCTGGCTGCGATGTTCTGCTGGTCCCCGCGGTCGAGGAACCTTTTGGGCGAACCCTGATCGAAGCCATGCTGGTCGGAACGCCGATCGTGGCTGCGGCATCGGGCGGAAATGTCGAAGCGATCGACGATAAGCGGACGGGATTGCTGGCGCCCCTCGACGATCCGGAGGCGCTGGCGCGCGCGTTGCTCTCCCTTCTGCGTGATCCGGCTCTCGCACAGTCGATCCGCCTGAACGCGAGGGATCATGCTTTGGCCAGTTTTGGCATTGAAACACATGTCCGCGGCGTGGAGGCGATTTACGATCGGATCAACGCGGGGAGGAGGGTGCGATGATTGTGCTTCATATCATAACCGCCCTCAATGTCGGCGGCGCCGAGACGATGTTGTGCAAATATCTGGAGAATCACAGCGCCGACGGCACGAAGCATGTCGTGCTTTCGCTGATGCGGCCGGGCCCCAAAGCGGCGCAGATCAAGGCGCTGGGGATCCCGGTCTACACCCTCGGCATGAAACATTGGCTTCCCGGGCCATTGGAAGCTCTGCGTCTCGTCCGGCTGGTCAACCTCATTCGCCCAGACCTTCTCCACGGATGGATGTATCACGGCAACCTTGCCGCCAGCTTTGCCCATGCCGTTCTGGCGTCCAATCTTCCGCTTGTCTGGAATGTCCGGCATTCGCTGGCCGATCCCAAACGGGAGAACTGGCGCACGCGGGCGCTCTTGAAACTGAGCGCCGCCATCTCCTGGCGCCCCTCCGCAATTGTCTATAATTCCGCGGTCGCGGCGACCCAGCATCAGCATGTCGGCTACTCGGCCGATAATGCATTGGTGCTACCCAACGGATTCGACTTTGACCTCTTCAGGCCGAACGGCGAAGCGCGAAAGCGCCTCAATCTGGAGTTCGAGATCGACCCGGACACGATACTGGTCGGAAAAATTGCTCGCCTGCATCCGATGAAAGACCATGCCATGCTGGTCGAAGCGGTCGCTCTCGCCAGGGCGCGCGGGCATGACCTGCATCTGCTGATGGTCGGTGAAGGCCTGGCGACGCCCCCGCCGGATCTCCAGGACCAGATAAGCCGGCTTTTGCCTGTGGACCGTGTCAGCGTAGGCGGCGCAAGGCCAGACGTCGCCGATCTGCTCCCCGGCCTCGACATACTTGCCGTCTCGTCCGCTTGGGGGGAGGGTTTCCCGAATGTCATCGGGGAGGCGCTGGCCTGCCAGGTGCCCGTTGTCGCGACCGACGTCGGGGACAGCGCCTTGATCGTCGCGGACAGCGGTATTGTCGTGCCGCCCGGCGATGCCGAGGCGTTTGCAATGGCCTTGGCGGAGATCGCTTCGCTGGGCCCCGACGGGCGCAAGTCGCTGGGATCGGCGGGAAGACATCGCGGCAAGGCGAATTACAGCCTTAAGGAGATTTCCAAACGCTATGACGAGATGCATCACGATCTTGTCTGCAGGAAGAGCCATTCCGGTGTAATGCCGCTATCCAACGACGACAGGAAGAGTGCGCAGCGACAATGAAGATACTCGTGTTATCCAGTCTGGCGTATTCACTGACGAACTTTCGCGGCACATTGCTGACTGCGATGGTCGAGGCGGGGCACCAAGTCATCGCCTGCGCCCCGGATGAGAATGCGCAGGTCCGGGACTGGCTCGCGAACAAGGGCATCGGCTTTCGCACGATGCGAATGGCGCGGGCGGGCATGAACCCGTTTGCCGATACGGTGACCCTGTGGGATCTGGTTTCGCTGATGCGCAAGGAACGGCCCGATGTCGTCCTCGCCTACACACAGAAGCCGATCATCTATGGTGGGCTGGCGGCCCGGCTGGTGGGCGGTATCCGCTATTTCGCAATGTGCAGCGGGCTGGGGCATGCATTTTCCGGCGACGGCGGCCTGCGGTCGCGCGTCCTGAAAAAGATTGTCAGCCTTTTGTATCGAGCCGCCGTTGCGAAGGCATCGGGTGTGTTTGTCTTCAACCGCGACGACAATGACGAAATGCGCGACAACGGGATATTGGCGCCGCACCAGACGGCGATCCAGGTGCCTGGGTCGGGCATCGACCTTTTGCGTTTCCGGCATCAGCCGCTACCGCCGGGGCCGCCCAAATTTTTGATGATCGCGCGGCTGCTTCGCGACAAAGGGCCCGGCGAATTTGCCGCGGCCGCTGCGATCGTGCGACGCAAATTCCCCGAAGCCCGGTTTCTGCTGCTGGGGCCGTTCGATGCAAATCCCAGCAATATTTCCCAAACCGAGCTGGACAGCTGGCAGTCCGACGGGCTGATCGAATATCTTGGCTCGACATCCGACGTGCAGCCTTTTCTGGCCGATTGCACGGTGTTCGTCCTCCCGACCTATTATCGAGAGGGCCTGCCGCGTACGATCCTCGAAGCGATGGCGACGGGAAGGGCGATCATCACCACCGACACGCCCGGGTGCCGCGAAACCGTGACCAAGGATACCAACGGGATATTGGTGCCGCCGCGTGACGTCGCGGCTCTGGCGGCAGCGATGGAAAAAATGGCCGAGGATCCCGGCCTGTGCGAACGCTACGGCGCTGCGTCACGAAAGATTGCCGAAGAATGTTTCGACGTCCACCGCGTCAATGCGATCCTGCTTGGAAATATGGGTCTTGATCGTTCTGTGCCAAATTCTGCGGCAATGATTGACGGTCATGTCCTCTCGGGCGGCGATGCCCGCTCCGCCGGATTGGCCAGGAGCTCCAGGATGCGCCGGATCGTCGATGCGATCGTCGCCACGCTGGGGCTGGCGGTGCTGTTGCCATTGCTTCTGATCGTCGCTCTGATGGTCGCGGTCGCGCTGGGCCGGCCGGTTCTGTTTCGCCAGCAACGGGTCGGGCTGACGGGACAGGTTTTTACCCTCGTCAAATTCCGCACGATGACCGATGCGCGCGATGCTGAGGGAAAATTGCTGTCGGATAGCGAACGCACCACCAATTTCGGCGGGTTCATGCGCCGCTTCCGAATCGATGAATTGCCCGAGCTTTGGAATGTGCTGCGCGGCGAGATGAGCCTCTTTGGTCCCCGGCCTTTGCTTCCCGAAACCATTCGCGATTTCGGTGTCGATGGATTGACGCGTTGCTCCATCCGCCCCGGGCTGACAGGATGGGCCCAAATTTGCGGCGGCCCCTTGCTTGGTCAGAAGGAAAAGCTGGCGCTGGACAATTGGTATGTGATGAATCGCAGCTGGAAAACCGATATGGCGATCCTGTTGCGGACTTTCATGGTCATCGTGCGCGATGACCGGGTGGACAATCGGGAAGCGGGGAGGGGACATGCGGGCTTTGATCGTCGGCGCGGTTGAAGGTACGCAGGTCGCCATTCGGACAATCGCGGCAGCCGCAGGCTGGAGCGTTTGCGGGCTGGTGACGCTTCCGCGCGACAAATCGGAACGACATTCCGATTTTGTCGATCTCGGCCCCGACGCCGAGAAGGTCGGGGCGCGGATCATCTACGCGAGTAACAGCAATAGCGAAGATATATGCAGAGCGGTTGAGGAACTCGCCCCCGACTACACATTCGTTATTGGCTGGTCACAGATCTGCGGTCCGGAGTTCCGGGCGGCCGCGAGGGGTAACGTCATCGGCTATCATCCGGCGGCCTTGCCCCGGCTGCGTGGCCGGGCGGCCTTGCCGTGGACGATCCTGCTGGATGAAAAGATCACGGCATCGACCCTGTTCTGGATCGACGACGGTGTCGATTCCGGCGATATTCTAGCCCAAAAATTCTTTCATGTTGCGCCGAGGGAGACCGCGGCCACGCTGTATCAGAAGCATATGGCGGCGTTGCGCGGCATTCTCGATCTCGCCCTGCCGGCGCTGCACGCTGGTGACGAGATTCGGCAGGAGCAGAATTCGGATTGCGCCACCTATGCGACCAAACGCGTGCCGGAGGACGGCCGGATCGACTGGCGCGGGTCGGCAAATGAGATCGACCGGCTGATCCGTGCGGTGGGACGTCCCTATCCCGGCGCGTTCACGAGTTTCAAGGATCGCCGCATCGTCATTCATGGGTCGCAAATCAGATATGGTGCGGGTTTGCACGCGTTGCCGGGACAAATAGTCGCGCGCCAGGATCGAAAATTTTCCGTGATGTGCGGCGACGGCATGATCGTCGACATCGACGATTTTGAATCCGTGCCCGACGGCAATTTGCCGCCGCTGCACGCGGTTTTGGGAAGACCGGCATGAGCATGATCGACCGTATCGGAACGACATTGGTGCTGGCGCCGCACCCTGATGACGAGGTGCTCGGGTGCGGGGGGGTGATCGCGCGCCTGACGGCCAGCGGTAAACCGGTCGATGTGGCGATCGTGACGCGGGGAATGCCGCCCGCCTATCCGCCCGAGCAGGTGGAGCAGGTCGTGGCGGAAACCAAGGCATCGCATGCCCTGTTGGGTGTCCGGAATAGCCATTTTCTCGATCTGCCCGCCGCTGCACTTGATCGGGTGCCGCAGGCGGAACTCAATGCGGCGGTTCGCAAGGTCATACTCGCCGTTCAACCGGACACGATATTCGTGCCATTTGTCGGCGATATCCATGTCGACCATCAGCTCGTATTCTCGGCCGCGATGGTGGCGTCGCGACCGACGGGTGGGTTTCGCCCGTGCCGCATCCTGGCTTATGAGACCGTTTCGGAAACCAATTGGGACGCGCCGTATCTCAGCCCCTCCTTTGTCCCGAATATCTTCATTTCCATCGACGGGTATCTGGAGAAAAAGCTCGCGGCGTTCGAAAGAGTGGCCTCGCAGGTCAAGGAATTTCCCAATGAGCGGTCGGTACGTGCGCTCACGGCGCTTGCTGAATTGCGGGGAGCCTGCGTCCATGTGCCCGCGGCGGAAGCCTTTGTGCTGGTGCGCGAGATCGACGGCTGATGGAAAACGGAGGAGCAGGCCAGGGCCGTGACAAGATCACGATAATGATCAGCTCCGCCGGGCGGCGCGGCGAGTTGTTGCAGTGCTTCCGGGCATCGGCTGCCGAACTCGGCGTTTCGTTGACCATTCTTGCGTGCGACCTCGAACCCGAATGGAGCGCGGCGTGCCAGTTGGCCGATCGTTCCTTTGCCGTCCCGCGCGCGGACAGCGCAGACTATGTCCCCGCGCTGCTATCGCTGTGCTCGGATAACGGCGTCGATCTGTTGATCCCAACCATCGATACCGAACTGCTGGCGCTGAGCGAGAACGTCGATCGTTTCCGCGAGGCGGGCATTTGGGTCAGCGTGGGGAGCCCTTCATTCGTGCGGATGGCGCGCGACAAGATGGCAACGGCGCAGGCGCTCGGCGCCTTTGACATCGCGACGCCCGCAACATTTCCGCTTGCGGTTGTTCGGGACGATCCCGACCGCCATTCATGGCCGATGATCGTGAAACCGAACCATGGGAGCGCAGGCCGCCTGATCTCGGTTGCAAATTCGGCTGCCGATCTCCCCGCGGTCGAACCGGAACCCCTGATCGTCCAGCAACTGCTGTCGGGCCCCGAATATACGATCAACATGTTTTTCGACCGGACCGGCAAGGTCCGGACCGTGATACCGCATTGTCGGATCAGAACGCGCGCGGGTGAGGTGGAAAAAGGCGTGACCGAACGGCACCCCGCGCTTTGTCATATCGGATGGGAATTGGGCAGGTCGCTGGAGGGAGTGAGGGGCGTCATCTGTTTTCAGGCGATCGTTACCGATAAGGGTCCCTTTGTTTTCGAGATCAATGCACGATTTGGCGGCGGTTACCCCCTTGCTCACGCCGCCGGCGCGCATTTCGCGCGCTGGCTGCTCGAAGAAGCTGCCGGGCTTGAGCCGACCGCCAATGACGATTGGCGCGAGGATATTCGTATGCTTCGCTATGATGCCGCCGTGTTCGGCGAGGCATGAACGATGGACAATTCGGGCCACCCCCTCGTCATTGTCTGTGACCTGGACGATACGCTTTATCTGGAGCGCGATTATGTCGCGAGCGGCTTCAAGGCAGTAGGCGGATGGGCCGAAACGCATTTATCACTGGCGAACTTCGAAAATGTCGCATGGCGATTGTTTCAGGCTGGGCGCAGGGAACGGGTTTTCGACGCCGCGTTGCATGAATTGGGCGTGGCGGGGGACAGCGACCTGATCCAGCAGATGGTCTCGGTCTATCGCAGCCACAAGCCAATGATTGCACTCCGCGACGACGTGCATCACTTTCTGGGTGGTCTCCACCGGCCGGACGGACTTGCGCTTGTGACCGACGGCTATCGCGAGGCGCAGGAAAACAAGATCGCGGCGTTGCGGCTTGGCGAATTGGGTTTCTCGCCGATCGTTGTGACCGACATATGGGGGCGCGACTATTGGAAACCGCACCCGCGGGCTTTCCGCCTGATAGCCGACGCCTTCGACAGCAAACCCCGCCGCTTCGTCTATATCGCCGATAATGCCACCAAGGATTTTCTGGCCCCCAACCAGCTGGGCTGGACCACCGTTCAGATAACGAGGAAAGGCGGACTGCACAGGAGCGAGCCGCCAACCCCCGAGCATGCTCCGGCGACGCGGATTGCGAGCTTCGACCAATTGCCCGATGCGCTCGGCATTGCGCAAAGCCATATGCGCGAAAGCTGATCCGATGAAAATCATGTTCGTGCTTGCCGGGCTGGGGGCAGGGGGCGCTGAACGGGTGGTGTCGCTCCTTTCCGGCGAAATGATCCGGCGCGGGCATGACATATCGGTCGTCAGCTTCGACGCGCCGGGCGACCCCGTGTTCCATTCGCTTCATTCGCAGGTCGATATTGTCCGACTGGCCATTCCCCCGGGCGGAGGATCGCCCTTGCGCGGTGTCGAGGCCATTTGCCGCCGAACGGCGGCTCTGCGCGGCCTTTTCAAACGGCGCCGACCCGATGTTGTCATCTCCTTCCTGACCAAGATCAATGTGCTTTCGATCGTCGCATCGACCGGATTGCAGATTCCGGTCGTGATCTCCGAACGCAATAATCCCGTCGCCCAGCGTGCCCACCCGTTGTGGGCAATTGCCTGGAAACTTGCCGCCCGCCGCGCCGCGGGCATCGTATTACAAACGCAAGCCATCAAGGATCTCTATCCGGCGGATATCCGGTCGCGCGCCGTGGTCATTCCCAACCCGGTGGCTCCTGTTGCGGCGAAACCCGAGCCGCATGATGGCTTGGTCATGACTGCAGTTGGCCGACTGGATTGGCAGAAAGGTTTTGACATGCTGATCAAAGCCTTCGCCACCGTCGCCGAAGACTTCCCGGGCTGGATGCTGGTCATTTGGGGCGAGGGAAAAGCAAAGGCTGAGCTTCAATCGCTCGTAAACGAAACAGGGTGCGCCGATCGTATCAAACTGGCGGGTAAAAGCCGCACCCCGGCCGACTGGATGAAAACCGCCGACCTGTTCGTTCTGTCTTCGCGATACGAGGGCTTTCCGAACGTATTGCTGGAGGCGATGGCATTCGGGATTCCGGTCGTATCCTTCCGCTGCAAATTTGGTCCCGAGGATATTATCGACGATGGCGTGAATGGCCTGCTGGCCGAACCCGAGAATATCGATAGCCTGACGCAGGCGTTACGAAAAATCATGAGTAACAAAGAGGTTAGGTATCGAATCGGCGCAGCCGGATCCGCCAGTGTAGCGGGTTATCGAGTGAGCGACATTGTCTCAAAATGGGAAGCTTTGGCGAAAAAGAGATTTACACCAAGGGAAAATAGTGATTAGTTTGTATACAGCTTTTATGCCGCGACGTCTCTGGAGGGGGGAAGGCGCTGCTAAAGCGAATTACGTGTGGTCGCACGGGTCAATTAAAGAAGCCATAGCCTGAACAGGCTCAAGTTGAAAAATTCACTTTTTCAACAACTGTTCGGTGCGCTTCAGAAGTTGTTGATTGGGTGGGCCATAATGCGTGTAGATTTCAGAGTTTCGATCCTTGGGCGTAACGAGATCGCCCGAGAAGGTCTTCGTCGAATACTGTCTGACGACGGTGTCGAAGTTTGTTGCGTTTCCGAATTTCAGGGCGGACTGCCGTTCGAAACGGAATCGCGAAACGATGACAAATCCCACATCGTGCTGTGCCTGATCGCGGGTGAGGACGAAACGATAACGACGATCCGGGATCTGCGGCAATCGCTGCCCAACGCCCGCATCGTGGTGATGGTCGATCATTTCACGCTCGACAATGTCGCGGCCGCCTTCGGAGAAGGGGTCGATGGGTATATCGTGAGCGGTATCGGATGCGAATCCCTGATCGGCGTATTGCAATTGACCGCGGTGGGAGAGAAGGTTTTCCCGTCGCAAATGGCGCCGATGCTGACCGCTTCGGTCTGGAAGCTTCTCGCGAGCAATTGGAAATTCAACAACGACATCAACCTCTCGACCCGTGAGATCGAGATTCTGCGTTGCCTGATGAACGGCGATTGCAACAAGGTCATTGCCCGCCGCCTCGACATTTCAGAGGCAACCGTGAAAGTTCATGTGAAGGCAGTGCTTCGCAAGATGCGCGTGACGAACCGCACCCAGGCGGCGATCTGGGCTATCACCCGGGGCCTTGGTCAGCGGGACCGTCGGGCGCCGTCGCAATCCGAGTTCGATTATCGGCGCGCAGCCCCCGCGAGTACAAGACCGCAATTGCCGGCAGCGTTATAGCATTCGCGACAAGGTGAGCGATGCTCGCACCGACGATCCCGAGGTTCGGGATGGTGATGGCCAAGGTGGCATAAAATGCCGCCGCGGATGCGGCAACGATGCCAAGTACCTTCATTTGCAGGCCCATGTTCGCCAGCGCGGGCCTTAGGGCGCTACCGCACAGCAGGATCAAGGTCGCGATCGAATGGACGATCAAGGGCAGGGTGGCGCCCAGATATTGCGGTCCGGCTATCAGCAAGATGAGTGGTTCGGCAAAGATCACGAGCGACAGCGAGCAGGCCAACGCGCCGGCCAGGGTCATGACTTCGATCTGCATGACAAGCTTCTTGAACTTTTCGACTTCGCCCCTGGCCCACAAACGCGCGAGATGGGGGAAGGAAACCTGTTGTAATGTACCGCCAGCCTTGGTCAGCGCATAACCTAGCTTTCGCGCGATCTGGTAGATCCCGGCCGAGGCGGGCCCCATAAACGCCCCGACCGCGAGCACATCGACCTCCTGCGTGCTTTTGCGCAACAGGATCGTGGCGTTGGAGGAGAGGATCATGGGCCACATGCCGGGGTTTTCCCGTGCCACCGATCGCAAGGGCTGGCGAA
Source organism: Sphingopyxis sp. (assembly GCA_030148985.1). Classification (GTDB taxonomy): domain Bacteria; phylum Pseudomonadota; class Alphaproteobacteria; order Sphingomonadales; family Sphingomonadaceae; genus Sphingopyxis. Next base: position 115,679 of record JASBSJ010000066.1, read on the forward strand.
GGAAGCCGGTGAATTGGTTCGCGCGCAGCGTGCGGTAGGAAATCATCGCCAGCACGAGGCGTTGTCCGACCTGAACGACGATCAGGATCAGCAGATAGGCCATCAGCGGCGCCTCCATCGCGGCGGCGATGGCGACGAAGATCAGACGGAATACCGCGGCGACCGGATCGAGCCAGGCGATGGTCGCGAACTTGTCGAAAATCCGCAAGATGCCAAGCGGGATCGACCCGACGCCGAAGATCAGCGCGATGGAATAGAGGCGCGCCATCATCACCGCTTCGTCCGTCCAGCCGAAAATTTGCCCAGCGAGGCCGGCAAAGGCAATGCAGATGGCCGCCGCGACGAGCGATCCACCGACGTCGAGCGCGGTACCGAACTTGACGAGCCGCAAGAAACGCGGCGTGTCGCCCCCCTCCAGCGCAATCGCCCCGTAGCGAATAAAGGATTGCCAGCTTTCCAGCTTGATGAGCTGGTTGATGAGTTTGCCATAGGATTCGATCAGCACAATCAGCCCGAGACCGGTCGGACCCAGACTGCGCGCGAGAATCCCCATCGTGACAACGCCGAGCAGCAATGCGGCCGCATTTCCCGATATCAGCTGGGTGACATTTTTGAGAACCCTGGGAAGAAACTGGTCGCCGGCAATCCGTTTCAGTTGGCGATCGATCATGCCCTTGGATCGTAAGCTAAAGATTGGACGCACCCCTGAAAAAATTGGCCCGGCCGCGTCGGGGCGGCCCCCCGAAACGGCCGCCGCAAGCTATGCGAAAGGCTGGCGGACCGCCTCTGCTACTATGTCCGATATGCTATACCTCGGAAGGGGTAATACCATGCATCCACGCGATACAGCAGATTGATCAGCGCGGCGCCCCCGGAACTGATGTAGGGTCGAGGCCGGGTCGCATTCCCGTGCCCTTGCAACGGTTGCAAGCGGATTGGGACTGGAAGGGCCGATTTAACCTTCGGCCCGCGTAGGGGACATCATGAGTGCAGTCGTAAAGGGGTATTCCAACGGGCCGTCGTTGCCGGTGCCGGTATCGCCGCGCGGCGACTATACGGATCACAGCTCCCCGTCCGGCCTGCTCTGGATTCTCCGTCGGCGGCTGACGCTGATCGTGCTGACGATGGCGATTGTTATCGGGGCGACCGCTGTCGTCCTGATGCTGACCACCCCGGTGTATCGCGCGACCGCAGTGATGCAAATCGACGAGACGAGCGTCAACGCCGAGCGAAGCGAAACCGCGCCGCCGTCCGTCCGCGAAATCGAACAGCAGCTGGATTATGAAGTGCGGGTGCAGATCGAAGCGCTCAAATCGCGAGCGGTCGCCGAGCGGGTCGTCGCGGACCTGCAACTCTATAATGTTCCCGAGTTCAACCCGAAGGGGTATAAGCCGCTGGCTGCCAAGGCGGTCGCCAGTACGCCGCGCGCAGACGTGGGCGATGAACGCGACGACCGGCAGGAAAGCGGTACAGCCGCTCCAGCGTCCGACCCGATCGCGGCGGTGCCGCCGGCGGTCATCGAAGACACGACCGATGCGTTGCAGAAGCAGGTCAGCGCCGAGCAGGCCGGAGCCACGAATTTCATCCGCGTGACGGCCGAGTCGAGCGACCCTGACATGGCGACGAAGATCGCCAATGCCGTGGTCCAGGCCTATGTCGCGACGCGGACCGAAGATCTGGCCGACAACAACCGTCGTCAGATCGAGGATATTGGCGCGCGGACCGAAGAATTGAGTGAGCGTTTGAAAACCGCCGAATATCGGGTCGCGAATTTCAAGCGGGACAAGGGCATCGATTCCAGCTTTGCTGTCGGTGCGGGCGCGGCGCAGATTCAGGGCGCCGCAGCGGAGGTGGCGTCCGCGCGCGGCGCGAGCGCCGAAGCGGCGGCCGTCGCGGCGCGGCAAAGAATGGCCGGTTCCGCGACATCCGGTTTGCTCACCAGTCTGCGCAGCCAGGAATCCGAACTGAAGGCCAAGTTGGCGAATCTTTCGACCCAATATGGTGCCCGTCACCCCGAAGTGATGAGCGTGACTGCCGAGCTTCGCATCGTTCAGGGCGCGGTGGCCGCCGAGGCAGCGAGGGCTGCCGCCAATGTCCAGTCGGCGAGCGACGGTGCCAGCGCGCGCGCGGGGTATATTTCGTCCGAACTTGGCGGGTTGCGTGCGAAGGCGCGGAGTCAGGATCTGGCCAGCCCGGAGCTCGCAAGCCTCGAACGCGAAGTGGAGACGTCGAAAAGCCTGTATCTCGGGATGCTCGAGCGGGTGAAAGAGTTGCAGATTCGCGGCGCGAATCCGACGCCTGAAGCGCTGCCGGTGTCGGAAGCCATCGTTCCGGTCAGCCCCAGCTATCCCAAGCCCTTTCAATCGCTGTCGGTCGCCTTTGTCAGTTCCATCGTTCTCGGCATATTCTTGGCTCTGATCGTGGACTCGTTCGACAACCGGGTACGCAGCGGCGATCAGATCGAACGGCTGACGGCGCTTCCGACATTTACGATGATCCCGCAGCGCGGCACGATTCCTCAGCGGCTGGATGGCCCCGACGAGACGATCGCCGCGCCCAAGTCGATCTTTGCCGAAGCATTCAGAGGCGGGTTTCTGGAAATCCTGGCTCGCACGAGCGGCGAGAATTCCCGCGTCATCATGATCGCCTCTGCCCTGCCGGGCGAAGGAAAGACGACCGTTTCGCTGGGCACCGCATTTTCGGCGCTGTCGCAGGGGATGAGCGCGATCGCCCTGGATTTCGATTTCCGCCGCAGGGGCATGACCAAGACGCTGGGCCTGCAGGACAGTGCGGCTGGTCTGGACACCTATCTGATGGGCACGACATCGCTCGAAGACTCGATCTGCTATCCCGGCAAAGGCGGCGGGATCGCGAGCATGCCGGTAACCGCCGTGCCCGACGATCCGTCGGGCCTGTTCGAGCCCGAGAAGCTGGCTACCCTGTTCGAGGCATTGCGATCGCAGTTCGACTTTATTGTGATCGATACGCCGCCGATCATGGCATTGCGCGATGCGAAAGTGCTCGCCGCATTTTCCGATGCGTCGGTCATGACGGCGCGGTGGGGCGCGAGCACCCCCGATACGGTGCGTTCGGTCACTAAGATATTGGGCGACGTATTGATCGGTGTCATCATCACGCGGGTCGACTACACGAAACACGCGCGGTTCGGTTACGGCGATGCGGTACAACATTATTCAAAATATTCAGCCTATTACAACGACAACGACGATCTGCGTCCAGGTCTTGTAAGGCGGTGGTTGTCGAAGTTTCGCGATAAATTGTCGGCAGCTTGAGCCGCGGTTCGTCGGCGAACCCTGGATGCGCATTCATTTTTGACCGGTTGGCGCGCTACGGCGCATGGCAAAGATGACCTTTTTAGCGGCCCGATTATTTTCGACGAACCGCATTGCCAGTGTGTCCAATCGAATGACGGCATAGTTGTTTGCTAACTTCTTTAACCTATTCTGGCTTTGTTCCTTGCAGCCAAACCGGATGCAGCGACCGGGGGCAAAGTCGATGATGGTGCGGGCGTCCTTTATAGCTTTGGCTTGTTCTCTACTTGCAGGCTGCGGTGGTGACTCAGGCGGCTCTGGCGGCAATCCGCCGGTCACGGTTACGCCGACACCCAGCCCGACGCCGACGCCGGCCCCAACACCGACGCCCGCACCCACACCCACGCCGACACCGGCCCCCACGCCCACACCGACTCCCACGCCAACGCCCACTCCGACGGGGGCGGCAGCGGCGTTTGCAAATCCGGATAATGGAAATATTCCCGATCGCGCCAAGCACCCGATCGCATTCCCGACCGCGATCGGCTTTGGGCGGAACGCCAGCGTGCGAAGCGCAGACGCCGTCGTGTACAAGATCAATTCGCTGGAAGACACCGCGGTCGCCGGCGACGGCAAGATCACCTACCGTGAATGTGCCTTGGCCCTTGCGGTAACCTCGCCCTATAATATTCCCGCCGGGCGGCCGCGATACTGCCTGTTCGATGTCGCCGGCGCGATCATCATGCAGGCGCCCGCGCCGATCACGATACCCAAAATCTATATTGCCGGGCAGACATCGCCGGGCGGCATCGAGTTCAGGCTGGGGGCAAATTATGACCCGGTCGATTCGCTCATCGATACCAGGGGCGGTGGCGATCACATGATCCTGCGTTATGTTCGGGCCAGGCTAGGCGAACATCCCACCCGGATATCGAACAACGGCGATTCGATCCGGCTGAACGACACAAGTCATCAGATCGTCGATCATGTGTCGGCGATGTTCGGAACCGACGAGAGCCTGAACCCGAACTGTCGCGATTGCACGATCCAGTGGTCGATCATCGGCCCCAATATGTGCATCGGCGCGGGTCATACCTCGTCGCTGCATTGCAAGACTTTTTTCATCAACCCCGCCAACAACATAACGATCGCACATAATATTTCGCAGCATGGCCAGTTCCGCGGGATCAATCTGGGGTTGGGGATCAAGCCCAGGGTGCCCGGCACCTATGGGCAAGCCGATGTGTTCAATAATGTCGTCTATCACTTTACCGACGAGACCGGGGTGATTTCGAACCAGAATGGCAGCGCCTATGTGAACTATATCGCGAACGTCGCTTTCCGCGGACCCAACGACAAACCGACGAACAATTTTTTTGCTGCCTTTTTCTCCCGCGATACGGTCGATCCCTACGGCTATAATATCTTCATGTCGGACAATGTGACCCAGCGCACGCGCGTGCAGGGCTTCTTTGGCCAGACGGTCAGCGATCCGCAAAGATCGGCGGCGGGCTTTCCGACCGCAGCCGACGAAACCAATACCTGCGGCGTGAACGCGCAGGGCACCGCCGATTGTTCGGTAACGGGTTTTGGCGTCATCCAGTCGCTTGCCTATGCCATGGTGGTCGGCATCACGTCGCGGCAGTATGAAGCATGGCACATCACCGGCCCGGAACAGGCGATGCGCGACGCATTGGCATTTGCGGGGGCCGATTTGTGCCGCGACGGGCTGTGCCGCGACAATGTCGATCAGATGTATATCGACGATATACGCTCGTGCGACAGCGCTCCCTATCTGTTCGAGAATGGTTTTCCTTCGGTCGTGTCCCAGGCCGGTGGTTATGCCAATATTACCGCGACGGGCGGCGCGTTGGCCGATAGCGACAATGATGGGATGCCCGACAGCTGGGAAAGCCAGTTCACCAACACCAATCCCAATGTGTGGGACGCGAACAACGATGCCGATGGCGATGGATATCCCAACATCGAGGAATATCTGAACTTCGTGGCCCGCGATTATGAACGTTACGCCGGTTTTATCGGGTCGGGGACGGGCCGTGTGCCGGCTTTCAACTGTGGTCGCCCGATGTTCTGACTTTTCCGGCTAATTCGGAATCGCCAACGGCCCGTCTTTTTGGGTCGTTGCCAAATATCTGCGATCGCTAAAAACATTTCCCGTGAGCAAGTGGCCGAACCCGATTTTTTCGTGGCTTCACCTGTCTTGCGGCTTGGAGGAAATGCATGAGAATCGCGATGATTGGTTCGGGCTATGTCGGTTTGGTGTCCGCCGCCTGTTTCGCCGACTTCGGCCATGACGTCGTGTGCGTCGACAAGGATCAGGGCAAGATCGACCGCCTGCTGAAAGGCGAGATACCGATCTATGAACCCGGCTTGTCCGAACTGGTGGCCGAAAATACGGCGGCCGGCCGGTTGAGCTTCACCACCGACCTGCCCAAGGGCATCGAAGGCGCGTCGGTCATCTTCATCGCGGTTGGCACCCCGTCGCGCCGCGGTGACGGGCACGCCGACCTGTCCTATGTCTATGCGGTCGCACAGGAGATTGCGGATAATCTTTCCAACCCCGCGGTGATCGTGACGAAATCGACGGTGCCCGTCGGGACCGGCGACGAGGTCGAACGCATCATCGGCGAGGCGGGATCGCAGGCGAAATTTGCGGTGGCGTCCAACCCGGAGTTCCTGCGCGAAGGTTCGGCGATCGGCGATTTCAAGCGGCCCGATCGTATCGTTTGCGGCACCGACGATGATTGGGCGCGGCAGGTGCTGGCCGAGGTTTATCGCCCCCTGTTCCTCAACAAATCGCCGATCCTGTTCACCAGCCGCCGGAGCGCCGAGCTCATCAAATATGCGGCGAACGCTTTTCTGGCGACGAAAATCTCCTTCATCAACGAGATGGCCGACCTGTGCGAAAAGGTCGGCGCCAATGTCCAGGATGTCAGCCACGGCATTGGCATGGACAACCGGATAGGGTCGAAATTCCTTCACGCCGGGCCGGGATATGGCGGCAGCTGCTTTCCCAAGGATACGCTCGCTTTGCTCAAAACGGCCGAGGATCACGACTGTCCCGCACGCATTGTCGAAGCGGTGGTGAAAACCAACGACAGCCGGAAACGGGCGATGGGGCGCAAGGTCATCGAAGCTTTGGGAGGCCAGGCGCGTGGAAAGACCGTCGCGCTGCTGGGCCTGACCTTCAAACCGAATACCGACGACATGCGCGACGCGCCTTCGATCGCGATCGCGCAGGCGCTGATCGACGAGGGGGTAGAGGTTGTCGCCTTCGATCCCGAGGGGATGGAGATTGCCGCCGACCTGATGCCGAACGTCGCGATGAAGAGCTCCGCCTATGATGCGATCGCGGGCGCCGATGCGGTCGCGCTGGTCACCGAATGGGACGCCTTTCGCGCGCTGGATCTGGCGCGCGTAAAGACGCTTATGCGGCAACCTGTGATGGTGGATCTGCGCAACATCTATGATCCCGGCGAGCTGCGCGGCGCAGGTTTTTCGTATCACAGCGTCGGTCGGCCCTAGGTCGTTCGCTTCCGAAGCGTAGGGCCGTTAGTCCGCGATGCTTGATGCTGGGGGGCCCCAAGCTCTACGTCCGAATACGTCGCGGTATGTGCTGAAGAAGCAGTCCGATGGGGGTCACCAACGGCGCGTCGCAGCACCGGAATGATGAACCAAGGCCGATAAAGGTCAATCGGCTATAAAGTGTATCCGCCTGCTGGTTATGTCATAGCCGAAAGGATTATCGGGCGATGGGCGGTCGCCGGGGCGAGCGCCTATCGCTTCGTCCAGACGTCGCGGTACCATGCGACGAAAGCCGGTATTCCGACCGTCATCGGCGTCGTCGGTGCGAAGCCAAGGTCGCGGCTGATGTCGTCGATGTCGGCATAGGTCTGATAGACGTCGCCATCCTGCATCGGCAGCAGGTTGACCTCTGCCTTGCGGCCGCACGCCGCCTCGATCGCGGCGATCAGGTCGGTCAGCTGCTCCGGCCGGTTGTTGCCGATATTGTACAGCCGGTGGGGCGTCGAAAATCCGCCGGGCTTTTCTTGGCCGTCGTCGTCGGGCGGGCTGTCGAGCGTCAAGACGACGCCGTTTACAATATCGTCGATAAAGGTGAAATCGCGGAGCATGTCGCCGTGATTGTACACATCGATTCGCTTGCCCTGCAGGACCGCTTCGGTGAATTTCCACACCGCCATATCCGGCCGCCCCCACGGGCCGTAAACGGTGAAGAAGCGCAGGCCCGTCTGCGGTATCCGGAACAGATGGGCATAGGTTTCGCTCAAAAGCTCATCGGCCCGCTTCGTCGCCGCATAGAGCGAGATCGGCGTGTCGGCGCGGTCGGCGACCCGAAAGGGGGTGTCGGTGCGCATCCCGTAAACCGACGAGGACGACGCATAGACAAGGTGCGCGATCGACCGGTGGCGCGCGAGCTCGAGGATATTCACATGCCCCGAGATATTCGAATGGATATAAGCCGCCGGGTTTTCGAGCGAATAGCGCACCCCCGCCTGGGCCCCGAGGTGGACGATCCGGTCGATATTCTGGACGTCAAGCGCGCGCGCGAGCGCGTCGGCGTCGCCGAAATCGACATCGATGAATGTGAACAGCTCGCCATGGCTTTCCGCAAGGCGAGCGACGCGCGCGTGCTTGAGGTCGATCGAATAATAGGGCGTGAAATTGTCAATCCCGACCACCCGCTCGCCGCGCGCGAGCAAGGCGTCCGCAACGCTCATTCCGATGAAGCCGGCCGCGCCGGTAACGAGTATCGTCAAACTTCTTCCCCCCGTGGTTGATCGCGTGGAGCGTCCATAGCAATGTGGCGGGAAAGTTCACCGGCAACAACGGGGTTGTACTTAATATCTATTTTTCCGGTGATTTATGGTGAGCCCTGCTGGGTTCGAACCAGCGACCTACTGATTAAAAGTCAGTTGCTCTACCGACTGAGCTAAGGGCCCATCGGCGCCGGGCTATGCGGCGCGCGAAGTGAGCCGTCGCCCTAGTGCGCTGCGGCGCGCCGGTCAACCGGCTTTGGACGGACGAGCCGCGCGGCGAGCTGGCGGATGCTGCGCGCGTGGAGCGGGTGGCGCCATTGGGGCACGATCGCGCGGAGAGGGCCGAGGACGAAGGCGCGATCGGCAAGCGCGGGGTGCGGGATGGTCAGCGCCGCGTCGGACCAGGCGCCGCCGGACCAGAGCAATATGTCGAGATCGAGCGTGCGCGCGCCCCAGCGCTGGCCCATGCGGCGGCCGAAGCGCGCCTCGATGTCCTGCAACCGTTCGAGCATTTCAGGGGGGCTCAGCTCCGATGCGACGAGCGCGACGGCATTGGCGTAGCGGCGGCGCGAGGGGCCGACGGGGTCGCTGGCGATGATCGGGCTGGCATCGACCGCCTCGATGTCGTCGCTCTCGAGCGCGGCGAGCGCGGCGAGGAGCACCGCGCGCGGATCGCCGAAGCGCGCATGACGCCGGTTCGACCCGAGACCGATCGCATAGAGGGGCAGCGGCATTGCGTTGCTCATGGGGCTGCGCCTATCGCAGCCGCATGGAAATTGATAGCCCGTTGCCCGGAACCGAGCCGCCACGCGATTGTCCGCGCTGCCCGCGGCTCGTCGCGCTGCGCCGGGCGTGTCGGGCCGAGCATCCCGACTGGTGGAGCGCCCCGGTCCATGCGTTCGGCGATCCCGATGCGTGGCTGGCGCTGGCGGGGTTGGCACCGGGCAAGCATGGGGCAAACCGGACGGGCAGGCCGTTCACCGGCGACTATGCGGGCGACCTGTTGTTCAGGACGCTTGCCGCGTTCGGGCTGAGCCGGGGCGATTATGATGCGCGGATCGACGACGGGCTGGCGCTCGACGGCGCGATCATCGTCAACAGCGTCAAATGCCTGCCGCCGCAGAACAAGCCGACACCGGCGGAGATCGCCAATTGCCGGCCCTTTTTCGAGCGGCAGCTGGCGGCCCTGCCGAAGGTGCGGGTGATCGTCGCACTTGGGCGGATCGCGCATGATGCGGTGCTGCGCGCGGCCGGCGTCCGCCTTGCCGCGTTTCCCTTCGCGCATGGCGCCGCCCATGCGCTGCCCGATGGGCGGCATCTGGTCGATAGCTACCACTGCTCGCGCTACAACACGAACACCGGGCGGCTGACGCCGGAGATGTTCGCCGACGTCTTTCGCACGGCGCTGGCGCTGAGGGATCAGACGAGCGGGCCGAATTCTTCGACCAGCCCGCGGTAAAGCGCGCGTTTGAACGGAACGATCAGTTTTTCGATCTCACTCAGTTCGGCCCATTTCCATGCGCGGAATTCCTGGTGGTCGGTGTGGATGTCGATGTCGCTGTCTTCGCCCATGAAGCGCATCAGGAACCAGTGCTGGCGCTGGCCGCGATATTTGCCGCCCCACATCTTGCCGACCAGATGGTCGGGCAGGTCATAGAAATATTCCTCGCGGCTGCGCGCGATGATGTCGACCAGTCCGCCGTGGATGCCGGTTTCTTCGCCAAGTTCGCGGATCGCGGCGTCTTCGGCATCCTCGCCCGCGTCGATCCCGCCCTGCGGCATCTGCCACGCCTCGCTCGACGTATCGAGCCGCTGGCCGACGAAAACGCGGCCATCGCGGTTGGCGAGCATCACGCCCGCGCACGGGCGATAGGGAAGCTTGTCGTGGTCGATCATGCCGCGGCGTTAGCTTCGGCGACGATCGCTTTCAATATGGTGAGGGCGCCGCGAATATCGTCCTTCGCGCTGGGGATGCCTTGCGCGAGGTTGATATAGCCGTGGATATTGCCCTTTGCCTCGCGAAAGGCGGTGGGAACCCCGGCCTCAATGAGCTTGGCGGCATAGGCACGCCCCTGATCGCGCAGCGGGTCGAGCCCCGCGGTGATCAGTAGCGTCGGCGGCAGGCCTTCGGCCGGGAAGTCGAGCGGTGAGGCACGGTAATCGGCGGGATCCGCGGCATAATGATTGCCGAACCAGGTCATGCTGCCTTTGGTGAGCAAATGGCCCTCGCCGAAATCGCGGTAGCTTTGCCAGTCGTCGTGCGTCGTCACGGCGGGATAGATGGGATGGATCGCAAGGACCGGTTGCGAAGCGGGTTTGTCGCGCAGCGTCAGCGCGGTCGCGATCGTCAGATTGCCGCCCGCACTTTCGCCCGACAGGACAAGCCCGGTGCAGGGGATATTGTCGGCGACCCAGCGCGTTGCCGCTTCGCAATCCTCCGGCGCGGCAGGGAAGGGATGTTCGGGGGCGAGGCGGTAATCGACCGCGATCACCGGCATGTCGAGCAGCCGCGCGGCTTCGGCGCAATAGGGATCGTGCGTGTCGAGGTCGCCGATCACCCAGCCGCCGCCGTGATAAAAGACCATGACCGGGCCGGGCTCGCGGGCCGGGCGATTGTCGTAGATGCGGATCGGAATATCGCCCGCCGGACCGGGGATGGTGCGATCCTCCACATGCGCGATCTCGCCGCGCGCGACATCGGCGAGCTGGCCCATCACCCGGAACATTTCGCGCGCGCCTTCGGGCGGCATCTCCTCCATCTTCGGGCCTTCCTGAGCGTTCAGGAAGGCGAGGAAAGCGGCCACGTCGGGGCGCGTAAAATGGGTCGGGCCATCGGTCATCTGCGTCTCTCCCTGATCGCGATTTTCGCCATGCTATTCGGCATCGGTCGGGCAAATTCAATCGCAAATCGAAACCGACCGACGTTTTGCCCTTTGCAGCGCACAATTTTTTCTCAATTGCGGCTTGCCCCGCACAGGCCTAGGCCCATGTCACAGGTTCGCAAGATTTGAGGCAGAAGAAAAAATGGCGACAGCGGTAGAGGACCGGGCCGACGGCGAGCGGCAGTCCCCCCTTTCGGATGCAGTGGTGGTTCGATTTGCCGGCGATAGCGGCGACGGGATGCAGCTGACCGGCGGTCAGTTCACCTTGTCCTCCGCGCTGGCGGGCAACGACTTTGCGACCTTCCCCGACTTTCCCGCCGAAATCCGCGCGCCGCAGGGCACTTTGTTCGGCGTGTCGGCGTTCCAGATCAATTTCGGATCGTCAGCGATCGACACCGCGGGCGACGCGCCCGACGTGCTCGTCGCGATGAACCCCGCGGCGCTCAAGACCAATGTCCCGGCGCTGAAACCCGGCGGCCTGATCATCGCCGATGAGGGCGAGTTCAACGACCGCAATCTCGCCAAGGCGAAATATGACGCGAACCCGCTCGAGGATGACAGCCTCGCCAAATGGCAGCTCCTGAAGCTCAATATCAGCCAGCTGACGATGGACGCGGTGAAGCCCTTTGGCCTTGGCAACAAGGAGGCGCTGCGCTGCAAGAATATGTGGACGCTGGGGCTCGCGCTCTGGATGTTCGACCGCGACCGCCAGCCGCTGATCGACTGGCTCAACGCGAAATTTGCGAAGGCGCCCGAGCTGGCGGCGGCGAACGTCGCGGCGCTCAACGCGGGGCACGCCTATGGCGAGACCGCCGAACTCGCGGGGCCGCTGAAGCAGCATCATGTGGATCCCGCGCCCGCGGCGCCGGGCCTCTATCGCACCCTGACCGGCGCCGAGGGCATCGCGCTTGGCCTCGTCGCTGGCGCGCAGCTCGCCAAGCTGCCGATGTTCTTCGGCGGCTATCCAATAACCCCGGCGTCGGCGATCCTGCATCATCTGTCGCGGCTGAAGGAATATGACGTCACGACCTTTCAGGCCGAGGACGAAATTGCGGCCATCTGTTCGGCGATCGGTGCGAGCTATGGTGGGTCGCTGGGCGTGACGTCATCGTCGGGCCCCGGTATCGCGCTGAAGGGCGAGGCGATGGGTCTCGCGATCATGACCGAGCTGCCGCTCGTCATCGTCAATTCGCAGCGTGGCGGCCCGTCGACCGGCCTGCCGACCAAGACCGAGCAGTCGGATCTGTATCAGGCGGTCTATGGCCGCAACGGCGACGCGCCGATGCCGGTGATCGCCGCGCGCTCGCCCGGCGATGCGTTCGACTGCGCGATCGAGGCGGTGCGCATCGCGGTGCAATATATGACCCCGGTGATGCTGCTGACCGACGGCTATATCGCCAATGCGGCCGAGCCGTGGGCGGTGCCTGACCTCACGACCTACGAAGCGTTCCCGGTCGAATTTCTGACCGAAGTGCCCGAAGGCGGGTTCAAACCCTATGGCCGCGACGACAAGCTCAAGCGCCCGTGGGTCAAGCCCGGCACCCCCGGCCTGCTCCACCGCATCGGCGGGATCGAGAAGGAAGTCGACACCGGCCACATCAACTACGCCCCCGCCAACCATCAGGCCATGACCGATATTCGCAAGGCGAAGATCGACGGCATCAAAGTGCCCGACCAGATCGTCGAGCTGGGCGCCGAGGGCGGCAAGCTGGCGGTCGTCGGCTGGGGCTCGACCTTTGGCCCGATCCACCAGGCGGTGCGGCGCAAGCGTGCCGAGGGTCTGGATGTCAGCCACGTCCATATCCGCCATATCTGGCCGCTGCCCGCCAATCTGGGCGAGCTGCTCAAGAGCTATGACAAGGTGATCGTGCCCGAAATGAACACCGGGCAGTTGAAGACGGTGTTGCGCGATCAATATCTGGTCGATGCCAAGCCAGTGAACAAGGTGTCGGGCCAGCCCTTCACGATTGCAGAGATCGAAGCCGCCATCGAGGAGGCATTGAAGTGAACGAGATGACGACCATCGCGCGGACGACCACGCTCAAGGATTGGGAAACCGACCAGGAGGTCCGCTGGTGCCCCGGCTGCGGCGATTATGCGATCCTCAAAGCAGTGCAGCGCACAATGCCCGAAATCGGCACCGCGCCCGAGAATACCGTATTCATCAGCGGCATCGGCTGCTCGTCGCGCTTCCCCTATTATATGGAAACCTATGGCTTCCACACCATCCATGGCCGCGCGCCGGCCTTTGCGACGGGGCTGAAGCTCGCCAATCCGGGGCTCGACATCTGGATCGTCACCGGCGACGGCGACGGGTTGTCGATCGGCGGCAATCACACGATGCATCTCATCCGCCGCAATCTCGATTGCCAGATCATGTTGTTCAACAACGAGATTTACGGGCTGACCAAGGGCCAATATTCGCCGACCAGCCGCGTCGGCACGACCAGTCCTTCGACCCCCTACGGCTCGGTCGACCGCCCCGCGCAGCCTGCGGCTTTTGCGCTCGGTGCGGGTGCCCGCTTCGTCGCGCGCGGGTTCGATGTGTCGAAGAAGCTGCCCGAGGTTCTGAAAGCCGCCCATGCGCACAAAGGCGCAGCCTTTATCGAAATTTTTCAGAACTGTATCGTCTATAACAAAGACGTGTTCGAGGATTTCGCGGCGCCGAAGGGCGCCGAGGATCGCCAGCTCTGGCTCGAGAATGGCGAACCGATGCTCTATGCCAAGGGCACCAAGGGCATCGCACTCGACGCCGGGGCGCTGCATCTCAAGACGGTCGATGTCGTCGATGGCGACTGGCAGGCGGCGGGGGTGATCGTTCACGATGTGACCAACCGCAGCGTCGCGCACATGCTCGTCGAGATGCGCTTCGGCGAGTTTCCGATGGCGCTGGGCGTCCTCTACGACGATCCGCGGCCGACGTTCGAAGCCGATGTCGTGCGGCAGAACCAGGCGGCGGCCGAAGGCAAGACGGCCGATTTGCAGGGCCTGCTGAAAAAAGGACAGACCTGGACGGTGACCGAAAGCGGGCCGGAGCTTTAATTTTTCTCGCACAAAGCCACAAAGCCACAAAGGGGGCTGGTTTGACGACGGATGTTGAAGAACTGGCCCGGATTTCTTTGGATTGCGGCTATAAACTGCATCGCGAAATCGGACCGGGGCTGCTGGAAACCGTCTATGAAGTCCTGCTCGCCGAGTTTCTGGCCGAACGGGGATTACGGGTCGAGCGACAGAAAATCGTTCCGATCATGTTTCGCGGCAAATTGCTCGACGAGACATTTCGCGTCGATCTTCTTGTCGAGGACCGCCTGGTGATCGAACTGAAATCGACCGAACGACATGCCCCGGTCCACGCGAAACAGGTGCTGACCTATCTTCGCTTGATGAGTCTGCCGCTCGGACTGCTTATGAACTTTGGCGCGCCCAGCTTCAAAGAGGGCGTAAAGCGCCTGGCCAACGATTATTATCGTCCGTTGAGCCGATGACATTTTGTGGCTTCGTGGCTTTGTGCGAGTCATTCTCCAACATGAGATCGGGGCAATATGGATAATCTGACGCACAGCCTCGTCGGCGCGCTGCTGGGCCAAATGGGGCTCAAGAAAAAGACCGGGCTGGCGATTCCGACGCTGGTTCTGGCGGCGAACCTGCCCGACGTTGATGCGGCCTGCCTGTTCTGGCTCGACGGGGTGCAGCATCTGGGCTTTCGGCGTGGGATCACCCATGGACCGGTCGCGATGCTGGTGCTGCCGATCCTGTTGTGGGTGGCGATGCTGGCGTTCGATCGGTGGCAGACGAAGCGCGGGAGGCGGCCCGTGAGCCGCCTGCCGATCGACAAGGGCTGGCTGCTCGCGCTCGCTTACATCGGGTGCCTCAGCCATCCGGCGCTCGACTGGCTCAACAATTATGGCATCCGCCTGCTCGAACCCTTTTCCTCCAAGTGGTTCTATGGCGACAGCATCTTCATCATCGACCTGTGGATATGGATCGCGCTGGCGGTCTCGCTCTGGCTGTCGCTGCGGCGCGAACGGCGCGGCGCGTTGCATTGGCAGCGACCAGCGTGGATCGGTTTTGCGGCCGTCTCGGCCTATATCTTCGCGAATGGGCTGATCACCGGCGCTGCGGAGCGCATGGCGTCGGATGCGCTCGCCGCAGCTGGCAAGCCGGACGCGCTGGTCGTGGCGAGCCCGCCGCCGCTCGCATTTTGGCGGCGCGACATTTTCTGGCGCACCGCTGACCGCTACGGCACCGCCAGCTTCGCGCCGGGCGTCGGGGGCCAACTCGACCTGACCGGCACGCCGACGGGCATGGGCGATCCACGACTTGCCGAATGGGTCAAGGCCGATCCGGCCGCGCGCGCCTTCCTGTTCTGGTCGCGGATGCCGGTGGCGGAGCGCGACGGCGATGCGATATTGCTGCGCGACCAGCGCTTCATGCACCCGCTGGCCGAGGAGCGTTTTCAGGTGCGGCTGACGGCGCCCGATACAGCAAGCGCCCCCGAATAGCGCGGCGCGAATGTGACGTCATGGCAGCGCGCGTTTGAGGCAATTGTCAGCCGCGCGCCTTTGGGGCAGGAAGGGGTTATGAACACGCATGTCAGCCCCGGCCGCGGCAAGCAACTGCTCCGCGCCGACCGCGCCTATCGCGCGGGCGGGGTGCTGGCGCGACTGATGGCGCTGGCTCCCGCGGCGCTGTTCCATCGCCTGCTCGATCGCATCGACACGGGGCTGTTATCGGGAACGATCGAGGGGCATTTGCCCGACGGGAGCGTCCGCTTGCTTGGCGGGCGCGGTGAGGGGCCGACGGCGATCGTTCACCTGCACAGCTGGGCGGCGCTGGCGCGGCTGGCGCTGTCGGGCTCGATCGGTTGGTATCGCGCGTGGGAGAAGGGCGAATGGACTTCGCCCGATCCGGTGCCGCTGTTCGACCTGTTCGTCCGTAACCGCGCCACCCTGGGCGATGCCGGACGCGCGAGCGGCGCGACGCGGCTGGCAAAGCGGGCCTGGCATTGGCTGCGGCGCAATCATCGCGACGGCGCGCGGCGCAACATCGCCTACCACTATGATCTCGGCAACGACTTCTACGAGCCCTGGCTCGACCGCAGCATGACTTATTCGAGCGCATTGTTCGAACGTCGCGACATGACGCTCGAGCAGGCGCAGCAGGCCAAGCTTGATGCAATTCTGGCACGGACCGGGACTGCGGTGGGCGAAGCGATCCTTGAGATCGGCTGCGGCTGGGGATCGTTCGCAGAAACGGCGGCGCGGGCGGGGTGCTGGCGCGACTGATGGCGCTGGCTCCCGCGGCGCTGTTCCATCGCCTGCTCGATCGCATCGACAC
>JASBSJ010000017.1 GCA_030148985.1 Sphingopyxis sp.
TGCGTTGGGTGCTGCCCTATGTGCCCCCCCCCGGGGCATCGGCCCACGGGGGGGGGGTTCGCGGAGTGCGCTCGACACGAACGGGAGATAGCTCAGATTAAACGCGCACCACCCTAGCCGACCGATTGCCGCGTCATGCGCTGCAAGGTGCCGAGCGCGGCTTCGAGCGCGAAGTCGATCTCGGGCTCCTCGGCGGGAACCGCCGCGTCCGCACCCGGAATCGCCGCGCGCGCGACCGCCGTCTGTCGGCGCTGCGCGAGGCCGGCCTCGAAACGCGCGACCATCGCGCCGAGCGACTTGTCCACCGGCGCGGGCGCGGGCGCCGGCGCCGTCATTTCGGCGGGTTGGAGCCAGGGCGCGTCGGCGCCGAGATCTTCTTCAGTCGCAAGGTCGGCCAGAATCAGTTCATCGCCGGCCGCACCGTCTTCAAGCTCGGCATCGCCGCCGCGTTTGAAAAGCGGCGCCTCAAATGCGTCGAGGCCGCCTGCGGGCAGGTCGCGCGTCGCGTGGATCGGCGGGCGCGGCGGATCGTCGGGGTGCAGGTCGATGCGGCGGCGCGTGAACACCGGTTCGTCCTCGTCGCTCGCTTCGGCCTGGCGGCGGAACGGATTGCGCAGCGACGACAGCCCGGCCGCCTCCGGTTTGGCGATCAGCAGCGCGGCGAAACCCGCGATCAGCGCCGCGACCGCCGCCATGCCAAAGGCGAGCGCGAGGCGCCCGCCATTGCCGATCGGCGGCACGAACAGGTCCGACAGGCGGTCGAGATAGAGGTTCCAGCTGATCGCGCTGACCCAGGCGAACGGCATTAACGCGGCGAAAAGGAAGGTCAGCGCCGCGGCGCCGATCACCGCCGGGATCGCGGGCTGAAGCGCGCGCAGCAGCGCGCTCGCCATGCTTTTGATCCGGTTCTCGCTCGTCTCGTCCATATCGTCCCAGATCCTTGGCGTCAGCTGCCGCGCAGCAGTCGCTGGTAAACCGGCTCGTAACGTAAAATGTTTGATGACCAGTTACGATGGGTTTCGACAAAAATCCGCGCCGTCCGCCGCCGGTCGGGCCACATGTTCCTGTTTTCGAGCAGCTTGGCAAGCGCCGCGGCAATCGTGGCGGGGTCGTCGGGCGCGAACAGCGTGCCCGTCGCGCCGTCCTCGATCAGTTCGCGGTGCCCGCCGACGTCGGATGCCGCCACCAGCTTGCCCTGCGCCATCGCCTCGAGCGGTTTCAGCGGGGTGACAAGGTCGGTCAGGCGCATCTTCTTGCGCGGATAGGCGAGGATGTCGATCAGCGAATAATAACGCTCGACCTGATCGTGCGGCACGCGGCCGACGAAATGGATCTGCGCTGATGCGGGCGATGCCGCCGCCTGACCCTTGAGCGCCGCCTCCATCGGGCCGCCGCCTACGAGAAGCAGCCGCGCCTTGGGCTGCGCTGCGACGAGCGCAGGCATCGCGGCGATCAGGTCGTCGATCCCCTCATAATCGTAAAAGCTGCCGATATAGCCGATCACCGCATCGTCGGCCGCGAGGCCCAGTTCGGCGGCGAGCGCATCGTCGCGCGGTGGCGGGTCACCGAACAGCTCGAGATCGACGCCGTTCGGCGATACGGTGATCTTGGCCGGATCGATACCGCGCGCGATCAGGTCACCGCGCAGCCCTTCGCAAATCACCGCGACCGCATCGGCCGATTTCACGGCATGGGTTTCGACCGCTTTTGTCAGTCGATACCGCAGGCTCCCCTCGCGCCCGGTGCCGTTGCCGACCGCCGCATCCTCCCAGAAAGCGCGGATTTCATAGATCACCGGAATGCCGAGCCGCTTGCCGACGCGCAGCGCCGCCAGCCCGCTTAGCACCGGCGAATGGGCGTGGAGAACATCGGGCTTCCAGTCGCGCGCCAGCGCCTCGACGCGCCGCGCCAGTGCGCCGATTTCGCGCCATTCGCGCAGCGGCGCGCGCGCGGGCGCGATCGGCGGTGTGCGATAGAAGGTCAGCCCGTCGACCGTTTCGCCATCCGGGCCAGGCTCGGGATGCCGCACGCCGGTCACCCCGGCAACCTCCCACCCCTTTGCGACCTGTGCCTTCATCAAGGCGCGGGTACGAAAGGTGTAGCCGCTGTGCGTCGGCAGGCTATGGTCCAGAACGTGCAATATGCGGGTCATCGTGCGGGGCTTTGACAGACAAGGCTTAACGCGGCGTCAACCCCGATAGCCTAGGCGGCGTCCGATATGGTCGACAATTTCTCCATTGGCCTGACGCACTTGCTGATGGCGATCGCGCTGTGGCGCTTGCTCTATCGCGACGATCTCGACCGCGAGGTGAGCCCGCGGATGCTGTGGCAGCAGCGCCGCGATGCCGAACGCGCCGCAGAGGACGCGCCAAGCGATGCGTGACCTGGTTTTCGTCGCTTTTCTGTTCGCCTTCATCGGGGTCGGCTTTCGCAAGCCGTTCCTGTTCATCCTCTGCTTTTGCTACATCGACATCGTCGCGCCGCAGCGGCTGAGCTATTTCCTCATCAATTCGATCCCCGTCTCGCTGATCGTCTTTGGCCTTGCGATCACCGGCTGGCTCGTCGCCGACGACAAGCGCGACACCAGATGGTCGGGGCGGCAGACCTTGCTCGTCCTGATCCTCCTCTATTGCTGGATGACGACGATCCAGGCCGATTTCCCGGTCGAGGCGGCGGACAAATGGAGCTGGGTGTGGAAGGCGCTGCTCTGGGCGATCTTCCTGCCGTTGACCTTGCGCACCAAGTTGCGGATCGAGGCGCTCGCGCTCATCATGCTGCTCTCCGCGGCGTCGATCGCGATCGCGGGCGGGATCAAGACCGCGGCGGGCGGCGGCGGTTACGGGACGCTCCAGCTGCTGCTCAACGAAAATTACGGCCTGTACGAAGGGTCGATCATGTCGACCGTCGGCATCGCGATCATCCCGCTCATCCTCTGGTACCGGCGCCACGGGACGATCTTTCCGCCCGACTGGCGCGTCTCGCTCTTTGCCTTCGCGCTCTGTTTCGCGTGCATGTTGCTGCCCGTGGGGACGCAGGCGCGCACCGGGCTCGTCTGCCTCGCGGTGCTCGCCATACTGTCGCTGCGCGCGGTCAAGCATCGCTTCCTTTATATGGCCGGGGCGGGGCTGCTCGCGGTCGCGGCGATCCCTTTCCTGCCGCAAAGCTTCACCGAGCG
Source organism: Sphingopyxis sp. (assembly GCA_030148985.1). Classification (GTDB taxonomy): domain Bacteria; phylum Pseudomonadota; class Alphaproteobacteria; order Sphingomonadales; family Sphingomonadaceae; genus Sphingopyxis. Next base: position 3,176 of record JASBSJ010000017.1, read on the forward strand.
CATGGAAACGATCCAGGGTTATAAATCCGACCAGTCGGCCTCGACCCGCGTCGCCGTGTGGCAATGGACATGGGACTATGCCAAGGAAAACCCGTTCGGCGGCGGTTTCGAAGCCTATATCCAGAACAGCGTCCGCGTCGAAAAGGCGGCGAGCGGCTATGATCCCGATGCGCCGCAAAATGCCGAAGCGACGGTATATGAGGAACATTCGCGCGCCTATCATTCCAGCTATTTCGAGATGCTGGGCGAACAGGGTTATCCGGGCCTTGCGCTGTGGCTGCTCCTCCACGCGATCGGCCTCGTCCGCATGGAACAGCTGCGCCGCCGCTACCTCAAGACCCGCCGCGCCGAGGAACAATGGATCGCGCCGCTGGCGACCGCGCTTCAGCACGGGCATATCGTCTATATGGTCGGATCTTTGTTCGTCGGCATCGCCTTCCAGCCGTTCATCTACATGATGCTCGCGCTCGAAATCGGGCTGACGACCTATTGCCGCCGCCGCGAGCAGGAGGCGGGATGGCGTCCATTGATGGCGCGCCCGGCGCAGGTGCCGGCGCGGCACAGCCTGCCCGCAAGTTCCTAGGACGGGAACCTTCGGCCCGGCAGGGCGCTATGGGACCATAGATTCGCGCATGTTTCGCGTTACGCGCGCGGATTTTTGACCTATCTGGAGCGCGCGCCCTAAAAGGGCACCGCGTTTCGCCTTACCGATCGAACCAGAGGACCAACAGGCCCCGCATGACTGCCACGATCCTGACCGCCGCCCCGTCCGCCGCCACCAAGACGGCGCCTGCCAAGACCAATGCCGCGACCAGAGATCCGCTCGCCGATATGCGCGCCTGGTGGGACAGCAGCGTCGCGTGGGTGAACAGCCACTGGCTGGAGATCGGTATCGCGGTGGCGCTGGGCCTTGCCATCTATTTCCTGCTGTCGATGATCCGCGGCTTCGCGCTGAAGCGCGCGCAGTCGGCGCCGGGCGAGTTCACGCTCACCGACATCGTCGGGCGGGTGATCCACAAGACCAAGTCGCTCGTCCTCGCGATCGTCTCGGTGCGGATGGTTGCGGGCTATGCTCAGCCGCCGGCGCTGATCCTGAATGTCATCCATTTTGCCTTCACCGTCGCCGTTGTGCTGCAAGCCGCGATCTGGGCGCGCGAGATCGTGCTCGGCCTGATCCAGCGGCGCGCCGCCGAGAGCCACAATGAAACGCTGAACAATGCGATGGGGATCATCCGGCTGCTCATCAGCGTCGCGCTGTTCGCGGTCGCCGCGATCGTCATCCTCGACAATATGGGGGTCAATGTCACCGGGCTGGTCGCGGGTCTCGGCATCGGCGGCATCGCGATCGGCCTTGCTGCGCAGGGCATCTTCTCGGACCTCTTCGCCTCGCTCTCGATCATTTTCGACCGGCCGTTCCGCGTCGGCGAGACGATCAAATATGACAACAGCATCGCGACCGTCGAGCGGATCGGGCTCAAGAGCACGCACCTGCGGTCGGTGAACGGCGAATTGCTCGTCATCTCGAACACCAATCTCCTGTCAAAAGAGATCACCAACTATGCGCATCTTCACCGCCGCCGCGTCCAGTTCGCGATCGGCGTGGTCTATCAGACGACGCCCGAAATGCTCCGCGCGCTGCCCACGTTACTGGAGGCACAGGTCGAAGCCGAACTCCACGAGTTCGTCCGGTCGAGCTTCATCGGGTTCGGCGCGTCGAGCCTCGACTTCGAGCTGGTCGCCGACATTCACAGCGACGATTATAACGAGGTCATCGCCGCGCGTACCGCGATCGGCATCCGCGTGTTCGAAGAGCTGAGCAAGGCGGGTTACGACTTTGCCTATCCGACGCAGACGACCTTTACCGCCGCGCCGGACGGAACGATGATTCTGCCCTATGCCGAGAGCGTCACGATGAAGACGCCAAAGCCTGCCACGAGCTGACGCTACGGCGCCGTGGGCAAAGCCCTTGGCCCTTGTGCAACGCGGCAGGAGAGGCCTAGAACGCGCCCCGAACCAGCATAGAGGGGATGATTAATGGCCACCATCACGCCGCAAGAATTGCAGACGAAGGTCGGACAGCATCTCGGCACGTCCGATTGGGTGCTCGTCGATCAGGAGATGATCAACAAGTTCGCCGATGCCACCGGCGATCATCAGTTCATCCATATCGACGAGGAAAAGGCGAAGCTCACGCCCTTTGGCGGCACGATCGCGCACGGCTTTCTGACGCTGTCGTTGATGCCGATGCTGGGCGCGAGCACCGACGGCCCCAAGGTCGGCGGCGTCAAGATGGGCGTCAATTACGGCTGCAACAAAGTCCGCTTCCTGTCGCCCGTCCGCTCGGGCAAGCGCGTGCGCAGCCATGTGAAGCTGCTTGAGCTGGAGGAAAAGCGCCCCGGCCAGTGGCAGCAGACCAACGAAGTGACCGTCGAGATCGAGGGCGAGGAAAAGCCCGCCCTGATCGCCGAATGGATCAGCCAGTTTTTCGTTTGATCGAGATTATCCGGCCGACCTCCCCCGAAAAGATATCCGGATCCAAATAGAAGGAATTACACCATGCGTGACGCCGTTATCGTTTCCACCGCCCGCACCCCGCTGACCAAGGCGGGCCGCGGCTCGTTCAACAACACGCTTGCCCCGACGCTCGGCTCCTTCTCGGTCAAGGCCGCGGTCGAGCGCGCGGGCCTGGAAGGCGGCGAGATCGACGATGTCGTGTTCGGCGCCGCGATGCAGCAGGGATCGCAGACGATGAACGTCGCGCGGCTGATCGCGCTTCGTTCGGGCCTGCCCGTCACCGTCCCCGGCATGTCGATCGACCGCCAATGTTCGTCGGGCCTGATGACGATCGCGACCGCGGCGAAGCAGATCATCGTTGACCGCCAGGACATCTGCGTCGCGGGCGGCATCGAAAGCATCTCGAAGGTCAGCGGCAGCGGCAAGGTGTTCATCGAAACGGACGCCGAGCTGATCGCGATGCACAAAGACACCTATATGCCGATGATCGGCACCGCCGAGGTCGTCGCCAAGCGCTATAACATCAGCCGCGAAGTGCAGGACGAATATTCGCTCCAGTCGCAGCAGCGCACCGCCGCCGCACAGGCCGCGGGCAAATATGACGACGAGATCGTCGCGTGCAACGCGACGATGGCGGTGATGGACAAGGAAACCAAGGAAGTCAGCTTCAAGGATGTCGTCGCCGACAAGGACGAATGCAACCGTCCCGACACCACGCTCGAAGGCCTCGCCAGCCTGAAGCCGGTGATGGGCGAAGGCCACACGATCACCGCGGGCAACGCCAGCCAACTCGCCGACGGATCGTCGGCGTGCGTCGTGATGGAAGCCAAGGTCGCCGAAAAGCGCGGGCTCCAGCCGCTCGGCCGTTATGTCGGCATGGCGGTCGCGGGCACCGAACCCGACGAAATGGGCATCGGTCCCGTCTTCGCCATCCCCAAGCTGCTCGAACGCTTCGAGCTGAAGATGGACGACATCGGCCTGTGGGAACTCAACGAAGCCTTCGCGGTGCAGGTGCTCTATTGCCGCGACAAGCTCGGCATCCCCAACGAACTGCTCAACGTCAACGGCGGCTCGATCTCGATCGGCCACCCGTTCGGCATGACCGGCGCGCGCTGCGTCGGCCACGCACTGATCGAAGGCAAGCGCCGCGGCGTGAAATATGCCGTCGTAACGATGTGCATCGGCGGCGGCCAGGGGGCAGCGGGCCTGTTCGAGGTCTTCTGATTTGCGCCTAAGCCACCCGCGTATCGAGCCGGTCGATTTGGACCGGCTCGATGCCGACCAGCGCGCCGCGCTCGAACCCTTCCTTGCGTCCGATGGGGGTAAGGTTGGGGGCGGCAAGATCCTCAATATCTTCCGCACCTTGGCGCATGCACCCAAGGCGCTCACGGCCTTTCTCGCCTGGGGCAATTATGTCCTGTCGCGGCGCAACGCGCTGAGCCCGCGGAATCGCGAACTCGTTATCCTGCGCACCGGCTATAACTGCCGTTCGGGTTACGAATGGACGCAGCACAAGCGCATCGGGCTCGACTGCGGGCTTTCCGAAGAGGAGATTGCGCGGATCAAGGCCGGCCCCGATGCCGCGGGCTGGAGCGACCTCGACCGCGCGATGCTGCGCGCGACCGACGAACTGACGACCGGCCATTTCGTCACCGACACCACCTGGGCCGCGCTCGCGCCACTTGGCGACAAGGGGCGGATGGACCTGGTGATGACGGTCGGGCAATATACGCAGGTATCGATGATCCTGAACAGCTTTGGCGTTCAGGTCGAGGAAGGATGGGAGGTCGATCCCGACCTCAAAGCCGGACCGGAAGGAAAAAGACCATGACTGCCATCGGCATTATCGCCACGCTGCGCGTGCAGCCGGGCAAGGAAGAAGCGTTTGAAGGCGTCTTTTCCGAACTCGCCGCCGCGGTGAACGCAAACGAGGCGGGAAATAGCTATTACAAGCTGTTCCGCACCGAAACGGCCGGCGTCTACAAAGTGCTCGAATGCTACGACGACGAAGCGGCGGTCGAAGCGCACCGCGCGTCGGAGCATTTCCGCACGCTCGGCGCCAAGCTCGGCCCGTGCCTGGCGGGCGCGCCGGAGATCGAGAAGCTGACCGGCGCCTGAGAGCCGGTTGGGATGACGGGTTTTGGCAGGGCGCCGACCCTCTCTTATCGTCATCCCGGCGCAGGCCGGGATCCATAGCCGCGCCGTCGTCGTGGATCCCGGATCAAGTCCGGGATGACGAATGTCTGGAAGCGACCGATTGCGGCCGTTGCGCTCCTCCCCATTCCGGCCATTCGCTCCCGAATTTGACGCAACGACGGCAAACGACCGATTGCGGTCTCTTGTTCGAAGGATCGTGTTGGAACAAGATTCGCGCAGAGGCGCAGAGATCGCAGAGGGGGGGGGGCAAAAAACCCAGCCATCGCAGCGCC
>JASBSJ010000028.1 GCA_030148985.1 Sphingopyxis sp.
GCAGGAAGAGGCGGTGAAGCGCATGTTCACCCCCGAATTCCGTAACCGCCTCGATGCGATCGTCCCCTTCGGCTATCTGCCGCCTGAAGTCGTCGCGCGCGTGGTGGACAAGTTCATCCTCGAACTCGAGCTGCAACTCGCCGACCGCAACGTCCATATCCAGCTCGACGATGCGGCGCGCGAATGGCTGACCGGCAAAGGTTATGACAAGCTGTACGGCGCGCGTCCGATGGGCCGGTTGATCCAGGAAAAGATCAAACAGCCGCTCGCTGAGGAACTGCTCTTTGGCAAGCTCGTCCACGGCGGCGAGGTCAAGGTGAAGATGAAGACCGGCGAGGACGCCCATGTCGGTAATCCGCTGGCGTTCGAAATCACCCCCGCCGCGCCTAAGGCGGGCAAGGGAAAAGCGAAAGCCAAGCCGGCGAAGGCGACCGAATAGCGCGCTGGAGCTTCCGGCATAAGCGGCAACAATATGGTGTGTCCCCGCGAAGGCGGGGACCCATCACCGACCCGTTCCGGATGGCGCCAACCGGAGATGGACTGCCGCCTTCGCGGGAGCACAGCATTTTGTGAGTGTCAGCGCGCGCCGTTTACCCGGCCTCGGCCCGCAGCGCCTTGCGGTCGAGCTTGCCGATCATCGTCTTGGGCAGCGCGTCCCGCACCTCGACCGCGATCACCCGCTCATGCTTGCCGAGCTGCGGGTTGAGCCAGGCGGTGAGCGCCTCGCCCGTTACTTCGAAACCCTCCTCCAGCGTCACGAAGGCCTTGGGCGCTTCGCCGCGATAGGCGTCGGGGATGCCGAGCACGATCGCTTCCTTGACCGCGGGATGCTCGTAAAGATGCGCCTCGATCACGCTCGGATAGACTTTGAAGCCGCCGACCGCGATCATGTCCTTCAGCCGGTCGACGATGCGGATATAGCCGCCCTCCTCGACCACCGCGACGTCGCCGGTGCGCAGCCAGCCGTCGGCAGTGAAGCTGTCGGTGTCGGCATCGGGGCGGTTCCAGTAACCTTGCATGATCTGCGGCCCCTTCACCGCCAGTTCGCCGGGCTCGCCGTCGGCCGCATCCTTTGTCGGGTCTTCCTTGTCGAGCAGGCGGATATGCGTCGCGGGCAGCGGCTGGCCGATCGTGCCGGGACGGACCGGGCCGTTATAGGGGTTGGTCGCGACCACCCCCGAACTTTCGGTGAGGCCATAGCCCTCGACCAGCGACGCGCCGGTGGCGGCGACGAATTTTTCGCGCAGCTCGGCGGGCATCGGCGCGCCGCCGGAGATGCACACGCGCAGCGAGGAAAAATCGGTGCGCGCCAGATCGGGATGGTCGAGCAGCGCCTGATACATCGTCGGCACGCCGGGGAGCGCGGTCGTCTTGGTGCGGTTGATTGCTGCCAGCGCCTGCTTGGCGTCGAAGCGCGGCAGCATGGTGATCGACCCGCCGTTCAGCACCGTGCGGTTGAGTACGCAGGTGTTGGCAAAAACGTGAAAGAAGGGAAGCACGCCGAGGATGCGGTCCTCCGCCTCATGGTCGGGATCGATCGCATTCACCTGCCGCGCGTTGGCGGTGAGGTTCTGATGCGTCAGCTTGGCGCCTTTCGGCGTCCCCGTTGTACCGCCGGTATATTGGATCAGCGCAACATCGGTTTCGGGATCGATCGCAACCGGTTCGGGCCGCCCGTCATTGTCGGTGAGCGCCGAGAAGCGGATTACGCGCGGATCGTCTGGCAGCGGCGCAACCTCACGGCGCTTGAACAGGCGATAGAGCAGCGATTTCGTCTTCGGCAGGCCGCCCGCGACCGACCCGACGATCAGCCGGCCCAGGCTCGATCCGTCGAGCACCTTGAGCGCGGTCGGCAGCAGCGCCGCGGCGCTCAGCGTGAACAGCGTGTCGGTGCCCGAATCCTCGACCTGTGCTTCGAGTTCGGCGATGGTATAGAGCGGCGAGAAATTGACCACCGTCGCGCCCGCCATGAGCGCGCCATAATAGGCGGCGACATAATGGGGGACGTTGGGCAGGAACAGGCCGACGCGGCTACCCTTGCCCAGCCCCAATATCTGCAACCCCCGCGCAACGCGCGCGGCGCCCTGCGCCACCTCGGCATAGCTGAACTGCCGCCCCATGAAGTCGAGCATCGGCGCATCGCCCTTTCGCGCGACGCTCGCGGCGAGCATGTCGGGCAGCGACAGCGGCGCGAAGGATTGGTCCCAGTCGGTAGGGTGATGATAATCGATCGACCAGGAAAAGCGGGTGTTCATGAAATTGAGGCAACCTCTCTGCTTCTGCGTTATTGACATCACTTTAAGCAACGGCGCCGTCAATCGCAATCGCGCCCCGTGCTTGCGGTATGACGGGGACACAGCTACGCCTGCAAGTGGATCGACGGGGGAAAACCATGGCCTTGAAGCAAGTGCGTTTGACCATTCTGGCTGTCACGCTTTCGCCGCTGCTTCCGGGCTTGACGCCCGCCAGTGCAAAGGAACGGGGCACGTCGGAGACGCCGGTGCAGGTGCAGAAGATTTACGACTGCCGCGCAATTGTCGATCCGGCAGCGCGACTTGCCTGCTTTGACAGCCAGGTTGCCGCGCTGGAACAAGCACAATCTGCGAACGACGTGACCTTCTTTGATCGCGCCGCGGCACAAAGGGCGCGGCGTGGATTGTTCGGTTTCACTTTGCGCGATTTGCCCTTTTTCGGCGGAGGCGACGACGATAAGGAAAAGATTAGCCGCCTGGAGACCACTATCAAGTGGGCGCGGCGCGAAGGCCATAACAAGATGCGGTTCGAGATCGAGGATGGCGCCGTCTGGATGCAAACCGACCAGACCGATCTGCCCCGCGAGCCCAAACCGGGTGAAAAGGTCGTAATTTATCCGGGCGCCGTCGGAAGCTATTTCGCCGAAATCGGCAACATGAAGCGTATTCGCGTCCGCCGCGAACGCTGACGCCGCGCGGCGCACCGAACGAACGAGCCGATGGTACCGGGGCACTCGACGGGCTTTGCGACGACAGCGAGCGCGCCCTTCGTCTTGCTCGACGATGCGCGTGTCGAGGGCGCAGCGCGGGCGCGGCTTTTCACAGATCCGGTGGATATCGTTGCCGCCGACAGCGCTGCCGAAATTCCGGCGCTGCTCGACCGGCTTGACGGGGCGCAGGCGCGGGGCCTCCACGCCGCGGGCTATCTGGCCTATGAGGCGGGGAAGGGGCTCGCGCCCGCATGGCGCGGCGCGGTCGACGGCGCGGCGGGGACCATGCCGCTCGGCTGGTTCGGCCTGTTTGCCGATGTGCAGCGGATCGATGCCGACGACGTCGAACGGCTGCTCCCCGATCCGGCGTCGGCGTGGGTCGGCAGGGTGGAACCGCGGATCGCGCGCGCCGATTATGTCGCGGCGGTCGAGGCGGTGCTCGCCTTCATCCGCGCGGGCGATATCTATCAGGCGAACCTGACTTTCCGCGCCGATGTGCCGGTGGCGGGCAATCCGCTCGCCGTTTACGCGCGGCTGCGGCGGACGGCGCGCGCGGGATATGGCGGCTTTATCTGGACGGGCGAACAGGCGATCGCATCGCTGTCGCCCGAACTTTTCTTTGCGCTGCGCGATGGCGCAGTGATTGCGCGGCCGATGAAGGGGACCGCAGCGCGGCGGGTCGATCCCAACGCCGATGCGGCGGCGGCGCGCGAACTCGCCGAAGATCCGAAGCAGCGCGCCGAAAATCTGATGATCGTCGACCTGATCCGCAACGACCTGTCGCGCGTCGCCGAGCCGGGATCGGTCGCCGTCCCCGACCTCTTCCGCGTCGAAAGCTTCCCGACGATCCACCAGCTCGTATCCGACGTCGGCGCGCGCCTGCCCGCGGGAACGGGCGCCGTCGACGTGTTGCGCGCCGCCTTTCCCTGCGGGTCGATCACCGGCGCGCCCAAGGTGCGCGCGATGGAAATCATCGACGCGCTGGAGCGCGAACCGCGCGGGCTTTATACGGGGTCGATCGGTTTCATCGAGGCCGACGGCGACGCCGCGTTCAACGTCGCGATCCGCACCCTCGTCTTTCCCCCGGTCGCCGCGCAAGGCGGGTTGCAGGACGCGCCGTCATGCGCCACGCTGGGATTGGGATCGGGAATCGTTGCCGACAGCGTGCCGGGCGAGGAATGGCGCGAATGTCTGGCCAAGGGGGAATTTGTGGGCGCAGCGGGCGAGAGCTTCGACCTGATTGAAACGATGTTATTCGACCCCGTCGAGGGGGTTCAGCGCCTCGAGGGGCATCTGGGGCGGATGAAGGCGAGCGCCGCGGCACTCGGCTTTACCTTCGATCGGCACGCCGCGCGCAACAGCCTGCAATCGGCGACCTTTCGCCTGCGCAGCGCGGCGCGCGTGCGGATGCGGCTTGCGCCGTCGGGGGCGCTCGCGGTCGAGGTATCGCCGCTGCCGCGGCTGGCCGAACTGCCGGTGCCGGTCGCGGTCTGCCCCGCGCCGATGCGCCCGGATGATTTTCGCGCCCTGCACAAGACCAGCCTGCGCGCACCCTATGACAAGGCGCGGCAGGACAGCGGCGCCGCCGAAGTCGTGTTCGTCGACGAACCGGGCTTTGTGACCGAGGGGAGCTGGAGCAACATCTTCGTCGAGCGCGACGGCGTGCTGCTCACCCCGCCGCTCGCGCTCGGACTGCTCGCCGGCGTGCTGCGCGGCGAATTGATCGACAAGGGGCGCGCGGTCGAATCGCATCTGCGGCTCGCCGATCTCGCGCACGGCTTTTTCATCGGCAACAGCCTGCGCGGGTTGGTGCCTGCGCGGCTCGCCGATCCAACATTAAACCCCTAAGCCCCTCCCCTTCAGGGGAGGGCAGCGAAACTTGGCAGTTTGCTGCCTAGTTGCAGCGGGTGGGGCCCATCGGCCTTGCGCAAGGCCGATGGGCCCCACCCCAACCCCTCCCCTGAAGGGGAGGGGCTCTATTGCACGCTGCATAGGAAATTATCGCGCCGCCGCCTTGCGATTTGCGGGCGGAGGCTTTAGGCGCGGCCGCGCGCAATTTCCTGTCCATCCGCTCGCGAAGGAACGCCTCTCCATGTCGCTGAAGCCGCATATCTCCGCCGCCCTCGGGCGCATCCAGCCCTCCGCCACGCTCGCGATGACCGCGCGCGTTACCAAGCTGAAGGCCGAAGGCGTCGATGTCATCGGCCTGTCGGCGGGCGAACCCGATTTCGACACCCCCGATTTCGTCAAGGAAGCGGCGATCGAGGCGATCCGCGCCGGGCAGACCAAATATACGCTCGTCGATGGCACCGTCGCGCTCAAGGAAGCGATCCGCGGCAAGTTCCGCCGCGACAACGACCTCGACTACGGCCTCGACCAGATCACGGTCAATGTCGGCGGCAAGCACACGCTGTTCAACGCGCTCGTCGCGACGGTCGATCCAGGCGACGAGGTTATCATCCCGGCGCCCTATTGGGTGAGCTACCCCGACATCGTCGCCTTTGCGGGCGGAACCCCGGTCGTCATCGCAGCCTCGGCGGCGCAGCATTACAAGATCACGCCGGAACAGCTCGACGCGGCGATCACGCCCAGGACGCGCTGGGTGATTTTCAACTCGCCGTCGAACCCGTCGGGTGCCGCCTATTCGCCGGAGGAACTCGATGCGATCGGCGAAGTCATCCGCCGCCACCCGCACGTGATGGTGATGACCGACGATATGTACGAACATGTCTGGTACGCCGACTTCGCCTTTTCGACGCTCGCGCAGCGCTGCCCCGACCTGGTCGACCGCATCCTCACCGTGAACGGCTGTTCGAAAGCCTATGCGATGACCGGCTGGCGCATCGGCTATGCGGGCGGCCCGGCGTGGCTGATCAAGGCGATGGGCAAGCTCCAGTCGCAGTCGACCTCGAACCCCTGCTCGATCGCGCAGGCCGCCGCCGCCGCCGCGCTCGGCGGGCCGCAGCAGTTCCTCGACGACCGCAACGCCGCGTTCCGCAAGCGCCGCGATATGGTCGTCGCGATGCTCAACGACGCGCCGGGGCTCAACTGCCCGGTCCCCGACGGCGCCTTTTACGTCTATCCCGACGCATCGGGCTGCATGGGCAAGAAAACGCCATCGGGTCATGTCATCGACAGCGACGAAGCGCTGATCGACTATTTCCTCGATTCGGCGCGCGTCGCCGCGGTGCATGGCGCCGCCTTCGGCCTGTCGCCGGCGTTCCGCGTTTCCTATGCGACTTCGGAGGCGGTGCTGAAGGAAGCTTGCGTGCGCATCCAGCAGGCGTGCGCGGCGCTCAGCTGACGCCTTTCCTCTCTCAATGGTCATCCCGGCCTTCGCCGGGATGACGAAAAATGCGCGCGATATTTTTATACCGATCGGTCTTGAAATCGCCGCGACGGCTTCTATTTGGACCTGAACGACGGTTAAGCGCCCGGTTCACCGGATAGTAAGCCATTCTGCCTAGAGTGACCGCTATCACTGAACGGATGGCAGGGGCGCGTCATATCGTTGGTGTAACCAGGGCGGCCGCGGCCGCGAAACAGATAATATGACACGAGGCCCCTATGCTCTCCTTTCTTCGTTCGGACTGGTTCCTGACCATGCTCGCCGGCTTTGCGATCGGCGCGACCTATATCGTGCTGAACCAGCCGGCGGTGCCGATTCCGGCCTGATGCACGGGCGCGGCCGCCCGATGCTGCGCGCGCTGACGGCGCTCGTCGCGGGCGCGCTACTCGCGCAATGCGCGCCGGCGCAGGCCGAAAGCGTCGTCAAGCTGCCCGCGGCGCTCACCGACCCTGCCGTGCCCGCGAAGCGCGCAACCGCGGTGCTCGCGGGCGGATGTTTCTGGGGCGTCGAGGGCGTCTTTTCGCATGTGAAGGGCGTGATCTCGGTCGAATCGGGCTATCATGGCGGCAGCGCCGCGACCGCGCGATACGAGCTGACGCACGACGGAAAATCGGGTCATGCCGAGGCGGTGCGCATTGTTTATGACCCCACGCAGGTCAGCTATGGCACCCTCCTACGCATCCTGTTTTCGGTGGTCGCCGATCCGACGCTGAAGGACCGGCAGGGCCCCGACGTCGGGTCGCAATATCGCGCCGCGATCGTCCCGCTCGACGCGGCGCAGCGCCAGGTCGCGACCGCCTATCTGGCCCAGATCGGCCGCGGCGGATATTTTGCTAAGCCGCTCGTCGTGCCGATCGAACGCTACAAGCGCTTCTATCCCGCCGAGGCGAACCATCAGGATTTCATGCGCCGCAACCCGCGCAACCCCTATATCCTGCGCTGGGATGCGCCCAAGCTGGCCGCGCTCAAGCGGCTGTTTCCCGCCATGGTGCGCGCGACTCCGGCCCCCTGACCGCGGTTTCCAGCGCGGGTTCCGCAACTGGTCGCGGCGAAAGAATCGTTCATCGCAAATCGCTGGTCCGGCCAAGGTCGCTGCGCAACCACCGATCGAACCGGTGGGGCGGGTCATATAAGTCGCAAGTGCGGGGTTCGAATGAAGTTTGAGTTTTCCGTCAGGCCGCTCCTCGCGATCACGATGAGCGCCGCGGTGCTCGCGGGTTGCGTCAGCAGCGCCGCCGTCATTCCGGTGCCGCGCGCGCAGGCACCGCAACAACAGCAACAACAACCCCAGGCGGTGCGCGGACCGAGTGGATCGGTGACGGTGCCGATCGGCCAGCCGGTGCCCGCCGCGATGCCGCGCGCCACGGCGCCGGTCGACCCCGGCTTTCGCCGTGCGCCCCGCGGGCTCCAGGACCGCATCCATGCGCTGTGGCGCGCCTTTCCCGGCAAGACGGGCATCGCCGTCCAGCGGATCGACGGCGAATGGACGCTGACGCAGCGCGGCGGCGATTTGTTCCCGCAGCAAAGCGTCTCGAAACTGTGGGTCGTTCTCACCGCGCTCGATGCCGTCGATCAGGGACGGTTGACGCTCGACCAGCGCGTGCGCATCGGGCCCGAGGATCTGACGCTCTTTTATCAGCCGCTCGCGGCGCGCGTCCGCGCCGAGGGCTCGGTGACGATGAGCGTGCGCGAGCTCATTGAAACCGCGATCACGCGCAGCGACAATACGGCGAACGACAGCTTGCTGCGCACCGTCGGCGGGCCCGACGCAGTGCGGCGCCTCATCGACCGAAAGGCGCTCGGCGCGATCCGTTTCGGGCCCGGAGAGCGGCTGCTCCAGGCGGGGACCGCGGGCCTCAAATGGCAGCAGGCCTATTCGGTCGGTCGCAATTTTGAGCAGGCGCGCGCGGCGCTGCCCGATTCGATGCGGCTCGCGGCGCGCAACGCCTATCTCGCCAATCCGCCCGACGGTGCGAGCCCCGCGGCGATCGCCAGCGCGCTGACGCGGCTGGCGCGCGGCGCGCTGCTCTCGCCCGAATCGACCGAATATGTGCTCGATGTGATGAGCCGGACCAAGAGCGGGCCGCGGCGGCTCAAGGCCGGGCTCCCGGCCGACTGGAAATTCCTGCACAAGACGGGAACGGGTCAGAATTACAAGGGTGCGACCGCGGGCTATAACGACATCGGTATCGCGACCGCACCCGACGGCACACGCTATGCGATTGTCGTGCTGCTGGGCGACACCACCGCATCGGTGCCCGCGCGCATGGAATTGATGCAGGCGGTGTCGGGTGCCGTCGCCGAATTTCACGGAAAATGACGCCCCCATGAAAAGCGCCATCTTGCCGGCCGCCGCGCTGGCGTTCCTCCTGTCGGCCTGCGCGACGCCCGAAACGCGGCTGCGCGCGGGGCTCAACAATGCGGGGCTGTCGAAAGCGATGTCGGCGTGCATGGCCGAACGCATGGTCGACCGCCTCTCGCTGCTCCAACTTCGCCGCCTTGCCTCGCTCGGAAGCCTCAAGGACAAGCATATTACCGACCTGTCGCTGTCGCAGTTCCTGCACAAGGTGCGCGCGCTCAAGGATCCGGAGATTTTGGCGGTGTCGACCAGCTCGGCAGCCGTCTGCGCGCTGCGGTGACGCCATAGGCCGAGCTTGGGCCCATCCAAGATAAACTGGGGTCGGCAGGGGTAGCCTTGCCGCGCAACTTGTGCTTATGCGGCGCCAACTTCTCCCTCTTGAAGAGTCGAAAGGCCCGGCAGACCTCATGAACATTCACGAATATCAGGCGAAAGAACTGCTCGCGAAATTTGGCGTCGCCGTGCCCAAGGGCATCGCCGCAATGAGCGTCGAAGAGGCCGTCGCGGCGGCGAAGCAGCTTCCCGGGCCGCTCTATGTCGTGAAGTCGCAGATCCACGCCGGCGGCCGCGGCAAGGGCAAGTTCAAGGAACTCGGCCCCGACGCCAAGGGCGGCGTCCGCCTTGCCAAGACGCTCGAAGAGGTCGAGGCGCACGCCAAGGACATGCTCGGCAACACGCTGGTGACGATCCAGACGGGCGAAGCGGGCAAGCAGGTCAACCGCCTCTACATCACCGACGGCGCCGACATCAAAAAGGAATATTATCTGGCGCTCCTCGTCGATCGTGCCACCAGCCGCATCGCGGTGGTCGCCTCGACCGAGGGCGGGATGGACATCGAAACCGTCGCGCACAACACGCCCGACAAGATCCACACGATCGTCATCGATCCCGCCACCGGGCTGATGCCGCACCACGGCCGCAGCGTCGCCGCGGCGCTCGAGCTGGAGGGCGACCTTGCTAAACAGGCGGCAAAGGTGCTGACGGGCCTCTACAACGCCTTCATCGCGACCGACGCCGAGCAGATCGAGATCAACCCGCTTGCGGTGTGCGAGGGCGCGAACGGCGACGAACTGCTGGTGCTCGACGCAAAGCTCGGCTTCGACGGCAATGCGATGTTCCGCCACAAGGATATTGCCGAGCTGCGCGACCTGACCGAAGAAGACCCGGCCGAGGTCGAGGCGTCGGAATATGACCTCGCCTATATCAAGCTTGACGGCAACATCGGCTGCATGGTGAACGGCGCGGGCCTCGCGATGGCGACGATGGACATCATCAAGCTGAATGGCGCTTTTCCGGCGAACTTCCTCGACGTCGGCGGCGGCGCGAGCAAGGAAAAGGTCACCGCGGCGTTCAAGATCATCCTGAAAGATCCCGCGGTCGAGGGCATCCTCGTCAACATCTTCGGCGGCATCATGAAGTGCGACATCATCGCCGAGGGCATCGTGGCCGCGGCGAAGGAAGTGAACCTTTCGGTGCCTTTGGTGGTTCGCCTCGAAGGCACGAACGTCCAGCAGGGCAAGGACATTTTGGCCAACAGCGGCTTGCCGATCGTTGCGGCCAACGATCTGGGCGACGCGGCGAAAAAGATCGTCGCCGAGGTCGCCAAGGCGGCGTGATAAGTGGCTAAACCCTCTCCCCTTGAGGGAGAGGGTTGCGAAGACTTGCGAACTCGTTCGCTAGTCGTAGCTGGGTGAGGGGTATGCGAGCCGCAGGCTCGCGCGGAGCATCGCTCCGCTCACCCTCATCCAAGTCCGCCTAATCGCCTGCGGCGATAAGGCTCCCTATCCTTCTCCCCTCAAGGGAGAAGGGTTTCGTAGGGACCACTGGTTGACGTTTACGTAAACGCCAATTATGGCGCAGTGCACAATTTGCTGAGAGGAGCTTTGAGCCCATGAAAATCCTCGTCCCCGTCAAGCGGGTGCTCGATTACAACGTCAAGCCGCGGGTGAAGGCCGACGGCACCGGCGTCGACCTGGCCAATGTCAAAATGTCGATGAACCCGTTCGACGAAATCGCGGTCGAAGAAGCGATCCGCCTCAAGGAAAAGGGTGTCGCGACCGAGATCGTCGCGGTGTCGGTCGGTCCGCAAAAGGCGCAGGAAACGCTGCGCACCGCGCTCGCAATGGGTGCCGACCGCGCAATCCTCGTCCAGACCGACGATGAGGTCGAGCCGCTGGCGATTGCAAAGATCCTCAAAGCCATCGCCGACGCCGAAACCCCCGGCCTTGTCATCCTCGGCAAGCAGGCGATCGACGGCGACAACAACCAGACCGGCCAGATGCTCGCCGCGCTGACCGGCTGGGCGCAGGGCACCTTTGCCAGCGCCGTGAACGTCGAGGGCGATCATGTCAGCGTGACGCGTGAAGTCGACGGCGGTCTCGAGACGGTGAAGCTCAAGCTTCCCGCGATCGTCACCACCGACCTGCGCCTTAACGAACCGCGCTACGCTTCGCTGCCGAACATCATGAAGGCGAAGTCGAAGCCGCTCGATACGAAGACCCCCGCCGATTACGGCGTCGACACGACGCCGCGGGTCAAGACGGTCAAGGTTTCGGAGCCGCCCGTCCGCTCGGCCGGCGTCAAGGTCGCCGATGTCGATGAACTGGTTGCCAAGCTCAAAGCGATGGGCGTCCACAGCTAATCTACCCCCGTTAGTGTCGAGCGAAGTCGAGACACCCATCGGGACAGCGCAAGGTCGAGGGGCATCTCGACTTCGCTCGATGCGAACGGCAAGGGATAAAGGATCAAGGTTATGAAAACTCTGGTTTGGGTCGAACATGACGGCAGCGCCGTCAAGGATGCCACGCTCGCGGTGGTCACCGCCGCTTCGAAGCTGGGCGAAGTCCATCTGCTCGTCGCGGGTTCGGGCGTCGATGCGGTTGCCAAGGAAGCCGCGCAGATCGCCGGCGTCGGCAAAGTGCATGTCGCCGACAATGCCGCCTTCGATCATAATCTGCCCGAAAATGTCGCTCCGCTCGTTGCCGAGCTCATGGCCAGCCACGACGCCTTCGTCGCGCCCGCCACGACGACAGGCAAGAATATCGCGCCGCGCGTCGCCGCTTTGCTCGACGTCATGCAGATTTCGGAAATCCTGTCGGTCGAAGGCCCCAACACCTTCACCCGCCCCATCTATGCCGGCAATGCGATCGCGACCGTCGAATCATCGGATGCGAAGCTGGTCCTTACCGTCCGCGGCACCGCGTTCGAAAAGGCCGCGACCTCGGGTGGCTCGGGCACGATCGAAGCCGTTTCGACGGGCAGCGATGCCGGCATTTCGAGCTTCGTCGGCGCCGAAATCGCCAAGTCGGAACGTCCCGAACTCACCTCGGCCAAGATCATCGTGTCGGGCGGCCGTGCGCTGGGGTCGAGCGAGAAATATGAAGAGGTCATCGTTCCGCTCGCCGACAAGCTGAACGCCGCGCTCGGCGCCAGCCGCGCCGCGGTCGATGCGGGCTATGTCCCCAACGATTATCAGGTCGGCCAGACCGGCAAGATCGTCGCTCCCGAGGTTTATTTTGCCATTGGCATTTCGGGCGCGATTCAGCATCTTGCGGGGATGAAGGACTCGAAAACCATCGTCGCGATCAACAAGGACGAGGATGCGCCGATCTTTCAGGTCGCCGACTTCGGCCTCGTCGCTGACCTGTTCAGCGCCGTGCCCGAACTGACCGGCAAGATCTGACCCGCCGCGCCATGGCCGGCCATCATCCAGGCGTGCCGGGCCTCGGCGATGCACCGTTCAATGCCGGTGGTCGCCGGTCGGCGCGGCCGGGTGAGGCGAGCGAGGCCGATGACGATGATGACGGCCCGACCAGCGATCACGGCCGCGCGCTGGTCCTTGCCAGCGTCGCGCGCGACGCTCGCCTCGACAAGAAATTCCTGCTGCTGATCACGCTGTCGGCGGCCATCGCAACGCTGGGATTGCTGCAAAGCTCGGCGCCGGTTGTCATCGGCGCGATGCTCGTCTCGCCGCTGCTCGGTCCGATCATGGGCATCGGTTTCGGCCTCGCGACGCTTGAAAGCAACCTTATCAAGCGGTCGCTGGTCACGATGGCGGCGGGTATGGCGGTCGCCATCCTGGTCGCGATGGTGCTGATCTGGCTGTCGCCGATCCGCGACGTCACGCCGGAAGTTCGCGCACGGACACAGCCGACCTTGCTCGACCTTGGCGTCGCAGTCGTCGGCGGGATCGCCGGCGTTTATGCGATCATGCGCAAGCTGTCGGGGGTGATGGTCGGCGTCGCGATCGCGACCGCGCTCGTGCCGCCGCTTTCGACGATCGGTTTCGGCCTCGCGACCGGGCGCTTCGACTTTGCGGTCGGCGCCGCGCTGCTGTTCCTCACCAACACGCTCGCCATCGCCTTTGCGGCGACGATCATCGCGCGGTTCAACCGCTTCGGGCCGTCGCTGACGCCCCAGCACACAGCGATGCAGGTTGCGGGCATTGTCGTCACGCTCGGCATCTTGTCGATCCCGCTCGCGCTGACGCTCAACAGCCTGGCGGGCGAGGTGCGCGCGCGCTCGGTGGTGCAGGCCGAATTGCGCGGCTTGCTGGGTGAAAGCGACCGCGTCGACAACATGAATGTGCGCATGGAGCGCGACGCGGTGGCGGTCGATGGCGTCGTCCTCGTCGATCGCTACGCCGCAAAGCTCGACACCGAACTCGCCGAACGGATCCGCAAGGCGCTCGACCGCGAGGCGCGCGTCAGCATCGTCCAGCTCCGGCAACAGACCAATGCCGCGGTGCAGGTCGAGGAACAGCTCAACCGCCGCCTCGCGACGCTTGAACAGCGCGAGGAGGATGCGCGTGCGATCCTCGCCGGCCTCACCGTCGGCGAACTCGTCCGCCGCGACCGGGTGCTGATCGACGCGCAGGCGCGCCGCGTGATCGTCCAGCGCGACCGCGAGGCCGAGGGCGAACAGGTCGCCGCCGCGGTCGACCGCATCATGGCGGCGGTGCAGACGGGCTATCCGCGCTGGCTCATCCAGAATGGCGCGCTGACGGCGGCCGAGGAACCCGAGGACGAAACGGCGACCGAAACCCCCGCGGCCGAATAGGCGCCTGCGCATCGGCACGGCGCGTCATCGGCCGGTCACATTCCTGTCGCCGAACAATTGCAGAGGTCGATCATGCCCCAGCCCGATAAACGCGCCCTGCTTGCCGAAGGCCTGTCGGCCGGTGACGATGACGCCGCACTCCATGCGCGGCTGGTCGCTGCGGGCGTGTCGGCGGCGGCGGCGAAATATGAGGTCGACCGGCTGGCGAAAGACCCGATGGCGGCGATGCTGCGGCGACAGGCGGCGCGCATGGCCAAACAGCAATGGCTGCTGACGAATCAGCAGCGGCTCGCCATCGAGGCAGAGGGAGGCTTTGCGCTTGATACGCTCGACCGGCCCGACGTCGCCGCCTTTTATCGCCACTATTATGAGGCGAACCGTCCTGCGAAACTGACCGGCATCGTCGATCACTGGCCCGCGCTGGCGCGCTGGTCGCTCGATCATTTTGCCGCCATCGCCGGCGATACACTGGTCGAAGCGCAGGTCGAGCGCGAGCGCGACCCCGACTATGAACTGGCAAAGAACGACCATCGCCGCCTCGTCCGTTTCGGCGAACTGATCGACTGGCTGCGCAAGGACGAGCCGAGCAACGACATCTATCTTACCGCCTATAACAGCGGCACCAATGCTGCGGCGCTCGGCCTTCTGTGGGACGATCTGGCACCGATCGACATTCTCGATGCGCGGGGCGGGCGCGACGGCTTTTTCTGGCTCGGCCCCCGGGGCACGCTGACGCCATGGCACCACGACCTGACGAATAATCTGCTGGTGCAGGTGGTCGGGCGGAAGCGCGTTCGGATGGCGCCGCCTTGGGCATCGGACCGCATGAAGAACAGCCGCCATTGCTTTTCGGACTGGGCCAATGAACCGCTGCCCGCCGGCCCCGGCGATGCCGACACACCGCCGGTGCTCGAAACGGTCATCGGACCGGGCGAGGCGGTGTTCCTGCCCGTCGGCTGGTGGCACCAGGTCGAGGCGCTCGACCTGTC
Source organism: Sphingopyxis sp. (assembly GCA_030148985.1). Taxonomy (GTDB): domain Bacteria; phylum Pseudomonadota; class Alphaproteobacteria; order Sphingomonadales; family Sphingomonadaceae; genus Sphingopyxis. The sequence goes on from JASBSJ010000028.1 coordinate 14,718, forward strand.
GGCCAGCATGAGCTTCACCAGCTTCCGCCGCGCCAATGCGCATGTTGAAGATTACACCTCCTATGGCGAAATCGGCTGATTGTTCTTTCGATCCAGTGGGACACGCTGGCGAGCGTTTAATCTGAGCCATTCTCCCGCTCGGCACGAACGGAATTGAGGCGTTGTTGATTTGGCGCGCGATGCTCTGAGTCAGAGGGGCCGGGATGGACGAGCGCCACGGTCCCGCGCCGACGTTAGCGCTTCCGCACAAACTCCGCGCGCAACACCAGCCCCTTGATCCCCGCGTGGCGGCAGTCGATTTCCTGCGCATCGCCGGTCAGGCGGATCGACTTGATGACGGTTCCGACCTTCAGCGTCTGGCCCGCGCCCTTGACGGTCAGGTCCTTGACCAGGACGACCGAGTCGCCGTCGGCGAGCAGGTTGCCGACCGCATCGCGCACCTCGGGGCCCGCCGCCGCAGCGGCCGCACGGTCGCGCACGTCACTGGCGGACAGCCATTCGCCGCTCGCCTCGTCATAGACATAATCATCGTCGCCGCCGCTCATCGCATCACTCCGGTTTACGGAAACGCAGCGCGAACTGGTCGGTCTTGCCGCGGATCGCCTCGTCGAAGACATTGGCCGTGCGCGGATCGTCGGCGCGCGCGTAAAGGTCGCTTTCGGCTTCGAGCGTAAAACCCGCGCCGGTCAACGCTGCGACCACCGCGGCCTTGTCGATCCGGTGCAGGCTGTCGGCCAGGGTCGTGCCGCTGCCGCCCGCCGCGCTATGGTCGACGACGACCAAAGTCCCGCCGGGCTTCAGCGCGGCGAACAGCGCCGCGCTCCCCTTGGCGCCCGTGCCTTCGGGGAAGGGTTTGAGATACAGGTCGTGGAAATTCTGCACGGTGATGATCGTGTCGAGCGGTTCGGGAAAGGCAGGCGCCGCGAATGGTCCGGCGACCGCATCGACATTGGCATAGGCGGCATCGACCGCCGCCTGGTCGTCGCCATATTGTTTCCGGAAGGCGATGAATTCGGCGGGCTGGAAGCCATAGACTTTCCCCGCCGGGCCGACCGCCGCGGCGAGCAGGCGCGTGACATAGCCGCTGCCCATGACGAAATCGCCGACCTTTTCGCCCGGCGCAACCTCGGCAAACGCCAGCAGCTCGGCGGGCTTGCGCGCCGCGTCGCGGGTCCGGTCGGCGTCGGGGCGTGCCGGATCGGCGAGCGCCGCGGCATAATCGGGGGCGGCCGTCTGCGCGGCGGCGAGCGGGCTCGCGGCGAGCAGCAGGGCAAGGGTCAGCGAACGGATCATGGCATCGACTCCTCTGGTGTATCGCACCGCTATAACAGCTCGGCGCCAACCGTGCGCGCTTTATCGCACCGCGCGACCGGCTGTTTTTAGCTTTCCTACTTGGTCCGCGGATGCCAGCCTCCTTCCGGCCGCTCATCGGCTCACCGCGCTCTAAAGCCACAAAGGAGACAGTTTGGCGCCGCGCGTGCGTATCCTTTGTCGCCTTAAGCCGCTTCGACAGCCCTTGGCATCGCGCGAATCCATGATAGGTTTCGTCGTGAAACGAAAAATCGGCCAAAAGATTCGGGAGAGCGGGCATGTATGATCTGGTGATTCGCGGCGGCACCGTCGTCGATGGTTCGGGCGGCGCGCCCTTTGTCGCCGACGTCGCGATCGAGGGCGATCGGATCGTCGCGGTGGGCGAAAACCTCGCCGCGGGGCGCGACGAAATCGACGCCGGCGGCAAGATCGTCACCCCCGGCTTCGTCGATGTCCACACGCACTACGACGGGCAGGCGACGTGGGATGCCGAAATGGCACCGTCGAGCTGGCACGGCGTCACCACCGTTGTCATGGGCAATTGCGGCGTCGGCTTTGCCCCCGCGCGGCCCGATCGCCACGACTGGCTGATTTCGTTGATGGAAGGCGTCGAGGACATCCCCGGCACCGCATTGGCCGAAGGCATGACGTGGGATTGGGAAACCTTCCCCGAATATATGGATGCGCTCGAAAAACTGCCGCGCACCGTCGATGTCGCGTGCCACGTCCCGCACGGCGCGGTGCGCGCCTATGTGCTCGGCGACCGCGAGAAACCCGGCGCGGTCCCGACCGACGCCGATGTGGCGGAGATGTCGCGCATCGTCGAGGAAGGTATCCGCGCCGGCGCGCTCGGTTTTTCGACCAGCCGCACCGTGCTGCACAAGTCGGTCGATGGCGAGCTGGTCCCCGGCACGACCGCGACCGCCGAGGAGCTGATCGCGATCGGCCGCGCGATGGGGCGCGTCGGTTATGGCGTGTTCGAAATGGCGAGCGACCTAAAGCGCGAATGGAACGAGTTTCAGTGGATGGGCGACCTCAGCCGCGAAACCGGGCTGCCGGTGACCTTCGCCGCGCTGCAATCGATCGCCAAGGAATTGCCGCTGGAGGAGCAGATCGAGGAAATGCGGCGCCAGAATGCGACCGGCGCCAACATCGTCGCGCAGATCGCGCAGCGCGGCAACGGCATCATCATGGCGTGGCAGGGGACGGTGCATCCGTTCCGTTTCAAGCCCGCGTGGAACGAGATCATTGACCTGCCGTGGGAGCAGCAGCTCGCGAAGCTCAAAGACCCGGCGTTCAAGGCGCGGATGATCGCCGAGGAAAATGTCTGGCCCGAAAGCGACATCATCGACTTCCTGAAAATCGTTGCGCTCGGCTGGCCGGTCCAGTTCGAAATGGACCCCGATTTCAATTACGAGCCGAAGATGGACGAAAGCATCGCCGCGCGCGCCGCGGCGGCGGGCGTCTCGCCGTCCGAATATGCCTATGATCTGCTCATGAAGGACGATGGCAAGGGCTTCATCTATTTCCCGATCCTCAACTACCGCGACGGCAACCTCAACTTCCTTGAGGATCTGCAAGCTGCCGACGACACGGTGAACAGCCTGTCCGACGGCGGTGCGCATTGCGGGACGATCTGCGACGCCGCCAGCCCGACCTTCATGCTCCAGCATTGGGTGCGCGACCGCGCAGGCAAGCGCATCGCGCTCGAACATGCGGTCAAGCGCCAGTGCCGCGACACCGCGATGCTCTATGGCCTCGAAGACCGCGGCCTGCTCGCGCCGGGCTATCTTGCCGACCTCAATGTCATCGACATGGAGAGGCTGAAACTCGGCAAGCCCTGGCTCGCCTTCGACCTGCCCGCGGGCGGCAAGCGCCTGCTGCAAAAGGCCGACGGCTATGTCGCGACGGTGAAGTCGGGCGAGGTGACCTTCCGCGATGGCGTGATGCAGGGCCCGACCCCCGGCGGCGTCATCCGCGGCCCGCAGCGCGTCGAAATGGCGATGGCGGCGGAATAGGTCGATGTTCGATGGCGCGGGCCTGCTCCGCATCGCTTATGCCGCGAACATCCTGATCCTCGTTCCCGTCTGCTGGGCTATGGTCCTCGGTGGCGGCGTGGCGAGCGTGTTCGAGGGCAAAGTCGATGAATCGGCGGGGCTGCGCCTGCTCGTCGGCAGCTTGTGGTTCGCGATCCTCGCGTGCAGCGTCGCGGGGCTGGTGATGCCAACGCTGTTCGCGCCGCTGTTGGTGGTGCAGATTATCTACAAAAGCATGTGGCTGCTCGCCTTTGTTGCGCCGCTCGTGGCGGCGGGGCGTGGCGGCGACGTGCCGTGGGGCATTTCGGCCAGCTTCATCCTGATCGTCGCGACCTATCCTTTTTTGCTCTGGAAATCGGGCGCGCTGTCCGCCGCCTGACCCGTAACCCGAGGATGATGACATGAAAGCCATGCAATTGCGCGCGCCAGCGTCGCTCGACAATCTGGTGCCGACCGATATGTCTGATCCCGGCGATCCGGGGCCGGGCGAAATCCGCGTGCGGCTGGCGGCTTCGTCGCTCAACTTCCACGACTATGCCGTCGTGATGGGGATGATCCCCGCCGCCGACGGGCGCATCCCGATGTCCGACGGCGCCGGGACGATCGAGGCGGTGGGCGAGGGCGTGACGCAGTTCAAACCCGGCGACACCGTGGCATCGATCTTCTTCCCCGAATGGATCGACGGCGCCCCGCCCGCGACGGCGTTTCGCGGCGTGCCGGGCGACGGCATCGACGGCTATGCGCGCGAGGTTGTAGTGACGCCGCAGCATTGGTTCACGCACGTGCCGAAGGGGTATTCGGCGGCCGAGGCCGCGACTTTAACCTGCGCCGGATTGACCGCATGGCGCGCCTTGTTCGTCGATGGCGCAACGCAACCGGGATCGACGGTGCTGGTGCAGGGCAGCGGCGGGGTGTCGGTGTTCGCGCTGCAATTCGCCAAGGCCGCAGGCGCGCGCGTGATCGCGACCAGCTCGTCCGATGCCAAGCTCGCACGGCTGAAGGGGCTCGGCGCCGACGAGCTGATCAATTACAAAGAGGTACCGGCATGGGGCGCCAAGGCGCTCGAACTGACCGGCGGGCGCGGCGTCGATACGGTGGTCGAGATCGGCGGCGCGGGAACGCTCGACCAGTCGATGATGGCGACGCGCGTCGGCGGCCATGTCGCGCTGATCGGCGTGCTGACGGGCTTTGCCGGGCCGGTCCAGACGGCGCTGCTGATGGCGAAGAATCTGCGCGTGCAGGGGCTGACCGTGGGCAGCCGCCAGCAACAGCTCGACATGATCGCGGGGATCGAGGCGAACGCTATCCGCCCGGTCATCAGCGACCATTTCCCGCTCGATCAGCTCGCCGACGCCTTCCGCCATCAGGCGGCGAACAAGCATTTCGGCAAGATTGTCGTCGATATTTAGCGTGTTTGCAGGTCCGAAGGGAGCGTCGGTTCGCTGACGATCCGTTCCATCCGGCGCCACATTTCGTCACGGCTCGGCCGCCCGCGTTCGACATGCGCGCGCACCATCGCTTCGCCGAGGCCATAGTTGATGACATAGCTGCGATACTGGTCGGTGAAGCGCACCGACTGCTCGGCGCGCGGCTGCGAGACGAGAAGATATTTCTGGGTGAGCGCCACCGCGGTCGGCCGGTCGATTTCGCCGTCGAGATATTGTTGCGCGATCGTCAGCCGCGCTCCCGAAGCGCGCTTGATCGCCGCGAGCAGCTGCCAGTAACGGTCGTCGGCGGGCACCGCGATCCCGGCGATCGGCATCAGCACGTCGCGCTCGGTCGCGGCCTTGGCTTCGCCCGGAAAGGACAGCTCGATGCCGTAATTGGCGCTGCCTTCGGCGATCAGGCTTTGCGGACTATAGAGCGGATAGACGCTGAACTCGGTCCAGCCGCGCCCCTTCACCAGTTTCTCCTCCAGCTTCATGTTGAGGAGGTGGTGGCCCGGATACCCCTCATGGCATCCGAGGTCGAGCGCGCGCGACAGGCGGATCGGCAGGTCGGTGTTGACCTGGATCAGGCTGTGATAGCCGCCCTGGTAATAATTATAGCCGCTCCAGCTCTTATCGGTGACGAACTCGAGGCGAAAGCTCTCATCCGCGGGCATCGGGATATGCGCCAGGCTCTGCCCGCGGCAGCGCGCAATCGCGGCATCGAACGTCGGTTGCAGCTTGTCCTTGGGAATGGTGAAGGCATCGAGATAAGCCTCGACCCGTTCCGCGAGCGGTCCTTCGCCGGGAACGAGCGTTTCGATCTTCGCCAGCTCGGCGTCATAGTTCGCGAGCGGCTTCAGCTGCGGGCGCACGCCGAACAGCCGTTCCGCCTCGTCGACGAAGGCGAAGCGCGTGCCCTCCATCATCATCAGCCGCGTTTCGGCGGCGCGAAGCTGGGCGCGCAGAAAGGCTGCACGCCGCTTGGCCAGCGGGTCGGACAAGCTCTGCGCGGTGCGGTCGGTCTCGGCCAACAGCGCGCGCGTCGCGGCGAGCAGCGCCACCTTGTCGCGCGGCGCCGCTTCGGCCGCGGCCTTGATCTCGGCGGGGCCGTAATAGGCGTCGATATAGCCGGGTTCGTGCGTGCCGATTTCGAGCGACAGGCGAAGATAGGAGGTGGCGATGGCGTCCAGTGCTGCGGCGTCCGCGGTCGCGCGGCGGACCTCGATGGCCGCGACCCCCGGTTCGCCCGGTGGCGTTTTTGCCGGACCGGCAGCGCATCCCGCGAGCAGCGCGGCAAGCAGCGAAAGCGAAATCACTCTTGTCATATCGCTTGCCTAGCGGGCCGCTTCGGACGTGTCACGCACATCGCCATCGGCGGCAATTTCGCCATTGGAAGCCGATTCGATCGCATTATGCTGTGGATGCAGCGGGGCGAAGCGCAGCACGGCAAAGCCGACGAGCGCCGCCGCGAGCGATCCCATCAGGATGCCGATCTTCGCTTCCTCGATCAACAGCGCGTTGCCCGGAAAGGCGAGTCCGCCGATGAACAGGCTCATCGTAAAGCCGATCCCGCACAGCATCGCGACGCCATAGACCTGAAGCCACGTCGCGCCGCGGAGCCGCCCGGCGATGCCGAGTTTGACCGACAGCCAGACGCTGCCAAAAATGCCGATCTGCTTGCCGAAGAACAGCCCCGCGGCGATGCCCAGCGGCAAGGGCGCGAAAATCTGGTCGATGCCCAGCGCGCGCACGTCGACGCCCGCATTGGCAAAGCCGAACAGCGGGACGATCGCAAAGGCCACCATGGGGTGCAGCGCATGTTCGAGCCGGTGCAGCGGCGAGGTCTGGCTGTCGGGCGCGCCCGGCGTCCGCTCGAAGGGGATGGCCATCGCGGCGAGTACGCCGGCGATCGTCGCATGAACGCCCGACAGCAGCATCGCATACCAGAGCAGCAGGAAGAGCGCCATGTAGACGAGCAGGCTCTTCACCCCGCCGCGGTTGCACGCGAACATGGCGCCAAGGATCGCCGCCGCGGCGCCAAGCGCGAGCAGGTTGATCTTGGCGGTATAGAAAAGCGCGATGATCGCCACCGCGCCCATGTCGTCGACGATCGCGACGGTGACGAGAAACAGCTTGAGCGACGTCGGCGCGCGCCTGCCGAGCAGCGCTAGCACGCCCATCGCAAAGGCGATGTCGGTCGCCGCGGGGATCGCCCAGCCCTGCGCCAGTCCGGGCTCGCCGCCGACAAAGAACATATAAAGCGCGGCGGGCACCGCCATGCCGGCGGCGGCGGCGATGAAGGGCAGGCGCCGCCGATCCCAGCTCGCAAGCCGACCATCGACGAACTCGCGCTTGATCTCCAGCCCGACGAGCAGGAAAAACACCGCCATCAGCCCGTCGTTGATCCACAGATGGACCGTCATCGGGCCGAGCTTGTCGGTGAGCACCGGCCCCGTCACCGCATGGATCAGGTCATGATACAGGCCCGACAACGGTGAATTCGCGACAATCATTGCCAAAATGGCTGCGAAAATAAGCAGCATCCCGCCCGCGCTTTCGCTTTCGAGGAAATCGCGTAGCGCGGAAGGGGGCGGAAAACTGCGGGCCATGGGTCGTTATTTCCTTGATTCGTCAACGGTTTTGACAATCGTCCGGCGGCGGGCCGCCGCTTTACAAATTTGCCTTGTTCATTAGCACTCTTGCCAAGGATGGCGCCATGCCATCGGTGGGGCAAGGCTGGCAAGTGGGGCTATCGACCGCATGGCTGGAATGGCTGGTGCTGGTGACCGGCCGCGAACTGATGCTGTTCGCGTCGGTGGGCATCCTGCTGATCGGCCTCGACGATCTGTTGCTCGACGCGCTGTGGCTGGCAACGCGCGGGCATCGCCGGGGGCAGGTCGCTGACGCGCCGCCGATGGAGGGCCGCATCGCCGTCTTCATTCCCGCTTGGGACGAAGCCGCAACCCTGCCCGCAACGCTTCGCCGGACCCTCGCCGCATGGGATGGGGAGGACTTCCGCCTCTACGTCGGATGCTATCCCAACGACGCGGCGACAATTTTCGCCATCTCGCCGCTGGTCGCACGTGATTCCCGATTGCGGCTGGTGATCGGCGAGAAGGACGGCCCGACGACCAAAGGCGACAATCTGAACCGGCTCTGGGCGGCACTGTGCGCCGATGAGCGCGTCGAGGCGACGCGCTTTGCCGCGGTCGTGCTCCACGATGCCGAGGATTATGTCCACCGGCACGAATTGGCGCTCTATCGCCAGCATCTTGTCCATAATGCGATGGTGCAGATTCCCGTGGTGCCGATCATCGATCGGCGCGCGCGTTGGGTCGGGGGGCATTATGCGGATGAATTTGCCGAGGCACATGGCAAGGATCTGATGGTGCGGTCGCGGCTTGGCTTGCCGCTGCCCTCGGCAGGGGTCGGCTGCGCGCTCACGCGCAACACGCTGGCGCTTCTTGCGATTGAGCGAGGGGGACAGCCTTTTCGCGACGACAGCCTGACCGAAGATTATGAGATGGGCATGGTGATCGGCGCTTATGGACTGGGCACGCGTTTCGTCGATGCCTTTGATCGCGCCGGCGAACGCGTCGTCTCGCGCGGGGCCTTTCCGGGCCGAGCCGATGCCGCAGTTCGGCAAAAATCGCGCTGGATAGCGGGGATTGCCCTCACGGGCTGGGATCATCTGGGATGGCCGGGTTCGCGCCTGGGGGGTTCGCGACGCTCGGCTGGGCGCGACCTGCTTGCGCGCTGGATGCTCTGGCGCGACCGTCGCGCACCGCTCGCCGCTCTCATCCTGCTCACTGCTTATACCGCGCTGTTCGTCACTGCGGTGGGGCTCGCCGGGCATGTGTTGCTGGACTGGCGCGCGGTCGAACCGAGTTGGGCGATGCAATTGCTCCTCGCGCTCAATGCGCTGCTGCTATGTTGGCGCATGGGAATGCGCATTCATTTCACGGCGCGTGATCATGGCTGGCGCGAAGGGCTGTTTGCGGTGCCGCGCGCCTTTGTCGCCAACGTCATCGCGATGCTCGCGGCGCGCCGTGCGGTCCTGCTTTATTGGCGGATATTGCAATCGGGCGAGGTGATCTGGGACAAGACCGATCATAGCGAAGCGGACGCCGTGGTCGCCGACGCGCTGGTTCGGGTGCCGACGCGATGATGATGCGCCGGGCCGATGCGCGCCGCGATGCCCCCGCGCTGCGTTTTCTGTTCGGGTGCGTCGGCGGCTGGGTTTTGCTGCGCGCCATGATGCTTTGGAGCCCCGCGATACCCGCAGCGCCACCAGCCGTTCCGGCACCGTGGGGCGTACCATCGCCTGCGGTCGGGACCGGCGGCATTACGGCCGTCGTGCAGCGCGCGGTGACACCGCCGATTCCAGCTGGCTCGCCAAGCCGCGCGGTGCAGATGAACCGTGGAATCGGTCCGCTTCGCGGCGCGCCTGCCGCTACGACCGTCACGGGCAGCGGTGGAATGATGATGGATCGCCACGACCTTCGCCTTGCATTGATGGCGCGGCTGCTGCCTTCGCCGCCGCGAAACGATGCCCAGACGGCGACGGCTTTCGCCGAGCCGCCCTGGTATGTTGCTACACGCCGCGCGGACCCTGCGCGCGGCAAGCCCTTCTGGATGCGGCGGCCGATGTCGGGCTGGTCGACGTCGGCCTGGCTCTATTTTCGCGACGGGTCGGGCGCGGCGCCGCGCGGGATCGGGTCGTCGAGCGAACTTGGTGGCAGCCAGGGCGGCGCGCGGCTGGCTTATGGCTTTGGTCCGACCGGACGGCTGCGCGCCTATGCGCGGGGGACGATGGCGCTCGATCGGCCGCGTCAGCGCGAGGCGGCCTTCGGACTGGCCTTTGCGCCGCTCGCTCATCTGCCGATCGACGTGGCGGTCGAACAGCGCGTTGCCGCCGGGAGCGAAGGCCGAACCGCGCTCGCCGCCATGGTGAGCGGCGGGGTGTCCGAGGTCGGGCTTTCGATGGGGTTCCGGCTCGATGCCTATGCGCAGGCGGGCGTTGTCGGTGCGCGGCGCCGCGACTTTTTTGCCGATGGCGCGGTGGTGGTCGACCGCGGGCTTGGACGTGATGACGCGTCGCTGCGCCTCGGCGCGCTGGCAGCGGGCGCCGTCCAGCCCGACGCGGCGCGCGTCGATGTCGGGCCGCGGCTGACGCTGCGCCTGCCCGATGTGGGGCAGGGCAGCCGGATCGCGCTCGACTGGCGGCAGCGCGTCGCGGGCGATGCGCTGCCGACAAGCGGCCTGGCGCTGACGCTCGCCGCCGACTTCTGACCGCGGAAAAAATAGCCGCCGCCGCCGATTCCCCGCCGCGAAAAAATGCTCTAGGGTCATCGGACTCGGCGCAGTTTTGCGCCGTGAACGCATGTTTCGGGGCCTTCGTGGATCTTTACCTTCCAGTCGCCAATCTGTCGGTCAATGCGCTGGTCATCATCCTGCTGGGGGGCGGTGTCGGGTTCCTGTCGGGCATGTTCGGCGTCGGCGGGGGTTTCCTGACGACGCCGCTCCTCATCTTCTATGGCATTCCGCCGACGGTTGCGGCGGCATCGGCGGCGACGCAGGTGACCGGCGCCAGCGTTTCCGGCGCGCTCGCGCATCTCGAACGCGGCGGGGTTGACCTTCGCATGGGGGCGGTGCTGGTCGTCGGTGGCCTTCTGGGGTCGCTCATTGGCGCGGTGCTGTTCGAACTGCTGACCGCCTGGGGGCAGATCGATACGGTCATTAACATGCTCTATGTGGCGCTGCTCGGCTCGGTCGGCAGCATCATGGCGCGCGAGGCTTGGGGCGCCTTACAGAATATGCGCGCAGGGCTTCCTGCGCCCGCGCGCAAGCGGCGCCATCATCCGATGGTCGCCAACCTGCCGCTGCGCTGGCGCTTCTATCGCTCGGGCCTTTACATCTCACCGCTCGCGCCGCTGATCCTCGGCATGGTGGTGGGGGTTTTGACGATGCTGCTCGGTGTCGGCGGCGGGTTCATCATGGTGCCCGCGATGCTCTTTCTGCTCGGCATGGGGACGCAGGTCGTCGTCGGAACCTCGCTGTTCCAGATATTGTTCGTGACGATTGCGACGACGATGGTCCACGCGCTGACGACGGGCGCGGTCGACATCGTGCTCGCGGGACTGCTGCTGCTCGGCAGCGTCACCGGCGCGCAAATCGGCGCGCGCTTTGCGCAGAGCGTCAAGCCCGAATATCTCCGCATGGCGTTGGCGGTCATTGTCCTGCTGGTTGCGGCGCGCATGGCGGTCGATCTCTTCATCCGCCCCGACGAAATCTATACCGTGCAATGACCGCGGTGCGCGCCCTGATCCTGTTGTTCGCGCTGGCGCTGTTTCCGGTCACCGCGGCGCGCGCGGCCGATCCGCGGCTGGTCCCCGACGTGTCGAGCCGCGCAATCGATATCCAGTACAGCTTTACGGGCGAGGAACTGTTGCTGTTCGGCGCGATCCTCTATCCCGGCCAGCGCCTGCCCGACGACCGCGCCGACATCGTCGTCGTGCTGAAGGGGCCGGTGCGGCCGATCGTGCTGCGCGAAAAACGGCGCGTTGCGGGCATCTGGGTCAACGCCAGCAGCATCCGCCTGCGCACCTCGCCCAGCTTTTATGCGATCGGCTCGTCGCGGCCGATCGACAAGCTGGTCGATGAACGCACTGCGGCGATCTTCGAGCTCGGCCTCGCCAACCTGTCGATGTCGCCGACCGGCTTTTCGGAAGCGAAGACGCTCGAACGCTTTGAGGCCGGGCTCATCGACCTTTATACGCGCGCCGGGCTTTTCGTCGAAAATCCAGCGGCGGTCGAGATTACCGAGGGCGTGCTCTATCGCGCGCGCATCCCGGTTCCCGCGCGGGTGCCCGTGGGCACCTATCGCGCCGAAACCTATCTGATCAGCCGCGGGCGCGTGCTTGCGGTCGCGTCGCGCGATGTCCAGATTCGCAAGACGGGCTTCGAACGTTTCGTCGCGCTCGCGGCCGAGGAACACGGCTTTCTCTACGGCCTGTCGGCGGTGCTTCTGTCGCTGGGCCTCGGCTATGCCGCATCGGCAATCTTCCGCCGCCGCTGAACCATCATAAGCGCTTTGTTTACCCTCGTCTGCGATAGCCCAAGCCGGGACCACAATAGGCGGGGGCTGGGGTATGGACATGCAGGGTGGATTTGGCGCCGGGGATTCGACGGCGGTGCAGCACGTGCGCCTGGCGGGCGGCGGCGTTGCGGCGCCCGTGGCACCGGTTACGACCCATCACCGCGATGACCTGCTGATCGGCGAAGTCGTCGATATTTCGGGTTCGGCGTCGCGCATCCTGCTCGACGCGGCGACGATCGGCAAGCTGTCGTCGTCGAGCGATGCCGCGGTCGCGATGGCCGGGCAGGTCGGCGCGCAGGTCAAGGTCCGTGTCGGCAACATCTGGCTGATCGCCAGCATCCGCGACCAGCAATTGCACGAACGCGGTGAAGGGCTGATCGTCGCGACGATCGACTTCCTCGGCGAGGGCGAAGAAGAAAAGATCACCGGCCGCATCCACAATTTCCGCCGCGGCGTGACGCGCTACCCGGTTCCGGGCAGCTCGGTTTGTGCGGCGACCAGCGCCGACCTCAAGCAGATCTACGCCGCCGACGAGCGCGCCCATGTCGAGATCGGCACAGTCCATCCGACGAAGGATGTCCGCGGTTCGCTTTATGTCGATGCCATGCTGGGCAAGCATTTCGCGCTGCTGGGATCGACGGGTACGGGTAAATCGACGAGCGCCGCGCTCATCCTCCACAAAATCTGCGAACTCGCGCCGCAGGGCCATATCGTGATGATCGACCCGCACGGCGAATATTCGGCGGCGTTCAAGGGCACCGGCGCACTGTTCGACGTCGACAATCTGGCGATGCCCTATTGGCTGATGAATTTCGAGGAACATTGCGAGGTGTTCGTCACCGCCGAGGGGCGCGACCGCCAGGCCGACTGCGACGTGCTCGCGCGCTGCCTGCTTCAGGCGCGAACCAAGAACCGGCTTGCCGAGGGAATGACCAAGATCACGGTCGATTCGCCGATCCCCTATCTGCTTTCGGATCTGCTCAGCATCCTCCAGAACGAGATGGGCAAGCTCGACAAGGCGACCTCGAGCGCGCCCTTCATGCGCATCAAGGGCAAGATCGAGGAAATGCGCGCCGACCCGCGCTATAATTTCATGTTCTCGGGGATGCTCGTCGCCGACACGATGGCGAATTTCCTCGGCAAGATTTTCCGCCTGCCGTCGGACGGACGCCCGATTTCGATCATCGACGTGTCGGGCGTGCCCAGCGACATCACCGGCGTCGTCGTCGCGGTGCTGTCGCGGCTGACCTTCGACTATGCGATCTGGTCGCGCGGCGAACCGCAGCGGCCGATCCTGCTCGTGTGCGAAGAAGCGCATCGCTATATCCCGTCGAAGGACATCGGCCAGGGACAGGCGGTTCGCAAGATCCTCGAGCGCATTGCCAAGGAAGGCCGCAAATATGGCGTGTCGCTGGGGCTCATCACCCAGCGTCCGTCCGACCTTGCCGAAGGCGTGCTGTCGCAGTGCGGCACGATCATTTCGATGCGCCTCAACAACGAGCGCGACCAGCATTTTGTGAAAGCGGCCATGCCCGAAGGCGCGCGCGGCTTCATCGATTCGATCCCCGCGCTGCGCAACCGCGAATGCATCGTCTGCGGCGAGGGCGTCTCGATCCCGATCCGCGTCTATCTCGACACGCTCGAAGAGGAAAAGCGGCCGGCGTCGAGCGACCCGATGTTCTCGAAACTGTGGCGCGAAACCGGCGGCGAGGTCGAGATCATCGAGCGCGTGGTCAAACGCTGGCGCAGCCAGGGGCGGTAAGCGGGTCCGCGATCCGATCGGCGGGGGGCTGCTCAATCCTTCCAAAGTTCAGGAAAGGTCAGCCTTGTGTGGCCGCCGATATTTTGCGCTCGGTGGGCGCGCTGTGCTCGGCTTCTGCCCCGATCCCCAGGCCGGGTAGCGACCGCATTTATCGACATGTGAAAGAGCCGGGATGAAGGCTGGCACAGCCGGGGCATGTAGGACAGCGTTTTTTTTTTGCGATGGATGTCGGGCATGGGGTGGTGAGGGGACGCTCCTCTCCCGCTGGGGGAGGGGGACCATGCGAAGCATGGTGGAGGGGCACGGGCCCGCATAGGCCGCGTTCGACCGATGGTACCCCTCCACCACCTTCGGTGGTCCCCCTCCCCGTTCCGGGAGGAGCGCAACGGCAGCTCCTGGTCGTTTCCAGACATTCGTCATCCCGGACTTGATCCGGGATCCATAGCCGCGCTGAGGTCATGGATCCCGGATCGAGTCCGGGATGACGATGAAGGAGAGGGCGGCTGCGGGTCGGCTCTTGCCGTTCCAACCTGCCCAGGCCGTCAGCGCTTGGGCGGCTGCCACAATTCGATCGGATTGCCCTCGGGATCGTGGACGCGCGCAAAGCGACCGACCGCCGGATCGTCCCACTGGGGCTTGGTGATGATGTCCTCGCCCGCCTCGCGAAACGGGGCGAGCACGGCGTCGAGGTCGTCGACGCGCAGGTTGATCATGAACTGGCGGTCCGCCGCGAAATAGTCGGTATCGGCCTTGAACGCCGAAAAGACGAGCGGCCCCCCGGCCGTCGTCCACGTCCATTCGTCGACCGGTCCATTGTCGTCGGCACTGCATCCGGCGCCGACGCCGAGCCGTTCACGATACCAGGCGTTCAGCGCCTCCGGGTCGCGCGTGCGAAAGAAAAACCCGCCGATTCCTTTGACATGCCCCATGGCCACCTCGCTCCTTTGCTAAGGTGACAGCCTAGACCGCTTGGCTCAGCGTTTCCACTCTCCGCTCTTCGAAAATTCGTTGCGGATCTGTCCGGATTGGTTGAGTCGGGGGTCGGTATAGCTTGGCGCAGCGGGCGTTGCGGCGGCCGGAGCGCCGGGAGGTGCAGCGGTGAGAGCACCGGGCAGCGGCGCGGGCGCGACATCGGGGAGCGGCGCCGCCTCGCCCGTGAGCGCGGGCAGGGGGCCCGCACCGGGGGCAATGCCCTGACCCTTCAGGATCGCAAGCTGCTGCGCAACGGGCAGATAGGGACCGGGCACCGGCTCGCGGCCCGCATAGGGCGCGCGAAAGGCGTCGGGCATCCCCCAGCGGCCGCGCCAGCGGTGAAAGATATGCGCGCCGACGATATTGGTCATCACCAGGCTTTTGCCCCAACGCGGCCAGATCGCCTGCGTGTGATAATGGGTAGCCAGCCCGACCTTTGCATACACCTGACCGCCGAGCGCCGCCGATGCGACGCGGCTGGCGCGCAGCCAGTTCGCGCGGCTGGGCGCGCGCGCCATCGCGCCGTCGCAGCTGAAGGTGAACTGGCACACCCCGGCGCGCTGCGATCCCTGGAAAACGACGCCGCATAGGGTGTTGGGAAAGCTCGGGTGGCGTACGCGGTTGATGATCGTCTGGGCGACGCCGCGCATCCCGTCGTCGCTTTCGGACGCCGCCTCGTAATAGATGGCGGCGGTCAGGCAATAATGCGCGCGTTCGCGGTCGAGCGCGGTCAGCCCGCGAAAGACATAGGGTTTGGCGGGCGGCCCGGCGAACGCCTCTTCGCGCAGCAGTGCGGGGTCGGCGGGGGGCAGCGCGGTGGCATCGCTGTAACCGACGCTGTTCGGATCGGGCAGCGTCGGGTCGATTTTCAGCGCCGCGGCATAATCCTCGGCGGTCATGATCGCCCAGCGTTCGGGGTCATAGGGTCTGAAATCGAGCGGTACCGACACGCTGTAGGGCCCGAAGATCGTCGGCGCGCGAAATTGCCCGCTCGACAGCAGGAAGGCGAGGCAGGCGACGACCGATACGCCCCCGATCGCCGCCCAAAAGGCGCGCCCCGGCCCCGCCGACTGTTCGGGCGGCGGATCGCGCCACGTCGAACGGGCGGTCAGGGTCAATTCGGGCTTCATCGGTGCATCATGATCCGTCGGTCCCGCCAGCGGATGATTCGCGTCGGTCGGGTGCCAGTCCACCTTATACGCGCAAACGCCAACAAAATGTTGCACCGGCTATCGATTGGGCAATAGCGCAAAAGGCGCGTTTTGGCCGGCCGAGGCGCGAACCGCCGTGCTGCGAGGAATGCCTTGTGCCGATCGGCAAGGCGGGGTGCGGAGCCGCTTTACCCCTTGCCGACTCCTTTGCATCGGCCTATATGCGCCTCACTTCTTGACATGGTTAGCCAGTTGGGACGTCGGGGCCGCGGGCCGCGGCGGCTGTTCCTGCATGGCTTTCCGGTCGTCCGAACCGGGAATATGATTTGGTCGATTTCGACGCCCTCAATGCGATCATCGCGCCCGAAGCCGAGGCGATGGGCCTCGCGCTCGTGCGCGTCGCTTTCTTTGGCGGCGACAGCGATCCGACCTTGCAGGTGATGGCCGAGCGGCCCGAAACGCGCCAGTTGACGATCGACGATTGCGCCGAATTGTCGCGTCGCATCTCTGACCGGCTCGACGCGCTCGAGGAAGCGGGCAAGGACCCGATCGACGCCGCTTATCGGCTCGAGGTGTCGTCGCCCGGCATCGACCGGCCGCTGACGAGGCCCGCCGATTTCGCCGACTGGGCGGGGCATGAGGCGAAGGTGGCGCTCAAGGAAAAGCTGGACGGGCGCCAGCGCTTCAACGGCACGCTCGTCGGTATCGACGGCGATGTCGTGACGATTTCGGATAAGGAAGGGGTGGAGCACAAGCTGCCGTTCGATGCGATCGACACGGCAAAGCTGGTCCTCACCGACAAATTGATTGCCGCAACCGTCCCGCTCTCGATCGAGGGCGCGGATGAAATGGAAGAAGAAGGACAGGACTGATGGCCACTGCCATTTCCGCCAACAAGGCCGAGCTGCTTGCGATTGCCAACAGCGTCGCCAGCGAGAAGATGATCGACAAGGCGATCGTCATCGAGGCGATCGAGGAAGCGATCCAGCGCGCGGCGCGCGCGCGTTACGGCGCCGAGAACGATATTCGTGCCAAGCTCGACCCGCAGACCGGCGACCTTCGCCTGTGGCGCGTCGTCGAGGTCGTCGAGACCGTCGAGGATTATTTCAAGCAGGTCGATCTTGCTGCCGCGCAGAAGCTGCAGAAGGACGCCAAGATCGGCGACTTCATCGTCGACCCGCTGCCCGCGGTCGACCTTGGCCGCATCGACGCGCAGTCGGCGAAGCAGGTGATCTTCCAGAAGGTCCGCGAAGCCGATCGCGAGCGCCAGTATGAAGAATTCAAGCACCGCGCCAACGAGATCATCACCGGCGTCGTCAAGTCGGTCGAGTTCGGCCACATCGTCGTCAATCTGGGCCGCGCCGAGGGCGTGATCCGCCGCGACCAGCAGATCCCGCGCGAACTGATGCGCGTCGGCGACCGCGTCCGCGCGATCATCCTGTCGGTGCGCCGCGAGAACCGCGGCCCGCAGATTTTCCTCAGCCGCGCGCATCCCGAGTTCATGAAGAAGCTGTTCGCGCAGGAAGTGCCCGAAATCTATGACGGCATCATCGAGATCAAGGCCGCGGCCCGCGACCCCGGTTCGCGCGCGAAGATCGGCGTGATCAGCTATGACGGCTCGATCGATCCGGTCGGCGCGTGCGTCGGCATGAAGGGCAGCCGCGTGCAGGCGGTCGTCCAGGAAATGCAGGGCGAAAAGATCGACATCATCCCCTGGTCGGAAGACACGGCGACCTTCGTCGTCAACGCGCTTCAGCCCGCGACGGTGCAGCGCGTCGTCATCGACGAAGACGACGGCCGCATCGAAGTCGTCGTGCCCGACGACCAGCTGAGCCTCGCCATCGGCCGCCGCGGCCAGAATGTCCGTCTCGCCAGCCAGCTGACCGGCAGCCAGATCGACATCATGACCGAGGCCGACGCGAGCGAGAAGCGCCAGCGCGAATTCGTCGAACGCTCGACGATGTTCCAGGAAGAGCTCGACGTCGACGAGACGCTCGCGCAGCTTCTCGTCGCCGAGGGTTTCGGCGAACTCGAAGAAGTCGCTTATGTTCCGCTCGACGAACTGGCGGGCATCGAAGGCTTCGACGAGGAACTGGCGCAGGAACTGCAGAGCCGCGCGACCGAAGCGCTCGAACGCCGCGAAGAGGCCGCCCGTCAGGAACGCCGCGGCATGGGCGTCGAGGACGACCTTGCCGAACTGCCGCACCTGACCGAAGCGATGCTGGTCACGCTCGGCAAGGCAGGAATCAAGACGCTCGACGATCTCGCCGACCTCGCGACCGACGAGCTGATCGCCAAGAAGCGGCAGGACAACCGCCGCGGCCCGGCGCGCGAACGCCCCGAGGACAAGGGCGGCGTGCTCGGCGAATATGGCCTCAGCGAAGAGCAGGGCAACGAGATCATCATGGCGGCACGTGCGCACTGGTTCGAAGACGAACCGGCTGCCGAAGCGCCGCAAGACGGGCCCGCGGCGGAGCCGCAAAACGGGGAGGCCGCCGATGCGGACCCCGCGCAATGATAAGCTGAGTGAAACCGGCCGCGCGGGCAAGCGCGGGAAGCATGTGCCCGAGCGGCGCTGCGTGGTGACCGGCGAAGTGGCGCCGGCCGAACGGCTCGTGCGCCTTGCGCTCGGGCCCGACGGCACGATTGCGCCCGATGTTCTCGGCAAGGCGCCGGGGCGCGGGGCGTGGATCGGCGTGACGCGCTCCGAACTCGAAGCCGCGCAGGCGAAGGGCAAGCTCAAGGGCGGGCTCGCGCGGGCGTTGCACGAGGGGGCTATCACGATCCCCGACGATCTCGGTGCGCGCATCGAGGCGCAGCTCCAGCGCGCGACGCTTGACCGGCTCGGGCTCGAATCGCGCTCCGGAACCCTGATTTCGGGCAATGAAAAGATCGAGCAGGCGGCGCGGCGCGGGCAGGTTCGCCTGCTGCTTCATGCCAGTGATGCCGGCGAGGACGGTTGCAAGAAACTCGCCCAGGCATGGCGTGTCGGCGAGGACGACGAGGGTTCCGGCCGCGAAGGGATGATCTTGCCAGTGGACCGGGCCACCCTATCTATGGCATTGGGGCGAGAAAATGCGGTCCATCTGGCTGTCATCGACGCCCGTGCCGCTGACCGGTTGCTGGCGCATTTGAGCCGCTGGCAGTTTTTCACCGGATGGAGTAGGGACGCGGCCGACCGCGTTTCGAGCACGAATCCCCGCACGGCGGGTAATGGGACGGCGTCCACGGATTCCGATAAGGATTCCGATGCTTCGGACGCGTATTGAAGGAATAAGAAGTTTAGATGAGCGACGAACAGGACAAGCCGACCCTTACCCGCAAGCCGCTGGGGCTGAAGCGGACGGTCGAGGCCGGCCAGGTGCAGCAGCAATTCAGCCACGGTCGCCGCAACACGGTGGTGGTCGAGGTGAAGCGCCGCCGCGTGCTCGGTCGCCCCGGCGAGGCCGCCCCCGTGCCCGAGGTTGAAGAGGTCAAGGCCGCACCCGCGCCCGCTCCGGCCCCCGCGACCGCCCCGGTCGCCGCGAAGCCTGCCGCGCCCAAGCCCGCCGCGGACAGCCTGATGTCGCGCCAGGAACGCCAGGCGCAGCTGCTCCGCGAGGCCGAAGAAGCGCGGATGCAGGCGCTCGAGGAAAACCGCCGCCGCGAAGAGGCCGAGCGCGCGCGCGCCGCCGAAGAGGAAAGGGCGCGTGCCGAGGCGCGCGAAGAGAAGGCGAAGACCGTCGAAGCCGCGCCGGCTCCGGGGCCGACCGCTGCGCCCGAAGCGCCGGCTGCTGCCGAAGCTCCCGCTGCCAAGGAAGCGGGCGAGGACGCGCCGCGCACGACGCCTGCAGCGACCGTCACACCGGCACCGCGCCGCTTCACGCCGGTCGAGGCGCCGAAGCGCCCCGAACCCAAGCGTCCCGAGCCCAAGTCGGGCCGCGCGACCGACAACCGTCGCCAGTCGGGCAAGCTCACCGTGTCGCGCGCGCTCAACGACGATGAAGGCGCGCGCGCGCGCAGCCTCGCGGCGCTGAAGCGCGCCCGCGAGAAGGAAAAGCGTTCGCACATGATTTCGTCGGGCCCGCGGGAGAAGCAGGTCCGCGAAGTCGTCGTGCCCGACAGCATCACGGTGCAGGAACTCGCCAACCGCATGGCCGAAAAGGGCGCGGATCTGGTGAAGGCGCTGTTCAAGATGGGCATGCCGGTAACGGTCAACCAGTCGATCGACCAAGACACCGCCGAGCTGCTCGTCACCGAATTCGGGCACGAGATCAAGCGTGTGAGCGAAGCCGACGTCGACATCCGTCATGACGAGGACGTCGACGACGCCGCGCAGCTGAAGCCGCGCCCCCCGGTCGTGACGATCATGGGTCACGTCGACCACGGCAAGACGTCGCTGCTCGACGCGCTGCGCGGTGCGAATGTGCAGGCGGGCGAGGCCGGCGGCATCACCCAGCATATCGGCGCCTATCAGGTGAAGACCCCCGACGGATCGCTCGTCACCTTCCTCGATACGCCGGGCCACGAAGCCTTTACCGAGATGCGCCAGCGCGGTGCGAACGTCACCGACATCGTGATCCTGGTGGTCGCGGCCGATGACGGGCTGAAGCCGCAGTCGATCGAGGCGATCAACCATGCGAAGGCGGCCGGCGTGCCGATCATCGTCGCGATCAACAAGGTCGACAAGGAAGGCGCGAACCCGCAGCGCGTCCGCGAACGCCTGCTCGAACACGA
>JASBSJ010000030.1 GCA_030148985.1 Sphingopyxis sp.
CGGGGGGGCTCCGCGTGGGGGGGGGGGCCGCGCGCGGGGGGGCGGGGGCGCCACCACCGCGACGGCGCGGCCCCTCCACCACCGCCTGCGGCGGCGGTCCCCCTCCCCATGGCTTCGCCACAGGGAGGATTAATGGCCGCAAACGATCGCTTCCAGAAATCGTAACCCGCGCCCAGCCCCCAATCCCTCCATCGCCCTTGCCTTTCGCACCCCACCTTGCTTGGCTTTGCTGCATGACAATCAAACCGACTCACCTCGACGACAGCGGCGCCGCGCATATGGTCGATGTCGGCGCCAAGCCCGCAACGCCGCGCCGCGCCGTTGCGGGCGGGCGCATCACCATGACCGCGGCCGCGCTCGACGCGATCCGCAGCGGCAACGCGCCCAAGGGGGACGTGCTATCGACCGCGCGCATCGCGGGAATCATGGCGGCCAAGCGCACCGCCGAGCTCATCCCGCTCTGCCACCCGCTCGCGCTCACCAGCGTGACCGTCGATTTCGCGTGGCAGGACGATGGCATCGCCGTGACCGCGGCCGCCGCGACCAGCGGGCCGACGGGGGTCGAGATGGAGGCGCTGACCGCGGCGTCGGTCGCGCTGCTCACCCTCTATGACATGGCGAAGGCGCTCGACCGCGCAATGGTGATCGGCGACATTCGCCTGCTTGAAAAAAGCGGCGGCCGCTCGGGCGACTGGCGCGCCGAATGAGCGCGCTGCTCCCCGTCGAAGAGGCGCAGGCGCGTCTGCTGGCGCTGCGCGCGCCGCTCGCAGGTGAAACAGTCGCGCTCGCCGATGCGCATGGCCGCTATCTCGCCGCCGATGTCGTCGCGCAGCGCGATCAGCCTGCGGCGCCGCTGTCGGCGATGGACGGCTATGCGATCCGCTTCGACGATCTGCCCGGCCCGTGGACGGTGATGGGCGAGGTCGCGGCAGGCACAGCGCCCGACCGCGTGGTCGGCACGGGCGAGGCGCTGCGCATCTTCACCGGCGCGATCGTCCCGCACGGCGCCGATACGGTGATCGTGCAGGAAGATGTCGCGCGCGACGGCGACCGGCTGATCCTGACGGGCGACGGGCCGGGCAGCCGCGGGCGGCACATCCGCCCGCGCGCCGCCGATTTCGCCGCGGGCGACGCGCTGCTCGCGGCGGGCGCGCGCCTGACGCCCGGCGCCATCGCGACCGCGGCGATGAGCGGTGCGGGCGTGCTCGCAGTCGGCCGCCGCCCGCGCGTCGCCATCCTCACCACCGGCGACGAACTTGTCATGCCGGGCCGCGCGCTCGGCTCCGGCCAGATCCCCGACAGCAACGGCGTGATGCTCGCCGCCATGCTCGCGGGCGAGGTCGCCGCGCCGGTACAGCCGCTCCACATCCGCGACGACCGCGCCACTCTCGCAAAGATTCTCAAGGAATTGGCGCGGCATCACGACGTCATCGTCACCGTCGGCGGCGCCTCCGTCGGCGATCACGACCATGTCCGCGGCGCGCTCGATGAGGCGGGCGGGCGGCTCGATTTCTGGAAGATCGCGATGAAGCCTGGCAAGCCGCTGATTGCCGGGAGGCTGGGCGAGGCGATCCTGCTCGGCCTGCCCGGCAATCCCTCGTCGGCCTTCGTCACCGCGACGCTGTTCCTCCTCCCGCTCGTCCGCCATCTCGCGGGCGCGCGCGCGCCCTTGCCGCCGATGCAGCGCGCGCCGCTCGCCGCATCGCTGGATGCGGGGGGAACGCGCCGCGACTATCTGCGCGCACGGATCGAGCACGGGCAACTCACCCCGCTCGTCGGACAGGAAAGCGGCCGCACGCTCCCGCTCGCCGCCGCCAACGCGCTGCTGATCCGCGACATTGGCGCCCCGGCGCGCGGTGCGGGCGATGCCGCGGATTATATCGCCATCGCTTGACAAGTTCCGCTTTGTTCCACTATCGTTCCTGCTATGTCCGGCCTGACGTTCCAGGCCTTCATGGAGAACGACCGATGTTGACCGCGAAGCAGCATGAACTGCTCCACTTCATCCAGCAGCGCCTCGACGCGAGTGGCATCTCGCCCTCGTTCGAGGAGATGAAGGAGGCGCTGGGTCTCAAGTCGAAATCGGGCATTCACCGGCTGATCAGCGCCTTGGAAGAAAGAGGCTTTCTCCGCCGCCTGCCCAATCGCGCGCGCGCGCTGGAAGTTTTGAAGCTGCCCGAGGCCGCGAAGTCCGTTGTGAACAGCAACCGCGACAATATCGTCCCGCTCCGCAAGGCGCCGCCGGCGCTCAAACCGATCGCCGCCAACGACATTATCGAAGTGCCGCTGCACGGCAGGATCGCCGCGGGCGTTCCGATCGAGGCGTTCGAGGATCACAACAATCTCGCCGTTCCCGCGGCGCTGCTCGGTTCGGGCGAACATTATGCGCTCGAAGTGTCGGGCGACTCGATGGTCGAGGCGGGCATTTTCGACGGCGATTATGCGCTGATCCAGAAAGCGAGCACCGCGCGCGAGGGCGACATCGTCGTCGCGCTGGTCGATGGGCAGGATGCAACGCTCAAATATTTCCGCCGCGAAGGCACGATGATCCGGCTCGATCCGGCGAACAGTGCTTATGAACCGCAACGCTACCCCGCCGAGCGCGTCATTGTGCAAGGGCGTTTGTCGGGACTGCTTCGTCGTTACCACTGACCTGTTGTGGGCGGCGCCACGGATGCTCGGCACCGGAGCGTAGCGCGGAGACGACTTTGGGATGCTCGCCGAGATAGAGCGCGAGTCCCCCCGTCTCGGCGAGGCTGTCGCGCTCGATCGTCAGCCAGCGGCCGACGCATTCGCGCGGCAGCCAGCGGTCGCTGATCACGACGTCGGCGGCGGCGCACGCTGCGGCCATATCCGCACCCTCGATCCGGTCGCGCGCCCGCGACGCGAGGATGGTGCGGCGCGCCGCCCCCGCACCTTGGGCCCAGCGACAAAAATCGCGGTTGCATTCGACATGATCGAGATCGGCGAGTGTGCCCAGCGGGGCGTCGATTCCGGCCGCTTCGGCCATGCTGTCGCGGACATAGTCGCCGGCGCGGTCGCGGAGCAGCGCGTAGCTGCCGTCGGGCAAGGCCGCGGCGATGTGCCGCCCGTCGCCGGTGACGAGCAGGTCGGGGCGCGGCTGCGCGAGCAACACGGCGGCGCCCGCCGCGAGCGGGACCATTCCCCATCGGCGCCAGCGCGTTTTCCAGAGCAGGATCCAGAGTCCGCCGAACAGCGCCAAGCCAAAGCCCCATGGCGGAAAGCTGGGCAGCGTCGTCACCGCGCCGGGCGCGCCTGCGACTGTGTGCGCGAGCGCGATCAGCAGCCGCAAGGCCTGTTCGGCGACCCACCAGAAGGGTGCTCCCAATCCAACGCTGTCAAGCAGCAGCGCGAGCGCCTCGGCCGGCATGACGACAAAGGTCGTGAGCGGGATCGCGACGACATTGGCGAGTGCGCCATAAAGGCCCGCCTTGTGGAAATGGAACAGCGCAATGGGCGTGAGCGCGACCTCGACGACGAGGCCCGTGATCAGCAAGCCGACGACGCCTCGCCCCAGGCGAAACAGCCACGGCTCCTCGCGGCGCGCAAGGAACGCCTGCATCGCCGGGCTTTCGTGGAGCGCGATGATCGCGGTCACCGCCGCAAAGCTCAGCTGAAAACTCGGTCCCGCCAGCGCCTCGGGCCGCCATACAAGCACGATCAGCGCGCCCGCCGCGACGAGTCGGAGGGTCAGCGCCTCGCGCCCCATCAGGAAGGCGACGAGCACGAGCAGCGCCGCGATGAACGAACGCAGCGTGGGCACTTCGGCCCCGGCGAGCCATGTATAGCCCCCGCCCGCGAGCGCCCCCGCCGCCGCGGCGAGCGGCAGGACGAGGCCCGCCAGCGCGAGCCGCTGGCTGAGCGCGAATAGCCGCATCGTCAGCAGCATTGCGAAACCGACGACCGCGGTGACGTGCAGTCCGCTGATCGACAGCAGGTGCGCGAGCCCGCTCCGCCGCATTGCCTCCTCGTCGGCCTCGGAAATCGCGCCGCGATCGCCCGTGACCAGCGCCGCTGCGATGCCGCCTGCCGAGCCTTCGACCTCACCCTGAATATGCGCGCTCAGCTGGGTGCGTAGCGGTGGCTCCGCCGGCCTTCGACCCGGGGCGCGCACGACTTCGCCCAGCACGGTGCCGACCGCGCCGATGCCGTCGAACCAGGCGCGCTGCGCAAAATCATAGCCGCCGGGCAGGCTGGCGGTCGGCGGCGGCATCAGCCGCGCGCGCACGCCCACCATTTCGCCCGCGACCAGATCGCCCGCCTGTTCAGTGCGCAGGGTCAGGCGGATGCGCGGCGGCAGGTCGGCGCGTTCGCTTGGTCGGGCAAGAATGCGCACCTGTGCCTTGGCGGGCCGCGGCTCGACGCGCTCGACCAGGGCGGAAAATTCGGTCACGACGGGCTGGGCGAGCACCGGCGCGGCGACCCACAGCGCGCGGCCCCAGATCAGCAGCATTCCCGCCGCCATCACGCCGCACCCGACCGCGACGACGCGCCCGGTGCGGCTGCGCCAGCCGATCAGCAGCCCGCCGAACACTCCCGCGGCGAGCAGCAGCAACAGCCCGATCCAGTGCGCCTTTGCGGGCAGCGCGAGCCACGCGGCGATGCCCGCGCCGAGCGCAACGGGGAGCCACAGGCCGATGCGTTCGCGCTCCGCCTCCAGCCGCGCTTCGAGCGCCACAGCGAGCGCTTTCCGGCGGGCGGCGCGGCGGGGTGCAATGGGCGTTTGAAGCGGACTTGTCGCCATGCTAGGGGCACCCCCGATCCCGCCCAACCGGGCGGCAAAGTGAGTGAAAGAGGCCGTGGTGGCAACCGAAAACCCAACCAAAGTGGCAGAAGCGACGCCCGAGGCGACCGGCGCCGACGTCGTGACGCGCTTCGCCCCCTCGCCGACCGGCTATCTGCACATCGGCGGCGCGCGCACCGCGCTCTTCAACTGGCTGTTCGCGCGCCATCACGGCGGCAAATTCCTGCTGCGGATCGAGGATACCGACCGGGCGCGGTCGACCGACGCGGCGATCGACGCGATCCTCGACGGGATGCGCTGGCTCGAGCTCGACTGGGACGGCGAGACGGTGTTCCAGTTCGCCCGCGCGCCGCGCCATGCCGAGGTCGCGCACGAACTGCTCGCCAAGGGCGCGGCCTATCGCTGTTACCTGACGCAGGACGAACTCGCCGCGATGCGCGCCGAGGCGCAGGAAATGCGCCAGCCGTTCCGCGTCCGCAGCCCCTGGCGCGACCGCGACGACGGCGATCCCGCGGCGCCGCACGTCCTGCGCCTCCGCGCCCCGCATGACGGCGCGGTGACGATTGCCGACCGGGTGCAGGGCGAGGTTACGGTCCAGAATGCCGAACTCGACGATTTCATCCTGCTGCGCAGCGACGGCACGCCGACCTATATGCTGAGCGTCGTCGTTGACGATAATGACATGGGCGTCACCCATGTGATCCGCGGCGACGATCACCTCAACAATGCCTTCCGCCAGCTCGCGCTCCTTCGCTCGATGGGCTGGCGCGAGCCGGTCTATGCCCATGTCCCGCTGATCCACGGCGCCGACGGGGCGAAGCTGTCGAAGCGGCACGGGGCGCTTGGCGTCGATGCGTACCGCGACGAGATGGGATACCTCCCGGAAGCGGTGAACAATTACCTCCTCCGCCTCGGCTGGGGGCATGGCGATGACGAGATCATCAGCCGGGCGCAGGCGGTCGAATGGTTCGACCTCGACCATGTCGGCCGCTCACCCTCGCGCTTCGATTTCAAGAAGCTGGAGAATCTGAACGGCCATTATCTCCGCGAAGCCGACGATGCGCGGCTCGCCGAGCTGGTGACCCCGCGGGTCGAGACGCTGGTCGGCCGGGCGCTGGACGATGGTGACCGCGACCTGCTGGCCCGTGCCATGGCGGCGCTCAAACCGCGGGCCAAGACGCTGGACGAGATCGCCGAGGGCGCGACCTTCCTGTTCGCCCCCGACCCGATGCCGGTCGACGAAAAGGCCGCCGAAGTGCTGGCATCGACCCCCGAAGGCCTGCTCGCCGCGGTGACGCAGCGCCTCCGTGGGCTGGACGACTGGACGAGCGAAGCGCTGGAAGCCGCGGTGCGCGCCGAGGCCGAAGCCGCCGAGCTGGGGCTGGGCAAGCTGGCGCAGCCGCTGCGCGCCGCGCTGACCGGCCGCACGGTTTCCCCCGGAATTTTCGACGTGCTGCTGCTGCTGGGCCGCGATGTCAGCCTGGCGCGACTTGACGCAGCGCAACATTATCCGGCAGGGGCGTAGCCGCAACATTCTCCCCGCCGTCAGAACAGGGAACCTATTATGACCGACACCGCGAAAATCACGCTGGGCGACAAGACCGTCGACAGCCCTGTCCTGTCGGGCACCGTCGGCCCCGATGTGGTCGACATCCGCAAATTCTATGCCCAGACCGGCGCCTTCACCTACGACCCCGGCTTCACCTCGACCGCGAGCTGCGAATCGAAGCTGACCTATATCGACGGCGACGAGGGCGTGCTGCTGCACCGTGGCTATGCGATCGGCGACCTCGCCGAACATTCGTCGTTCATGGAGGTATGCTACCTCCTGCTCAACGGCGAGCTGCCGACCGCCGACGAGCTCAAGACATTCGACTATACGATCACCCGCCACACGATGCTGCACGAACAGCTCGCGACCTTTTACCGCGGGTTCCGCCGCGACGCGCACCCGATGGCGATCATGTGCGGCGTCGTCGGTGCGCTCAGCGCATTCTATCACGACTCGACCGACATTCAGGACCCGCACCAGCGGATGATCGCCAGCCACCGGCTGATCGCCAAGATGCCGACGATCGCGGCGATGGCGTATAAATATTCGGTGGGCCAGCCGTTCATCTATCCCGACAACAAGCTCAGCTACACCGGCAATTTCCTGCGCATGACGTTCGGCGTTCCGGCCGAGGAATATGAGGTCGTGCCCGCCGTCGAGCGCGCGCTCGACCGCATCTTCATCCTCCATGCCGACCATGAGCAGAATGCGTCGACCTCGACCGTCCGCCTGGCGGGTTCGTCGGGCGCCAATCCCTTTGCGTGCATCGCCGCGGGCATCGCCTGCCTGTGGGGCCCGGCGCACGGCGGCGCGAACGAGGCCGCGCTCAATATGCTGCGCGAGATCGGCCGCCCCGAACGCATCCCCGAATATATCGCCCGCGCCAAGGACAAGGACGACCCGTTCCGCCTGATGGGCTTCGGCCACCGCGTGTACAAGAATTACGACCCGCGCGCGACGGTGATGCAGAAAACGGTGCGCGAGGTGTTCGACGCGCTGAAGGTCAACGATCCCGTTTTCGAGGTCGCGCTGCAACTGGAGGAAATGGCGCTGAACGACGATTATTTCGTCGAGAAGAAGCTGTTCCCCAATGTCGATTTCTATTCGGGCGTGATCCTGTCGGCGATCGGTTTCCCGACGACGATGTTCACCGCGCTGTTCGCGCTGGCCCGCACCGTCGGCTGGGTCGCGCAGTGGAACGAGATGATTTCCGACCCCGCACAGAAGATCGGCCGCCCGCGCCAGCTCTACACCGGCCCGGCGCACCGCCCCTATGTGCCGGTGAGCCAGCGCTGAGGCGGGCCAGCGCTGAGCCAGGCGCGCCGCACGGTAACAAATGTGAGGAAGGGGCCGCGCTTTGCGGCCCCTTTTTCGTGGGCGGGGTTGCGGAGCGAACCGCGCATCCCCCTCCCCCTGAATCGTCATCCCGGCGAAGGCCGGGATCTCACCCTCTCGACCTGACGCACCGGCGAGATCCCGGCCTTCGCCGGGATGACGGGATTGGGAGGCCATGCCAGACCCGATCGCGCGCTTAACTTATCAAACTTGTCACCTCCATGCGCGGAAAAACAAGGACTTGCGGAGCGCGGGTGGGCGGCGATGCGCGCGGGCGGCATCCAAAGTTCAGTAAAGGTCAGCCTGACGCGCCATCCCGCCGCGCGGTCCCGCGGCGCGGGAAAGGCAGCGAGGTTGGGTTGCGCCCAGCGCGGGGCGACGAGCTTTTGTTCATGATGCGAAAGAGCCGAAGCCAAGGCTGGCACAGCGGCGCCATGTAGGACAGCGTTTTTTTAAGCCCCGCTTCCATTCGTCACCCCGGACCCTTCGACAGGCTCAGGACAGGCTTGATCCGGGGTCCATCGACGCCGGCCGACATGGAGGTCGGACCAAGCCTCTGCTGAGCCTGTCGAGGGTCGGGGAATAAAATGGCCTCACGCAAAGGCGCGAAGGCGCGAAGAAGAAAAGAGATTTCTCACACAAAGGCACAAAGATGGCCGTTCCGGGCTTTGCCGTCGATGTGCCGAACAAGCGTCGGTTCTATGCCAGGCCGGACAAGGTCCGGCTAAAGATAGGCGGCGCCCGACCGGCACTCAGAGGTCGCCAGCCGCTGCCCCAACATTGTGTGAGAAATCCCTCTTCTTCTTTGTGCCTTTGTGCCTTTGTGTGAGATCATTCTTCCTGCACCGACATCAGCGTCGCGGTCATATCCTCCGCCGCATAAATGCGAATCACCGGCGGCTCGGGCGACAGTGCGCGCACCTCCGCGACGAAGGCGCGCGACGCGGGCAGCGCAAAATGCGCGCGCACGGCCTCGACGCTATCCCACTCCTCGACAAAGACGAGCCGCAGGTCATTCTCGACATCGATATGGCAATGATGCCCCAGACACCCCGCCTCCCCCCGCGACCGCGCGCCGTCACCCTGGACCTGATCCGGGGTCGGCGCCGAGCGCCATCATGCAGTCGCGATGTTCGGGGGTGAGGATGACGTGGCCGGTGATGAGGATCATGACTCGTCATTACCGCTTGATATTTACGAGACAAGTCGCTCAAAACTGTTTCTATGATCACTACGTTTCTGAGAAAATCATGAACCTTAACGATCGGAACGAGAAAATTAAAGAGGTCGAGCACGCATTCGACCAACATTTTTCGGACATAAAATTTCCATCAGACAACTTATCACAGAATCTCTGGATTATACTATCTGTAATTGAAGATAATCTAAGACTAATATTCTTTGACTCTATAGATGCATGGCATCTTCCCAGCAAAATTGAGGAAAGAGGAGAATTTATAACTCGAATAGATTCTTCAAAGTATGCACTTCGCCAACTATTATTACTTCTTGAGAAGAAAAAATCAAAAACTGCCAAAAAAATAATTCAAAGATTTTCTTTTGAAGGAAACGAATATACCGACGTTGCGAAATTACTTCATGTAGCATCTGACACTTACGCAAAAATTGTTCGATCATTTATATCAAATTATACAAACCTTAATCCTTATAAAGTTTCTAGTAATAACTATTCTTTGAAAATTGAATACGATATCCGAAAAATGCAATACGGAGCACTGGAATTTTTAGTCGAACGAGACACTTCGAGACACTCTCCATTTGCGATACTCGCCGCCCTTTTAGTAGATGATAAATTTTACAATCGCGAAACAGGGTCAGAAAAGAGGTCAGGAAAAAACCTTAAAAAGCTCATAAGATCAGTTAAGGTAAGAAATGGGAATGTATCATATCAGTTTATTGCCGCTCAAGGAAAGTCATTATACAAATTATTTAATTATGATTTGTCAATAATTCCAAATAATTGGATAATATTTGGTTGCACTGGAGAGGAGTTGCAAAAGTTCTTTGTTGGACTTCACGCCATATGCGCGTATCATTTGGTGTCTATATACAAAGGATCTCTAAATAATAATTTAAAGGGAGCTGGAATAAATAATCAACTCCTAGTATTAGAGAAAAAACAGATACTATCTAGATTAACAAGTATCACAGATATTGAGCATAATAAAGCTAGTCTATTATTTGATCACTTTACATATGGATATAAGACACAATATCCTGACTTATCTTTGCAGCCGATAATCCAACTAGAAGGCAATCTCTTTTCCATTCCTTGCTTAATGACTATTTCTAACGATCATGAAAGAAATTCGCTTGCACTTCAAGCTAGGATTGAAACAAAATTATTCGACAATCAAAGTAGATACTTCGAAAGTATTATGGTTGAAAATCTCAAGATGAACTTGAATTCAAAGTATACATTTTTTTCATCTGTAAAGTTTATGTCGATGGAAATAGATGCCGTTATTGTAGATGAAGAAAGTTTTTCAATCAATATCATTGAACTAAAGTGGTCATTGCGGCCTGGGGACACGTCCGAGATTGCAAACCGGCATCATGCCATTAATCGTGGCGTATCACAATTAAAGTTGAGATTTGAAAAGGTTAATCAAGAAAAAGACGAGTTTGTGCGGAAACTTGGATTAGAAATAGATTGTCGCTGGAAATTATACGGCTGCGTTTTGACAGAGGGATATTTGGGTCATCCCTCACATGATCCCTCCCTTTTTCCTGTCGTACCGCGTCAGATTTATAATAATATTCTTGATTTTTGTGAAGATTTCCAATCGGCTATGGATATTATGCGTTCTCCCGTATGGCTTCCTAGGCCTGATATTGACTACACCGAAGTTTGCGAGACGATCATTTTGGGAAAATACTCGATTCAGCTATATGGATTCATTCCCATAGGGTTTTCGTATGAGCAGAAGAGGTTGCCGAAGTACGTCGAAGAAGGCAGAATCTCGGCTGAAGCGGACTCAACGCCCGGTGTGTGGTAAGAGCTAGTAATGCTGGCTAAGCGAAAACTCTCAATGACACTTCTATGACATTCCTTGTCACAAACACGTCACACAAAACCCCCATTGGGCGCTCAGCGAGTCGCCCCGGGGGTGGCGGCTTGGTTCGGTAACGACCCCCTTCAACAGGATTTTTCGATGCTGCACAAACTCGCACCCCGCCTGCTTGGCGTCGCCGGCGCCGCCACCTGCGCGCTGGCGCTGTCCGCGTGCCAGGACCAGGCGTCGTCGGGCGGCGGTGCGCGCGATTATATCAGCGCGGTCGGCTCCTCCACCGTCTATCCCTTTGCCACCGCGGTCGGCGAACAATTCGCCGAAGCGACGGGCAACAAGACGCCGAAGATCGATTCGACCGGCACCGGCGGCGGCTTCGAGCGGTTCTGCGCCGGCGTCGGCGGCGACACGCCCGACATCGCGAACGCATCGCGCCGCATCAAGAAAAAGGAATTCGACACCTGCGTCGCGAATGGCGTGAAGGACATCGTCGAAATCCAGATCGGCATCGACGGCATCGCGCTGGGCGAGGCGCAGCGCGGCCCCGGCTTTCAGCTGACCGAGGAAGATGTCTATAAGGCGCTCGCAGCGAACCCCTATGGCAAGCCCAATACCGCCAAGACGTGGAAGGACGTGAACCCCGCGCTTCCCGCGGTCGCGATCTCGGTCTTTGGCCCGCCGTCGACGAGCGGCACTTACGACGCATTCAAGGAGCTGATCCTCGGCACCGGATGCGACGCCAATCCCGAGATGAAGGCGCTGAAGGCCAGCGACAAGGACAAGCATGAGGCGACCTGCACTGCGCTGCGCGGCGCGCCCTTCTATGTCGAGCAGGGCGAGAATGATAACCTCATCATCTCGAAGCTCGACAAGAACCCGACCAGCCTTGGCATCTTTGGCTTTTCGTACCTTGATGCGAACAAGGACAAGATCAAGGCGGTGCCGATCCAGGGCGTCGCGCCGACCTATGCCGCGATCGCCGACGGCAGCTACCCCGGTTCGCGTCCGCTGTTCATCTATGTGAAGAAGGCGCATGTCGGCGTCGTCCCCGGCCTGGCCGAGTTCGTCGCCGAATTCCTGAAGGGCGCGGGCGAAGGCGGTTACCTGAACGCCAAGGGGCTGATCGTGTCGCCCAAGGACGTTGCCGCCAAGGCGGCGGCGAACGGCACGGGCATGACGGCGCTGGATGGCGCCGAGCTGAAGTAAGTTTCCTCCCGCTAGCGGCCGGGGCGGGTTCGCCCGGTCCGGCCGCCGCTTTTTGGACCGCCTACCCTCCGTTTGTGTCGA
>JASBSJ010000033.1 GCA_030148985.1 Sphingopyxis sp.
CGGTGGAACACTTCCATATTGCCGGTGTCGGGCGCCGAGCAGTTGAACACTTCGCTTGCGAAACCGACGCGGCCCATTTCCTCGGCGCACAGCGCATATTCAAGGTTGGTGAGGCCGGGCCCCTCGAATTCGAACGTCTCGTCGACATGATGATGCGCCGCCGATTTGGGCGGCATGAACAGGTTCCAGATGCCGGCCTCTTTGGCTTCGGCCTTCAGATCCTCGACGATCTGGATCACCTTCCAGCGATCGCCGGCCTTGTCCTGCTCGTTATAGGTCGGCACCGCGGGGCGAACCTTGCGCTCGATGAAATCGCGCACGCGGTCGCGCCAATAGACCTGCCGGTCGGTGAGATCGAAGTCCATCTTCGCGTCCTTTCCCTTTACGTTTACGTAAACCCTTGGACCGATTCGCCGACCTTGCCAAGTCCCGCGGTCCGAAAATTACATCATTCTGACGATTGGCGACATGATCGTTACGGATGCGCCCCGCTCGCGTCGGGTTCGGCGCGCGCGGCATCGCCCAGCAGCGCCAGCCGCGCCTCATGGTCGGCGCGCGAAATCGGAAAGCGCCGCATCACGATCAACCCCAACGTCCCGATGATCAGCACCGCGAGCGCATAACCGAGCGCGAGGTTGCCCAGCACGTCGCTGCCGACCTCTCCCGGCTTCGCATTGGCGGGAAAGGCTGCGAAAGACAGGATCAGTCCGGCGACGAAAATCCCGATGCCGGTAGCGCATTTCTGCATGAAGAAATAACCCGCGAAGAACAGCCCTTCCGACCGCCGCCCGGTCTCGCTCTGCGACGCTTCGACGACATCGGCCATCATCGACGACGACAGGATCATCAGGATGATCGAGAAGGTGTTGGAAATGAACACCATCGCGAACATCGTCGCGACGCTGGGCTTGCCGGGCAGGCCGGGAAAAACGCCCTGAATCCAGGCAAAATAGATGCCGCTGTTGACCAGCAGTGCGATCGCGCCCGCGACGATCGCGCCGTCGCGCTTGCCGAGCCGGGCCGACATCGGCGCCACAATCAGGAAGGCCGCGATCATCGACGCGAACAGCAGGAAGACATAGGCGACCATCTCGCCCTGCGTGAACTGCCAGAAAAAGCCGAGCAGATAATTGTTCATCGAAAAGGTGATGCCCTGATTGACGAAGCCGAACAGCGCCGCGAAGATCAGCCACAGGAAGGCGCGGTTCGACAGCGTGTCGCGCATCTCGCCGATGACTTGGCGCAGCGTCGTCTTGGGTTTCACATCGGCCAGGTTCGACACCGCGATGCGTTTGTGCTGCCCCGCCGCCGAAATCATCACCGCGCCCGCCATCAACAGCGCGCCGGTCAGTGCGTATGGGAAATAGCCGTCGGGATCGACGAGGCCTTTGGCGCCGCCAAAGAAAACCCCATAAGCCAGCAGCAGGATGAGCAGCCCGCCGCCCCATCCGAACAGGAAACGATATCGCATGACGGCGGTGCGCTCGTCATAGTCGGCGGTGAGTTCGGGGACGATCGCGACCGACGGCACTTCGCACATCGACACCAGCGAGCGGACGATGATCGCAAAGCCGATCAGCCAGGCGACAGTCATCGCATCGCTCATCACGGGCGGATTCCAGAGCAGCATCCACATGATCGCGAGCGGGATCGGGGCGCCATAAAGCCAGGGCAGGCGGCGCCCCCAGCGGCTGCGCGTGCGGTCGGTGAGTTCGCCGATCACCGGATCGACAAAGGCATCGGCGATCAGCGCGACCATGATCGCGGCGCCGACGATGCCCGCGTCGAGCCCGATCACCTGGTTGTAGAAGAGCAGCAGGAAGGTCGAAAAGCCGTTATCCTTGACGCCATAGGCGATGCTGCCCAGCCCGTGGGTGGCCTTCAGCCAGACGGGCAGGCGCTCGGGGCGCGGAACCGCGACGGTCGCCGCACTCACGCGGATGCCCCGGCTTTCGCCGCTTCCTCCATGGCGAGCAGGGCATCGAACATGCCCGGCGTTTCCTTGTCCCAGGCGTGGCGTTGGCCGATCGTCAGCCCGCCGTCGACGAGCAGGTGCGTGCCCGTCATGAAACTCGACTCCTCGCTCGCGAGATAGGCGACCGCGTTGGCGATATCTTCGGGCTGCCCGCCGCGCGCGACGGGCTGCGCGTTCGCGCTCATCTGCGCGATCACGTCATTCGCCTGCGCCTTGAGCTCGCCCGGCACGTCGAGCGAGGCGGTGAAGATATTGGTATTGATGAACCCCGGGCAGATCGCGTTCACGCGGATGCCGTACTGCGCCAGATCGGTCGCCGCGACTTTCGACAGATGCAGCACCCCCGCCTTCGCCACCGCATAGGCGATCGGCGAATAGCCCGCGCCGAGTGCGGCGACGCTCGCGGTGTTGACGATGCTCGCCCCCTTGCGGTGCTTCATATGCGGCGCGGCGTAACGGATGCCCATCGCGACCGATTTCAGCACAAGGTCCATCGTCCTGTCCCAGCCTTCGGGCGTGATCTCGTCGATCGGCGCGCGGTCGCCGCCCGCCGCGGCGTTGTTGAAGACGATGTCGATGCCGCCCGCTTTTGCGGCCGCGGCGTTCATCAATTCTTCGATGTCCGACGGTTTCGTAACGTCGCAGCGAATGAAGTCGATCTTGCCGTTCGACTGTTCGGCCAGCACCTGTCCGCCCGCCTCGTCGATGTCGGCGGCGAAGACGTGCGCGCCCTCGCCCGCCAGTTTCAAGACCGCAGCTTTGCCGATTCCCGACGCGGCTCCGGTGACGACGGCAATCTTGCCCGCGAATCGCATGACCCATTCTCCCGTTTTCTTTTGCCACTTAGCTTAGGCGCCAAAGGGGGCGCGTCAACGGCGGCCTGATCGACGCTACGGCGCCGTAACGGCAGGCAGGTTCTCCCAAGTTGACGCTTGCGTAAAGCGGGCGACTGCTCCTAGATTTGGCACCGGAAGAGGAGCCCGAAACATGAGCGAACAGGACGCTTTCCGCACCGAGGTGCGCGAATGGCTGGAGGCCAATTGCCCCGCCGAAATGCGTGAGCCGATCCGCGACGAAGATGACGTCTGCTGGGGCGGGCGCAAATTCAAATTCAAGAATGAAGCGCAGAAAGCCTGGCTCGATGCCTGTGTGTCCAAAGGCTATACCGTCCCCGACTGGCCCAAAGCCTATGGCGGTGCCGGGCTGACGCCCGAACAGACCAAGATCCTCAAACAGGAAATGAAGCGCATCAAGGCGCGCTCGCCGCTCGACAGCTTCGGCATCTGGATGCTCGGCCCCGCGCTGCTGCAATTCGGCACCGAGGAACAGAAGGTCCATTATCTGAACCCGATCGCGCGCGGCGAAATCCGCTGGTGCCAGGGCTATTCGGAACCGGGATCGGGCAGCGACCTCGTCAGTCTGCAGACCTTCGGCGAGGACAAGGGCGATCATTGGGTCGTCAACGGGTCGAAGATCTGGACGAGCTATGCCGACAAGGCCGACTGGATCTTCTGCCTCGTCCGCACCGACAAGGCGAACAAATATCAGGGCATCACCTTCATGCTATTCGACATGGAGAGCAAGGGCGTCACGACCTAGCCGATCCTGCTGATCAGCGGCAACTCGCCCTTTTGCGAAACCTTCTCCGACGCTGTCGAGGTGCCGAAGACGCAATATGTCGGCGAGATCAACCGCGGCTGGGACGTCGCCAAATATCTGCTCGGCCACGAACGCGAGATGATCTCGGGCGGCGGCGCCGGCGGCGACATGGTCAGCATCGGCGGCGCCTTTGCCAAGGCGTTCGGCAAGAATGCGGCAGGCGAACTCGACGATCCGATCCTGCGCGCCGAAATGGCGGCGTTCGACGTCGACGTCTTCGCCTATCGCGCGATGGGCGAGCGTTTCATGGACATGTGGAAGACCGGGCGGGCGCATCCGGCCAGCTCGAACATGATGAAATATGTCGGCACCGAACTCAACAAGCGCCGCCACGAACTGGTGATGTCGGGCGGCGGCAGCGAAGCGCTCGAATGGGACAGCGAAGAGACCAAGGGCGGCGCGCGCGCGCGGGGCTGGCTGCGCACCAAGGCCAATTCGATCGAGGGCGGGACGAGCGAAGTCATGCTCAACGTCATCGCCAAGCGTATCCTCGATCTGCCCGGAGCCTGACCCATGCCCTTGTATCACAATGACGACCAGGCGATGCTCAAGGACAGTGTCGCGCCCTTCGTGGCCGAACAGGCGCCGGTGTCGCATCTGCGCCAGCTGCGCGATTCGGCCGACGCCACCGGCTTCTCGCGCGACCTCTGGGCGCAATTCACCGAAATGGGCCTGCCCGGCATGCTCGTTCCCGAAGCCCACGGCGGGCTCGGCATGGGGCATATGGAGGCGGGCATCGTGCTCGAGGAAGTCGGCCGCAACCTGACCCCATCGCCCTTCCTGTCGACCAGCGTCGGCGCGGTCGCCGCGCTGGCGAAGGCGGGCGGCACGCAAGCCGGCCGCTGGCTCCCGGCCATTGCGAGCGGCGAAGCGATCATCGCGCTCGCGATCGACGAAGGCGCCAAGCATCGCCCCGACCGCATCGCGACGACCGCGACGCGCGCCGGGAACGGGTTCCGTTTGGACGGCAAGAAAAGCTTCGTCCTCCACGGCCATGTCGCCGACATGAGCATCGTCGCGGCGAAGACCGACGGCGGCATCACCCTGTTCGCGGTGCCGAAGGATGCGAAGGGCGTCACCGCCGATCCGCGCCGCCTCGTTGACTCCTCGCTCGCAAGCCATGTCACGCTCGACGGTGTCGAAGTCGATGCCGACGCGGTGATCGGCGAAGTTGATGCGGGCGGCGACATCCTCGACGCGCTGCTCGCCGCCACCCGCACCGGTGCCGCCGCCGAAATGGTCGGCGTCGGGCAGGGCGCGATGGACATGACGGTGAACTACCTCAAGGAACGCAAGCAGTTCGGTAGGCTGATCGGCGAGTTTCAGGGCCTCCAGCACCGCGCCGCGCATCTCTATGGCGAAATGGAAGTCGCGCGCGCCACGGTGATGAAGGCGCAGCAGCTTTTGGACGAGGGCAGCGAGGGCGCGAAGCTGATGGTCTCGGTCGCGAAAGCCAAGGCCGGCCGCGCCGCCAACCTGGCGGTGCGCGAAGGCGTGCAGATGCACGGCGGCATCGGCATGACCGACGAATATGACATCGGGCTCTATATGAAACGCGACCGCGCGCTCGCCGAATTTATGGGCGACGTACATTATCACATCGATCAGGTCGCCCGGATGAACGGCTACTAAGAACCGAGCATTCCCAAACTCCGTTTGCCCTGAGCTTGTCGAAGGGCCGTCCTTTCTTTCGGACGTCGCGGAGAAGAACGGTCCTTCGACAAGCTCAGGACGAACGGAAGAGAGACAGGATTATGAACCTCCAAGACAGGTTCGGCCTCGACGGCCGCATCGCCCTCGTCACCGGCGGCTCGCGCGGCATCGGCAAGATGATCGTCGAGGGCTATCTCGCCGCGGGCGCCGCGCGCGTCTATATCTCGGCGCGCAAGACCGCGCAGATCGAGGAAGCCGTCGCCGATTTCGAGACGCGTTATCCGGGCAAGGTGATCGGCCTTCCTGTCGACCTCTCGACCGTCGATGGGTGCCGTGCGCTCGCCAAGGAACTCGAAGCGCGCGAAGAACGTCTCGACATCCTCGTCAACAATGCCGGTGCGGCGTGGGGCGAACCGTTCGAGGGCTTCCCCGAGGCGGGCTGGGACAAGGTGATGGACATCAACGTCAAATCGCCCTTCTTCCTGACGCAGGCGCTGCACGGGCTGCTCAAGGCGGGCGGGTCGCACGAACGCCCGGCCAAGGTGATCAACATCGGCTCGATCGACGGCCAGCGTCTGAACCCTTGGGAAACCTACAGCTACCACGCGTCGAAGGCGGCGATCCTCTATTTGACCAAGCGCCTCGCGGCACGGCTGGTGAGCGACCATATCCTCGTCACCGCGATCGCCCCCGGCGCTTTCCAGTCGGACATGAACAAGGCCGCGCGCGACCATGGCGACGCGGTGGCCAAGAGCATCCCGGTCAAGCGCATCGGTATTCCCGAGGACATGGCCGGCGCCGCGATCTTCCTCGCGTCGAAGGCTGGCGACTATGTCGTCGGCGACACGATCACCGTCGACGGCGGGCTGGTGCATGGCGACGTGCGGACCAGCATCGACGCTTGATCCCGCCATGTCCTTCGTGGTCGCCCCGAACTTGATCCGGGGTCGACCACGACGGCCGTTGCATGAATGTCGGATCAAGTCCGGCGTGACGAAGCGAGAAAGTTGACCTGCAAAACTCCAGGGTGTATTATTCAAATAATTCACCAAGGAGATTATCCATGCGTCTCGCTTTCCTGATTCCCCCGATGATGCTCCTCGCCGCTTGCGGGTCGGAGGAGAAGAAAGCCGGCGAAGCGACCGAAGTGTCGATCAACGCCGAAGGCGACGGCGGCGGCATCCGGATCAAGGCCGACCAGGATGGCGGCAAGATCAAGATCGGCGGCGACGGCGCCGCGATCGACATCGACATTCCCGATTTCGTCGATCTCGATATCGAGAGTGATTTCGACATCGACGGAGTAAAACTCTATCCCGGCAGCAAAGTCACCAAAGTCGACGTGGATGCCAGCGACAAAAATGGCGTCGACAAGGCGACGGTCAAACTCGGCTTTACCTCGCCTGCCGCGCCCAAAGTCGCGGCCGACTGGATGGCGGGCGAATTTGCCAAAAAGGGCGTCAAGGTCACGCGCAGCGGCGATACGCTCGCGGGCAAGGACAAAGACGGCGCCGATTTCCGCATCAACTTCGGGCCCGATGGCAACACCGCCAAGGGCGAGGTGGTGATCACGAAGGTTTGACCTAAACCCCTCCCCCTCGATGGGGGAGGCGGCGAGACTTGCGAATTTATTCGCTAGTCGCAGCGGTGGGCGTGCGGTTTCGGCCTGATGCGGCGCGCGCGATCACCCTCATCCAACTTCGCCTAGCCGCTACGCGGCAAGGCTGCATATCCTTCTCCCGTCAAGGGAGAAGGAAGTTGCTACCCGCTGTTCCTGAGTGCAGTCGCGATCGCGTTGATCGTCAGCTGGATGCCCTCGGCAATGCGCGGGTCGGTCTCGCCCGCCCGGTGCCGCTTCATCAGCTCGATCTGGAGCAGGTTGAGCGGCTCGATATAGGGCAGGCGCAGTCGGATCGACGCCTCGAGCGCCGGGTTCTTTTCCAGCAGCCGCGTCTGCCCGGTGATGTCGAGCAATCCGTCATGCGCGCGGTTCCATCCGTCGCGGATGCGGCCAAAGATCGCGTCATGGCCGTCGACATGCGCGGCAAGCTCGGCGTAGCGCGCGGCGATCCCCATGTCCGATTTCGCCAGCACCATTTCCATATTGCCGAGCAATGCCGCAAAAAAGGGCCAGCTCGCCGCCATGTCGGCCAGCAGCGCTTTGTCCTCGAACGCGGCAAAACCTTCGCCGGTGCCATACCAGCCCGGCAGCATCGCGCGCGCCTGCGCCCAGCTGAACACCCACGGGATCGCGCGCAGATCCTCGATCGCGCTCGATTTGGTGCGGCTCGACGGCCGCGACCCGATCTTCAGAGTCGCGATCTCGGCGATCGGGGTCATCGCGCGGAAGAAATCTTTGAACGTCGGGGTGTCGTATACCAGCCCGCGATAAGCGGCGAAGGCATTGCCCGACAATTGGTCCATGGCGGCGGTAAAGCGCGCCGCATCGGCATCGCTCAACGCTTCGGGCTCAAGGCTCGCGAGCAGGCTCGCCGACACCATTGCTTCCAAATTGGTCGCCGCGCTCGCTGCTGTGCCATATTTGGCCGCGATCACTTCGCCCTGCTCGGTGATGCGGATGCGGCCCTGCACCGTGCCCGCGGGCTGGGCGCGGATCGCGGCAAAGGCGCTGCCGCCGCCGCGCCCGACCGCGCCGCCGCGCCCGTGGAACAATTGCATCGCGGTGTCGGCCTCCTCGAACACGGGGGTCAGCGCCTGCGACGCCTGATGCAATCCCCAGGTCGAGGTCAGATAGCCGCCGTCCTTGTTGGAGTCGGAATAGCCGATCATCACTTCCTGATGTCCGCGCTGCCCGATCTGCGGACCGATTTCGGGCATCGCGAAATAGCGCGCCATGATGTCCGGCGCCTTGTCGAGATCGGCGATCGTCTCGAACAGCGGCACGACCATCAGGTTCGATTTCCCCGCCGCGTCGCCGCTGCGCCACAGCCCGGCCTCGCGCGCGAGGACATGGACTTCGAGCAGGTCCGACAGCTCTTGCGCCATGCTGATGATCCACTGGCAGATCGCGTCATGGCCCAGCCGCGTCCGCACATCGGCGGCGGCGTGGACGATCGCAAGCTCGCCCGCGGTCTCGTCGCTCCACTGGTGCCATGGCGCGGCAAGCGGGCGGTCGCTCGCCAGTTCGGCGGTGAGCAGCGCGACGCGCGCCTCCTCATCCAGCGCCAGATAGTCGGCGCACACGCCCGAAACGCTCAGCAGTTCGGCGAGCACGCGTTCGTGCACCGCGCTGTTCTGCCGCATGTCGAGCGTCGCGAGGTGAAAGCCGAACACTTCGACCGCGCGGATCAGCCGCCCGAGCGCGCCGATTCCGCCGAACTGCCCCTGGCTGTTTGCCGACAGGCCGTTCGCGATGGTGACGAGGTCGCGGCGGAAATCGGCGGGGTTGGCGTAGGGCGCGCCGACCAGTGCCGATGGGCGCGGCGGTGCCTTGCCGACGATCTGCGTATAAGTCGCGCACAGCCGCGCATAAATCCCCGACAACGCGCGGCGATAGGGTTCGTCGCGGCGGCTCGGCGCCGTGTCGCCGCTCGCCTCGGCCAGCGCCTCGACCGCATCGGGCACGGCGGCCAGGCTCGCCGACACCGACAGTTCGGCGCCGAGGTGATGGACCGCGTCGATATAATGGCCGAGCACCGCCGCCGCATTGCGCGCGGTCGCGTGTTGCATCGTCTCGGCGGTAACGAACGGATTGCCGTCGCGGTCGCCGCCGATCCAGCTGCCGACGCGCAGGAAACTCGCCGGGCGCTGCCCCAACTCGGCTTCCCAGCGCGCATAGAGCTTCGGCACCACGGGCAGGAAGACGTCGCGCAGATAGGTCAGCGCATTGTCGATCTCGTCGGCGACGAACAATTTTTCGGTGCGCAGCGGACGCGTCTGCCACAGCAGGACGATCTGCCGCCGGATCGCCTCTTCGACGACGTCGCCCTCGGACGTCTCGTCGACGCCGGAGTCGCGCAGCAGCATCAGCTCGGCGATGCGGTTCTTGTGGTCGAGCATCGACTTGCGCCGTACCTCGGTCGGATGTGCGGTCAGCACCGGCGCGACGAGCGAGGCGCCGAGCAGCGCCGCGATGGCGTCGCTATCGATCCCGTCGCCCTTCAGCTTGTCGATTGCTGCCGCAACCGTCGCCTCGGGCTCGGCGGCCACCCCCTGCCGGTCCTCGGCCAGGTTGGCGAGCATCGAGAACAGCATGAAGCCGCGGACGAACGCGATGGTATCGTCGAGGCTCAGCGCGTCGAGCCCGGGGTCGATCGCTTCGGCCCCCGCGATGCCGCGGTGCCGGTCGACGCTCGACGAGCGGATATATTCGGTCTGGCGGAACAATTTGTCGCCGCCATAGGCGCGAATGACGTCGCCGAGGATACGCCCCAAATAGCGGATGTCGGGATTTTGCGAGATCTGGATAGGCGGGCCCATGGGCCCAGCTTGCTGCACGTGCGAAGGTGCAGGGTCAAGCCGCGCATAGCTATGCGCGGCTTATATCAGTTCGTCTTGACGAGGGTCAGCATGCCCATATCGATCGTGCGCCGACCGTCGAACGCAACAGAGTTGCGCGTGTCGGTGATGAACATCAGCTTGCCCGTCGCATCGGTGATCCGCGCCGAAACCGCATAGCTGTGGCGCGGGTCGAGCGGGCGTTGGTCGACCGTCATCGTGAAGGCAAAGGGCACCTGCCGCCCGTCGGCGGTGAACGATTGCCGCGCGAGCGTTTTTGACGGCGCATCCATCAGACTGACGTCGGCAAGCGTGATTTCGACCTGTGCCGTCGGCGGCAATGCGATGCGCTCGCGATAGGTGATGCTGCCGGTGACCGACACGGG
Organism: Sphingopyxis sp.; assembly: GCA_030148985.1. Lineage (GTDB taxonomy): Bacteria > Pseudomonadota > Alphaproteobacteria > Sphingomonadales > Sphingomonadaceae > Sphingopyxis. The sequence continues at coordinate 10,132 of JASBSJ010000033.1, forward strand.
CTGCTCGGCCGGCGTGGTCGCGCAGGCGGCAAGCAACGGTGCGGCGATCGCACTTGCGGCGAGGATGCGAGTGATGCGAACCATGATATTCCTCCGTTTGCGATGGTTGGCGAGGCGCCTAATGCCATCGAGGTGAACCCATGCTGTCGCACCCGCTGCGCCGCTATCAGCCTTCGAGTTCGACATCCCAATACAGCCAGTCGATCCAGCTCGTATGGAGATAGTTCGGCGGGAAGGCGCGGCCATTGTCCTGCAACTGCCAGCTCGTCGGTCGCCAGGGTTGGCGATAGAGCGGCATATGCGCCTGTTGCGGCGTGCGGCCGCCTTTTTTCAGGTTGCATGGGGCGCAGGCGGTCGCAACATTTTCCCATGTCGTGCGGCCGCCGAGGCGGCGCGGCACGACATGATCGAAGGTCAAATCCTTTCCCGACCCGCAATATTGGCACGCGAAACGGTCGCGCAGGAACAGGTTGAAGCGGGTGAACGCGGGATGCTCCGACGGCTTCACATATTGGCGCAGCGCAATGACGCTGGGGATCGGCATCGTCCGTGTCGGCGAATGAATCTCGCGCTCGTAATTTTCGACGATGGTAACGCGGTCGAGGAACACCGCCTTCACCGCTGTCTGCCAGGGCCAGAGGCTCAAGGGGTAATAGCTCAGCGGCGTATAGTCTGCGTTGAGGACGAGGGCCGGACAGCTATCGGGATGCCGGGCAAGATCGGGATGGAACATGGCTTGGTAACGCTGCCCCCTTTGATCGCGGGATGGCGCGCCACTGCCGTTCCTGCATGACACCATCATTACATGCCGCATCAGATTCTGACGTCAAGGGGGCTTATGCCCGCAAGATATGGAATGATTGCCTTTGACTCCCCACAGCATATGGATTCATTGCCATGACGATGCTGACCCGTTTCGCTCCGAGTCCGACCGGCGAGTTGCACCTCGGCCACGCTTATAGCGCGGTTCTGGCGCATGAAGCGGCGCGCGCGGCGGGCGGGTCTTTCCTGCTCCGTATCGACGATATCGACGGCAGCCGCTCGCGGGAGGAGTTTGTGGATGCTTCGCTCGCGGATCTCGCCTGGCTCGGGCTAGACTGGGACGGCGATCCGGTGCGCCAGTCGTCGCGGCTCGGCGATTATGCGGCGGCGCTCGACAGGCTGCGGCACCAAGGCCTCGTCTATCCATGCTTCTGCACGCGCGCCGACATCGCGGCGAGCCTTTCGGCGCCGCATGGGCCGTCCGGCGCGCTGTATCCGGGCACCTGCCGTAATCTGCCGGAGTCGACGCGCGCGCGCCGGATGGCGGTCGAAGCGCATTGCTGGCGGCTCGACGCCGCCCGCGCGGTCGGCCGAACGGGCGCGCTGCGATGGGAAGAGGTTGGGCATGGTGTGCGCATCGCCGATCCACTCGCCCATGGCGATATTGTCCTCGCGCGCAAGGACGCGCCGGCGAGCTACCATCTCGCGAGCACGCTCGACGACGCCGACATGGGGGTCAGCCACGTCATCCGCGGCGCGGACCTGATCGCATCGACCGACGTCCACCGGCTGCTCCAGGCGCTGCTCGACCTGCCGACCCCGCTTTACCGTCACCATGCGCTCGTCTGCGGCCGCGACGGCAAACGGCTGGCAAAACGCGACGCCGCGGCGTCGCTCGCTTCGCTCCGTGCGGCCGGGATCGACGGGCGCGCGCTCGCCGCCGATTTGGGCGCGGGGCGGCTTCCTACTGGCTATTCGCTGCAAAATCCCTAGATAGGGGTCATGGAAATCCTGCTCATCCTTGGCGTCGTGATCGCCGCCGGCTTCGTCCTCTTCTCGCTCGCGCGCGGACTCTTCTATTTCTCGCAAGGGCACAAGGCGCAGGTCGAGGGCACCGCGCACGAGAATCAGGTGATGCAGAACAAGATGATGATGTCGCGCGTGAAATGGCAGGCGATTACCATCATCCTGCTCGTGCTGATCGGCCTGTTCGCTGCAGGCAAATAAGCGCCGCCCGCAATGGTCAAACTGAACACGAGCTACACGCGCACCGGCGACGACGGCACCACCGGGCTGGTCGACGGATCGCGCATCGCCAAATCGGACGCGCTGATGGCGGCGATCGGCGACGTCGACGAGGCGAATAGCTGGGTCGGCATGGCGGCCGCCGCGCTCGATCCGGCGAGCGACGAAGCCGCCATGCTCGCGCGCATTCAGAATGAGATGTTCGACCTCGGCGCCGACCTTGCGACGCCGCCCGACATCCAGTTCGGTTTCGGGCCGCACGACATGGCGCTGCGCATCGTGCCGAGCCAGATCGCGCGGCTGGAAGATGAGATCGACGGCATGAACGGCGCGCTGGATGCGCTCAAAAGTTTCATCCTGCCGGGCGGAACCGAAGCGGCGGCGCGGCTGCATCTCGCGCGCGCGGTCACGCGCCGCGCCGAACGCGCCGCCGTGGCGGCGGACGCGGCGCGCGACCTCAATCCGCTTGCGCTGGCGTATCTCAACCGCCTGTCGGACCATCTCTTCGTGCTCACGCGGCACATCAATGCCGCGGCGGGCGGCGACATTCTTTGGAAACCCGGTGCGACACGCTGACCCCGTCGTCGCCCGGCTTCGGTCCGACCGATCTTTGTTCTCTAAATGTTCTAGACTTTCCATCGCGGCGTAACCATAATCTGGGACGCAGCGAAACCGAATCGCACCCCGGGGGATTGTCTCATCATGGCTAGCCGCACCGACGCCCAGAATCGCTCCGATCCGATCGAATCGCTGGCATCGCGTTTCACCGCGACGCGGCATTTGTCGCTCGATCTGGTGGCGCCGCTGTCCGACGCCGATGCCAGCGCCCAGTCGATGCCCGACGCCTCGCCCGCTAAATGGCATCTCGCGCACACGACATGGTTTTTTGAAACCTTTGTCCTGCGCGACCATGTGCCGGACTATTGCCTGTTCGACGAACGCTACCCCTTTCTTTTCAACAGCTATTATGAGGCGGAAGGGCCGCGTCACGCGCGGCCGCACCGCGGCCTGCTGACGCGCCCGGCGCTCGATGAAATCCGCATCTGGCGCGCGCATGTCGACGCGGCGGTGTGCGCCGCGCTTCCCGCGCTGCCGCCCGCGGGGCACAAGCTCGTCGAACTCGGTATCCAGCATGAGCAACAGCATCAGGAACTTCTGCTGACCGACATCAAGCATCTCTTTGCGCAAAACCCGCTCGGCCCGGCGGTGTGGGAACCGCCGATCGCGAGTGAAGTTGCGCAGTTTTCCGCGATGAAATGGGTCAAGGGGGGCGAAGGCGTCGTGCCGGTCGGCCACCGCGACGATGGCTTCGCCTTCGACTGCGAAGGCCCGCGCCACCCGGCGTTGCTGGCGCCGCACGCACTCGCCAGTCGCCCGGTCAGCAACGGCGAATGGCAGGAATTCATCGCCGATGGCGGCTATCGAACTCCCTCGCTGTGGCTCAGCGACGGCTGGGCGTGGGTGCAGGGCGAGGCGATCGACGCCCCCGCCTATTGGGATGGCGACCGCCAGTTCACGCTTTCGGGTTGGCAGGCGATCGGCCCAGCCGCACCCGTCACGCATGTCAGTTTCTTTGAGGCCGATGCCTTTGCCAGCTGGGCGGGCGCGCGTCTGCCGACCGAGTTTGAATGGGAAGCGGCGGCCGCCGCCTTCGACCCGCATGGCGGACAGCAACTCGATGTCGCGGGGCCGGTGCATCCCGCGGCAGTGGCCGATGACGCGGTTCTGCAACAGATGTTCGGCAGCGTGTGGGAATGGACCGGCAGCGCCTATCGTCCCTATCCCGGCTTTCGCGCCGCACCGGGCGCGGTCGGCGAATATAATGGCAAGTTCATGAGCGGCCAGTTCGTGCTCCGCGGCGGCAGCTGCGCAACGCCGCGCGGCCATCTGCGCGCCTCCTACCGCAATTTCTTTTACCCCCACCAGCGCTGGCAATTCACCGGCGTGCGGTTAGCCAAGGATCTTTGACATGGGCGTAGTGCGTCAACTTCGGCAGATCGACGCCGATGCCGCGGGGGTCGACATCGCCTTTCGTGCCGATGTTCATGCGGGGCTGGCGCAGCAGCAAAAGGCGATTCCGGCGCGCTGGTTTTACGATGCGACGGGCTCTGCCTTGTTCGAGGATATTACGGCGCTCCCTGAATATTATCCGACGCGCAGCGAAACCGACCTGCTGACCCGCCACGCCGCCGACATGGCGTCGGCGATCGGGCCGGGGCGTGCGGTGATCGAACTCGGATCGGGCAGCTCGACGAAGACCCCGCTGCTGCTCGACGCGATTGCGCCTGCCGCTTATGTCCCGGTCGATATTTCGGGGGATTTCCTGCGCGACAGTGCGCTGGCGCTCGCCCGGCGTTTTCCGGGACTGCCGATCTACCCGGTCGAGGCCGACTTTACCCAGCGCGTCGAATTGCCGCGCGAAATCGTCGATCAGCCGAAACTCGGTTTTTTCCCGGGCAGCACGATCGGCAATATGGTTGCGCGCACCGCGATCGACCTGCTCCGCAATTGGCGCTGCGCGCTTGGTGAAGGGTCGCTGCTGCTGATCGGCATTGACCGGATCAAGGATGTCGCGACGCTCGAACTGGCCTATGACGACCCCGCGGGCGTGACGGCAGCGTTCAACCTCAACCTGCTCGAACGCATCAACCGCGAACTGGGCGGCGATATCGCGGTCGAGAATTTCGCCCATCGCGCGGTCTGGGACGAGGTTCATGCGCGCATCGAAATGCATCTGGTCGCGGCGTGCGACATGGACTTCACGGTCGACGGCCGCGCCTATCATATGGCCGCAGGTGAAACGATCCATAGCGAGAACAGCCATAAATATGGTCCGCGCGACGCCAATTTGTTGCTTCGCGCATCGGGCTGGACGCCGATTGCGACCTGGGACGACGCCGATCCCGCTTTCGCTCTGATCCTGGCCGAGGCAACGCCCTTCCGCTCCGCTCCCTGACCCGCGAGAGCGCCGCGCACGGCTCTTGACGGCGGAGACCCAGGGCGTAGGGCCACAGCCACGGGTTTTCAGCGAAAGGGCAATATATGATCGTCGGCGTCATCGGGGCGGGGCAAATGGGCGCGGGCATTGCGCAGGTATCGGCGGGTGCGGGCCACGACGTGCTGCTGTCCGACATCGACCTCGCGCGCGCCGAGGCAGGGAAGGCGGGCATCGCCAAGGCGCTCGGGCGCCTGGTGGCAAAGGAAAAGATCGGCCAGGCCGACGCCGACGCTTTGCTGGGCCGGATTACAGCTGTCGCCGATCACGCCGCGTTCGCGCCCGCCGACCTGGTGGTCGAGGCAGCGACCGAGCGGGAAGAGATCAAGCGCGCGATCTTTGCCAGCGTGGGGCAGCATCTGTCGGCAACCGCAATTCTTGCCAGCAACACCAGCTCGATCCCGATCACTCGGCTTGCCCAGGCCGCACCCGATCCGGCGCGCTTCATCGGCGTCCATTTCTTCAACCCCGTGCCGGTCATGGGGCTGATCGAACTGATCCGCGGTCTCGCGACCAGCGACGATACGCTCGCCAAGGTCGAAGCCTATGGCCGCGGTCTCGGCAAGGAAATCGTCCACGCCAACGACGCGCCAGGGTTCATCGTCAACCGCGTGCTGATGCCGATGATCAACGAAGCGGTCTTTGCGCTCGGCGAAGGCGTCGCGACGATGCAGGACATCGACGCCGGCTGCCGTCTCGGGCTCAATCACCCGATGGGACCGATCACGCTCGCCGACTTCATCGGACTCGACACCTGCCTCGAAATCATCCGCGTGCTGCAATCGGGCACCGGCGATCCCAAATTCCGTCCCGCGCCGCTGCTCGTCCAATATGTCGAGGCGGGCTGGCTCGGCAAAAAGGCCGGGCGCGGCTTCTATGACTGGACCGGCCCCGAACCCGTCCCGACGCGGTGAGCGGCTCGGCGGAGCCGAAACGCGTCTGATGCGTTGGACTCCTCGAGAAACAGGGGATCGACATGACCATGCGTAACAAGACCTTATTCGTTCTGGCGGCCATTTGTTCGGCCGCGACCGTACCCGCTCACGCCCAGCAGGGCGCGCCCGAGGATCCGACGATCAAGGACACCGCCAACAAGGTGACCGAGCCGTTCGACGGCAAGGAAATTCCGCCCAAATTGCTCGAAATCCAGGAAGCACCCTATTCGCTCGCGGGGCTTGGCCGCTGCGCCGCGATCATTCGCGAAGTGCGGGAACTCGATGCGGTGCTTGGCGCCGACGTCAACGAACAGGTCGACAAGAGCCGCGCCGAAAAGCGCGAGGAAACCGCGGGCCGCGTCGCCGGGACAATCGCGGGGTCGGTGATTCCCTTTCGCGGCCTGATCGGCGAGATTACCGGCGCCAACGCCGAGCGGCGACGCTATGCGCTGGCCGTCTATGCCGGAACGGTGCGCCGCGGTTTCCTGAAAGGTGTCGGGCTCGAGCGCGGTTGCAAGGCGCCGGCCCGGCCCTGACTCGATCAGCGGGGAACGGCGACCTGCCGGCAGCTTTCGGGCGCCGAGCGCGCGGCGGTGTTCCACATCGCTTCATTGCCCTTTGTATGCAGGCGCCAGCCCTGATTATTTTCGTAGATGACGCCGCTCGCCGCCGGGGTTTGCCGCATCGCGACGGCACGCGCGCCGTTGACGCCGACGAGCGCGCGGTCGCCGACAAAATCGACCTTCAGCCGGGTGCCTCGATCGCATTCATAATAGGTGCTGACGCCGGGGCCGCCGACCGAGGCGCAGGCCGACAGGAGCAGCGCGGCCGCTCCGCCGCCGCCGAGGATTTTGAAACCAGCCATGCTCTGTCTCCTCAATAGCCCGAGCGGACGCATAGCACATCGGCGAGATAGACCCGCCCGCCAACCGTTTCCATATGCTCGCGCGCCGACCCGTTCCAACCGATCGAACGGCACCAATTATCGGCAGCGCGCGCCGCGCAATTGGCAGTTGCCGATCCCTGCGTGCATGCAAGGACACGATAATTTCCGGTCGACGGCTGGGTGTGGAATTCAGCAAAATTGCCGCGTGCGACCTGATCGTTCGCGGGCGGATCCGGGTTCCAGCCGCCGCTCCCGCCGACCGGACGGATCGACTGGATCGTCAGCCCGCGCAGGATATTGTTGAGCATCGGTGTATCGCGGTCGACGGTCCGGCATGTTCCGCGATAGCGCGTGCGTTCGCAAAGCTGCCACTGGCCGTTCGTGACCCGAACCGAATTGACCGGCCAGGCAAGGCCCAGGTTCGGCTTGGCCTCGCCGACGAAAACGGCAGGGCCGCGGTAGCCCGCATCGCGATAAATGGTCGCCTCGGGCGGCCGGTACATTTTATCCTCGGGGGGCTGGGCGTTCGAGGTGGCGAGCAAACCCGCCCCCACCGACACCGCAACAGCGGCAAACATCGACAAACGATAAGCGGATTTCATGGCAGCCTCCCTGTTGACGAACACGACCCGGGACACTCTTTTGTTATGCGGGCAATTTACGCCATTTGGCTGCCGCTGGCAAACTGCACTTTTGTTCCACGGCCATCAGCCGAGCGGTGGAACCAGCCCGATCATCAACCCCGCGAGCGCCGCCGACATGAGGTTCGACAAACTGCCCGCAAGCAATGCTTTCAGCCCCAGCTTGGCGATCATCGGCCGCTGGTTGGGTGCGAGCCCGCCGGTCACTGCCATCTGGATCGCGATCGAGCTGAAATTGGCGAAACCGCACAGCGCAAAAGTCGCGATCGCCACCCCGGTCATCGACAAATCGCCCTGCACGCGGCCGAGGTCGATGAAAGCGACGAATTCGTTGAGCACGACCTTGCTGCCGAACAATCCGCCGACGACCGCGCTTTCATCCCACGGCACGCCCATCAGCCACATTACCGGACGGAACAAGGTGCCGATGATCGCCTGGAACGACAGATCGGGATAGCCCATCCAGCCGCCGATACCGCCAAGCAAGCCATTCGCCAGCGCGACGAGCGCGACGAAGGCGAGCACCATTGCGCCGACCGCGACCGCCAGCTTGACGCCGGTCTGCGCACCCTGCGCGGCGGCCATGATGATGTTGGCGGGCTTTTCCTCGTCATGGCTGGCCTCGGGCATGATGACGGGTTCGACGCCCAGATCCTTGGGATCGTCGGGCATCATGATCTTTGCCATCAATATGCCGCCCGGTGCCGACATGAAACTGGCGGCGAGCAGATAGGGCAGCAATTGTTCGCCGATCATGCTGGCATAGGCGCCGAGGATCGTGCCCGCGACTCCCGCCATGCCGACGGTCATCACCGTGAACAGCTGCGACGGGGTGAGGCCCGCCAGATAAGGGCGAATGACGAGCGGCGACTCGGACTGGCCGACAAAGATGTTCGCCGCGGCGCCCAGGCTTTCGACCTTGGTGATGCCCGTCACTTTCTGGATCGCGCCGCCGACCCATTTGATCACCAGCTGCATGATGCCGAGATAATAGAGGATCGAGATAAGCGAGGCGAAGAAGACGATCACCGGGAGCGCGGCGATCGCAAAGCTGTTTGCCCCCATTTCGGGGGAGGCGAGCGGGCCAAAGATGAAGTCGGTCCCCGCCTTGGCATAGCCGAGCAGGTTCGAAACGCCGTTCGACATCGCCTGGATCACCGCGCGGCCCCACGGCGTACCGATGACGAGCACGGCGAAACCGGCCTGGAGCAGGAAGGCGGGGATGACGACGCGCAGGCGAATCCAGCGACGGTTCGACGAAAAAAGCACGGCAATCGCAAGCAATGCGACGATGCCCGCAAGTCCGATCAGGCGTTCCATGATGTCAATGCGTCCCCCGCAAGTTAATGCGCCTGTCTAGCGGGCTTTGGCGTCAGGGCAAGAAATTCGGCTTTCCGCCGACTGGGTCGATGCAAACCGACTTGGCCTCCCGAAATTTCCGTTTTAGATTGGGGCTTTGGCGTCGGGGGTACGCATGCTTCGTTTCATCCTGGCGGCGGTCATGCTCGCCTTTTCGTCGCCGCTGCTTGGCCAAGAGGGGGACGGCGCACCAGCTGCGCCGCGCGCTGCGGCGACGTTCGAGCCGCTTCCTACCGCCGCTTTCGCGCGGCTGCCGTTCATGGAAATGCCCGAACTTTCGCCCGACGGCCGGCATGTCGCGGGGCTGTTCGGGGTCAAGGGCGAGCAGCGCATCGGCATTCTGCCGCTGCGCGGCGATACGGCGGCCGCGGTGTTTATCGGGGTGCCCGACCAGACCGAAATCGACTGGCTGCGCTGGGTCGGCGACGACGACATCGTCATCGGATTGCGGGCGCTGCTGCCGGTCGAGGCCGAAAATTGGTATATCACGCGCCTGCTCGGCCTCAATCGCACGACGGGCAAGGCGACGCGGCTGTTGTGGGATCTCAAGGGCCAGAATGCTGCCGATCTGCTCTGGGTGCCGACCGACGGCAGCCGCGAGATTCTGGTCGCCGGGCAGAACAGCATCTATGAGGGCGACAATTTCTGGCCCGCCGTCTATCGCGTCGATGTCGCGACCGGCCGCAAGAAGACCGAGGTGAACGGGCGGACGAGCGTGATGGACTGGGGCGCCGACCATCTCGGCCGCGTTCGCTACGGGATCGGCTATCGCGACCAGTCGACCAGGACGACCCTGCTCTATCGCCGCGACGGCGGCGGCGCCTTCCGCTCAATCGACAGCGCGTCGCTGCGCGACGAGGAGGAACTTACGATCCCCTTCCTCTTCGTGCCCGGCACCGATCATGGCCTGGTCTACAAGGAATCCGCCGATGGCCGGACGGTGATCGCCGAAATCGATCTGACGACCGGGCGCGAGGTGCGAATCGCCCACGCGGCCGAAAATGCCGATATCGAAGGCGCTATTCTGGCGTCCGACAGGGCGGGGCTCCTTGGCTATTATACGTCGGACGATGCGCGGCCGATCCATTGGATCGATCCTAAAATGGCCGCGCATCAAGCGACGCTCGATGCCGCTTCGCCGCGCTCACGCGTCCGCATCGAAAGCTATAGCCGCGATCTGTCCAAGTTGCTGGTCCGGATCAACACGCCTGACAATCCGGGCCTCTTTTATTTCTTCGACGCTGCGGCAGGGTCGCTCGACCGGCTGGCCGCGGTGAACGAGGTGATCGGTGGCAAGCGGCTCTCGCGTGCCCGGCTCGTCCGGTACCAGGCGCGCGACGGGCTCGACATCGAGGGCGTGCTGACGATGCCGCGCGGCCGGGCGACGAAAAATCTGCCCTTCATCGTGATGCCGCACGGCGGACCGTGGGGGCATGACGAGCTGACCTATGACTATTGGGCGCAGTTTCTCGCCGAGCGCGGCTATGCCGTGCTCCAGCCCAATTTTCGCGGCTCGACCGGTTATGGCGAAAAATTCCTGAAGGCCGGGCAGGGGCAGATGGGTTTTGCGATGCAGGACGATGTGAGCGACGGGGTGCGCTGGGCGGTGGCCGAGGGGATCGCGGACCCGAAGCGCGTGTGCATCGTCGGGGCCTCCTATGGCGGCTATGCCGCGATGTGGGGGATCGCCAAGGATCCCGACCAGTATCGCTGCGCGATCTCGATCAATGGCGTTTCCAACCTGCGCCGCGAGGTCAATGATTTCGGCGGGAAAGTCCACGCCCGCCTCTATCGGACCCAATGGCAGAAGATGACGCCCGATTTTGCCGCGGTGTCGCCGATCAATGCGATCGACCGGATCAAGTCGCCGTTGCTGCTGATTCACGGCAAGAAGGACGTTACGGTCGATCATGCCCAGTCGGCGAAGATGTATGGCGCGATGCGCAAGGCCGGCAAGGTGGTGGAATTCGTCTCGATCCCGCTCGCCGACCATTATTTCACCCGCGAGGCCGACCGGATGACGCTGCTGACCTCGATCGAGGCTTTTCTGACCAAGCATAATCCGCCCGATTGACGGCATCTTTCCACGCTGCGCAAAACCGACTATCGGGCGGCATGACCGACACGACCTCGACGGCGCTGCCGCGCACGCTCTCGCCCTCGCTCTTCCTATTCTCGATCGTCTATGGCGGCATGGTGGTGCTCGCGGGGGTGCTCGGCAACAAGCAGGTCGCGCTCGGCGACTGGCTGGCGGTCGAGGCCGGGATTTTTGCCTTCCTGATGCTCGTCGCGCTGTCGAGCGCCGTGTCCGAACTGCATGGGCAAGCGCTCGCCAACCGGATTGTCCTGTGGGGTTTCGTCCCGCTCGTGCTGTCGATCATGCTGACCGCGCTGGTCCTCGCGCTTCCGGCATCGGGCGAAATGCAGCCCGAACGGCTGGCGTCGTTCGACATGATTCTCGGACAAAGTCCACGCCTGATGGCTGCGGGGATTGTCGCCTATGGCACGTCGCAATTCCTGAACGTCACCATCTTTTCGAAGCTGCGCGGGCGTGAAGGCGCCGGGACCGGAACGACCTGGCTCGCGATCCGCGGCGCGATCGCCAGCGCCTTGAGCCAGATTGTCGATACGTTGCTGTTCGTGACGATCGCCTTTTATGGCGTGTTCCCGATTGCCAACCTGATGGGCGGGCAGATGCTCGCCAAGGTCGCGCTGTCGGTGCTCGTCATTCCCTTCGTCATCACCGGGCTGGTCGCGCTGGGCCGCAGCCTCGATGCGAAAAACCCCGGATGATGACGATGACCGATCCTTCGAAAATGCCCGACCTGCTCGCCAAGGCCGAAACGCTCGTCGAGGCGCTGCCCTATCTGCAACGCTATGCGGGGCAGACTTTCGTGATCAAATATGGCGGGCACGCGATGGGCGATCCCGAGGCGCAGCGCGACTTTGCCGAGGATGTCGTGCTGCTGAAGGCCGTGGGGATCAACCCCGTCGTCGTCCATGGCGGCGGGCCGCAGATCGGGGCGATGCTGAAACAGCTGGGGATCGAATCGACCTTCGTCGGCGGGCTGCGCGTCACCGACGCCGCAACCGCCGAGGTGGCGGAGATGGTGCTCGCGGGCAAGATCAACAAGGAAATCGTCGGCTGGATCGCAGGCCTCGGCGGCCGCGCGGTCGGCATTTCGGGCAAGGACGCCAATCTCGTCCTCGCCGAAAAAGTGAAGCGCACCGAGGCCGACCCCAATTCGGGGATCGAGCGCCACGTCGACCTGGGCTTTGTCGGCGAGCCGGTCGCGGTCGATCCGACGATCCTTGCGAACCTCACGAAAGACAATTTCATTCCCGTGGTGGCGCCGGTCGCGCTCGGCGCCGACGGCGCGACCTATAATATCAACGCCGACACGATGGCGGGCGCGATCGCCGGGGCGCTGGGCGCCAAGCGTTTCTTCCTGCTCACCGATGTCGCGGGGGTGCTCGACAAGTCGGGGGCTTTGCTCACCGACCTCGACCGCGCGGCGATCGACGCGCTCAAAGATGACGGGACGATCACCGGCGGCATGATTCCCAAGGTCGAAACCTGCGTCGCCGCGGTCGATGCCGGGGTCGAGGCGGCGGTCATCCTCGACGGGCGCATCCCGCACGCGATGCTGCTCGAAATTTTCACCGCAAGGGGTGCGGGGACGCTCATTCACCGCTAACATCGCTGCCATCGACCTTTCGGCCGGAGACCTTCCTTGTATTTCATGTTTCTCGATATTCTGTCGATCCTCCTCAACATCCTCTGGTGGATCATCATTATCCAGGCGATCATGTCGTGGCTGATCGCGTTCAACGTCATCAACACGCACAATGATTTTGTGGGGCAGCTCTGGTATGTGCTCGACCGGATTACCGAGCCGCTTTATCGTCCTTTCCGCCGCATCATGCCCGATTTCGGCGGCATCGACCTGACGCCGATGGTGGTGCTGATCCTGCTCATCATCATCCAGGGTCCGGTCATGGCCTATCTCTATCGGCTCGGCGTGCAGACCGGGATGGCCTGACACATGACTGGCCAAGCCCCCGACACCAAAGTGATCGACGGCAAGGCCTTTGCCGCGGGGCTGCGCGCCCGGATTGCCGATGCCGTGCCCGCCTTCAAGGCGGCGACGGGACGCGCTCCGGGGCTTGCCGTCGTGCTTGTCGGCGACGACCCGGCGAGCGCTGTCTATGTCGGGTCGAAGGGCAAGGCGACGGTCGCGGCGGGCATGGAAAGCTTTGAGCACCGCCTGCCCGCGACGGCGACGCAGGACGAGGTCGAGGCGCTGCTTCGCCAGCTCAACGCCGACGAGGCGGTCGACGGCATCCTGCTGCAATTGCCGCTGCCCGGCCATCTCGACGAGCAGGCGGCCGTGGCGACGATTGACCCCGAAAAGGATGTCGACGGGCTGACCCCCGTGAGCGCAGGGCGCCTTGCACTGGGCATTGCCGGGATGGTCCCTTGCACCCCCTATGGCTGCCTGTTGCTCCTCGAGGACCGGATCGGCGATCTTTCGGGCAAGGACGCGATCGTCGTCGGCCGCTCGATCCTCGTCGGCAAGCCGATGGGGCAGTTGCTGCTCGGCGCCAATTGCACGGTGACAATGGCGCATAGCCGGACGAAAGACCTGCCCGCGCTCGTCCGCCGCGCCGACATAGTCGTCGCCGCGGTCGGCCGCGCCGAAATGGTGAAGGGCGACTGGATCAAGCCCGGCGCGATCGTGATCGACGTCGGCATCAACCGCCTGCCGCCCGCCGAGGGTGCAGCGAAAGGCCGGCTGGTCGGCGATGTCGACTATGCCGAGGTGTCGGGCGTCGCTGACGCGATCACCCCTGTTCCGGGCGGGGTCGGGCCGATGACGATCGCCTGCCTGCTGCGCAACACGCTCGTCGCCGCGCACCGCCGCGCCGGCCTTGCCGATCCGGAGGGTTTCTGATGCGCCTGTTGCTTGCCGCCACATTGGTTCTGACGCTTGCCGGTTGTGCGGGGTCATCCGACGAGTTCCGCAACCGGCCGCTCGCCGCCAATCCCAGCGCCTTCATCGCCGCCGAGATCGCCTTTGCGCGGCTGGCGCAGGAAAAGGGGCAATGGACCGCGTTCCGCGAAACCGCGCATCCCGACGCCGTCATGTTCGTGCCCGAACGGGTGAAGGCGCGCGATTGGCTGAAGGCGCAGGCGGACCCCGCCGAGGCGGTGAAGTGGCAGCCGCACGCCGTCTATGTCAGCTGCGACGGCAATGTCGGCGCGACGACCGGCGCGTGGCAGAAGGGGGCGGCGCACGGCTATTTCACGACCGTCTGGCTGCGCGATCCCAAGAATGGCAAGACCGCGTGGATTCTCGATCATGGCGACGGACTGGCGAGTCCGCGCGAAGCCCCGGAATTCATCGCATCGAAACAGGCGGCCTGCGGATCGCGCCCCACCGTCCCGATCGAGGCGGGCACCGAGGGTGAGGATATGGCGGTCGGCCTGTCGCCCGACCAGACACTCAGCTGGACCTCGACCGTCGGCGCCGACAAATCGCGCCGCGTCACCGTCCGCCTGTGGGACGGCAAGGATATGGCGGCGGTCATCGACGACCGGGTCGCGGCGCCGAAGCAGCCATGATCGACCTGTTCATCTCGGCCTTTGTCACGCTGTTCGTGGTGATCGACCCGCCGGGCTGCGCGCCGATCTATGCCAGCCTGACGAGCGGCGCGAGCGCGCAGCAGCGCCGGTCGATGGCGATCCGCGCCATCCTGATCGCCGGGCTGATCCTCGTCTTTTTCGCCATGTTCGGCGAAGCTTTGCTCGGTTTCCTGCACATCGACCTCGACAGTTTCCGCATCGCGGGCGGCATCATGCTGTTCATCATCGCGATCGACATGGTGTTCGAGAAGCGCACCGAGCGCCGCGAACAACGCGCCGAGAAGCTGATGGCGACGCCCGAGATCGAGGATGTGTCGGTGTTCCCGATGGCGATGCCGATGCTCGCGGGGCCGGGGTCGATCGCCTCGGTGATGCTGCTCGTGTCGCAAAACAGCGGGCTCGACCGCGCCTTCGTCATCTTTGGCGCGCTGCTGCTCGTCCTCCTTCTGACGCTTGCCGCGTTGCTGGCGGCGGGACCGCTCATGCGGCTGATCGGCCACAAGGGTGAGGCGGTAATTACACGGCTGCTCGGCGTGCTGCTCGCCGCGCTCGCCGCGCAGTTCGTGATCGACGGGCTGAAGGCGAGTTTTCCGACGCTGGGGTAGAAGGGACCGCCTCCTCCTTGATGGGGGAGGCAGCGAGACGTGCGAGCTTGCTCGCTAGTCGCAGCGGAGGGGGTGCGGTTTCGGCCTTGCACATGCCTGCACCATCACCCCCACCCAACCCTCCCCCATCAAGGGGGAGGGCTTTCTTTACCCAGCGGCGTTCACGTCGGCCTGCGTCACCGGGGCGATGCGGATTTCGACGCGGCGGTTGCACTGATAATCGGCTTCGCTCTGTTCGGGCGAGCATTTGAGCTGCGATTCGCCATAGCCGAGCGTCGCCATGCGCGCGCGCTGGATGCCGCGGCCGGCGAGATAGTCGGCGACCGAGGCGGCGCGGCGTTCGGACAGCCCTTGGTTATAGGTGTCGCTGCCGGTCGAATCGGTGTGGCCGTAGACGTCAATATAAGTGCTCGGATATTCGGCGAGCGTCGAGGCCACATTGTCGAGTGCGCTGCGGAACTGCGACTTCACCATCGCGCTGTTGAGGTCGAAGGTGACGTCGCCGGGCATGTTGAGCACGAGCTGGTCGCCCTGCCGTTCGACATCGATGCCGGTGCCCGCGGTGCGTTCGCGCAGCTTCTTTTCCTGCTGATCCATATAATAGCCGACGCCCGCGCCGGCGACCGCGCCAATACCCGCACCGACGATTTCCTCGGTCCGGCTGTTGCGCCCGCCGATAAGGTCGCCGAGCAGGTAGCCGCCGAGCGCGCCGCCGACGCCGCCGATCGCGGCTTTGGAGATTTTGCGTTCGCCGGTCACCGGATCGGTGACGCAGCCGGTCAGCGCGATCGCGCCGAGGCTGGTCAGAATTGCGAGCCTGGTTGTTCTGCTTTTCATCATGTCGCTCCCTTATATGACGGATGCGTGCGATGCTCTGCACGCGCCGTTACTTGCCGATAACATATGGCCGGCATTCTGGTTCCAGACTATGACTGAATGACGGCTGAGCGGACCGTTCGTCGGCGCCATTGTGCAATGCCGTGCCTTTCGCCTATAGGGGGCCATGACCGAAGCTGACAGGGGCCGGGCGCCGACGCGCCGCATTGTCGCCCAATGACCCCTTTTCCCTGGTCCGACGTCGCGATCATCGCGGTGCTCATTCTTCTCAATGGCCTGTTCGCCATGTCCGAACTGGCGATCGTCTCGGCGCGTGACCCGCGGTTGCAGGCCGCCGAAAAGCGCGGCAGCCGCGGGGCGAAGATCGCGCGGCAGCTCACTGCCGATCCAGGACGTTTCCTGTCGACGGTGCAGGTCGGCATCACGCTGATCGCCATCCTTTCCGGCGCCTACTCGGGCGCCAGCCTGGGCGGCCCGGTGGGCGAACGGTTGCAGACGCTGTTCGGCCTCGACGACGAAACCGCGCTGACGGTCGGCTTTGCGACGGTGATCGCGGTCACGACCTATTTCTCGCTGATCGTGGGCGAACTGGTGCCCAAGCAATTCGCGCTCCGCGCGCCCGAACCGATCGCCATTTTCATAGCCTTGCCGATGCTGTGGCTGTCGAAAATCGGCGCGCCACTGGTGTGGCTGCTCGATCGCAGCTCGGCGCTGGTGTTTCGCCTGCTTGGCCTCAGCCGCGAATCGGAGGAGCGGGTGACCGCCGAGGAATTGCACCTGATCGTCGCCGAAGCGTCGAAATCGGGGGTGATCGAGGAGAGCGAACGCGCGATCATTTCGGGCGTCGTGCGCCTGGCCGATCGGCCGGTGCGCGAGGTGATGACCCCGCGTAAGGACGTCGACTGGATCGACGTTGCGCTCGATGCGCGCGGCCTGCGCGACCGGCTGCTCGAAACGCCGCACAGCCGTCTGCCGGTCGCGCGCGGGTCGGTCGACGAGATCGTCGGCGTGGTGCAGGCGCGCGACATCGCCGCCGCGCTGTTCGCCGGGCAGACGCTCGATCTGGAACAGTTGATGCGTCCGGCGAGGGTCATCCACGATCAGATCGACGCGATGGACGCGCTCGAAGCCTTGCGCGTTGCCGAGGTGCCGATGCTGCTGGTCCACGACGAATATGGCCATTTCGACGGGCTGGTCACGCCGGCGGACCTGCTTTCGGCGATCGCGGGCGAATTTGCGTCGGACCAGGACATTGGCAGCGAACCTTTTGTGGTCGAGCGCGACGATGGCAGCCTGCTGATCGCCGGGGCGATGCCCGCCGACCAGATGGCCGAGCGGCTGGGGATCGAGCTTGGCGACGACCGCGACTATGCGACCGCGGCGGGCCATGCGCTCGCCGTGCTGAAACATCTGCCCGAAGAGGGCGAAAGCTTTACCGACAAGGGCTGGAAGTTCGAGATTGTCGACATGGACGGGCGCAAGATCGACAAGCTGCTCGTCACCCAAATCCGCAAACCCAAGGGCTCCGAGGCCGAATAGGTCGGGCCTAAAAGCCACAAAAGCCCCGCACGTGCGCACTCAAACTGTGTCCTTTGTGGCTTTAGAGCCTGAAGAGGTTAGGTTGATGCATCGGCCCGCCCCGCAGGGGTTGTCCTGGGAAGCCCGCCGGACAGCGTCGCGGCGCTTGCAGGGGCCACCAGCCCCTCCTGCACGCCGCTCCTCGCCGGCGAACTTCCCAGGACAATCACGATGCATCAACCTAACCTCTTCAGGCTCTTAGCGGCGCCGCATCCTCGCGCAGCGCCGAATGGACAATGGCCATGTCGGGTCCGCCGGTGACGTCGATCGCACCGCCGCGCAATATGCGGACGGTGGTGATGCCGTTGATCGCGCGGTCCATCGCATAATCGAATTGCCGCATTCGCCCCATGGCGATGGCGCGGTCCCACGCGGCCGCGAAACTCGCGGCATCGGGGCGTTCGCGCAGGCGATAGGCGGAGCGGCGGCCCATCCCTACTGCGCGGGCGGCCTGCCCGACCGAACCCATCGCTTCGAGTGCGCGGATGAAACATTGCTGCACCTCGGGCGCCCAGCCGTCGGCGCGCTTGCGCTGTTGCGCGACGGGATGGAAGGCGAGGCTGGTGCCGGCGAGCAGCGGCGGGGTGATGGCTTGGGTGTCCATTCACGAGTTTGGAGCATAGCGGAGCTGTGTAGGAAAGGCTTTTTTGAGGCGGCGGTTTTGGGGTGGGGAGCGGACGTTCCAATAGACCGTCGCCCCCGCGAAGGCGGGGGCCACCGTCGGCCTTTTCCCGCGTCGCTGCGTAAACCGACAGCGGCCCCCGCCTTCGCGGGGGCGACGGCTGGTTTCGGTCGGAACGCGGCATTCTATAAGATTCGCGCAGAGGCGCAGAGAGCGCAGAGGGGAGTGCGCTTCAACTCTGCGATCTCTGCGCCTCTGCGCGAATCCTGTTCCAATACGGCCCTTCGCGCAAAAGACCGCTTCCGGTCGAATCGCCCTTAAAGCTCGCCCCCCAGCGCACCATATTTTGCCTCGAACCCGGCCTTGTCGCCGCGCGCGAGATAGGCGGCCTGGTCGATCAGATTGTCGCGTGCGATGCGGCCCTGGAAGGCGCCGAGCTGCGGGTCGATGCGCGCGATGTCGGCGTCGGTCCAGTCGGCGATCTGCTGGAAACGCGTAACGCCAAGGCCGTTCAGCAGGACGACGAGCTTGGGGCCGACGCCCTTCAGCAGTTGCAGATTGTCTGCCTTGGCGACCGTTGGCGCAGGCGCAGGCGCAGGCGCAGGCGGCGACGGGACGGTCGGCTCGGCGGGAATGGCTGCGGCGTCGGCTGGTGGTTTGGCCGCGGCCTTTTTCACCGTGGCTTTCGCGGCCGGGGCTTTGGTTGCCGTCTTCTTTGCCGCCGGTTTGGGCTTGGCAGCGGGCCTGGGCGGCGCCTCGGCCACAGGCTCTGCGGCAGGCGCCGGAGGCGGCGCTGCAACGGGTTCGGGCGCTGGCGCCTTGGCCGCGGGTTCGGCGGCGGGCGGGGGGGTGGGAGCGACGGGTTGCGGCTTGGGCTCGATCGGCTTGAAGCGCGCGGGTTCGGCGGCGATGATCTCGGGCTTTGCCGGTTCGAGCGGCTTGGCGGGCTTGGCCGGTTCGACGGTCGGCGGCGCGATCTCGGCGGGCCTGGCGCGGCCGAACAGCCACCAGAGCAGCACGACGGCCACGACGAGGCCGACGACCGCGATAATCCAGTTTTCCTGAAGCCAAGTCATCACGATCTCCCTGTTTTGGGGGCCAGATTATGCGCGCGCGGTCCTCGCGTCCAGCCCTGGTCGGTTTCGACCGGGCGGAACGAGACGGATTATTTTGCCTCGCGCGCGACCTCGCGCCAGCCGATGTCGCGGCGGCAGAAGCCGCTGGCGAAATCGATTCGGTCGAGCGCGGCATAGGCGCGTGCTTGCGCCTCGGTCACACTCTTGCCCGTCGCAGTGACATTCAGCACGCGCCCTCCCGCGGCGACGAGCGTGCGGTCCTCGCGCGCGGTGCCGGCGTGGAAGACGCGCACGCCCCCCGCTTCGGCATCGGCGATGCGGCGGATCGCGCCGCCTTTCTCCGGCGTCCCCGGATAGCCGTTTGCCGCCATCACGACGGTGAGCGCATAGTCGTGCAAAAAGGCGGGCGGTTCGGCCTGGGCCAGCTGGCCCGTCGCGGCGGCGTGGAGCAGCGCAGCAAGGTCGCCGCGGAAGCGCATCATCAGCACTTGGCATTCGGGGTCGCCGAACCGGCAATTATATTCGATCAGCTTCGGCTCTTCGGCGGTGAGCATCAGCCCGGCAAAGAGCACGCCGACATAAGGCGTGCCCTCGGCGGCGAGCGTTTTGACCGTCGGGCGGATGATGCGATCCATCACCGCCGCCTCAAGGTCGGCGGTCAGGACGGGGGCGGGGCTGTAGGCGCCCATGCCGCCGGTGTTCGGACCCGTGTCGCCGTCGCCGACGCGCTTGTGGTCCTGCGCGCTGCCGAAGGCGACGACGTTCTCGCCATCGGAAAGCGCGAAGAAGCTCGCTTCCTCGCCGGTCATGAACTCCTCGATCACCACCTCGGCGCCCGCACCGCCAAACGCGCCGGCGAACATGTCGGCGACCGCGGCTTCGGCGTCGGCGCGCGTTTCGGCAATGATGACGCCCTTGCCCGCGGCGAGGCCGTCGGCCTTGATCACCACGGGAATCGCAAAGCCGTCGAGCACGGCGAGCGCTTCGTCGGCGCTGGTGCAGCGGACATAGGCGGCGGTCGGGATGCGCGCGCGCGCGCACAGATCCTTGGTAAAGCCCTTCGACCCTTCGAGCCGCGCGGCGGCGGCCGACGGGCCGAAGACCGGGACGCCGATGGCGCGCAGCCGGTCGGCGAGGCCCGCGACGAGCGGCGCTTCGGGACCGACGACGACGAAATCGATGCCATGCGCGCGCACGAAGGCGATCAGGCCGTCGAGATCATCGGCGGCAATCGGCACACATTCGGCGTGGAGTTCGATTCCCGGGTTGCCCGGCGCGGCATAGAGCTTGGCGCAGCTTGGCGATTGTGCCAGTTGCCAGCTCAGCGCGTGTTCGCGGCCCCCCGAACCGATGAGCAGGATATTCATGGCAGTTCCTTTTCCCGATGAAGCGCCCGGCAACGGCACCGACGCGCGGCTGTTAGCCGAGGAGGCGCCCGGCGACAATGTGCCGCCGCTGTCGGTCAGCCAATTGTCGGCGGCGATCAAGCGGACGGTCGAGGACGGTTTTGCGCGCGTGCGCGTGCGCGGCGAGCTGTCGGGGGCGAAGCGCGCGGCGTCGGGACATTTTTATGCGGCGCTGAAGGACGATAATGCGCTGATCGACATGGTGATGTGGAAGGGGCAGGCGGCGCGGCTCGCCTTCCGGCCCGAGGACGGGATCGAGGTGATCGCGACCGGCAAGCTCACCACCTATCCGGGGCGTTCCAAATATCAGCTCGTCGTCGAAAGCCTGGAAATCGCGGGCGAAGGCGCGCTGATGCTGCTGTTCGAAAAGCTGAAGGCGCGGCTGGGCGGCGAGGGGCTGTTCGATCAGGGGCGCAAGCAGCCGCTCCCCTATCTGCCGCGCACGATCGGGGTGGTGACGTCGCCGACGGGTGCGGTGATCCGCGACATTCTCCACCGCCTTGCCGACCGCTGCCCGACGCATGTCATCGTCTGGCCGGTGCTGGTGCAGGGCGAGGGCGCGGCGGCGCAGGTCGCCAAGGCGATTCGCGGGTTCGACGCGCTGGCACCCGGCGGGCCGGTGCCGCGCCCCGACCTGGTGATTGTCGCGCGCGGCGGCGGGTCGATCGAGGATCTGTGGGCGTTCAACGAGGAGGTGGTCGTGCGCGCGATCGCCGATTGCCGCATCCCGACGATCAGCGCGGTCGGACACGAAACCGACGTGACGCTTGCCGACTATGCCGCCGACATGCGCGCGCCCACGCCGACCGCGGCGGCCGAGATGGCGGTTCCGGTGCGCGCCGAGCTGCGCGCGCAGCTTACGACCTGGGGCGGCCGGATGATCGGCGCCGCGAACCGGCATCAGGCGCTGGGCGGCGAGCGGCTGGCGGCGCTCGCGCGCCATTTGCCGCGACGCGACGCGCTCTATGCACCGCAGCGCCAGCGGCTCGACGATGCGGGCGAGCGGCTTGACCGCGGACAAAGGCAGCGACTGACGATGCTGGGCGAGCGGCTCGGCGCGCGCGGCGCGGCGCTGCGGCCGAGCTTGCTCGCGCGGGCGTGGGACCGCGACCGTGCGAAGCTCGACGGGCTGGGGCGCCTGCTCGCGTCGCTCGACCCGCGCGCGCTGCTGTCGCGCGGCTATGCGATGGTGCGCGATGCTGGCGGCGCGATCGTGACCAGCGCGGCTAAGGCGCGTGACGCGGGGCATCTGCGGCTCCAGTTCGCCGACGGCGAATTGCCCGTGACGGTCGGGGAGGGCGGCGATCCCGCGCCGTCGCCCGCGCCGCGCCCGGCGCGCAAGCCGCCGCCGCCCGCGCCGAAACCGGGGCAGGGCGAGCTGTTCTGATCGCGCAGGGGTGGCCCGCGCAGCCGATGCTGCTATAGTTCCGCCACACTCTTCCCGCCGAACGGATATACGAACCATGTTGATCGCCAGCCGCAACCGCCTCGCCCGTCTGCGCTATGGGCCGAACGGCTTTCGCGTCGTGTCGCCGGGCGATCATGTGCTGTGCGCGGTGACCGGCGTCGCGATCGGGCTCGATGAGCTACGCTACTGGTCGGTGGCGCGGCAGGAAGCCTATGCCAGCGCCGCGCTGTCGGTGCAGGCCGAACTGGACCCCGCGCGCACCGCATGATGGCCGCTGCGGACGGGCGGTGCGCCGCGGCGCTTGCGCTGCTGATACTGGCGCCGGGGTGCGTTCCTGTAGCTGAACCCGAAGCCGGGCCGGCGCCTGCCATTGCCGCTCCGACTTCGACTCCCGCGCCGCCGCCCGCCCCGGTGCGCCGCGAACTGGTGCTGTCGGGCGCCGCCGAACAGGGCGCGGTCGTCACCGGGCGGGTGTCGGCGGGCGTGCGCAGCCTGGCGCTGGACGGCAAGCCGGTTCCGGTCGCGCCCGATGGCGGCTTCCTCATCGGCTTCGACCGCGATGCGGGCGCGCAGGCCGAACTGGTTGCGACTTTCGCCGACGGGCAGCGCATCCGACGCCCGATCGCGGTGGCCGCGGGCCGCTGGCAACTCGAGCATATTAACGCGCCTTACCGTGGCAGCGCGTCGAGCGATGCCGAATTCGCCCGCCGCCGCCCCGCCGAACTGGCGGCGATTGGGGCGGCGCGCGCTAGAGAGGTCGAATCGGACGGATGGCGGCAGGCGTTTCGCTGGCCGGTGATGGGGCGGCTGTCGGGTTTTTTCGGGGCACAGCGTATCTATCAGGGCAAGCCCGGCGCCTATCACAGCGGCACCGACATCGCGGTGCCGGCGGGAACGCCGTTCGTCGCGCCCGCCGACGGGGTGGTGACGCTGGCGGCAGACGCCCCTTTCACGCTCGAGGGACATCTGCTGATCGTCGATCATGGCATGGGGTTGTCGAGCGCCTTCCTCCATTGCCAGCGACTCGACGTAAAGGTCGGCGACCGCGTCGTTCAGGGGCAGCGGCTGGGCACTGTCGGCCGCACCGGTCGCGCGACGGGGCCGCACATGCACTGGGGATTGAGTTGGCGCGGTTCGCGACTGGACCCCGGCAAGCTTGCCGGACCGATCGGCGGCTGATCCGCTTGCGGCGATGCCGCGATGAAATCGTAACCGATGAAACAAAATGTCGCAAAATGCGGCATCGCAGCATCATGTGTGTCGCGACTTTCCGAGTTTGTTGCAAATACGTCACAATGCTTCGCGAAACCGTCACGAGCGGGGCAAATTTCCTTTACTCAAACTGAACGAGGGGTCATCCCGCACCCTATCGGGGCATCTGCGCGTGATGGCTTTGCATTGCCGCAACAGGGGCCCGGGTATCTTTTATCACTCAGTAGCAAGGGACTGCACTGTGAAGAAAACCCAATTTTCCATGCTGAAACTGGGCGCGGCACCGCTGGTGCTTAGCGTTGCAATGGTTTCGGCGCCTGCTCAGGCGCAAGACGCTCCCAATGACGATGGTGAAGCGGCGATTGTCGTCACCGGTTCGCGTATCGCACGTCCGAACCTCGATTCGAGCAGCCCGGTCGCGGTGGTTACCGGCGATGCGACGGTCGAAAATGCGGATATCACGCTGGACACCTTCTTGAACACGCTGCCAGGCGTGAACCCGGCGGGCACGACGACGTCGAACAACCCCGGCAACGGTGGTCAGTCGAACATCGATCTTCGCGGCCTTGGCGCCAACCGCAACCTGATCCTGATCAACGGTCGTCGCCCGATGGTGTCGCAACCGAACCAGACGGTCGATCTTAACACGATCCCGCAGGGTCTGATCGAGCGCATCGAAATCGTGACCGGTGGTGCTGGTGCGGCTTATGGCGCCGACGCCATCGCGGGCGTCGTCAACATGATCCTGAAGGACGATTTCGAAGGCATCGATCTTCGCGCGACCTATTCGAACTCGGTTCCCAAGACCGACGCGCGCGAATATCAGATCAGCGGCATCATCGGCGGCAACTTTGCCGACGGCCGTGGTAACATCGCCTTCTCGGCCGAATATTCGAAGCGTCAGGGGCTGATTAAGGCGCAGCGTGACTTCGCGTCGCAGGCAACCTCGACGACCAGTTCGTTCCCCACCGGCTCCTTTTCGAACAGCGCGTCGAACCCGATCAGCCAGGCTGCGGTCGATGCACTTTTCGCGAGCTACGGCGTTGCGGCGGACCAGTTGCCGCGCGTCAACCAGCTGGCGTTCAACTCGGACGGTTCGCTGTTCGGCGTTGGTACGTTTAACAGCCCGGTCGAGGTCGCGAACTTTCGGTACGATCTCGATTCCCCGGCCAATCCAAATTTGAACTATTTTCCGGATTTCTATTCCTACAACTTCGATATCGTGAACATTCTGACCTTGCCGCTTGAGCGCAAATCAGCGTTCTTGACCGCGAAATATGAAATTTCGCCGGCTTTTGAAGTCTTCACCCAGGCAGGCTACACTGACTATTCGTCGGCAACGGCGCTGGCGCCGACGCCCGTCAGCACGGGTATTGTCAACACGGACAGCGATGCGTCGGTGCTGAATGCTCGCTCGCCGCTCGTTGCACCCGGTCAGCGCATTACCGGTTTCGTTATCCCGACAACCAATCCTTTCATTTCGACGGATTTGGCTTCGCTTCTGGCCAGCCGCGCCGGCGACGATCCGCTTCTGACCGGTTCGGGTGCGACCGAAGGCTTCCGTATCGGTTATCGCTTCCTCGGCACCGGTCTTCGCGAACAGCAGCTCGATAACGAAGTCATTCAGGGCCTTATCGGTCTGCGCGGCGAATTTGCGCCGGGCTGGCGATATGAAACCTACTACAGCTGGGGTCAGACGACGATTGATCAGCGGGCGACGGGGAACGTGAACGTTCAGCGCGTTCAGGAACTGCTTGAAGCTCCCGATGGTGGCGTCAGCCTTTGCGACGGCGGCTTCAATCCGTTCGGCATCCAGCCGTTGTCGGCCGATTGTGTCGCCTATGTCGATGAAGTCGGCGTGACGCAGACGGTCTTCACGCAAAAGATCGCCCAAGCTTATGTTTCGGGTGAACTCGCCGATCTGCCGGGCGGCCCGCTCGGGGTTGTCTTCGGTGTCGAGCAGCGCAAGTTCAAGTATAGCTTCGATCCGGGCGCTCTGTTTGGTCCGATTGCCGGTTTCAACACCGGTACGCCGGACCTTGGAACCAACAAGTTCCTCGATTTCTTCGGCGAACTTCGTGCTCCGATCATGGACACGCTGGAACTCTCGTTGACCGCCCGCCATTCGAAAAGCGACTTTAACGACATAGCGAACGGCGTTAACGGTGCACCTTCTAAAGACTGGGCTTACGGCGGCACTATTAGCTGGTCGCCGATTGATCAGGTTCGCATACGTGCCGGCTATCAGCATTCGGTTCGCGCTCCGAACTTCGGCGAACTTTTCTCGGGTGGCGGTAGCTTCCCGCAGATTTTCGACCCTTGTTCGGTCAACAGCCAGTTCCGGCAGAATGGCGGCGCCGAAGCCCGTCAGCTCTGCATCGATACAGGCGTGAGCGCAGGCACGGTGGATACCTTCGTGGCGACTCCGGGTGCCCAGGCTTTCGTGACCATCACTGGCAACCCGAACCTGAAACCTGAAAAGTCGGATACCTTCACGGTCGGCGCAGTGTTCCAGGCTGGGGGCTTCACCGGCTCGATCGACTATTACAACATCAAGATCGAGGACACGATCTTCGGACCCGACGTCAACGAAATCATCGCATCCTGCTATGGTTACAATGACATAAACGCGGGCCTCGACGATGCGAGCCCCTATTGTGAGGGCCTTTTCCGGTCGAACAACAATATCGCTGCAATCTTCCTTCCGGAGGAACTTGGCGGCGATCCGGCGACCGGTTATTTCCAGGCGGTTAACCAAGGGTCGGTCAAGACTTCGGGTATCGATGTCCAGCTCGG
Source organism: Sphingopyxis sp. (assembly GCA_030148985.1). Classification (GTDB taxonomy): domain Bacteria; phylum Pseudomonadota; class Alphaproteobacteria; order Sphingomonadales; family Sphingomonadaceae; genus Sphingopyxis. Next base: position 36,142 of record JASBSJ010000033.1, read on the forward strand.
CTATCGTTTGCCGACGCCGTTCATCAATGAAGACAGCGCGCTCAACATGAACCTGCTGCTCAACTATCTGATCGACTTCAAGAACGTCGGTCTTGGTGGTCTGAAAACCGACTATGCCGGCACTGCCTCCTATTTCGGTGCCGGCCTGGGAACCAGCTTCCCGCGCTGGAAGGCGACGCTCAATACCAAGCTGAACATCTCTCGCGAACTCAGCTTCGATACCCGCGTCCGCTTTATCGACTCGATGGCGAACCGCGCTTCGCGCCAATATGCGGGCGAAACGTTTACGGGTCCGGGCAGCGTCGTCTACTTTGACTTTGCCCTTCAGGCCGAAGTTGAAGCGCTGACCTTCCGTGTCGGCTTGAACAACGCTTTCGACAAGAAGCCGCCGACGTACGCCCCGAACGTCCAGTCGGGCACCGATCCGTCGTTGTACGACGTCATTGGTCGCCGCGCTTTCGTCTCGGCGCGTCTGCGCTTCTGATCTAAGCACCGTCGAACAATCAGAGGGCGGGACTGGTGTCCCGCCCTCTTTTTTTATAGACAGCGTCGATGACCGTATCTGACCGATTGCGCGCCGCCTATGCGGCCTATGCCAAGGGCGATTTCGCCACAGCCAGAGCTCAGGGCGAAGCGGCGCTCGGTGCGCAGCCAACCAACCCGACGGTGCTTCAATTGCTCGGCGTGGTTTCGTGCCAGACAGGTGCACCGAAACAGGGCGCCGATTACCTGCGGCGGGCGATCGCCAGCGGCGGCGATACCAGCGACAATCGCATCAACCTCGCACGCGCTCTGGTCGATCTCGGCGAGCTTGATGAAGCAGCGCAAATATGCGCCGAGGGAGATGTTGCCGAATCGGGCGAGCTGCAAGCAATGCAGGCGCAGATACTGAAAGCGCAAGGTCGCACCACGGAAGCCAGCTGGACCTATGAAAAGCTGGTTACGGATAACCCCGAAGATTTCCGTGCATGGAACAATCTGGGCAACGCCCGACACGAAAGCGGAGATTTCGAAGGCGCGTTGAGCGCGTTTCAACAGGCGCGGCAGATTGATCCTAAATCATCGCTGATCCATACAAATCTCGGACGCGTCCTGATCTCGATGGACCGGTACGAGGATGCGTGTCTGATGCTGGAAAAAGCGGCGCTGCTCGCGCCGGACAAGTCGGAGCCGTTGCTCGAACTGGGGCGGGCGCTCACCAATATAGGCCATGCCGAGGGCGCGCTTCGCGCGCTCGGCGCCGCTGCACGACTAAACCCCTCCGATCCCGAGATATTTCTCGCTATCGCCGTCGCGTTTATGGATGCGTCCAATGATGAACAGGCTGAAAAGGCGCTTCGCTTTGCCATCAAGGCCGATCCGTCATTTGCCGCCGCCTATCTGAATCTCGGTCTCATTCTTGAGAGAGCGAACCGGGTCGAAGATTTGCGCGAGCTCTACGCGTCGGCGGCGTCAGCCGGGATCGCGCGCGACGAACTGGACTATTTGCACGCGCTGCTGCTGGCGCGCGACGGCGACCGTGCGGGGGCTCTGGACCTGATCCGGGATCTTCAATCGCCGGCGATCAATGCGTCGATCAAGGCGCAATTCGCCGGACAGCTCGCTGATCGTCTTGGCCGGATCGACGAGGCCCTGTATTTCTATGAAGAGATGAATCGGGCCCAGGCGCAAAGTCCGATGGGGGTTGGCGTCGATCGCAGCGCCTATCAGCGGGCGATTGCCCGTCTGGAGGAACAGACGTCCGCGGCGTGGTTTGCAGAATGGTCCGACCCGCCGGCACCGGCTGAACGAGCGACGCCTGCGTTTCTCGTCGGCTTCCCGCGGTCGGGAACGACCTTGCTCGACACCATTTTGATGGGCCACAGCGGCACCCATGTGCTCGAAGAATTGCCGATTATCGAGCGATTGTCCCAGTCGCTAGGCGACTTCGACGCTATTCGCACGCTTGACAGTGCGGACGTCGCCAATCTGCGCGACCGTTATTTCCAGGAACTCGACAAGCTTTCGTCGCCGCCGCCGGGGAAGCTGGTGATCGACAAGAATCCGCTGTCGATGATCCGCATTCCGCTGATCCACCGCCTGTTTCCTGATGCCAAGATCATCCTGGCCATGCGCCACCCGTGCGACGTGGTGTTGAGCTGCTATATCCAGAACTTCAAACCGACCGAATCGATGGCAAGCTTTCTGGATCTGCCCAACGGCAGCCGCACCTATGACCGGATCTTCCGATATTGGGAAAAATGCCGGGAGGTCTTTCCGCTCGACGTCCATATGCTTCGCTATGAGGCGATGGTCGCCGATGTCAGCGCGTCAACGAGGCCGCTGTTCGATTTTCTCGAGCTCGATTGGGAGGAAAGCGCGCTTGATCACCAGAAGACGGCCGTGGAGCGCGGCTATATCCGAACGCCAAGTTACGCGCAGGTGATGGAGCCTATATATTCATCCGCCAGCGGCCGCTGGAAGCGATATGAACCCCAAATGCGCGAGATTTTGCCGATTCTGCAACCGTGGGTCGAACGCTACGGCTATAGTCTCGATTAATTAGCGGCGGCACTGCGCAGCCAGCCGGTGATCGACAGTCGCGGTTCGGGTGCGAACGGCGTAACATAGCTGACGCTGTGGCGTTGCGGCACCGAAAAGAGCCGCAATGCCCCCATTTTTGGCGCGAAACCTTGCTCGATATTGCCCTTGTCGTCGTGGAACATCAACAGCCCCCCCCATTCGGGGCGCCACGCCGGGGTCAGCGAGAAAACATAGGCCGCCTGCCGATTCTTTCCGGCAACATCATCGTCGTGGCAAGTGAGGAAATGTCCTTCGCCGTAACTGGTTGCCTGTCCATCAGCAAAGCTTGCCGAACCGCCGAGCACATAGTTGAGTCGATCGATTACCGGGGTCGATGAGAGGAATGCAACAAAACGGGACACAAGATCGTCGCCGCCCGCGCTGCCTCCGTCGGGTGAGCGGATCGATTTGTAACGATATTGAAAGCCCGCGCGACCGGCATTGACGACATGCTGGTCAAGCTCGCGTCGTTGGGCGGCGCTGAGGTTCGCGACCGCCTCGCGCGACAGCTCATATACTTTGTCGCCGGCGTTCAGGACCAGCTTCCAATCCCTGCGGCCGCAGAGGTAGGTACGGAGGATTTCTGCCTGGCCATCGGCAAGCAAGTCGGGGATTTCCAAACGACGCTGATGATGGAAATACGCCCTCAAGGCATCCCAATCGATGCGATCCGCCAACCGAAATTCAAAGTCCATCTTCTGCTCAGTTCTCGAGATTTTATGCTGGACAGCGTTACATTAATTTACATTAGGTTTTGCAATTTTATTTGACGGTCCGGCCGCTTTAAGTATCATTTCAAGATCGATTATCCATAGCGAGATATCCCTATGCGCACCATTATCTGCACCGTCATCGTGGCGGCCACTCTGCTTCACTCCGCTCCTGCATTCGCGGAGAAAAATAGCGACGCAGCAGTTGTGAACCCCAAGGACCGCATGGTTTGCAAAAGAACCCAACGCACAGGAACCCGATTTCAAACCAAGGTCTGTAAGACCGCGGGCCAGTGGGATGCAATTGCCGAGCAGCATCGTCGCGATGTCAGCGAAATGGTCGATCGTCCCCAAGTGGAAATCCGTCGGGAGTAAACCGGATGAAGCTGGGGATGCCGCTGGTCAAGCTGCCAAGGCAATATTGCGCGGATACGCTCGCGAGGGAGGTCGCAGCCCTGCCCAAATCGGCGTGGCTGCCGCATCCGGGACGGATTCCTGGCAATGATGCGGTGCCGCTGATTACCCCCGCCGGACAGATAACGAATGGCTTTGCGGGACCGATGGCGCCGACCGAGGCCCTTGAACAGTGCCCGTACATCAAGGAAATACTCGCCGACCTCGGCGCTGTCTGGGGACGTAGCCGCCTGATGGGGCTGGCGCCGGGGGCAATCGTGCCCGAACATGTGGATGTCGGCTATTATTGGCGCACGCATATCCGTATACACATTCCCGTCGTCACCAATCCGCAGGTCGCGTTCAGCTGCGACAAGGAAACGGTCCATATGGCGCCGGGCGAATGCTGGTTGTTCGACAGCTTTTGCCTTCATGATGTTCGCAACGGCGGCGACCAGAAGCGCGTCCATCTGGTTCTCGATACGGTCGGCGGCGAAAAGCTATGGGCGATGATCGCCGATGCCAAACGGTCCGGCCGTGATGGCCAGCCGATACAGCATATTGCGCCCGGATCAGTCCCCGTTGCACCGCTGGCCTTCGAACAGGTCAATCTGCCGACAATCATGTCGGTCTGGGAGGTGCGCTGCCACATTGACTTCCTGCTTGATCAATGCCCCGCAGGTCCGGATCGCGATGCCGTCGCGGCGCGGCTGGAACAATTCGCAAATGCGTGGGGCGCGCTGTGGGCACAATATGGCACCCGGTCGTCGGGCATTGCCGTCTATCGCCAACTGATCGATGCGGCGCAGCGCGACCTGCGCGCCATGGGGGCGCGGCGCATCCTGCTCGCCAACAATCAGGTGCCGCTCGACAGGGCGCTCACCGAACTGATCTTCATGGTGGCGGCACCCGATTCGCTCCCCGCGGCCGCCTGAACCCATGATCGTTTCGCATCAACATCGCTTTATCTTTGTCGCTATTCCGAAGACGGGGACGCATTCGGTTCGCCAGGCCTTGCGTGTGCATATGGGCGACGGAGACATGGAGCAGGCACGCCTGTTCGTTGAAAAGAGTTTTCCCATCCCCGAGATCGCGCGAATGGGCCATGGCCATATAAGCTTCGCCGAAATCCGACCGTTTCTGGCCGAAGATAAATTCGCAAATTATTTCAAATTTGCCTTTGTGCGCAATCCGTTCGACCGTTTCATTTCCTACTGCGCCTTTGCTACCAGCCGCGAAGGCAGTTTCGAACGCGATCCGCAGCGGGTGATGCGCCATTTTCTTTTCATCGCACCACCGCATCAGCATATCATATTCCGCCCGCAGCATCTGTTTCTGACCGATCGCGATGGCCGCTTACTGGCTGATATGTTGGGAAAGGTCGAAGAAATGCAGCCATCCTATGATGCGATTTGCGCCAGAATTGGCATCCCTTCCACTCCCTTGGATCACGCCAATCGATCGCGACGGAGCAACTACCGCGATTATTATGATCAGGAACTGATCGACGGGGTTGCGAAAATCTATGCCCGGGATCTGGAGCTTTTCGGCTATGATTATTGACCGGAAAGGCTGAACGCGATGTATCCCAACCCCAGGAAGACGACGAGCATCCGCCGACTGGGCGGGGTCGATATCGCCGCGTTAAAGGCCGCGGTGATGGCAATTCCTGAAGAATTGTGGAGCGCAGAAAACGCGGACAAGCCTAATCGCTTTGAGGCGCTCGATGCGACGGCGCATATCGTCTTTCGCTTCATTTCGAACATGCGCGACTGGCGCAGCAGCTATTCGCGGCCCCTGTGGGCCGAGTGGGAGCCGCTGCTGACCCCCGTTCTTGCGGCGGCGACCACCGACTATGGTTATAGGAACGGAGTCTTCCCGAGGATCATGCTCGCCCGTATGCCCGCGGGGGGGGTGATTCAGCCGCACCGTGATGCCAATCCTGCAGCGAAATGGCCGCACAAGATTCATGTGCCGATCCAGACGAATGACCAGGTCCAGTTTCGTATCGAGGACCAGAGCTATCACATTACCGAGGGCGAGGCGGCCGAGGTCAATAATATGGGCGTGCATGCGGTGGTGAACGGCGGCGACACGCCGCGCATTCACCTGATCTTCGAATATTATGACGCCGATCAGCCCGAGCCCGAATGGCTCGCAACGCTCGCTGCGCAGCAGCCTGCCTGACGGATATGAAAGGGCAGCTCGATGGCTGCCCTCTCCGCTTACGCCGGCGTCAGCACCAACCCCCCATCGCCCTCGTCAACCTTCACCGTCGCGCCGTCCTTGACTTCACCTTTCAGAATCAGGTCAGCGAGCGGGTCTTGCAGATATTTCTGCACCGCGCGCTTCAGCGGCCGCGCGCCATAGACCGGATCATAGCCGACGCGGCCGAGCCACGCGCGCGCGGCATCGGTGAGTTCGAGGGTCACCTTGCGGTCGGCGAGCAGCTTTTGCACGCGCGCGACCTGGATGTCGACGATGCCGCCCATATGCTGCTGGCCAAGGCGGTGGAACAGCACGATTTCGTCGAGCCGGTTCAGGAACTCGGGCCGGAAATGCGCGCGCACCACTTCCATGACGGCGGGTTCGGCCTGTTCGACCGGCGCGTCGTCGGGGAGCGCGGCGATCGCCTGGCTACCGAGGTTCGACGTCAGGATGATGAGCGTGTTGGTGAAATCGACCGTGCGCCCCTGCCCGTCGGTGAGGCGCCCGTCGTCGAGCACCTGCAACAGGATGTTGAACACATCGGCGTGCGCCTTTTCGACCTCGTCGAAGAGGACAACCTGATAGGGTCGGCGGCGCACCGCTTCGGTGAGCGTGCCGCCCTCTTCATAGCCGACATAGCCCGGAGGCGCGCCGACGAGCCTCGCGACGCTGTGCTTTTCCATAAATTCGGACATGTCGATGCGGACCATCGCATTGTCGTCGTCGAACAGGAAGCGCGCGAGCGCCTTGGTGAGCTCGGTCTTGCCGACACCCGTGGGGCCGAGGAACAGGAAGCTGCCGAGCGGGCGGTTCGGATCCTGAAGCCCGGCGCGCGCACGGCGAACAGCGGTCGAAACGGCACGAACGGCCTCGTCCTGGCCGATGACGCGCTGGGTCAGGGTGGCTTCCATGCCGAGCAGCTTTTCGCGCTCACCCTCCATCATCCGGTCGACGGGGATGCCGGTCCATTTGCTCACCACCGCGGCGATGTCGTCGGCGGTGACTTCCTCGCGCAGCATCGCATTGCCCGCGACTGCCTGCGCGTCTTCGAGCTGTTTCTCGAGCGCGGGGATGGTGCCGTAGCTTAGCTCGCCGGCCTTCGCGAGGTCGCCCGCGCGCTGCGCCTGTTCGAGCTGTCCGCGCGCGGCGTCGAGCGCCTCCTTGATCTTTGCCTCGGCGTGGATCTTGTCCTTCTCCGCCTGCCAGCGCTGGGTGAGTTCGGCCGACTGCTGTTCGAGATTCGCGAGCTCCGCCTGGAGCGCGGCGAGGCGGTCCTTCGACGCGGCGTCGCTCTCCTTGCCGAGCGCCGATTCCTCGATCTTCATCTGGATGATGCGGCGGTCGAGAGTCTCGATCTCCTCGGGCTTCGATTCGACCTCCATGCGGATGCGGCTCGCCGCCTCGTCCATCAGGTCGATCGCCTTGTCGGGCAGGAAGCGGTCGGAGATATAGCGGTGCGACAGCGTCGCCGCGGCGACGATCGCCGCATCGGTGATGCGCACGCCGTGGTGCAGCTCGTATTTCTCCTTGATGCCGCGGAGGATCGAGATCGAATCCTCGACCGTGGGTTCGCCCACGAACACCGGCTGGAAACGCCGCTGGAGCGCGGGGTCTTTTTCGACATGTTTGCGATATTCGTCGAGCGTCGTCGCGCCGATGCAGTGGAGTTCGCCGCGCGCGAGTGCGGGCTTCAAAAGGTTCGAGGCGTCCATCGCCCCCTCACCCTTGCCCGCGCCGACGAGCGTGTGCATCTCGTCGATGAAGAGGATGATTTCGCCCTCGGCCGACTTCACATCGTCGAGCACGCCCTTCAGCCGCTCCTCGAACTCGCCGCGATATTTGGCGCCCGCGATCAGCGATCCCATATCGAGCGCGAGCAGGCGGCGGTCCTTCAGACTGTCGGGAACGTCGCCGTTGACGATGCGCAGCGCGAGGCCCTCGGCGATCGCGGTCTTGCCGACGCCGGGTTCGCCGATCAGCACGGGGTTGTTCTTGGTCCGGCGCGCGAGGATTTGCACGGTGCGGCGGATCTCCTCGTCGCGGCCGATGACGGGATCGAGCTTGCCTTCGCGCGCCACCTCGGTGAGGTCGCGGGCGAATTTTTTGAGCGCGTCATAGCGATCCTCGGCCGAGGCCGTGTCCGCGGTGCGGCCGCCGGTGAGCTTGGCGATCGCGGCGTTCAGCGCTTCCGCCGTCACCCCTGCGTCGGCAAAGGCCTTGCCCACCGGCGTGCTGGGCGCCAGCACCATCGCGAGGAGAATATTCTGGACGGCAACGAACTCGCCGCCCGCTTTCGCGGCGACCTGTTCGGCCTGGTCGAGCAAGCGCACCGCGTCATTGTCGAGGCCCGGCGTCGCTTGCGCGCCCGATCCCGACACGGCGGGAACCTTGGCGAGCAGCGCGTCGATACCCGCCACCGCGCGCGCGGTGTCGCCGCCGCTGTTCGCGATCAGCCCCGCGGCCATGCCCTGATTGTCCTCGAGCAGCGCCTTGGCGATATGTTCGGGGCTGATCCGCTGATGGTTCATGCGGATCGCGATCGTCTGCGCCGCCTGCAAAAAGCCCTTGGCGCGGTCGGTGAATTTTTCGAGGTTCATGGTGGATAAGCCCCTTTCTCACCGGCGAAGATAGTGTTGCTTTTTGGCAACACAAGGGGTGGCCAATTTTCTCCGTTCGTATCGAGTGAAGTCGAGATGCTCCTCGGTCGGACCCGGCTTCAGCGTGTCTCGACTACGCTCGACACGAACGGAATGGAGCCCTACTCCCCGCTACGCGCGAGTTGGTCGAGCAGGCGGACGCCAAAGCCCGTCATCCCCTTGGGGACAAGCGGACTCGCGGATTCGCTGCGGCCGACGCCCGCGATGTCGAGATGCGCCCACGGCATGTCCTCATCGACGAAAAAGCCGATGAAATGCGCGCCGAGGCTCGCGCCCGGCCCTTGGCTTGGCGCGATGTTGCGGATGTCGGCGATGTCCGATTTGAGCTTGTCGGCATAATCCTGGTGCAGCGGCATCCGCCACACTTCCTCGCCGCTGGCGGTTCCGGCGGCGAGCAGCGCCGCGGCAAGGTCGTCGTCGCGCGAAAAGAGGCCCGCATATTGATCGTCGAGCGCGCCGACGATCGACCCGGTGAGCGTCGCGATATTGACGATCGCGCGCGGTTTATACTCGCGTGCGACATATTCATTGGCGTCGGCGAGCACGAGGCGGCCCTCGGCGTCGCTGTTCAGCATCTCGATCGTCTTGCCCGACAGGGTGCGCGTGACGTCACCGGGACGCTGGGCATTGCCGTCGGGCATGTTTTCGGCGAGCGCCGCGACGGCGACGACATGCACCGGCGCGCGCGATTTCGCGAGCGACAAGGCGGCACCGACCACCGACGCGGCGCCCGACATGTCGCCCTTCATATTCCACATGCCCGACCCCGGCTTCAGCGAAATGCCGCCCGAATCGAAGGTGATGCCCTTGCCGACGAACGCCATCGGCGCGGCGGGCGCACCGGCGCCGCGGTAGCGCACCGCAAGCAGCCGCGATCCGCGCGGGCTGCCCTGGCCGACGCCGACGAGCGTGCCCATGCCTAGCCGCCGCATCGCCGCTTCGTCGAGCACCTCGATGCTGACTCCCGGCACGCCCGCAAAGGCCTCGCGCACCCGCGCGACAAAGCTTTCGGGATAGATGACGTTGGCGGGTTCGTTGGCGAGGTCGCGCGACAGGCGCACGCCGTCGACGAGCGGTTGCCAGCGCGCCGCAAAGGCGGCCTCGGCGGCCGAAGGATTGGCGCCGACGAGCGTGATTGCGGCGGAGGGCGGCGCCTTGCGATCGACGGTCTTGTAGCGGTCGAAGCGATATTGGCCGAGCGCGAAACCATAAGCGACCTCGGCCGCCGAGGCATCGCCAAAGGCCCCGGCGATCGCGACGGGATGCGCCTCGCCCTTCATCTCCTGCGCCGCCTTGCCGCCCGCTTCGGCGAGCGCGAGCGACGAGGGCACCGGCCCGGCGCCGACGAGCAGGATGCGCGGATGCGCGCCGATGCCGCGCAGCGACAGCGTCGACCCCGCCTTGCCGTCGAAACTCGCTGCGGCGATCGCGGCCTCGACCGCCTGCCGCTCCGCCGCAGCCAGCGCCACGCCATCGAGCGGCGGCAGCGCCGCGTCAGTCATCACGACCACGAGCGCGGCGCCCGCTGGTGCGCGCGAGGCGAAGCCGATCGCACGTTCGGCGCTGTTCGTGGCGCTCGCCGGAACGACGCCCGACCCCATGATACCCTGTGCCATCGCGCCGGGCGCAAAGGCGAGCGACAGGCAGGCGGAAAGTAGCAGTGTTTTCATGCGCATGGTTTGATTTTCCCCGTTGTTTAACGACCTGCGCTTTGCATAGCGTCCTTCGCCCCGTCCGCAAATCCGGCTCGACGAACGACAGCGGCTTGCCATCTAACGACATGGCCGTCACAGATGCGCCGAAGCCGAAGCGAAGAGGACCAGCGATGCTGCGACGGATTTTTCTGGGATTTCTGTTGCTGTTGGCAGTTACCGCCGCCTCGCTCGCAATCTGGGAACCATTAACGGCAGAAGCGCCAGCCGCGCCTGCCTTCAAGCCGACCGACGTGCGCATCGCGCGCGACAAATTCGGCGTGCCGCATATCTTTGGAAAGACCGACGCCGATGTCGCCTATGGGGTGGCTTATGCGCACGCCGAGGATGATTTTTCGACCTTGCAGGAAGTGCTGGCGATGACGCGCGGGCGTGCCGGGGCGATGCTGGGCGAAGATGGCGCGAAGGTCGATTATGCCGAGGCGCTGCTCGGCGTGCGCGCGACCGCGAAGCGCGACTGGCCGCGCCTGCCGGCCGACGTGCGCGCGCTATTCACCGCCTATGCCGCGGGGCTCAACCATTATGCGGAGAAACACCCGGATGAGGTGCGGCTGTCGGGGCTGTTTCCGGTGACGGGCGAGGATGTCGTCGCGGGCTTTGTCCTCCGCTCGCCCTTTTTCTTCGGGCTCGATTCGGTGCTGGGGTCGCTCGTCGAGGGCAAACCGATCGGGCGCGAAGGTGGTCCCGCGCTCGACGCCACCGGCAAACTTGTTCCGCGCGAGCTGACACCGGTCGGGACCGATCCCGCTGACAATGGATCGAACGCGATGGCGGTCGCGCCTGCGCGCGCGGCCGACGGCGCGACGCGGCTCGTCTCCAATTCGCACCAGCCGTGGACCGGCGGCGTCGCCTGGTACGAGCTCGTCGTCCATTCGGAAGAAGGCTGGGATTTCGCGGGGGCGAACTTTCCCGGCTCGCCCTACCCCTTCCTCGGCCACAATAAATATCTTGGCTGGACCAACACGGTGAACCGGCCCGACCTGATCGACGTCTACAAGCTCGTGCTCGACGCGAGCGGCGAGAAATATCGCTTCGACGGCGGCTGGCGCCCGCTCGAGGAAAAGCGCATCTGGCTGAAGGTCAAGGTTGGCCCCTTCGTCTTGCCCGTGCCGCGCACCGTCTATCGCTCGGTGCATGGGCCGGTCGTGAAGAATGGCGAGGGCGCCTTTGCGATCCGCTATGCGGGGCAGGATCAGGCGGCGATGGTCACCCAATATTACCGGCTGAACAAGGCGAAGGATTTTGCCGAATGGCGCGCGGCGATGGCGGGACAGGGCGTGCCCGCGACCAACTTCGTCTACGCCGATGCCAAGGGCAATATCGGCCTTTTCTATAACGCGATGTTCCCCGACCGGCCCGCGGGCTTCAACTGGCGCGGCGTGCTGCCCGGCGACACGTCGGCGGCGCTCTGGACCAAGACGTTGCCGTTCGACCGCGTGCCCGCGCTCGTCAATCCGCGCTCGGGCTATGTCATGAACGCGAACAACACGCCGTGGGTCGCGGCGGGGCCGGGCGACGAACTGGATGCCGCCGCCTTTTCGCCCTTGCTCGGGATCGAGGACGATATGACCAACCGCGCGGTGCGGCTGATCGAGCTGTTCGAGGCTTCGGGTCAGATCGACGAGACGCGGCTGAAGGCGATCAAATATGACACCGCCTATGCGCGCACGGGCTATGCAAAAGCGTGGATCGATCGGCTGCTCACGCTCGATACCAAGGGCGATCCGGCGCTTGGCAAGGCGCAGGCGCTGCTGCGCCAATGGGACTGGAATCTTGATGGCAAGGGGCGGGGCGATGCGCTCGCGCTGATGGTGCTGCGCCCCGCGAACGGGCGGCATTACCAGCGCCGCACCGCGCCCGACCCGCGCGAGGTTCTGACCGACGTCGTCGCGCATTTACAGGAGCATTTCGGCGGACTCGACCCCCGGCTCGGCACGGTGCTCCGCCTCCGCCACGGCGAAGGGGCGAGCTACATCGACCTGCCGCTCGACGGCGGCAACGACACGGTGCGCGCCTCGACCTTGTGGGACGAGGAGCCCGACGGGCGGCTGAAGGTCCGCCACGGCGACAGCTTCATCATGTTCGTGACGTGGGACCGCGCGGGCCGCGTGCGGTCCGAATCGATCCAGCCGTTCGGTGCGGCGACGACGCGCCCGGACAGCCCGCATTACAACGACCAGGCGCCGCTGTTCGTGCGCCACCAGCTGAAGCCTGTGCTGTTCGACCCGGCGGCGCTGAGGGCCAGCGGTGCGCGATTCTATCGCCCTTGAAAGCCGCTGCGCGCTGTCCTAGACCGTTGATACAGTGCCGTCCGGCACCCGATTTTCGGCAGGTCTGAACCTGCCCGCCTTGACCCAGGGGACTATCATGGCTCGCTTTCACCATTTTGCTGTCGCTCTCGCTTTGTCGACGTCGCTCGTCGCTGCCGCTCCGGCGCTCGCCAAGGCTGCTGCGCCCGCCCCGACCGCCGAGCTCGTGAAAGCGGTTGATATTCCGTACGAGGCCTTCACGCTCGACAATGGGCTGCGCGTCATCGTGCACGAGGATCGCAAAGCGCCCGTCGTCGCCGTGTCGGTTTGGTATCGCGTCGGGTCGAAGCATGAGCCCAAGGGCAAGACGGGCTTTGCCCACCTGTTCGAACATCTGATGTTCAACGGGTCCGAAAATGCGCCCGACGATTTCTTCGAGCCGCTGCGCCAGGTCGGTGCGACCGATTTCAACGGTACGACCTTCCTCGATCGGACCAATTATTTCGAAACGGTGCCGACCGGCGCGCTCGACCTGGCGCTTTTCCTCGAAAGCGACCGCATGGGGCATCTGCTCGGCGCGGTGACGCAGGAAAAGCTCGATAACCAGCGCGGCGTCGTCCAGAATGAAAAGCGCCAGGGCGACAATAATCCCTATGGCCTTCTGCGTTACGAGATTTTCGAGAATCTCTTTCCCAAGGGACACCCCTATCACCACAGCACCATCGGCTCGATGGCCGACCTCGATGCGGCGAGCCTCGACGATGTAAAGAAATGGTTCACCGACAATTATGGTCCGAACAATGCCGTGCTGGTGCTGGCGGGCGACATCGACGTGCCGACGGCCAGGGCCAAGGTCGGCGAATGGTTCGGCGACATCCCGCGCGGTCCGGAGATCAAGGCGCCCCCGGTGTCGGTGCCGACGCTGCCCGCGCCGCTCGCCAAAGAGGTCAAGGACATGATCCCGACCACGCGCATCTATCGCATGTGGACGATGCCGGGGCTGAACGATGCCGAATCCGTGCCGCTCCAGATGGCGATGACGGTGCTGGGCGGGCTGTCCTCGTCGCGGCTCGACAATGCGCTGGTGCGCAAGGACCCGATTGCGGTCAGCGTCTCGGCCGGCGCCTCGCCGTTCGAGGATGCGGGAATCGTGCTGGTCCAGGCCGACGTCAAGCCGGGCGTCGATCCCGCGCATGTTGCAAAAAGGCTCGATGAGGAAATCGCGGCTTTCCTCGCGAGCGGCCCGACCGCCGACGAGTTGCAGCGCGCGACCGCGAGCTACCTTGGCGGCGCGATTTCGCAGCTCGAATCGGTCGGCGGTTTCGGCGGCAAGGCGGTGACGCTGGCCGAGGGCGCGCTCTATTCGAACGATCCCGCCTATTACAAGGTCGAGCTCGACCGGCTTGCCAAGGCGACGCCCGAACAGGTGCGCGATGCCGCGCGCAAATGGCTGTCGCGCCCGGCCTTTTTGCTGACCTACACCCCCGGCGAGCGTACCGAGGGTGGCGAGAACCGCGGCGGTGCGGTGGTCGCGGCAAAGGATAACGCGCCGGTCCAGCCCGACCGTTACTGGAACCCCGCGCTCGGCGACGTCGGCCCCGACAGCGGTGTAGGCGCCGCAACATCGATCGCCGACCGCTCGCAATTTCCCGACGTTTCGGGCCTCAAGGCGCTTGAGTTTCCCGATATCGAGCGGACGAAACTCAAAAATGGCATCGAGGTCGTCTTCGCACGGCGGGCCGCCGTGCCGACGGTGAATGTCCAGGTGAGCTTCGACGCGGGCTATGCCGCCGATCCGCGCAGCGCGCTCGGCACGCAGTCGCTGATGCTCAGCCTGATGGACGAGGGCACGACCAGCCTCGATTCGATTGCCTTTGCCGAAGCGAAGGAGCGGCTCGGTGCGCAGACCTATGGTTATGCCGATGCCGACGAAACCGCGCTCGGCCTGTTCGCGCTCAAGCCGAACCTTCGCGCATCGCTCGCGCTGCTCGCCGATTATGTGCGCAACCCGGCGTTCGATGCCAAGGAGCTGGAGCGCGTGCGTGCGCAGCAGCTCAACCGGCTGAAGGCCGAACTCAACGAACCGCGCGCGATTGCGCAGCGCGTGCTGAAACCCGCGCTCTATGGTGCGGACCATCCTTATGGCATCCCGCCTTCGGGGCTGGGCAATGAAAAGGCCGTGAGCGAAGCGACGCGCGACCAGCTTGCGGCTTTCCATTCGGCGTGGATTCGTCCGGACAATGCGCGGATCTTCGTCGTCGGCGATACGACGCTTGCCGAGGTGAAGAAGGAACTCGACGCGGCGTTCGGCAACTGGAAGGCACCGGCAACGCCAAAGCCGACCAAGCATTTCGAGATCGCCGTGCCCACACCGCAGCCGCGCATTCTGCTCGTCGACCGGCCCAAGGCGCCGCAATCGGTGATCGTCGCGGGCAAGGTGCTCGACGTCAAAGGCGGCGACGAACTCGAAGTGCTGCGCGCAGCGAACGATATTTTCGGCGGCGATTTCCTCTCGCGCTTCAACATGAACCTGCGCGAGACCAAGGGCTGGTCCTATGGTGTGCGGACGAGCGTGACGGGCGAAAAGGACCGGGTGAGCTGGATCGTCTCGGCCCCGGTGCAGGCCGACCGCACCGGCGATTCGATCAAGGAGCTGCAAAGCGACCTCAAGGCCTTCCTTGGCGACAAGGGCGTGACCAAGGACGAATTGCAGCGCACGGTGAATGGCAACATCCGCGAATTGCCCGGCAGCTTTGAGACGTCGAGCGACGTGCTCGGCGGGCTGCGCGCGATCGCCAAATTCGATCGCCCCGACGATTATTATGAAAAGCTGCCCGCGACCTATGAAGCGATGACCCCCGAAGCCGTCGATGCGGCGGCGCGGAAGGCGCTCAGCACCGACGATCTCATCTATGTCGTTGTCGGCGACGCCGCGGTGGTGAAACCGCAGCTTGACGGATTGGGTCTGCCCGTGGAAACGGTGACTCCCGCTAACTAACATCAGTTTCAGTAAGGAGAGCCCCAATGTCCCAAGTCGATGGCAGCTATGATTGCGTCACCAAATCGCCGATGGGCGATCAGAAATCGGTTTTCACCGTCAAGAGCGACGGCGACAGCTTCACCGGCCAGAATGCCGGCGCGATGGGTTCGCTCGATGTCGAAAATGGCAAGGTCGATGGCAACAAACTGACCTGGACCATGAACATGAAGGTGCCGATGCCGATGACGCTCGAATGCGAAGCGACGATCGAGGGCGACGCGCTGACCGGCACGATCAAGGCCGGCGCCTTCGGTTCGATGGCGATGACCGGCACGCGCCAGGGCTGATCGATCCGCGACCGAATAAGGAAGGGCTGTCCCGCGGGGCGGCCCTTTTTTGTGCGATGTCCGCGGGCGAGGGGTCTGATTTGGGGTGGGGAGCGGACGTTGACTTTCTCCCCTCCCGCTTGCGGGAGGGGAGAGGAACCGTCAGTAACCGGTCGTTTCCGGCCATTTGTCACCCTGACCATCCCAAGGTACCTCCCATCCGAAACGCTTGCCCCCGCGTCCTGCGACCGCCACATCTGCTTCATGCGCCTCCCCGCCCCCTTCACCGACTGGTTCGCTGCGCGCGGGTGGCGGCTGCGGCGGCATCAGGCGGACATGCTCGCCGCGGCCGGGCGCGGCGAACATGCGCTGCTTGTCGCCGCGACGGGGGCGGGCAAGACGCTCGCGGGTTTCCTGCCCAGTCTCGTCGATCTCGCGGCGCATCCCTCCGACCGGCTGCACACCCTCTATGTCTCGCCGCTCAAGGCACTCGCCGCCGACGTCGAACGCAATCTGCTGGGGCCGATCGCCGACATGGGCCTCGACATCAGCGTCGAAAGCCGCAGCGGCGATACGAGTTCGGATAAGAAGGCACGCCAGCGCAGCCGCCCGCCCAACATCCTCCTGACGACCCCCGAATCGCTGTCGCTGCTGATCTCCTATCCCGACAGTTTCACCATGTTCGCCGATCTCAAGACCGTGGTGATCGACGAAATTCACGCCTTTGCGCCGGGCAAGCGCGGCGATTTGCTCAGCCTCGCCATGGCGAGGCTTCAGCATATCGCCCCCGGCCTCCGCCGCGTCGGCCTGTCGGCGACGATCGCCGACCCCGACCTATATCGCGCCTGGCTCGCGCCCGATGCCGATGCGCGTGCGGTGACGCTCGTCGCGGGCGAGGCGGGGGCCGATCCCGACATTTCCATCCTGCTGCCCGAAGGCGCGGTGCCGTGGGCGGGGCATTCGGGGCGCTGGGCGGTGCATCAGGTGATGGAAGAGGTGGCGCGGAACCGCACGACGATCATCTTCTGCAACACGCGCGGGCTCGCCGAGCTGATCTTTCAGGAGCTGTGGAAGGTCAACGACCTCTCGCTCCCCATCGCGATCCACCACGGCAGCCTCGACCGCGAGGCGCGCCAGCGCGCGGAGGCGGCGATGGCCGAGGGGCGGCTGCGCGCGCTCGTCGCGACCTCCAGCCTCGATCTCGGGCTCGACTGGGGCGATGTCGATTGCGTGATCCAGATGGGGGCACCCAAGGGGTCGTCGCGACTGCTCCAGCGCATCGGGCGCGCCAACCACCGCCTCGACGAGCCAAGCCGCGCGCTGATCGTGCCGGGCAACCGCTTCGAATATCTCGAAGCGCGCGCGGCGCTCGACGCGGTCGATGCGGGCGAACGCGACGCCGACCGCTTCCGCCCCGGCGCGCTCGACGTCCTCGCGCAGCATGTGATGGCGCTCGCCTGCGCCGCGCCGTTTCGCGAGGAGGCGTTGCTCGCCGAAATCCGGTCGGCGGCGCCCTATCAGTGGATCGATGCCGAGGTCTTTGCCCGCCTGCTCGGTTTCGTGCGCGACGGCGGCTATGCGCTCAAAAGCTATGACCGCTTCCGCCGCCTCGCCCCCGACGGGCACGGCGGCTGGCGCATTTCGCACCCGCGGCTTGCCGCGCAGCACCGGCTCAACGCCGGGATCATCGTCGATGCGCCGACGCTCGACGTGCGCTTCAAAAATGGCCGCCGCCTCGGGCGCGTCGAGGAATATTTCGCGAGCACGCTCGTTCCCGGCGACACCTTTGCCTTTGCGGGTTTGAGCCTCGAGGTCGAATCGATCCGCGACACCGACCTCATCGTCCGCGCGACGACGCGCCCGGCGCGCATCCCCTCCTATATGGGCGCGCGCATGGCGCTCTCGACGCGGCTTGCCGACCGCGTGCGCGGCTTCCTTGCCGATCCCGCGAGCTGGTCGCGCTTTCCCGATGACGTGCGCTTCTGGCTGGAGATGCAGCAATTGCGCTCGGCGCTGCCGCGCGCGGGCGAACTGCTCGTCGAAACCTTCCCGCACGAGGGGCTGCACTATCTCGTCGCCTATCCGTTCGAAGGGTGGAATGCGCACCAGTCGCTCGGGATGCTCATCACCAAGCGGATGGACCGCGCGGGGATGCAGCCGATGGGCTTCGTCGCCTCCGACTATGCGCTGGCAATCTGGTCGCTGCAGCCGGTGACCCGCCCCGAAACCCTGTTCGACGCCGAAATCCTGTCGGACGAATTTGTCGAATGGGTCGAAAATTCGCATCTTTTGAAGCGCGCCTTTCGCGAGGTCGCGGTGATCGGCGGGCTGATCGAGCGCCAGCATCCGGGCAAGCGCAAGACGGGCAAGCAGGTCACCTTTTCGACCGACCTCATCTTCGACGTGCTCCGCAAATATGAGCCCGACCATCTGCTCCTGGAAGCCGCATGGGCCGACGCGCGCGAGCGGCTGACCGATGTCGCGCGGCTCGGCGACCTGCTCGACCGCGCGGCGGGGACGATGCTGCATGTGCCGCTGGAGCGGATCAGCCCGCTTGCGATTCCCGTGCTCGTGCTCATCGGGCGCGAAAGCGTCGCGGCGTCCGACCTCGACGACGCGCTGCTCGGCGAACTCGCCGATTCGCTGGCCGAAACGGCGATGCGTGCGGGTTAACGCACATTGCGCATACGGCCTTTCGCTTGCCGCACGCCGCGATGAGGCGTAGATTGCGATCAAATATACGAGGATGCCGGTAATGCCCTTGACTGTCAGACGATCCGTCCGGGCGGCGCTGCTTGCCGTCGCTGGTCCGGCTTTGCTCGGCGCGACCCCGCCGGGCGCCGCGCCCGCTCCCGCTACCCCCGCGGCCGAAACGGTGACGCCGCCGGTTGGCGTCGTGCCGGTCATCGAGCCCTTCGATCTCGATGCAACGCGGCGCATGGCCGTGAACGTCACGGTCGGCGGCGAGGGGCCTTTTTCCTTTCTCGTTGATACCGGCGCCGAGCGGACGGTGATCGCGCGCGAACTTGCCGAACGATTGGGCCTTGTCGAAGGCGAGCGGCTGCGGATGGCGACGATTGGCGGACCGGCGACGGTGCCCAGCTATCGCATCGCGGGGCTGCAGATGAAGGAACTGCACCTCGCCCATGTCCAGGCGCCGGCGTTCCACGGCCGCCATATCGGCGCCGCGGGGCTGATCGGCGTCGACATGCTCGAGGAACGGCGCGTGCTCATCGATTTTCGCAAGGAAACGATGGAAATATTGGAATCGCACAAACGCGCGCGCGCGATCATCCGCGACGACGATGCGATCGTCGTCACCGCGCGCAATGCCGCGGGGCGGCTGATCCTGTCCGACGCGCGGCTCGACGGCAGGCGCATCGACCTGATCGTCGATACGGGCGCGCAGACCAGCGTCGGCAACCTCGCGCTGCAACGGCTGGTGGCGGCCAAGCGCGCAAATAGCCTGCCCTTTTTTCCGACGACGCTGGCCGCCGTAACGGGCGAGGACGTCCCGGCCATGCGCTCGGCGATCAAGCTGATCCGGGTCAGCGGCCTGGACATCAACGACCTGCCCGTCAGCTTCGCCGACGGTCAGGCGTTCCGCGCGCTCGGTCTGCACGAGCGACCGGCCCTGTTGCTCGGCATGGACAGCCTGTCGCTGTTCGACCGCGTCGAGATCGATTTTCCGAACCGGCGCGTCGTTTTCGACCTGCCCGAACGCGCACAGCGCAGCGCGGGCCAGCGTTTTGCCGCCCGCGCGGCCGCTGCTGGCGGCTAACGCCTTGCCGCGGCGCGCCGCGCCCGCCATAGCCCCATCATGTCCGACGCCGCGCCTTTCGACTTTGCGGGCCAGCGCTTTCATATGCTGGCCGACCGCGCGCTCTTCTGGCCGCGGCACGGCGCGCTGATCGTCGCCGACCTGCATCTGGAAAAGGCGAGCTGGTACGCGGCGCTCGGCCAGCCGCTGCCGCCCTATGACAGCCACGACACGCTCGACCGGCTCGCGGCGCTCGCGGCGCGCACGGGCGCGCGGACGATCTGGTGCCTTGGCGACAGTTTTCACGACCGCAACGCCGCGCGTCGCATCGTCCCCGCCATTGCTGCCCGCCTTGGCGCGCAAGCGCAATCGGCGGAAATCTTGTGGATCGCGGGCAACCATGACGGGCTGAGCGCGGGCGCGTGGGGCGGAACGATTGCCGACGAGATCGTCGTCGACGGCATCGTCTTTCGCCACCAGAGCGAACGCGACGAGGCGCGCGCCGAAGTATCCGGGCATTTCCACCCGAAACTTCGAACCAGCATCCGCGGCCGCCATGTCGCGCGCGCCTGTTTCGCCGCCGACGATCGGCGGCTGATTCTGCCCGCTTTCGGCAGTTTGACCGGCGGATTGGCGGTCGACGACCCCGCGCTCGCCGACAATTTCGCCGGACCTTACCAGGCGATCCTCGTTGCCGGCGGGCGGCGACTTGCTTTTCCTTGTGCCGGCCGGGTGGCCGCTGACGCTACGGCACGCCGGACTGCCGCCATTTCATAGGTTGCCGACGCCGATTCCCGGCTGTGGCCTAAAAACATCACCCCGCCAAAAACGACGCAAATACAGGCCTTCCGCTGGATTGGCGGCGCAATTGCGTTATGCTCTCAGCGCAACAAAAAAAATGAAATGTTGAGAGGAGTGCCCGAAATGAAATCATCTTCCCTTCATGCTGCCCGCTTGCTGCGTACGACGGCGATGGGCGTATCGATGGCGATCGCCGCGATGGCGGTCCCCGCTTTTGCACAGGACACGGCCGCCGATACCGCGACCGACGACAGCGACGACACGCCGATCATCGTCACCGCGCAGGGCCGTTCGCAGCTTCTGTCCGACGTGCCCGTCGCCATCTCGGCGGTCAGCGCCGAAACGCTCCAGAACAGCGGCGCGAACGACATTCGCCAGCTGAACCAGGTCGCGCCGTCGCTGCTCGTCTCCTCGACCGGCTCGGAAGCCAATGGCTCGGCGCGTATCCGCGGCATCGGTACCGTCGGCGACAACCCCGGTCTTGAAAGTTCGGTCCCCGTCTTCATCGACGGCGTCTATCGCTCACGTTCGGGTATCGGCCTCAACGAATTGGGCGAAATCGACCGTATCGAAGTGCAGCGCGGCCCGCAGGGCACGCTCGGCGGCCGCAACTCGTCGGCGGGTCTGATCAGCATCTATTCGAAGAAGCCCGATTTCCAGTTCGGCGCCACGGGTGAAGTCACCTATGGCAATTATGACTATTGGCGCCTCGGCGGCAGCGTCACCGGCCCGATCGGCGACACGCTCGCCGCGCGCCTTGACGGCGTGTGGGTCAAGCGCGACGGTTTCTACAACGACACCGCCAACAACCGCGACATCAACAATCGCGACCGCTATTTCCTGCGCGGGCAATTGCTGTTCGAACCGACCGACGCGCTGTCGGTTCGCCTGATCGCCGACTATACCTATCGCGACGAGGAATGCTGCGCGGCGACCTATATCGACAGCAGCGTCAATCCGTACATCGGCAACCTCAACAATCCGGGCGTGCCGGCGTCGGATACGACGAACAATATCACCCGCGTGCTCGCCGATCTCGGGCAGGATCTGAGCGCCTTCAACCAGGGCTATGGCCGCGACATTTCGGTGACGCCCGGCCGCAGCTATGCGGGCAAGACCAAGGATTACGGCTTTTCGGGACAGATCGACTATGATTTCGGCGGCGCGACGCTGACGTCGATCACCGCGTACCGCGAATATCGGTCGAGCCAGGCGGGCGACGTCGATTATGGCACGGTCGATATTCTCTATCGCGCGCCCGACGCCGACGCCTATCGCCAGTTCCACACCTTCACGCAGGAACTGCGCCTGCAGGGCGAAGCCTTCGACGGCAAGCTCGACTGGCTCGTCGGCGGTTTCTACGCCAATGAAAAGCTGCGCGTGCGCGACAATCTGCGCTTCGGCGAAGATTATGGCCGCTTCGCGGCGTGCCGCCTCATCACGGGTTCGGCGCTCGCCGGTCTTTATTCGCCCAACAACCCCTCGTGCATCATTCCGGGCGTCGGCCCGGCGACGCTGCTGGGCGCATTTGGCGCGGCAGGACCGGATATCGTCGCGGGGCTGTCGGCGCTCGACGGGCTCAGCGATCGCGGCAGCATCAACGATGTTTATCGTCAGAATGGGGAAAATTGGGCGCTGTTCACGCACAATATCTTCCACATCACCGACAAGCTCGATTTCACCTTCGGGCTTCGGTACACCAACGACAAGAAGAAGTTCTCGGCGAGCTTCACGAACGACAACACCGTCTGCACCACGATCCAGGGCCTGCTGCTCGACGATCTTCAGAACCCCAGCGCCACGATCCGCGCAGTTGCGGGCGGTCTGATCGGGCTGGGCTGCCAGGGCAATTCGACCGCCGAACTTAACGGCGTTTCGATCAACGACAGCCGCAGCGAGGATGAATTCACCGGCACGGCGATCCTGTCGTACAAGCCGGTCGATGATCTGATGCTCTATGCCAGCTATTCGCGCGGCTATAAGGCAGGCGGCTTCAACCTCGACCGCTCGGCGCTCAAATCGCCGATCCTGCCGTTCGCGGCGGTCGGCGGCGCGCAGTCGCTGGTCAGCGCGCTTCAGTTCGATCCCGAAACGGTCGACAGCTATGAAATCGGCGCCAAATATGCGACCGGGCCGTTCTCGGTCGGCCTGACGCTGTTCCGCTCCGATTTCTCGAGCTTCCAGCTCAACACCTTCAACGGCACCGTCTTCCTCGTCCAGAACATCAACGGTTGCGACGCCGACCTGAACGGCGGGGATCGCGACCAGAGCAAGTTCCTCGGCGCTCCGAACTATAATGCGGCTGCGGCGACGACGGGTGCGTGCGCGAGCGACGATGTCGGCTATGGCGTTCGCTCGCAAGGGTTCGAACTCGAAGCCTCGCTCGTCCCGGCGCGCAACTTCCGCATGACCGCGGGGCTGACCTATGCGAAGACCAAATATCGCAGCCAGCTCGTCGGCAATGAATCGGGCGCCCCGCTCGATCAGGCGCTGCGCCTGCTGCCGGGCAATAATCTGTCGAACGCGCCCGAACTGGTCGCGACCGGCAGCGTCGCCTGGACCCCGGACATCGGCAGCGGCGGGCTTAGCGGCCTCGTCTACATCGATGGCCGCATGACCAGCGACTACAACACCGGCTCCGACCTGTTCCCGCAAAAGGGGCAGGACGGCTATGCGATCTTCAACGCGCGCATCGGCATTCGCGGCCCCGACGAGACATGGGGTATCGAATTCTGGGGTCAGAATATCTTCAACAAACAATATGCCCAGGTTGCGTTCAACTCGCCGTTCCAGGAAGGCGCGACGTCGGCCGGCGCCGCTTTTGCCGACCCGCAATATCCGGGCGGGCGCCAGATCTTCTCGCAGTTCCTCGCCGAACCCAGGACTTATGGCGTGACGCTGCGCGGCAAATTCTGATCGCGCTTTCACCTATGACAAAAGGGGGGCGGGCCATTGCGGTCCGCCCCTTTTCTTTGGCCATTTTACCTTGGCGCCGCCCGTAAAGTCTCTAAGCAATTGCATATCGCGCCGGGAAGGCTTAACCGGCGGCGCATCGACCGTTTAGAGTCAGGACAGGGCTGATATGGCTGGCAACGAACCGAACGCGCGTCCGCGTTCCCCCCACCTGCAGGTGTATAAATGGACGCCTGCCATGGCGGTTTCCATCTTTCACCGCGTCAGCGGCGACGGGCTCGCGATCGTCGGCGCCTGCATGTTCCTCTGGTGGCTCGGCGCGCTGGCCGCGGGCCCCGAAGCCTATGCCGCCTTCATCGCCTGCGTCTGGCACGATCCCGATGCCGGGACGGCCCATCAGGTGACCAATATCCTCGGCAAGATCGTGCTGATCGGCCTCACCTGGGCCTTTTTCCAGCATCTCTTCTCGGGCCTGCGCCATTTCGTGCTCGACGCGGGCGCGGGTTATGAACTGAAAACGAACAAGCTCTGGTCGACGCTCGTTTTCGTCGGCGCACTCTTTGCGACCGCCGCGACCTGGCTCTACATCCTGCAGGGGACGTTCAATGGGTAATGGAACGCGCCTCGGCCGCGTGCGCGGGCTCGGCTCGTCGCATCATGGCAGCGGGCACTGGCTGCAACAGCGGCTGACCGCGCTCGGCAACATCCTGCTGGTCGGCTTCCTTTTCGTCTCGCTGATGCGCCTGCCGCTCGCCGATCATGGCGCGGTGCTGCGCTGGGCGTCGAACCCGACGGTCGCGCTCGCGCTGATCCTGATGCTGGTCAGCGTCTTCTGGCACCTGCGGCTGGGCTTGCAGGTGATGATCGAGGATTATGTCCATGGCGAAGCGACGCGGCTGCTCGCGCTCGTCGTCCTGAATTTCTACGCGATCGGCGGCGCCGCCTACGGCATTTTCGCGATCGTGCGCATTGCGCTGGCGCCCGCGGCGCTCGGCCCCGGGGGCATGTAAGATGACCGAAGCCTACAAGATCATCGACCATATCTATGACACCGTCGTCGTCGGCGCCGGCGGCTCGGGCCTGCGCGCCACGATGGGCAGCGCCGAAGCCGGGCTCAAGACCGCCTGCATCACCAAAGTGTTCCCGACGCGCAGCCACACCGTCGCGGCGCAGGGCGGCATCGCCGCCAGCCTCGGCAACAATTCGCCCGACCATTGGCAATGGCATATGTACGACACCGTCAAGGGCTCCGACTGGCTCGGCGACCAGGACGCGATCGAATATATGGTGCGCGAGGCGCCGAACGCGGTCTACGAGCTCGAACATGCGGGCGTGCCGTTCAGCCGCAACGCCGACGGCACCATCTATCAGC
This sequence comes from Sphingopyxis sp., assembly GCA_030148985.1. Lineage (GTDB taxonomy): Bacteria > Pseudomonadota > Alphaproteobacteria > Sphingomonadales > Sphingomonadaceae > Sphingopyxis. Next base: position 60,785 of record JASBSJ010000033.1, read on the forward strand.
GCCCCTTCGGCGGTCATATGCAGAATATGGGCGAAGGCCCGCCGGTGCAGCGCACTTGCGCCGCGGCCGACCGCACCGGCCACGCGATGCTCCACGCGCTTTATCAGCAGTCGCTGAAATATGACGCGGACTTTTTCATCGAATATTTCGCGCTCGACCTGATCATGGAAAATGGTGAGTGCCGCGGCGTGATCGCGCTGTGCATGGAGGATGGCAGCATCCACCGCTTCCGGTCGCAAGCCGTCGTGCTGGCGACGGGCGGCTATGGCCGCTGCTATTTCACCGCCACTTCGGCGCACACCTGCACCGGCGACGGCGGCGGCATGGTGCTGCGCGCGGGCCTGCCCTTGCAGGACATGGAGTTTGTCCAGTTCCACCCGACGGGCATTTACGGCGCGGGCGTGCTGATTACCGAGGGAGCGCGCGGCGAGGGCGGTTACCTCACCAACAGCGAAGGCGAGCGGTTCATGGAACGCTACGCCCCCTCGGCGAAGGATCTGGCGTCGCGCGACGTCGTCTCGCGTTCGATGGCGCTCGAAATCCGCGAAGGCCGCGGCGTCGGCCCGCACGCCGACCATATCTACCTCCACCTCGATCATATCGATCCCGCGGTGCTCGCCGAGCGCCTTCCCGGCATCACCGAAAGCGGCAAGATTTTCGCCGGCGTCGACCTGACGCGCCAGCCGCTGCCCGTCGTGCCGACGGTCCATTACAATATGGGCGGCATCCCCTGTAACTATCATGGCGAAGTCGTCACGCTCGGCAAGGATGGTCCCGACACCGTCGTCCCCGGCCTGTTCGCGGTGGGCGAGGCGGCGTGCGTTTCGGTCCATGGCGCCAATCGTTTGGGCTCGAACAGCCTGATCGACCTTGTCGTCTTCGGCCGCGCGACCGGCCATCGCCTCAAGGAAATCCTGACCCCCGGCGCGGCGCAGCAGCCGCTGCCGAAGGACAGCGCCGACCTCGCGCTCGCGCGCCTCGACCATTTCCGCCATGCCAGCGGCGGTTCGCCGACCGCCGAAGTGCGCACCGAAATGCAGCGCGCGATGTCGGCGCACGCGGCGGTGTTCCGCACCGACGAGCTGATGGCGGAGGGCAAGGACAAGCTCGCGAAAACCTATGCGCGGATGGCCGACATCCACGTCAGCGACCGCAGCCTCATCTGGAACACCGACCTTGTCGAAACGCTGGAGCTCGACAATCTGATCGCGCAGGCGACAGTGACGATGCACTCGGCGTTCAACCGCAAGGAAAGCCGCGGCGCCCATGCGCACGAGGATTTCCCGAACCGCGACGACGCGAACTGGATGAAGCACACGGTCAGCTGGTTCGACGGCTGGGGCGGCAAGGGCGGCGGCGTTCGCCTCGATTACCGCCCGGTCCACGAATATACGCTGTCGGACGACGCCGAATATATCAAGCCGAAGGCGCGGGTTTATTGAGCCTGGAGGCGGTGTAGAATCCGACGTTGATTTAGGGATGGGCTGCACAGCCTAGGTGCCTGTGGTCGCGGCGAATAGCGGCTCAGTCGGCGAGATGGCGTTTCACGTCCATCCGCTCGTGCAGGATACGGATAACCCAGACAAGGCCATCGCCCTCCGTCGCAAAGACGCAGAGGTGATGGCCCGAGCGGATTTTCCAAAATTCGTCGATCGGCTGCGCCACCCGTAAACCTGTCGCGGCCTTGCGCAAATCTTCTTCGATCTGTGCGATATACTCATCCGCTTGATCGACGCCCCACCGATCCGCAGTGTAAAGCCAGATGTCGGTGATGTCGCGTCGCGCTGCGGGCGACAGCGCATAATGCGTCACGCGGCGCCCTTGTAATTCGCTCGCATTTCCTTGCGGAACTCATCGAAATCGAATGGTTCGGGCGGACCGCTGTCGAGGCCTTTCTGAATGGCGGCGCGGAGACCCTGCAACTGCACATCTTCGGCAATATAGCGCCGCATCGCTTCGCGCACGACTTCGCTCGTCGTCGCGAACTCGCCCGATGCGACCTTGCGGCGGGCAAATTCAATGAAGGGTTCGCCCAAGGCGACCGAGGTGTTCTTTGCTGCCATGGCAGGACGTTACCAAATTTTGGTATTGCCGTCGAGCGGGGATGACGATTCGTCAGTCGCCGACCAGGCTGCGCACGGGATTGATGTCGGAAAAGGGCACGTCGACGTCCTGTCCCATGATCCACAGCTTCTGGCACGCGATACCAAAAAACATCAACGCGATCGCCCAGACGATGAAGGTCTTGCGCGCGATCCAGCGACGCTCGGCCTCTTCGGCGGCAGCGCGCGCCTTATAGTCGATCCCGAGTTCGCCCTCGAACTCGGCGACCAGCTGGGCGCGGCGGGTTCGCGAAATATTGGCGATGCTCGCATCTCCCTCTGCGCGTGTCGATCGGCGTTTCGCCATGATCCACCTTGGTCCAGCTAGTCCTGTCGCCGGATATAGGGCCGATGCCCTGCCAATTGGTTAACCCGCACTGGGTCAATTGTGCGCGACGCCGATCAATTTGATCCGCGCCGATGCGCCGCGCAGCAGCGTCAGGTCGCGCGGCGGTCGCCCCAGTGCGGCGGCGAGCAGGCGCAGCACTGCGTCGTTCGCGGCGCCGTCGGCCGGCGGCGCGGTGACGCGCAGATGCACGGTGCCGCCCTCGATTCGTACCGCCTCGCTGCGCGCCCCCGGCGTCACGCGCACCTCGATCCGCCCTTCGGCGGCGAGCGCGTTCAGCACCGCAGTCAGCGCAGGGTCGGGCCGGTATTTCAGATGGTGATCACCAGCTTGCCGACCGCGCTGCGGTCGCCAAGCTTGGCGATCGCCTTGCCGCCGTCGGCAAGGCTGTAGCTGCCGGTGACGCGCGGGCGGATCTTGCCATGCTCCCACAGCTGGAACAGCCGCGCGATATTGGCGCGGTTGCGCGCCGGTTCGCGCGCGACGAACGCGCCCCAGAAAACGCCAGCGACGTCACAGCTCTTGAGCAAGGTCAGGTTGAGCGGCAGGCGCGGGATGCCCGCAGGGAAACCGACGACAAGATAGCGCCCCTCCCACGCGATCGAGCGCAGCGCCGGCTCGGCATAATCGCCGCCAACCGCGTCATAGATGAGGTTCGCGCCGCCGGGCCCGACGGCCTCCTTGAATCGGTTCGCCAATTCCTTCGACTGGTCCTTGTCGAACGGCTGGCGGCCATAGATCACGACCTCGTCGGCGCCCGCGTCGCGCGCGATCGCGGCCTTCTCCTCGCTCGACACGCCCGCGACGACGCGCGCGCCGAATGCCTTGCCCAGCTCGACCGCGGCGATGCCGACCCCGCCCGATGCGCCAAGGACGAGCAAGGTGTCGCCTTCCTTGATATGCCCGCGATCGACAAGCGCGTGGATGCTCGTGCCATAGGTCATCAGCAAGGAGGCACCTTCAGCAAAGTCATGACCTTCGGGCAGGTGATAGACATTATGCACCGAAACCGCGACTGCCTCGGCCATTCCGCCGTTGCCGCAGCCCGCGATCACGCGGTCGCCGACCTTGAACTCGGTGACGCCCTCGCCGACTTCGGCGACCAGCCCCGCCACTTCGCCGCCGGGGGCAAAGGGGCGTTCGGGCTTGAACTGATATTTATCCTCGATGATCAGCGTGTCGGGAAAATTGACCGCGCAGGCCTTTACATCGATCACGATCTGACCTTTGCCCGCGCTCGGGCGCGGCAGCTCGCCAAGGACCAGCGTTTCGGGGCCGCCAGTTGCGGTCGACAAGAGCGCCTTCATCATCTTCTCCTCTTTTTCGTTGTGGCGGCACCGGCCCGCTCCCCCCACCGGCCTCCCAACAGCCTATCCTGACATGGGGGACCGGGCGGGGGAGCGGAACGGTGCCATTATCTCATGCCGCGGGACGCATCCACGGGCGCTCGGCGTCGAGCCTGTCTTCATAGGCGCCGATCGCCGCGTCGCTCTTTTCGGTCAGCGAAATCTCGTCGAGTCCGTCGAGCAGGCACATCTTGCGAAACGGGTCGATCTCGAAGGTAAAGCGGTCCTGAAACGGCGTCGTCACCGTCTGATGCTCCAAATCGATGGAGACCGGATCGGTCGCCGCGACCTCGAGCAGCCGATCGATCGCGGCTTGCGGCAGAACGACCGGCAAGATGCCGTTCTTCACCGCATTGCCCGAAAAAATGTCCGAATAGCTTGGAGCGATCACGACGCGGATGCCCAGGTCGCCGAGCGCCCATGCCGCATGTTCGCGGCTCGACCCGCATCCGAAATTGTCGCCTGCGATCAGGATCGGGGCGCCTTTATATTCGGGCCGGTCGAACAGATTGTCGGGATCGGCCCGCAGGCTTTCAAAGGCGCCGCGTCCCATGCCCTCGCGCGTCGTGGTCTTCAGCCAATGCGCGGGGATGATGACGTCGGTATCGACATTTTTCAGGCCCAGCGGAATCGCGCGGCCCTCGACCTGGTTCAGCGGCGTCATGTCATTCGGCCGCCTTGGGAAAGGGCGGCAGCTTGGCGACGTCGCGCGACTCGTGCTGAATGATGACCGTCGCGCCCAGATTTTTGGCCAGCGCCTTGAAGCGGTCGAACGAGGCGAGCGTCTGGGCGCGGTCGGTGTTGAACTCCGGGACGCCGTTGCTGTCGTAATTTTCCTGAAAATGCGCCTGATCGCCGCTGAGCAGCACCGGCCCCATGCCGGCAAGCCGCACGAGCAGCGTGTGGTGGCCCGGCGTATGCCCGGGCATGTCGAGCATCACGACGCGGCCGTCGCCGAAAATATCCTTGTCGCGCGCCACGGGTTCGACCGTGCCGCCGCCGCTGATCCAGTGCGCGAAGGGTTTCGGATCGACGAAGCCCGGCGGCTCGCTTTGCGACACGAGATCCCAGTCGCGCTTGCCGATATGGAGCTTGGCAGCCGGAAAATCGGGCAGCTGGCCGATATGGTCGAAGTGAAAATGGCTGATGCCGACGACGTCAATGTCCTCGGGCTTGATGCCCAGCTCGGCGAGCTGCTCGACCAGGCTTTTGCGCAACGTCGCCGACATGTCGTCGTCCGTGTCGAACGCGGCGCCTTTCAGCGCACCCGGCAGGCCGACATCCCACAGCATCAACTGGTCGCCGTGGCGGATCAGATAACAACCGACCGTCAAATCGCGGCTTTGCCCCGTATAGGCCTGCGTATCGGAAAAGGCGTTGAGCCGGTTGACGCGCACCGTCCCGCAATCGAGCCGGGTCAGGCTGAGCTTCGCATCGGCGGGCTTGTCCTGCGCCAGCGCGGGGGTGGCCAGCGCCAACGCCGCTGCGATCGATGCCATAGCTTTCCGGATCATGCCATTTCGCTCCTTTCGTTGTTTAATCGATCAATTCCCGGACGTCGGTCAGCCTGCCCGTCACCGCCGCCGCCGCCGCCATCGCAGGGCTGACCAGGTGGGTGCGCGCACCCGGCCCCTGGCGGCCGACGAAATTGCGGTTGCTGGTCGATGCGCAGCGCTCGCCCGCGGGCACCTTGTCGGGGTTCATCGCGAGGCACGCCGAACAACCGGGCTCGCGCCATTCGAGGCCAGCGTCGATGAAGATACGGTCGAGCCCCTCGGCCTCGGCCTGCGCTTTCACCAGCCCCGATCCGGGGACGACGATCGCCCATTTGACGTTCGGCGCTTTCGTGCGGCCCTTCAGCACCGCGGCGGCGGCGCGCATATCTTCGATCCGGCTGTTGGTACAGCTGCCGATGAAGATGTTTTCGACGGGCACATCCTGCATCCGCGTGCCGGGCTCCAGTCCCATATAGGCCAGGCTCTTGGCGGCGGCCGCCTGTTTCGACGGGTCGGCGAAGCTCGCGGGGTCGGGGACGGTGCCGGTGATCGGCACGACATCCTCGGGGCTCGTGCCCCATGTCACGCTTGGCGCGATGTCGGCGGCATCGATGACCACCACCTTGTCGTAAGTCGCCCCCGGATCGGTCGCGAGGCTCCGCCAATATTCGACCGCGGCGTCCCAGTCGGCGCTCTTCGGCGCATAGGGGCGACCTTTCAGATAGGCGAAGGTCGTCTCGTCGGGCGCGATCAGCCCGGCGCGCGCGCCGCCTTCGATCGCCATGTTGCTGATCGTGAGCCGTCCTTCGATGCTGAGCGCGCGGATCGCGCTGCCCGTATATTCGATGACATGGCCGGTGCCGCCCGCGGCGCCGATGACGCCGGTGATGTGGAGGATGATGTCCTTCGCGCTGACGCCGGGGCCGACGTCACCCTCGACGCGCACTTCCATCGTCTTTGCGGGCTGGAGCAGCAGGGTCTGCGTCGCGAGCACATGCTCGACCTCGCTCGTCCCGATGCCGAAGGCCAGCGCGCCGATGCCGCCGTGGCATGCGGTGTGGCTGTCGCCGCAAACGATCGTCGCGCCGGGCAGCGAAAACCCCTGCTCGGGCCCGACGACATGGACGATGCCCTGTTCGGGTGCGACCGCGTCGATGTAACGGATGCCGAACTCGGGGGCGTTCTTTTCCAGCGCCGCCAATTGCGCGGCGCTCTCGGGGTCGGTGATGGGCAGCCGGTTGCCCGCCGCATCCTTGCGCGGCGTCGTCGGCACATTATGGTCGGGCACCGCCAGCGTCAGGTCGGGGCGGCGCACCGTGCGGCCGCTCGTGCGAAGCCCGGCGAACGCCTGCGGGCTGGTGACTTCGTGGACAAGGTGGCGGTCGATGAAGATCAGGGCAGTACCGTCGGGGCGCTGTTCGACGACATGCGCATCCCAGATTTTCTCGTAAAGCGTGCGGGGCCGAGTCATGCCGGTTCACTTACGCGGCCTGCCTAACTTTGCAAGCGAGTGGCGAACAAAAACGCAATTTTCGGTCGCAAAGGCCCGCGCGCCGTGCCCAGCCCACTCTTAAATCGTCATCCCGGCGAAGGCCGGGATCTCGCCGGTGCGTCATAGCGATAGGGTGAGATCCCGGCCTTCGCCGGGATGACGAGCGGAGTATGGCATCATGTCTTCGACGCGCCTATAATCGCCATATGTCGCTCCCCGCCATCCTTGCCCTCATCCTTGCTACCGTCATCGCGATGGAATTTGTCGCCTGGGCGTCTCACAAATATATCATGCACGGCTTCGGCTGGGCGTGGCACCGCGACCATCACGAACCGCACGATAATCGGCTCGAAAAGAACGATCTTTTCGCGCTGTTCGGCGCGGCGATGAGCATTTCGGCCTTCGCCGCCGGCAGTCCGATGATCCTTGGCGCTGCGGCGTGGGAGCCGGGAACGTGGATCGGGCTCGGCATCCTCCTTTATGGCATCATCTATTCGCTCGTTCACGACGGGCTCGTCCACCAGCGCTATTTCCGCTGGGTGCCGCGGCGCGGCTATGCGAAGCGGCTCGTGCAGGCGCACAAGCTCCACCATGCGACGATCGGCAAGGAAGGCGGGGTCAGCTTCGGCTTCGTCTTTGCGCGCGATCCGGTGAAGTTGAAGGCCGAACTGAAAGCGCAGCGCGAGGCCGGGATCGCGGTGGTGCGTGAGGCTTTGGCCGAGTGACCATCGCCTCCAGCTAAGCCGCCCGGTAATCGGCGGTAATCGCCCCCGCGGCCATCAGCTCCGCCTCATGACCTTCCTCGCGCCATTGCTCGGACAGCGCCTGCCGCTCCCACTCCAGCATCGCCGGATGCGCCAGCATATGATCGACCCACGCCTGTCCGGCGCCGACGTCGAGGCCATAGGTGCGGATGCGAAAGGCGACGGGGGCGAAAAAGGCGTCGACGGCGGTGAAGTCGGCGCCCGCCAGCCACGGCCCGCCAAAGCGCGCCAGCCCGTCCTCGAACAATTCGCGGATGCGCGCGACGTTCGCGCGCAGGGCATCGGACATCGGTTTCGGCGTCACGCGCACCCCGACGTTCATCGTGCAATCATTGCGCAGCGCGGCAAAGCCGCCGTGCATCTCGCATGTCGCGCAGACCGCCCAGGCGCGCGCATCGGGATCGGTCGGCCACACCCCGTCGTGCCGGTCGGCAAGGTAAAGCGCGATGCCCAGCGAATCGTGGATCGTCCGGCCCTCGTGAAGCAGCACGGGCACTTGCCCGGTTGGGGAAAATGCGCGGAACTCCTCGTAATTGCTCGGCTTGGTAAAGGGTTCGACGCGGTCCCGAAACGCGATGTCCAGTCCCTTCATCAATATCCAGGGACGCAGCGACCAGCTTGAATAATTGCGGTTGGCGGTGATCAGCTCGTACATTCGGCGCGCTCCTGGGCCAGGATGGGGGAGGTGTAATCGGGGTCGTGCGCAAAGGGCATCGGCGTGCCGTCGCGCAGTGCCGCGAGCACGCTGCCGAAGTCGCTCTTTGCCCGCCAGCCGAAGCGGCGCTCGGCGCGCGACGGGTCGTAAACACGGCCGATCGCCTCGGGCAGCACCCAGCCCGCTGAGGCATAAAGCTCTTCGGCATCGGGATAATATCGCGCGATCACCGCGCGCGCGTCGCGTGCCAGCTCTTCGGCATCAGCACGCGTAAAGGGCGGCGGCGCGGAAAGGATGAAGGTATCGCAGCCGATCGTCGGCGCAGCCTCCAGCGCGGCGAGATGGGCCGCCGCGGCATCCTCGACCGTCAGGCGGCGATGGAGCAATTCATTCGCTTTCAGGTTCGGTCCGCTCGGGACGGCGTGGGTGTCGTCATCCTCGGGAAAGAAGCGCCCCGTGCGCAGGATCGCCACGTTGATGCCATGCTCGCGGTGGGCCAGCTTGACCGCCTGCTCGGCGGCAAGCTTGGTGATGCCATAGATGTTGCGCGGCTCTAGGGGCGCAAAGTCCTCGTCCATCCACCAGGCGCCTCGCTCGCCCGCGCCCGCGCGGACATCAGCGCGCACCATCAGCGAGGTGGTCGAGGTGAAGAGGAAGCGGTCGTTTCCCGCCGCGACCGCGGCTTCGATCAGGTTCAGCGTGCCGGTCACGTTGACGTCGATGAACGCCTGGCGCGGATAGCGCACGATGTCGGGCTTGTGCAGCGCGCCGCCATGGATGATCGCCTCGATCTCGTGCTCGCCCATCGTCCGCTCGATCAGCGCGCGGTCGGCGACGGTGCCGACGACGTCGGTATGCGCACCGGGGACGACGTCGAGTCCGGTCACCCGATGACCGTTTTCGGCCAGCAAAGGAGCCAGATAGCGCCCGAGCCAGCCCGACGATCCCGTCAGCAAAACGCGCATATCCGATTCTCCTTTCGCCAAGTGCGCGCCTGATACACAGGGGGCGGATCGGGCGGCAAGTGTCTCAATTATTTCAACGTCACCGTGCCCGATCCGGCCCCGCTGCGCCTCGCGGGCGGCAGCTCGCTGAGGTCGAGCCACTGCGCATCGGTGCGCCCGTGATAGCTGTCGATCGCCGCAAACGGGATGCGGAAAGGAAAACCCCAGTCGCTGTTCCACAGCGCGACGACGCCCGTCCGCGTTGCGGGTTCGAAAATCATCGTGGCGCGATACCCCGACACCGCGCCCGAATGGCCGGCAAGCCGGCGCCCGTCATAAGTGAAGTTGCGCCAGCCGAGCGCGTAGGACGCGTCGCTGGTCGCCTGACGCAATTTGCTGCCATAGAGGCTTTGGGTGCGGACGCGCGGATGATGGGCGAGTTCCAGCACAGCCTTGGGCAACACATCGGGGCGCGTGCCCATCATCGCCTGCATCCATTTGGCGAAATCGACGATGTCACTCTCCACCCCCGCCGCAGCCGGAACGCGCCAATAGGCTTCCTTGAGCGGCCGGACCTGCGCGCCGCGGTGCGGCCGAGCCCAATCCTTCGCGCTCGTCAGGTGCGCCATTCCAAAACCCGCGCTGGCCATGCCGAGCGGCCGGAAGAAGCGGTCCTCGACTGCGTTGGCAAACGGCGCGTTCGCGGCGCGCGCCAATATCTCGCTCGCGGCGTCAAAGGCGATGTTCTGATAGCTATGGCAGGTGCCAGGCTCGCACTGCAGCGGCGCGAGGGCCAGGCTTGCGCGCAGCACTTCGGGGCTCTGCCCCTCCTCCAGCTTCTCGTCATAGGCGTGTCGGGTAAGGCCCGTCCGCTGGGCAAGTACATCCTCCAGCGTCACCCGCTCCTCGGCACCCCCGGGCAGGCGCAGCGAGGTGCCCCACTGCGCAACCGGCGAATTAAGGTCGAGGGCGCCGCCCCTCGCCAGCGCGGCGGCCAACGTGCCTGCCGCGGTTTTCGAAACCGAGGCCCAGCGGAACAATGTTTGCAGGGTAACCGGCGCGCCCGTGTCCTTGTCGGCGACGCCATAGGTGCGAACGAAGCGCAATTCGCCATCCTCGACGACCGCAACCGCCAGCCCCGCCATTTCGGGTCGCGCCGCCATTGCGGCGAGCTGCTGGTCGAGCGCGTGATAGTCGATCCGCCCGCGCCACTCGTCGGGCGTATCGGGCAGGTTTTCGGCAGGTGTGAACGGCACCTCCACACGCGCCAGCGTGCGGCCGCTGTCAAGGGCATGGACGGCGAACCACCCGGCAAGCCCCAGCGCGAGACCCGCGACGAGGCAGGCAAGAACCCGCTTTATCGACCTGTTATTGGATGGCGACCTCATAATTGGCCGTCGTCTTAGCGGCGACTTCCTCCGCCGTCACCCCCGGCGCCAGCTCGATCAGCTTGAACGGGCTGTCATGATCGTCGCGCCGGAACACCGCCAGGTCGGTGATGATCATATCGACGACATTCTTGCCGGTCAGCGGCAGCGTGCATTCGGGAATGAACTTCGGGCCGCCGTCCTTGGCATTATGCTCCATCACGACGATGATCTTCTTGACCCCGGCGACCAGGTCCATGGCGCCGCCCATGCCCTTGATCATCTTGCCCGGGATCATCCAGTTGGCGATGTCGCCATTTTCGGCGACTTCCATCGCGCCCAGCACGGTCAGGTCAATGTGCCCGCCGCGGATCATCGCAAAACTGTCGGCCGAAGAAAAATAGGCCGATTGCGGCAGTTCACTGATCGTCTGCTTGCCCGCGTTGATCAGGTCGGGGTCTTCCTCGCCCTCCAGCGGGAAAGGCCCGATCCCCAGCATCCCGTTTTCGGACTGGAGCGTTACCGTCATCCCCGCGGGGATATGGTTGGCGACCAAAGTCGGAATGCCGATGCCCAGGTTGACATAATAGCCGTCCTGCAGTTCCTTCGCGGCGCGCGCCGCCATATCGTCGCGGGTCCAGGGCATATCAATTGGGCTCCCATTTGGAGTCGGAGGGGAAGGTTTCGTCCCAGCCCAGCCGGTCCCACGGACCATAGACGGGGTTGGGAAAAAGGAACCAGCCGCGGTCCCACAGCGCGGTCGCCGCAGGGCCGGTGGCGAGCGCGATGCGGTGCGCGGCTGGCAGCGCTTTATCGTTGAACTGCTGGCTGAAGTCGCCCAGCTGGTCGCCCGCCATCAGGATCACGCAATATTTCGACGCGATCGCTGCGCGGCGCGCGTCCTTGCTCGACCCGGTCGCATCGTCGCCCATCAGGAACAGCGTCTCGCCATGCTTGAACTCACCGAGCCCCGCCGCGCGCAGCGTATCCTCGCTGCCCTTTGCGTTGGCGGCGGTGCGGTTGGTGTTGGCGACGACCATGATCCCGGCGGCGCGCAGCTTGGCCAGCATGTCGGCGGTCCCCGGCATGGCAACCGCCTTGCCCGCGCCACTCTTTTCCCACTGGTTCCAGATTGCAGGATCGAAGGCGATGCCGTTTTCGGCAAAATAGCGCATTGAGCCGAGGTTCCAGACCAGCGTCTCGTCGGCATCGAACACGGCGGCAAAGGGCTTGTCGCCGCACGGCTCAAACGTCGGCGCGTCCATCGACGCGCCGGGCGCAAGGACCACGCTGTGCGTCGGCCGCTCCTTGATCCGCCACGCTCCATAATCGGCGATGCGCGCATTGGTCGCGCGAACGGCGATGGCGGCCTCGGCCGAGCCATAGAGATATTGCAGCGCGACCGGCGGCTTAGCGGATTCGGTCGATGCGGCAGCTGGCGGCCGCGTAATTGCCGATTCCGGTGCCTCTTTCGTACCCGCACATCCGGCGACGGCCAGAGATGTCGCGACCGCGATCAGTCCACGACCGACGGACAGAGTGAGAGTTTTCATGCTATGCTGTCTCTTCGCCAACCAGCTCGCCGCCCGATTCAGGAATGGCGGACAAGGCCGCCGTTAACAGGGCGTCGCCGTCGCGATTGGGGTTCAGCCCGTTCTGGATCATCCATTCCATCAAGGTCGGATCGCTTCGCACCGTCTGCCCTGCAAGCGCGAGCAACATATCCAAACGCGGAGGACGCGGCGGGCGGCCGTCGCGCTCGTTCAGGCATCGGCGGAGACAATCATCAAGGCTCATAAAGACCTCCCTAGCTGGAACAGCACCGACACCACGGCTGAAACGGTGAGCGCTACAATGGGTTTTACGGCGGGCGAAATATAGGGCGACACACCAATGCCGTCCTCAATCTCCTGAATCTTGCGCTTCAGCTTGCCGCTATGAAAGGGTACGGAATCCAGCGGTCTGTCGCCATATTCGACGGGCACCGCATACAGGCGGTCCTGAAGGCGGCCCGCCACTTTGCTGCGAAGCCCAACGGCGTGCAGGTCAAGATAGAGCAACAAGGCATAAGTGCCACAAAATAGTCCGACAAAGACCAATAACATCATATTGGCTTGTTCGGCGATCGCGACGGCAGCGAAGGCCAGGGTCGCGGGCACAGTCAGTGATGCGAAAACGCCTTCGCATCGGCGCAGTTCGGCACTGTAAATCTGTTGGACCTGGTTCACCCGGCTGATCGCCTGATTAACAGTTAAGCTGGAGGCTGGAGAGGGCATCGCGGCGCAGCTTCACGCTACCGCCTCGCGCGGACGCACCGTGCGGAACTCGATCTTCTTGTCATATGGCGCGCCGATGATCATGCGCTTCACATAGATGCCGGGCAGGTGGATGGCGTCGGGGTCGAGGCTGCCGGTGGGCACGATTTCCTCGACCTCGGCGACGCAGATCTTGGCCGCGGTCGCCATCGGCTGGTTGAAATTGCGCGCGGTCTTACGGAAGATCAGATTGCCGCTCTCGTCGGCCTTCCACCCCTTGATGATCGCAAGGTCGGCGAAGATGCCGCGCTCCAGGATATAGTCCTGCCCGTCGAAATTCTTCACTTCCTTGCCCTCGGCAACCAGAGTGCCGACGCCGGTCTTGGTATAGAAGCCGGGAATGCCCGCGCCGCCCGCGCGGCAGCGTTCGGCAAGCGTACCCTGCGGGCAGAATTCGACCTCGAGCTCGCCCGCCAGATACTGCCGCTCGAACTCCTTATTCTCACCGACATAGGAGGAGATCATCTTCTTGACCTGCTTGGTGCGCAGCAGCTTGCCCAGCCCTTCGCCGTCGATCCCGGCATTGTTGCTCGCGATGGTCAGATCCTTGACCCCCGCGTCGCGGATCGCGTCGATCAGCCGTTCGGGGATGCCGCACAGGCCAAAGCCCCCGGCACAAATCTGCATTCCGTCAAAGAGCAGGCCGTCGAGTGCGGCGGCGGCGTCGGGATATTGCTTCTTCCCCATGGGACGGCTCTCCTGAATGATGTCGCGCGAGACCTTGGCGCATTTGATCCATTAATTCTAATTGTTCGATTTTTGGATTATATATAAATAATGTCTATTAATCGCGTCGCGCTCTATCACCTCGAAACCCTGCTCTGGATCGACCGGCTCGGCACTTTTTCGGCAGCGGCCGAGCGGCTCAACACGACCCAGCCGACGGTGTCGGCCCGGATGCGCGAACTTGAACAGCGCTTGGGAACGCCGCTCTTCCGCCGCGACGGGCGGGCGATGTCGCTCACCGCGGCAGGGCGCAAGCTCGTGCGTGATTGCGACCCCTTGCTCCGCGACATGCAATATGCGCTTCTGGGCAGCGGTGGATATGGCGAGGCGAGCGGCGTCGTGCGCATCGGCGCGGGGGAGATTGCCGCGGCAAGCTGTCTCCCGGCTTTCGTGGCGGAACTGAAGGCCGACATGCCTCAGGTCGGGCTCGAGATCGAAATCGACCTCACGGCCAACCTGATCCAGCAGCTGCTGACGGGGCGCACCGACATCGCCTTTGCCGCGGGGCCGATCGCGCACCCGGCGCTCAAGACGCGCCCGATTGGCGAGGTCGAACTGGTGTGGCTTGCCAGTCCCGCGGTCGCATCGGCGTTTGCGGGCGGCGACACCAGCTTGCCAGTCTGGTCGCTCGCCAGCCATTCGCCGATCCACGGCCGGATGCGTGAGGCGATCGCCGCGTCGCGCATCGCGCAGAAATCCTTAAACCTCTGCAACAATGCGCGCACGATGATCGACATCGCAAAGGCGGGCGGCGGCATCGGCATTTTCCCCCGGCCGATGGTGCGCGGCGAGGTGGCGGCGGGCGCGCTCGTCGAAATCGCCGCGATGCCTGCGCTCGCTCCGGTCGCCTTCCACATCGCGATGCGCGTCGCCGACACCGAGCCGGTGCTGATGCAGATTTTCGAACGCGCGGCGAAGCTCGACCTCGCCGAGGCGGCGGTTTGAGCCGAACGGCGGGAAACGAGCGATGGCGGCCATTAATCCTCCCTGTGGCGAAGCCATGGGGAGGGGGACCATGCGAAGCATGGTGGAGGGGCTGCGACGTTGCGTCGTTGCCCCTCCGTCAGCGCTTCGCGCTGCCACCTCCCCATCGCTCCGCGACAGGGAGGATTTAAACGTCGACTCCCCACCCCAAAACATTCAATTCAGGGCAACGTCACCCCCAGCACCGCCGACAGGTCGGCGAGCGCCTGCTCGCCGCTCGTCACCTTGATCGCGTGCATCCCCAGCTGGCTTGCGGGTTTGCAGTTGATGCCAAGGTCGTCGAGATAGACGCATGTCGCGGGCTGGGCGCCCAGCGCCTCGCACATCATCGCGTAAATCCGGGGATCGGGCTTGCGCACGCCGACCTTGCTCGATTCGATGACATGGTCGAACCGGGCCATGATCGCCGCAACTTCGGCAGCGAGTTCTTCGCTGCGCGCCATCCCGGCGCCTTTGCCACTGGGCACATTGTTGGTGATGCACCCAATACCAAAGTCGCGCGCCTTCAGCGTATCGAGCGCCGCGACCATCGCCGGACGCACCGCACCGGCGAGCACCGCCAGCACCGCTTCGCCCTCAAGCTCGTGCCCCAGCGCCTTTGCCTCAGTCGCGAACAGGCTGTCGAACGCCGCCGCGTCGATCTCGGCGCGCTCGAAGCGGGCCCAGGCATTGGTGTCGGGGTCGGCGGCGTTGACGCGGCGGATGAAATCGCGCGGCAGCCCGCGCTCCGCTTCCAGCCGGTTGAACGCCTCGAAGGGCGAGGCGGTGATGACGCCGCCGAAATCGAAGATGACGGTGGTGTAAGTCATGGAACGACGATGATCCCCTTTCGCGGGTCGGCCTGCCCCGACAGCATCTCGCGATAGGCGGCGAGCGCCGCGTCGCTGCCCTTGCGCGTGTCGATCGCCGCCAGCCGCGGCGCCACGTCCATGAAGGCGGTCCAGGCCTCGGCGATCTTCGCTCCGAACGCGGCCCCGCCCCAGTCGGCGATGCGTTTCTGGCTGCGGCCGGGCGCGAAAAAGCCCTGCCGCTGGGGGCCGGGCAGACCTTCGACGTCGGCCTGCGTATCCCAATGCGACTTGCCGACGACGATCGAGGCCATGAGATTGTTGCCGAAATGGCTGTGGACGACGCGCGTCACCGCGCCATTGCCCGCCATGTCGACCAGCGCGGCGGCGGTGGTCGCGTTCAGCGTCATGATCTGGTCATAGCTGATGACGCGGTCGTAAATCGCCTGCGCGGCGAGGGCATCGACATTGGCCGCGCTGGTCAGGCCGATCGTCTCCGGGCGGTCGGCGCGCTGCTGGAGGGTAAAGCCCAGGCCGATGGCGGTCTTGCTCGACGCGCTCGCTATCAAAATTTGCTGGACGCCGTAATCGCCCTCGTCCTCGAACTGGTCGGCGATCAACCAGCCGGTCAGGAACAGCGGGCGGAACACCGGCCAATATTCATGGTCGGCGGCGCGATAGCCCTCCAGCGCCTCGATCCGCTGATACTGGTTATAGATGGGGGGCAGCGTGGTGCGACGCGGCGTCACGTCGGTAAAACCGCCCGGTCCCGCCTTGCCGACGGTCAGCACCGCGTCGCTCGCCATCGGATAATAGCCATAAAAACGGTCGCCGACCGCGACACCCTCGGCCGCGCTTTCGGTCACCGTCGCAAAACCCCACACCGGCAGGCGGCCGGGACTTCCGGGCTCAGAAAAGAAATCCCAATAGCCCTGATCGTTACCGAACAGCCCCGCGGGCTTGCCGAACACGGCGTAGGTGATGTTGTTCGCGGTCATCGCATAGCTGTCCAGATGCACGCGCACCTGACCCGGCGCGAGCGGTGCATCGCCATTCTCGACCAATCGGGCTTGCGTAATATCGTCGCGATCGATGTCGATCGCCCAGCTCTTTGCGTTCATTGCGGACCCCTCCGATTGATGTGCCCGCGGACGCGGAACGGTTTGCAGTCATACAGATAGGGGCGCCGCTGACAATCGCCGCCGACCTCAACCCACCGTCGTCCCCATCAGCGCTCCGATCGCGATCGTCGCCGCCATCGCAAAGGCGCCCCAAAAGGTCACGCGGACGACCGCGCGCAGCATCGGCGCCTGCCCCGCCCACGCGCCCAGCGCGCCCAGAATCGCGAGAAAGACGAGCGACGCCGCCGACACCGTCCACGGCAGCGACGTCCCGCGGTCGAGCAGCACCGTCGCGAGCGGCAGCGCCGCGCCGACCGAAAAGCTCGCCGCCGATGCTGCCGCCGCCTGAATCGGCCGCGCCGCGGTCACCGCGCTCATCCCCAGCTCGTCGCGCAGATGTGTGTCGAGCGCGTCGTGCGCGGTCAACTGCACCGCAACCTGTTCGGCGAGCGGCCGGTCGAGCCCGCGCGCCTCATAGATTTGCGTCAGCTCTTCCAGCTCGAACTCGGGATCGGCGGCAAGGTGGCGCTTCTCCAGCTCGACATCGGCCTTTTCGGCGTCGCCCTGTGAGCTGACCGAGACATATTCGCCTGCCGCCATCGACATCGCGCCCGCGACCAGCCCCGCGCTGCCGGTGATCAGGATCGACGCCTCCGACGCGCCTGCCGCCGCCACGCCGGCGATCAGGCTGGCGGTCGATACGATGCCGTCGTTCGCCCCCAGAATCGCGGCGCGCAGCCAGCTGATCCGCGTGACGCTATGTGTTTCCTCGTGCATCCGGCGTCCCTCAATATTGCAGTTGCAGCCCCGGCCGGGCCCAGCGCGTCTTCACCAGCCGGCCAGTCCCCGACAGGGTGATATAGGCGTCCTGCCGGTCGGGGCCACCAAAGGCGATGTTGGTCGTGAAAATATCGTCGGTCGCGACGAATTCGACCAGCTCGCCCGCCGGCGAGACGACGCTGATCCCGCATTCGCCGATCGTCGCAACGGCGATATTGCCGTTCGCCTCCATCGCCAGACTGTCGAAGAATTTATAGCCCGCGGGGCGATAGAGCGGGATGCCCGGACCGCCCGGCCCCGCCGCATCGTCGACCTTGCCCGGTGCTATGATGTTGAACTGAGTCAGGCGGCAGGTATAGGTTTCGGCGGCGTAAAGCTTGCTGCCGTCGGGCGAGAGACCGACGCCGTTGGGGTTGTAACTCGGGAAGATCACTTCCTCGATGAAGCTGCCGTCGGCCTTCGCATAGAAGATGCCGACGATGTCGTGGCAGCGCTTCGCATAATCGACCTTGCCATGGTCGGTGAACCAGAAGCCGCCATGGCCGTCGAACATCAGGTCATTGGGCCCGCGCAGGCTCACGCCGTGATCGCCCGATTTATACAGGATTTCGACTTCGCCCGTGTCGATATCGATGCGTTCGATCCGCCCGCCCGAATAATCGTCGGCGATGCCATGCGGCGCCAGATAGCCGTTCGATTCGACATATTCGAAACCGCCATTGTTGCAGCAGTAAAGCTTGCCGTCGGGGCCGATCGCCAGGCCGTTGGGGCCACCTCCGGGGGTCGCGACTACCTCCTTCCGCCCGCCGGGCCAGCAGCGCGTGATGCGCCGCTCGGCAATCTCGGTGACGATGACGCTGCCGTCGTCCATCACCACCGGCGCCTCGGGGAAACGCAATCCGTCGGCGATCAGTTCAAACTCGGCCATCCCCATATCCCCCATTTCTTCGTCATGCCGGACTTGATCCGGCATCCATGCGTCCCAACGCAGCGCATAATGGACCCCGGATCAAGTCGGGGGTGACGAAGAGGGTGAAGGCCTATCTCCCTTGCTCTCGCCCATCCGTTATGCTTTGCGGCCATCATGCCCGTTCGCACGCTCTTCGCCAGCACTTTCTATGAAGCCGATATCGGCACGCCCGACCTGCTCGCAGAGCTGGAGGAAAGCAGTCGCCTGTTCGCCGAAGAGGATGGCGCCGGGAAAGCGTGGAGCCGCGAGCATGGCTATAAGGGCTACACCAGCTACGCCAGCCTCGGCGACCTGCCCGAACGCGACCCGGCCTTCTACGACCTCAAGAAGCTGCTCGACAAACAGGTGAAGGCCTTTGCCAAGACCTGCCACTTCGACCTCGCCAAGCCGCTCAAACTCGACAGCCTGTGGGTCAATATCCTGAAACCCGGCGGGACGCACAGCGGCCATATCCACCCGCACAGCATCGTGTCGGGCACCTTCTACGTCGCGGTCCCGCCGGGCTCGGGCGCGCTCAAGCTCGAAGACCCGCGCCTGCCGATGCTGATGGCGGCGCCCGGCCGCACCGACGACGCGCCCGAACATCTGCGTCCCTTCGTCTATGCGCAGCCCGCGGCGGGGCGCGTGTTCCTGTGGGAAAGCTGGCTGCGCCACGAGGTGATGCCGCATTCGGGCAAGGGCGAACGGATCAGCATCAGCTTTAACTATCGCTGAGGCGATCCTATATCGCGCGCATCTGTTAGACCAAGCCCTCTTCCCGTTCGCGTCGAGCGAAGTCGAGACGCTTCTCGGCCTTGCGCTATTCCGATGGGTGTCTCGACTTCGCTCGACACGAACGGATTTCGGGGGGCGCAGCGAAAGTGTTTCCCATGACCGCCACCTACGACGCCGACCTCCAGCTCTTCATCAATGGCGCCTGGCGGAGCGGCGAGGGGCGCGACGGCCGGCCGGTCTATAACCCAGCAACCGCGGGCACGATCGCCGAACTGCCGGTAGCGACCGCCGCCGACCTCGACGAAGCGCTCGCCGCTGCTGAACGCGGCTGGCCCGTCTGGCGCGCGAAGACGCCCGACGAGCGCGCCGCGCTGATGCACAAGGCCGCAGGGGTCATCCGCGAGCGCGCCGATCATATCGCCACCCTGCTCACGCTCGAACAGGGCAAACCGATCGCCGAGGCGCGCGGCGAGGTGCTGTCGGCGGCCGGGCTGTTCGATTATTTCGCCGAGAAGGGCCAACGCAGAGAGGGGCGCGTGCTCCAGCGCCCGCTCGGCCAGCGCGCGATGTTCCCCAAACATCCCGTCGGCCCCGTCGCGGGCTTCAGCCCGTGGAACTTCCCGGTCAATCTGATGGTCAAGAAAATCGCCCCCGCGCTCGCCGCGGGTTGCGTCGTGATCGCGAAGGCGCCCGAGGAAACCCCCGGCTGCACCAGCGCGGTGATGCGCTGCATCGCCGATGCGGGCATCCCCGGCGACGTCGCGCAGCTCGTCTATGGCGACCCCGACCAGATCAGCCGGCACCTGCTCGCCAGCCCGGTGATCCGCAAGGTCAGCTTCACCGGCTCGACCGCGGTCGGCAAACATCTGATGAAGCTCGCCGCCGACGGGGTGAAGCGCATCACGATGGAGCTCGGCGGCCATGCGCCGGTGCTGATCTTCGACGACTGCGACCTCGAAACCACGCTCGATCGCGTCGTGTGGCAGAAGTTCCGCAACGCTGGACAAGTGTGCATCTCGCCGACGCGCTTCTACGTCCAGCAGGGCATTTACGACGCCTTCGTCAAGGGCTTTGCCGAGCGCACGGCCAAGGTAAAGATCGGCAGCGGGCTCGACGCCGACACCCAGATGGGCCCGCTCGCCAACGCGCGCCGCATCCCCGCCTTGGAGGCGCTGGTCGCCGATGCAAAGGCCAAGGGCGCGCGCGTGATCGCGGGCGGCGAGGCGACGGGCGAGGGCTATTTCTTCCAGCCGACGGCGCTGGCCGACGTGCCGCTCGACGCCGATGCGATGAACAACGAACCCTTTGGCCCGATGGCGCTGATCCGGCCGTTCGCGACCGAAGAAGACGCGCTCGAACAGGCGAACCGGCTGCCCTATGGCCTTGCCGCCTTCGCCTTCACCGAAAACGGCCGCCGCATCAACCGCGTCGCCGACGGCATCGAAAGCGGCATGGTCGGGATCAACAGCTTCGTCATCTCGGCCAATGACATGCCCTTCGGCGGGATCAAGGAATCGGGCTTCGGCAGCGAGAGCGGGCCGGAAGGCCTCGACGGTTATCTCGTCGCCAAGGCGGTGCATATTTACTGAGCGGCCAACAGCTTTGCGTGTGTTCCCGCGCAGACGGCGCCCCAGGGCGTCCTAAATCGAAGCTCGCCTGATCTGGTTCCGGGTCCCCGCCTTCGCGGGGACAGGTGGGTCGTCAATCGCGCTCCAGCGCCACGAAATCGCGGCCGAGCGGCGCCAGATGCGCGCCGCCGTCGACGAAGATCGTCTGCCCCGTCACCGCCTCGGCGCGGGCGAGCCAGGCGACCGCGTCGGCAATATCGTCCGGGGTCGGCAGC
>JASBSJ010000050.1 GCA_030148985.1 Sphingopyxis sp.
TTGATTTTCCTCGAAAAATGTCTGCCAGTGGCCTCAGTGGGTCACTGGTGGACAATCCGGGTTGGTAGCGGAGGAGGGACTCGAACCCCCGACACGCGGATTATGATTCCGCTGCTCTAACCTGCTGAGCTACTCCGCCCCGAAAGGCTCGCCGCATCGGGCGAGCCGCGCCTATAGGCAGGGCTTCGCCGCCGGTCAATATCATGCGCGCACGCCGCGGAATTTGCGTGCAAAGGCCGCCTCCCATGGCCCCCCGCGATAATGGTGCGCCGCGATTCCCGCGATGGCGAGCGGGCGCGGGCGGAAATCGGCGGCGAGCCGTGCAAGCAGCGCGCGCGCCTCGGCGGCGGTGACCTTGTTCTGGACGGTGATGTGGAGGCGCGGCGTCCCGCGGTCCTGCGCGGTGAGCATCCCGGCGAAGTGATCGGCGATCCGTTCGCGGACCGCCATCAGGCCGGGGCTGTCGATGCGGAACGCAGTCCCCTGCCCCAGCGAATAGACCTCGCGCAGCATCGCCGCGGGCGGCGGCGTGTCGGCGGCGATCCGGCGGAGCAGCCGGTCGAGCTCATCCAGCGCCGACGGCGGCAGCTGATGAAACAGCGTGATATGCGCCGCGAGATGATTGCGCTCGGTCGGAAAATGCGCGGTGCGCAGCGCGTCGAAATGGCGCTGGTCTGCCGCGCCCATCGTTGCCGTAACGATGATGGGCGCGGCTCCAGGGAACCGGACGGGAGGGGGGTGATCCGGGTCGCTGTGGTCGGGACCGGCTTGGGGAGGCCGCGTCATACCGCTCTTGCCGTCGCCCATGGGGAACGTCCTTTCCCGACAAAAAGCCTATTGCCCGACCGCCTCGCCGCGATCCAATCGATTAAATGCGTCAGATTGATCGCCGTACTCGATCAGGTTCCGACCCCGTCCCAAAAGGCGCGAAGCGCCGCGGCGACCGCCGCCGGGCGTTCGGCAATCGCCCAATGCCCTGCCCCCTCGATCACCGTCAGCGGCGTCCCCGTCGCGGCGGCGTAACGCTGCGCGACTGCCAGCTCGACATAGGGATCGCCCGCGCCCCAGATCAGCGCGCCGCTCGCGGGCAGCTTCGGAATATCGAGCGCCCAGTCCTGCGCAAAGCTCAGCCCCTTGGCCGAGCGATAGAGTTTCAATATCGCGCGGCGCTTGTCCTTGTTCTGCCACTGTTCGGCCTCCTCCGCCGCGATGTCGGCGGGCATCCCCTGCGCCGTCAGCCCTGCGGCGAGCTTGTCGGCCTTGCTCAGCGCCATGAAGAGTTCGCCGAGCACGGGGGTGTTCCAGATCCGCGCGATGCGGTGGCCGCGATAGTCGGGTTCGATCACCGCGTTCGAGATCGCCCAGCTGCGGATGAGGTCGGGGCGCAGCATCGCGACGCGCTGCGCGATCAGCGCGCCCCAGTCGTGACCGATAATGTCGATCGGGCCGTGCGCGGCGAACAGCGTTTCGGCCTGCCCCACTGCCCAGTCGGCATAGGCCTCCTTCGTCGCGGGAAAGCCGGCGGGGAGCGGGCCCGTGAAGCCAGGCAGCGCGGGCACCGCAACCGGCGTGTCGCCAAGATCGAGCGCGGCGAGCAAAGGCCGCCAGATCGCGGGGCTGTCGGGAACGCCGTGAAGAAAGAGTTTGGCCGTCATATGTTTACTCCCCGTCGCCCCCGCGCAGGCGGGGGCCGCTGTCGGCCTTGCTCAGCGCCGACGGCGTAAACCGCCAGCGGCCCCCGCCTGCGCGGGGGCGACGAATTCCTACTCCATCTCCCCCCGCTCGCGGCGGAGCGCATACCATTTCTGCACATTGGCGTTGTGTTCGGACAAGGTGCGCGCAAAAATATGCCCGCCATCGCCTTTGGCGACGAAGAAGAGATAATCATTCGCTTCCGGGTCGAGCACCGCGGCGATCGACGCCTTGCCGGGGTTGGCGATCGGCCCCTTGGGCAGCCCCGCCATCGCATAGGTGTTATAATCGTTCACCGCCTGGATTTCGGAGCGCAATATGCGCCGCCCCAGCGGTTTGCCCTTGGTGATCGGATAGATGATCGTCGGGTCGGCCTGAAGCCGCATACCCACAGCGAGCCGGTTGGTATAGACCCCCGCGACGGTGCGCCGTTCGGCGGCGACGGCGGTTTCCTTTTCGACGATCGAGGCGAGCGTGATCGCGTCGTTTCGGTTCTTGACCGCGGTGCGCGGGCTGCGCTTGGCCCACAGCTCGGCGAACGTCTTGTCCATCGCCGCCTGCATCCGCGCGACAACGGCGGCGCGGCTTTCGCCGGTGGTAAAGGCATAGGAGTCGGGCAGGATGCTGCCCTCGGCCGGCACCGGGATTTCGCCCTTCAGCCGCTTTTCGGCCATCAGCCGTTCCCACACCATGATCGACGGCATTCCTTCAGGGATCATCACGAGCCGCTGGATCGTCTTGCCCGACTGGAAGAGCTTCAATATGTCGCCCGCATCCATCCCCTTTTCGATCTTATATTCGCCGGGCTTGATCGGCTCGTCCGACCCGAAGAAACGCGCTTCGTTGCGAAAGCTCGATGCCGAGACGAGGCCCGCGTCCTCAAGGATTTCGCCCGCCCGCGCGATGCTTGCGCCCTGCGGGATGATGACCTCCGCATCCTTCGGCGCGCCGGGCGAACAGGCGGCGAGGAAGAGGGCAAGGAAAGATGCGAGGATAATGCGAAACATGAGTCCGCCCTTTGTTCCGTCGTCACCCTGAACTTGTTTCAGGGTCCATGGCCCGCCGTTTCCCTGCCCGCCGCGCTCGACGAGAGCGCAGGCCATGGATGCTGAAACAAGTTCAGCATGACGGAGTACTTTATTCGACCGCTTTCACGATCAAGCTCGCGTTGGTGCCGCCGAAGCCGAAGCTGTTGTTGAGCGCGGCCTTGACCTTGCGCTTCTTGGCGACCTTGGGGACCAGGTCGGCGCCTTCGGTGCCCTCGTCGGGATTGTCGAGGTTGAGCGTCGGGGGGACGATCTGGTCGCGGATCGCAAGGATGCAAAAGATCGTTTCGACCGCGCCCGCGCCGCCGAGCAAATGGCCGATCGCCGACTTGGTCGAGCTCATAGATACATTGGCCATCGCGTCGCCGAACAGCCGCTTCACCGCGCCCAGTTCGATCGTGTCGGCCATCGTCGAGGTGCCGTGGGCGTTGATATAGTCGATGTCGGCGGGCGTCATGCCCGCCTTCTTCAGCGCCGCCTGCATCGAACGGAAGGCGCCGTCCATTTCGGGGTCGGGCGCGGTGACGTGATAGGCGTCGCCCGACAGGCCATATCCCACGACTTCCGCGTAAATCTTGGCGCCGCGCGCCTTGGCATGTTCATATTCCTCGAGCACGACGACGCCCGCGCCCTCGCCCATCACAAACCCGTCGCGGTCCTTGTCATAGGGGCGGCTCGCCTGTGCGGGGCGGTCGTTATAGCTCCTGTTGAGCGCGCGCGCCTGCGCGAAGCCCGCGATACCGATCGGGCAGATCGTCGCCTCGGCGCCGCCCGCGAGCATGATGTCGGCATCATCGTCCTTGATCATCCGCGCCGCGTCGCCGATCGAATGCGCGCCGGTCGAACAGGCGGTGACGACCGCGTGGTTCGGGCCTTTGAGGCCATATTTGATGCTGACCTGCCCCGAAATCAGGTTGATGAGGCGGCCGTGGACGAAGTGCGGCGAAACGCGGCCCGGCCCCTTTTCGGCGAGCAGCAGGCTTTCGCTCTCGATGCCCGGCAGGCCGCCGATGCCCGACCCGATCGAGCAGCCGGCGCGCACCTTCTGTTCTTCGGTAAGCTCGGTTAGCCCCGCGTCCTCGAGCGCCTGGCCCGCGGCGTCGATGCCAAAGATGATGAAGGGATCGACCTGGCGCTGCACCTTGTGATCGACGCGCTTGCCGGGGTCGAAGCCATATTCATGGTCCGGCCCCTTCACCTCGCACGCGATCGTGCATTTCTGGTCCGACGCATCGAAATGGGTGATCGGACCCGCGCCCGATTTGCCCGCGATCAGATTTTTCCAGCTGGTTTCGACATCGCCGCCCAGCGGCGTCACCAAACCCAAACCCGTCACCACAACCCGGCGCATAGTCATTCCTTTCGTCGGCCCTGTCCCCGCGGGGTGCCGCTTCAATTCCCGATACTCTCTCGTCACCCCGGCGGAGGCCGGGGTCTCGCCCTCGCGGCCTGCGACTACCGAACCGGCGAGATCCCGGCTTTCAGCCTGTCGGCTGACGTTTACCCTCGGCGCCTGCCATGGCGGTCGAAGGGCCGGGATGACGGATGTAGCGCTGTATCAGGCTACATCCATAAAAAAGGCTTCCCGGCCACCGCGCACAAGCGCTCGGGACCGGGAAGCCGGAAACGCGTAAACGGTTCCGGCATGGCCGGACCGCAGAGCCTTAGCCCTTGTTCGCTTCGATATAGTCGATCGCATCCTTGACGGTGGCGATCTTTTCCGCCGCATCGTCGGGGATTTCGACGCCGAATTCTTCTTCGAACGCCATCACCAGTTCGACGATGTCGAGGCTGTCGGCGCCCAGATCGTCGATGAAGCTCGCTTCCTCGGTGACCTTGTCGGCTTCGACGCCCAGATGTTCGACGACGATCTTTTTTACCTTTTCGGCCGAATCGCTCATGCACAGTTCCTTTTTCTGACTATGTCGTGAATGTTGAAAATTGCCCTAGAGCCCGTGAACGGGGCTGGCAAGAGGGCTGGCAGGCGAAGCGCCGCATCGACCCGTGCCTTCCGCGGCGCGATGAGCGAACGTCTCCCCTTTCTGCCCCTCTGTCGCCTGAGCGAGGAAATAGGTACTGCCATTGCCCGCTTCAAGCTTGAGCCCGCCCCGCGCGCAATCAGGATGCAGAGGCGGCGGGCACGACCCCCGAATCGCGTAGCGCCTGCGACGCGCGCTGGATGACCACGGGAGTGATAATGAACCGGCCGAGTACGCGTTCCGGCGTCGCATCGGCCGGCTGGCGCGTATAGTCGGTCAGGCGTTGCCACTGCGCCCGAGCCTGCCGAACATCGCCCTGCCGCGCCAGTACGATCGCGCGGACCATCATATATTGCGGCTCCATATTGCTGGGCGACGGCATCTGATCGAGGATCGATCGCGCGTCCTCCTGCTCGCCGCGCTGCGACAGGAGAAAGGCGAGCGTGACCGCCGGTACGCCGGGATAGGATGTGTCCAGCGCCAGCGATCGTCGCAGCAGCGCTTCGCCTTCTTCGCCCTGCCCGCAGGTGACCTTGAACAGGCCGAGAAAGCCCGACATGTCGGCGTCATAGGGATTGAGGGCGAGCGCCGCGTCCCCCATGGCGTTGCCGCGCGCGCAATCGCCGACATAGAAATTCGCCCGCGCCATGGCGAACAGGCCCGCCGACGAATTGGGGCTGCTTTCATAAGCTCGCCCGGCCAGCGTGCGCGCTTCGGCCATCGCCGCCCGACCCGCTTCGGTCATGCGCTGCGGCTGCCAGTCCCCATAGCGGATCAGCGAAAGCGCAGTGAGCGCAACCCGATCGCGCGGGTTGCCTTCCAGCGTGGCGCGAAGGCAGCTATCCACACGCTTTACGGCGGCGGCGCTGCGCATCTGGCGCACCTTGTTGAACTGCGCAAAACAGGGAAAACCGGGCGCAAAATTGTCGGGCTGGCGCTCGATCTGGTCGCGAACGATCACGCCATAATCGCCGGCGATCTGGGCGATGACCGGTTCGAGCGCGGTAAATTCGGGCACCTCCTGCTCGCCGAGGCGAAGCTGCTGCGACCAGATCGCGCGCTGGTCGGCGACGCGATTGAGCACAAGCGTCACATCGACGGATCCCTCCACCGAGCGCACCAGCGAGGTGTCGAGCCGATAGTCGCTGTTACCCGCAGACGCGCTGCCCGGCGCGCGGGAACTCAACAGGTCGATAAGGTCGAAACGGCGGAGACCGTCGCGCAGCTTGCCGTCGAGCGCGCGGGCAAGAGCGCGCGATTGAGGGAGGTTGCCGGCAACCGGCGCGCTGATCTCCAATAGCGGGACCGGCGCCGGATCGCCGACGAACAGCCGTCCGGGTCCGCCGCGCAGCGACCACAGAGCAGCGAGCGCGATTGCGAGAAGCGCCAGGCCAAGGG
>JASBSJ010000053.1 GCA_030148985.1 Sphingopyxis sp.
AAGGCCGCGACGCATGCGTTTCGAAGGTACCAGCGCCTATATTGCCACCGACGACCTGAAGGTCGCGGTCAACGCCGCAACGCTGCTGCGCCGCCCGCTGCTCGTTAAGGGCGAACCCGGCACCGGCAAGACCGTGCTGGCCGAGGAGATCGCGAAAGCGTTCGACGCGCCGCTGATCACCTGGAACATCAAATCGACGACCAAAGCGCAGCAGGGCCTGTATGAATATGACGCGGTGGCGCGCCTGCGCGACGGTCAGCTGGGCGAAGAGCGCGTCCACGACATCCGCAACTATATCCGCACGGGCAAATTGTGGGAGGCGTTCACCTCGCCCAAGCTCCCGGTCCTCTTGATCGACGAGATCGACAAGGCCGACATCGAATTCCCGAACGACTTGCTTCAGGAACTCGATCGCATGGCGTTTCATGTCTATGAGACCGACGAGACGGTGACCGCGAAGGAACGCCCGATCGTCGTCATCACCTCGAACAATGAAAAGGAACTGCCCGACGCATTTCTGCGCCGCTGTTTCTTTCACTATATCAAATTTCCCGACCGCGACACGATGGCCTCGATCGTCGATGTCCACTTCCCGGGCATCCAGAAGACGCTGGTCAGCCGCGCTATGGACGTTTTCTACGACGTGCGCGAAGTACCTGGGCTCAAGAAAAAGCCCTCGACAAGCGAGCTCATCGACTGGCTCAAACTGCTGCTCGCCGAGGACATGCCCTTGGAAGTGCTCCAGAACCGCGACGTCGGCAAGGCGATCCCGCCGCTTCACGGCGCATTGCTCAAGAATGAGCAGGATGTGATGCTGTTCGAAAAGCTCGCTTTCATGGCACGGCGCCAGGGCGGCTGATGATATTGACCGGGCGCTGCTCGTGCGAGGCCGTCTCCCTGCGCATCGACGGCGAGCCGCTTGCCGTGCGCCAATGCTGGTGCCGCCGCTGCCAGAAGATCGCGGCGGGCGGCCCTACGCATAACGCGATTTTCCGTACCGACGCGATCACTGTCGAAGGCGAAGTGGCGTCGGACAGCTATCTGGCCGACAGTGGCAACACGCTGACCCGCTGGCACTGTCCGACATGCGCGACGCCGCTGCTTGCCGGGTCATCGGCGCGGCCGGAGATGCGCGTCGTGCGCCTCGGCGTTCTCGACCCGCCGCACGAGCTGAAGCCGACCATCGCAATCTGGACCAGCGAAGCGCCCGACTGGGCGATCATCGATCCCACGATGCAGGCGTTCCCGGCGCAGCCGCCAGCTCCGCCGACCTCTCAGAGCTGATAGGCAACCTCGACGTCGCCCCAGCGGCGGCCGTTGATCGTTACCGGCATATAGACGTTGCGCACCGTAACATAGTTGGTGCCGTCGCCTTCCTGACGATAAACCGCCATGAAAAAGGGCGCCGTGCTGCGCTTCGCCGCGGCGTCGGTCGCGTCGAAAAGAATGCGGCCGTTGCGGCAATGCGCCGTGTCATGCTCAAGATCGCCGGTCGGGGCGCGCGAACAATCGGTAATATGCGTCGGGAGAAAGCCGTTCATGTCGCCCGCCGACGACATCTTCACCTCGGGATGCTGCGCCACGACGCGGTCGAACAGGGGGCGCCAGTTGGCGTCGGCCCAATCGCACAGGCTGGTGCGAAAGCGTTCGGGGTTCGATCCCGGCACGCGCACATAATTGGTGTCGAACAGCTGCTCCATCGTCAGCGCGCCGTTTGCAATCGCACGCTCTGCGATCGCCGTAAACTCGTCGCGCACCTTGGCCGCAAGGGCGACAATGGCTGAATCCTGCGGGCTGACCCCGGCGGAGATCACCGTGTTGAACATGCGGTTCGACACTTGTTCCATCGACAGGATCGAATCGCGCGTGCCCGCCAGCGTCGAACTATTGTCGCGCACCGACGTGACGACGCGGTCGAGCGCGTCGCGCACTTTTGCCCCGTTCGCATGGACCATCGCGCTCGACTGCGCGATGCGGTCGCTCTGGTCGTCGAGCAGCGCGACGAGATGCGTCGCGTCGTGGAGCGCATCGGTGATCGTTTCGAACTGCGCCTCGGCGCGGCTCGACTGTTCGACCCCGGTCTGGATTTCGGTGACGAGCCCGCTCGCCTCGGCGGCAAGGCTGCCGATCGAGCGGCGGATTTCGTCGGTCGCACCGCGGGTGTTCTGTGCCAGCTTCTTCACCTCGGCCGCGACGACGGCGAAGGTGCGCCCGGCATCGCCCGCGCGCTCGGCCTCGATCGCGGCATTGAGCGCGAGCATGTTGGTGGTCTTGGCGATCGATTCGATCGACTGGCTGACCTGCTGCACCTGCTCCATCACCGCGGCAAAATTGGTGACGTGCGTGCCCAGCCGCGCGACCAGGTCGATCACCGACCGGAATTCGCTGACCGCCGCATTGACGCGCTCGGCACCGGCATCGAGCTGTTCGCACGCCCGCGCCGACAGCAGCTTCGCCTCGTCGGTCGAATCGGCGATCTGGCGCTGATCGGTCTCCAGGCTGACGACATAATCCTCCAGCCGGCCGAGTTCGGCGACCTGGCGGTCCATCTGGTCGGTCGCGCGCTTGATCCGTCCGGCGGCATCGCTGCACCCGACGGCCAGCGCGCCGCAATCGCTTGCGACCGACTCGTCGAGGATCGGCGTCGCCGGATTGATCGGATCGAATTTCATTGCGCACCCAAGTCCCTGAATGATCGCGAAGCTATGACGGATATTGGTTAACGAGGGGTCAATGGGCGGTGGGTGCGAGCGGCATTTCGGTGGCAGGGAAGATGCCCAACCTTCCGTTATTCGTCATCCCGGCGAAGGCCGGGATCTCGCCGGTGCGGCAAACCGCTAGGGTGAGATCCCGGCCTTCGCCGGGATGACGACAGGGCAAAGCTTTGGTTTCAACCGTCCCCAACCATCACGGATAACTCACCGTCTTCGGCACTTCGGGAATCGGAATGAACTCCTCGCTGTCACCGGGAACGATCGGAAACTTGCCTTCTTTCCAGTCGTGCTTCGCCTCGTTGATCCGGTCGCGCGACGAGCTGACGAAATTCCACCACACATGCCGCGGCGTCGTAAACGCTTCGCCCCCCAGCAGCATCACCCGCGCGTCACTTGTCGCACGCAATGTCATCGCCACCCCCGGCTTCAATATATAGAGGCTGTAGCGTTCGAGCGGCTCGCCATCGAGCGTCGCATCGCCCAGCGCCACCAGCACTGCGCGCTCGTCGGCTTCGGCGTCGATCGGGATCGTCGCCCCGGCGTTCATCAATATGTCGGCATAGATGGTGGCGCTGTGCTGCGTGATCGGCGACGTCGCGCCCCACAGGCTGCCCATGATGACGCGCGCCGACACGCTCCCATCATCGACCAGCGGCAGGTCGTCCTTCGCGACATGCTCGAACGCCGGGTCGACCTCTTCCTTGCCGTCGGGCAGCGCGAGCCAGGTCTGCATCCCCGAAATCGCCGATCCGGTCGCGCGCTCGGCCTGCGGCGTGCGCTCCGAATGAACGATACCGCGCCCCGCGGTCATCAGGTTGCACGCGCCGGGGCGGATTGTCGCATAGGTGCCGAGGCTGTCGCGATGGTCGATCGCGCCTTCGAACAAATAGGTGACGGTGGCGAGGTTGATGTGCGGGTGCGGGCGCACGTCCATGCCCTTGCCGATGTCGAAATGCGCCGGACCGAACTGGTCGACGAAAATGAACGGCCCGACCATCGTGCGCGCCTTGTTGGGCAGCGAGCGCCGCACCTCGAACGCACCGATGTCGTGGGTCGAGGGGGTAATGACGTCAAACATCAGTTGGGCCTTTCCTGTGTCAGCCGTTTCCGCTCGCTGGCGGGCGCAAGATTTTCTCCATCGCCTTGCCTTTCGCGAGTTCGTCGATCAGCTTGTCGAGATAGCGGATCTCGCGCATCAGCGGTTCCTCGATATTTTCGACGCGAATGCCGCAGATGACGCCTTTGATCTGGTCGCGGGCCGCATTCATCGCGGGCGCATCGGCAAAGAAGGCGCGGAAATCGACGCCCCCGGCGATCCGGGCTTCCAGATCCTTCTGACTATAGCCGGTAAGCCAGCGGATAATTTCGTCCACCTCTGCCCTCGTGCGCCCCTTGCGCTCGGCCTTGGTCACATAGTGCGGATAGACGCTCGCAAAGCTCATGCCATAGATGCGGTGCTCTGCCATTCGCGCCTCTATTCGCCCGGCGCCGTCGCGCGGATCGCGAGCGCGTGGACGCGCTGCCCCGGCAGGTCGCCGAGCGCCTTGTTCACGGTGCGCTGCCGCGCGACACGGTTCATGCCCGCAAAACCCGCCCATTCGATGGCCAGGCTGAAATGCGATTCGCCGCTGCCGTCGTCGCCGGCGTGGCCATGATGTTTGGCGCTGTCGTTGCTGAGGGTGAAATTGGCGTCGGGAAAGGCTGCGGCGAGCAGGCTTTCCATCTCTTGCTGTACGGGGCCTTTGCTGATCATGGGGTTGACCATAGGCGCTTCGTCGCCAAATTATAAGACCTCCCTGCCCCCGAAAGTCCGTCTTGCCATCCTCCACCCGCCCATCCCGTTTTCATGGCCGCGTCCCGCGCGAGGAACGCTGCGCCGTGCCCGATTGCCGCGAACCCGGCGAATTTCGCGCGCCCGCATCGGCGCATCGCTCGCCCGATGGGCCGCCCCCTTATCGCTGGCTGTGCCTCGACCATGTGCGCGAATTCAACGCGGGCTATAATTTCTTTGAAGGGATGAGCGCCGATCAGATCATGGCGGCGCAATCGCCGACCGCCGGCTGGGAAACCGAAAGCCGTGCCTTTCGCGCCGCGGGCAGCGCCGACCTGCCGCCGCGCTGGGCCGATTTCAAGGATCCGATGGATGCGCTCGGCGCGCGGTTCCGGCAGCGGATGGACGAAGCGCGTCGCGAGGCGGCCAATCCCGCCCTGTCGCGCGAAGAACATGCCGCGATGCAGTTGATGGGCCTCGCCGCCGATGCCGACCGCGCAGCGCTCCGCCGCCGCTACAGCGAGCTCGTGCGCAAATATCATCCGGACCGGAATGGTGGAAATCGCAGTTTCGAAACCCGCCTGAGTCAGGTAGTAGAAGCCTATCAATTGCTTAGAAAGAGTAGGGTGTTTGCATAGGGGAGAGGGGCGATGACCGATCTTGACGAAGCACGGATTGAGGCGGTGCGCCTTCATATGGCGCTCGAGATCACGCACGATTGGGACGGTGTCATCGCGACCTTCGATCATCCGCGCTACGAATTGATGGGCCCCGGCACCGTTTTTGACGGCGAGGCCGCAGTACGGTCCTATTTTGCTTCGTCGCGCGAGCCCTTTCCCGATCAGGCCAACGACGTCATCGCGATCGCCGCCGACACTGAAAGCGACACGGTGCTTGTCGAATTCTGGCTCACCGGCACGCATCTCGGGCCGCTGAAACTGGGCCCGCGCACGATCGAACCGACCGGCAAAGCCTTCCGCATCCGCATGGCCGCGAGCTTCGAATTTGCGCCGGGCAGCGACAAGATCGTCTGCGAGCGCCCCTATTACGACCAGTCGGCAGTGATGAAGGCGCTCGGCCTGCTCTGAAAAGGCGTTGCAAGCTGAAACGGACAGCTATACCGCGCTCGGATAGTGGGCGGAAATACTGCCGACTCCTCTTCCCCGTCACCCTGAACTTGTTTCAGGGTTCATGGCCCGACCTTTCCGCTGGCGCGGCGTCAAACGAGAGTCCGGGCCATGGATGCTGAAACAAGTTCAGCATGACGAAAATAAATGGACGCCAACGATGACCGATATCCCGAACAGCCTCCCCGACCATCATGGATCGACGCTGCTGGCAGCGCCCGATACCGAGATCGATGCGCGCGAGGTGTTCGGTGTCGACATCGACATGAAGGTGCCCGCGTTCAGCGAGGCCGACGCGCGCGTGCCCGACCTCGACCCTGCCTATGTCTTTGACGGCGACACGACGCTCGCGATCCTTGCGGGCTTCAAATATAACCGCCGCGTGATGGTGCAGGGCTATCATGGCACCGGCAAATCGACGCATATCGAACAGGTTGCCGCGCGACTCAAATGGCCGTGCATCCGTGTCAACCTCGACGCGCATATCAGCCGCATCGACCTCGTCGGCCGCGACGCAATCGTGCTCAAGGACGGCCAGCAGGTCACCGAATTTCGCGAAGGCCTGCTCCCCTGGGCACTCCAGACCCCGACCGCGCTGGTTTTCGACGAATATGACGCGGGGCGCCCCGACGTGATGTTCGTGATCCAGCGCGTGCTGGAAACCGAGGGCAAGCTGACTTTGCTCGACCAGAATCGCGTCATCCGCCCGAACCCCTGGTTCCGCCTCTTCTCGACCGCGAACACCGTCGGGCTCGGCGATACGAGCGGGCTCTATCACGGCACACAGCAGATCAACCAGGGCCAGATGGACCGCTGGAACATCGTCGTCACGCTCAACTATCTGCCCGCCGCCACCGAAAGCGCGATCGTCCTCGCCAAAGTGCCCGACACCGACGACACGACCGTCGCCAATATGGTCAAGGTCGCCGATCTGACGCGGCAGGGCTTCATAAACGGCGACATCTCGACCGTGATGAGCCCGCGCACGGTCATCAGCTGGGCGCAGAATACCGCGATCTTCCACAATATCGGCTTCGCCTTCCGCCTTTCTTTCCTCAACAAATGCGACGAGGCCGAGCGGATGATCGTCGCCGAATATTATCAGCGCGTGTTCGGCGAAGATTTGCCCGAGAGCGTGATCGCCAAGTGACGCGTGCCCGTCAGCTGGCGGCGGCCTGTGGCGCCGCGCTGGCGCTGTCAGGGTGCAGCATCGCTGCGGTCGATTATGGCAAGATCCGCCACGCCGACTATGTCGCCGACCCACGCTGCAATGCGCAGCCCGGCGCGGCAATTGATGGCGAAGCCTTGCCCTATTTCTTCGCGACCAGCCGCCTTCCCGACTGTCGCACGAGCGAGATCGAGCTGCTGCATCACCGCAGCGACAGCGTGCGCTACGGCCGCTTCAACGCGCCGCGCGATGTCGTGGTGGGAAAGAAAAAGCGGTTCCTGCCCCCGCTCGTTTTTCAGGCAGCGCCCGACTGGTGGCGCGCGTTGCAGGCCGAAACCGACCGGCGACAGGGCCGCGTCCTGCTTTATGTCCACGGCTATCGCGAGAATTTCTCGACAACCTCGAAGGACGCGGCGCAGATCGCGCGGATGACGGGCTTCGACGGGCCGGTCATCGAATATAGCTGGCCGTCACAGGGCAAGCTCTTCAGCTATGTCGTCGACGAAACGAACATGTATCACGACGTCCGAAACTTCCGCGATTTCCTCAAAACCCTCGCCGAACAGGGCTGGGTGAAGGAGATCGTGATCGTCTCGCACTCGCTCGGCGCGCGGCTCGTCATCCCCGCGGTCGCCTATGTTGATCGCACATCGAGCAGCGCCGATAGCAGCAATATTTCGAACATCATCCTCGCCTCGCCGGACATCGACCGCGAGACGTTCGAGCGCGACATCGAGGACGAAGTGCTGTCGGCGCGGCGCGTCGCGAACGACCGGCGGCTCACCATCTATGTCTCGCGCGCGGACAAAGCGCTCGCGGCCTCGCGCGCGATCCACGGCTATCCGCGGCTCGGCTCGCCGTATTGCTTTAACCCCTTCGAGGCGGCCGAGCTGAAAGCGAAGGGCCTTCCCGAACGCTGCTATCCCGCGCCGCGCGCCGGACTGACGGTGATCGACACGACCGACGTGTCGCGCGGGTCGACGGGGCACAGCAATTTCCTGCTGAGCGCGCCCGCCTGCCGCGATTTCATCGATGTGGTCGCCGACAAGCGTACGCGCTCAGAGCGTATTGCGACCTCATGGGCGCATGTGTTCCGGCTGGAGCCCGACGCGGCACTGACCAAGGCGGATCACGAAGAAATCTGCCACCGCACCGCCGAAGTCGGCGACGACCGCTAAAAGCCGCACATCACCGCAAAATCGGCGAGCCACACGGCCGGCCCCTCGCCGGTCCACAGCCACAGGCCGCCAACCGCGATCGCGGCGAACAGCACCAGCGCAATCGCGTCCTGCCGCGCCAGCTTCATGCCGCCTGCAACCGTTTGACCGGCGCGTCGGCGATCGGCAGGTGGACGAGCCCCGCGAACAGCCCCAGCGCGATCGCGAAACCCCACGCGATATTATAGCTGCCCGTGGCATCGAAGATCAGCCCCGCCATCCACGCACCAAAGAAGCTGCCGATCTGGTGGCTGAGGAACACAATGCCGTAGAGCATCGACAGGTGACGGACGCCGAAGATGCGCCCGACGATGCCGCTGGTGAGCGGGATGGTGCCGAGCCACAGGAAGCCCATCGCGCCGGCGAAGGCGAGCGCGCTCGCATGGCTGAGCGGCACGAACAGAAACAGCGCAATCACCGCCGAGCGCGCGGTGTAGAGCGCCGAGAGCACATATTTCTGGCGCATCACATCGCCCGCGCGGCCGAATATATAGGAGCCGAGGATGTTGAACAGCCCGACGAGCGCGAGCACCTGCGCGCCGATCTCGATCCCCAGCCCCTTGTCGTCGAGATAGGCGGGAAGGTGCGTCGCGATGAAGGCGATGTGAAAGCCGCAGACGAAAAAGCCTGCGTTGAGCAGCCAGTACCCGCGGTGGACCGCCGCCTCGCGCAGCGCCTCGCGCGCGCCTTGTTCTTCGACTGCCAATGTCGCGCCGCCATCGGGCCGCCCCGCGACGCCGATCGCCAGCAGGCCGCAAAGTGCGACGAGCCCCGCCATGATCCACAGAGTCTCGTGATAGCCGATGTCCCGAAGCAGAATCGACGCTAGCGGCACCACCAGAAACTGCCCCAAGGAGCCGCCCGCGGTGACGATGCCGAACGCGGTGCTGCGCTTTTCAGGGCTGACGACGCGCCCGACCGCGCCCAGCACGACGACAAAAGTCGTCGCCGACTGCGCCATGCCGATAAATATACCAAAGCTGATATGCAGCCCGATCGCATCGGTCGCAAACGCGGCGCCGATCAGCCCGAGCGCATAGAGCAGTGCCCCCGCGAGCACGACGCGCCCCGCACCATGCTTGTCGGCGAGCGCGCCGACGAAGGGCTGCACCAGCCCGAACAACAGGTTCTGGAGCGCCATCGCAAGCCCGAAGTCCGACCGGCTGATGCCGATGTCGACGCTCATCTGCGGCAGGAACAGCCCGAACGACTGGCGCACACCCATCGCCAGCGTGACGATGAAGGCGGCGCAGGCAATGACGACCCACGACCGTTTCATCGGGGAGAGTGCGGGGGAGCTCATATCGCGCCGATGCGCCTGCGCCCGTATGAGGTCAAGCGACCTTAGCTATCACGCGACGCACTCCCTCTTTCGTCACCCCGAACTTGATCGGCAAGCATTATGCCCGCATCCGCAGGCGTCATTGCGAGCGCAGCGAAGCAATCTCCAGCTGTCGTCGCATTCTGACGACCGCTCGAGATTGCTTCGTCGCTACGTGCCTCGCAATGACGAGATGGCATCGACAGATGGTAGGGAAATAATCATCGACTTGATCCGGTGCGACGATTGCGGGGAACCCACGTCATCCTCTTTCTTCCTGCATCAAAGCTGGTTAGAGCCGATTCGAAATGTCCGCCCAATCTCCCCTCGACGATTTCAAGTCCGCGCTGTCGAGCGTCGCGCGCGCGGTGACGCGCGATGCCGAGGTCGAGGTCGGATTTACCGCCGACGCGCCCGCGCAGGTGGGCAAGGCGATCAAGGTGCCGACGCCGTCGCGTACCCTGCCCGCCGATCAGGTCGCCGAGGCGCGGGGCTTTGCGGACGCCTATGCGCTGCGGATGAAGCATCACAGCGACAAGATCCACAATGCCGCGCGCCCCGCCGAGCCGCTCGCCGCCGCCGCCTTCGACGCGATGGAGCGCGCGCGGGTCGAGGCGCTGGGCGCGAGGCACATGGCGGGAATGCGCGGAAATCTGGCGGCCAGTCTCGCGATGCGGATGCGCTCGGACCCGATCAGCCGCGCGCAGGATCGCGCAGATGTCCCGATGTCGAGCGCGCTCGAACTGATGCTGCGCGAGGCGCTGACCGGCGAACGCGCGCCGCAGGGGACCGAGACCGGCCTGTCGCTGGTGCGCGAATGGATCAGCAAGGAAGCGGGCGGCGATTTGACCGCGCTGTCGATGCTGCTCGACGATCAGGCCGCGTTCGCCGAAACCGCGAAGCTCGCGCTCCGCCACCTCGACCTCATCCAGAGCGACGAGCCGCTGGAGGAAGGCGCCGAAGACGGCGGCGAAGAGGATCAGACCGAAGCCGAAGAGAGTCAGGAAGAGCAGGACAGCGAAGACGGCGGTGCCGGCGAAAGCCAGGTCGACGCGCGCGCCGAAATGGCGGGCGATCAGGCCGACGACGGCGACAGCGACCCCGACGCGCAGGAAATGGAGGCCGACGGCGAACCCGAAATGGGCGGCGAAGGCGATGAGGGGATGCTGCCCGTGCGTCCCAACCGCCTGCCGAGCGACATTCCCGACTTCAACTATCTGCGCTTCACAGAAAAGCATGACGAGATCGTCGCCGCGACCGAGCTGTGCGACGCCGACGAACTCACCCGGCTGCGCGCCTATCTCGATCAGCAGATGACGCATTTGCAGGGCGCGGTGACCAAGCTCGCCAACCGGCTCCAGCGCCGCCTGATGGCGCAGCAGAACCGCGCATGGGATTTCGATCAGGAGGAAGGCCAGCTCGACGCCGCGCGGCTCGCGCGCGTCATCGTCTCGCCCGGCCAGTCCTTGAGCTACAAGATCGAGCGCGACACCGACTTCCGCGATACCGTCGTCTCGCTGCTCATCGACAATAGCGGATCGATGCGCGGCCGCCCGATCAGCATCGCCGCGATCAGCGCCGACATCCTCGCGCGCACGCTCGAACGCTGCGGCGTCAAGACCGAGATTCTGGGCTTCACCACGCGCACATGGAAGGGCGGACAAAGCCGCGAGGACTGGCTCGCCGCGGGCCGCCCCGCGCACCCCGGCCGCCTCAACGACCTGCGCCACATCATCTACAAGCCCGCCGACGAACCCTATCGCCGCGCGCGCAAGTCGCTCGGGCTGATGATGCGCGAAGGGCTCCTCAAGGAGAACATTGACGGCGAGGCGCTGATGTGGGCGCACCAGCGGATCATCGGCCGCCCCGAAGAACGCAAGATATTGATGGTGATTTCGGACGGCGCGCCGGTCGACGATAGTACGCTGTCGGTGAACCACGGCGCCTATCTCGACCAGCATCTGCGCCAGGTCATCGAATGGATCGAAAACCGCTCGCCCGTCGAGCTCTGCGCGATCGGCATCGGCCACGATGTGACGCGCTACTACAGCCGCGCCGTGACGATCATGGACGCCGAGCAGCTGGGCGGCACGATGGTCGAACAGCTCGCGGGATTGTTCGACGTCGATTGAGTGGGCTGCTCCCCGATAGCGTCATCCCGGCGAAGGCCGGGATCTCGCCGGTGTAATCGATGCCGAGGTGCTTATCTCGCACTCACCCCATCGCGGAAAATCTCCTGTCCTACACGATCGCCCCGCGCTAGCTTCGGCTCATGCGCCAAGCCACGCCCGGTCTCCTGAACCAGACACCCGCGGCGATGGCACCGCACGCGATTTTGCTTAAAGCCACAAAGGAGACATTTTCGGCGCGCCCATGCGTATCCTTTGTCGCTTTAAGCGCGGCCGCGCACTCCGACGGAAAACGCCTGCAATGCAAATTCCGAGTGAAGTTACGCAGTTTTACGCGCCTTTCGAAAATCTCCTTTCCCTCTGCGATCTCCGCGGCCTCTGCGCGAATCTCCATGAACGCAAGCAAAGACACCCCGCGTGACAACCCCCTCCCCCCTCGTTACAAATCCTGCGTGAAGCAGCAGGGACTCGCGGGCTTATGACGGGCGCCGCTGCAACGATAGGATGCCGAGGGGTCGCCGGCATGATCTGGGGCCGCACCATGACGGTGCGCGGCTTAAGGGGGCGACACGCATGAAAAAAGCATCCGACCTGTTCATCGAATGTCTGGAAGAAGAAGGCGTCGAATATATTTTCGGCGTGCCGGGCGAGGAAAATCTCGACTTCCTCGACAGCCTGTCGCGGTCGAAGAAGATCAAGCTGATCCTGACCCGCCACGAACAGGGCGCGGGCTTCATGGCCGCGACCTATGGCCGCCACACCGGCAAGACCGGCGTCTGCCTTGCGACGCTCGGCCCCGGCGCGACCAACTTCGTCACCGCCGCCGCCTATGCGCAGCTCGGCGGGATGCCGATGATGATGATTACCGGGCAAAAGCCGATCAAGAAGTCGAAGCAGGGCCGCTTCCAGATCCTCGACGTCGTCGCGATGATGTCACCGATCACCAAATTCACGCACCAGATGGCCTCGTCGGACAATATCCCGAGCCGCGTGCGCGAAGCCATCCGGCTGGCGGAAGAAGAAAAGCCTGGCGCGGTGCATATCGAGCTGCCCGAAGACATCGCCGACGAACATACCGACAGCCTGCCGCTGAAGCGCAGCCATGTCCGCCGGCCCACGGCCGACGTCAAATCGATCCGCGAAGCGGTGAAGGCGCTCGAAAAGGCGAAATCGCCCGTGCTCGTCATCGGCGCCGGCGCGAACCGTACGATGACCAGCCGGATGCTGCTGCAATTCATCGAAAAGACCGGCATTCCGTTCCTGACGACGCAGCTCGGCAAGGGCGTGATCGACGAGCGGCATCCGAAATTCCTCGGCTGCGCGGCCTTGTCGGCGGGCGATTTCGTCCACCGCGCGGTCGAGGCGTCGGACTGCATCGTCAACCTGGGGCATGATGTGATCGAAAAGCCGCCCTTCTTCATGCAGCGCGGCGGGCCGACGGTGATCCATGTGTCGACCAAGACCGCT
The DNA here is from genome assembly GCA_030148985.1 of Sphingopyxis sp. Classification (GTDB taxonomy): domain Bacteria; phylum Pseudomonadota; class Alphaproteobacteria; order Sphingomonadales; family Sphingomonadaceae; genus Sphingopyxis. The sequence goes on from JASBSJ010000053.1 coordinate 12,915, forward strand.
GAGGTCGATCCCGTCTATTTCCCCGACATCGAGGTGATCGGCGACATCGCCAATGCGGTGTGGCAGATGAAGGAAGACATTGTCCCCAACGGCGGCTGGAAATTCGACCATCTGCTCGCCTATCGCAAGGCCGAGGTCGAGCATACCGCGCCGCTCGCCAAGGACGACCGCTTCCCGATCTTTCCGCCGCATCTGGTGCAGTCGGTCCGCGACGCGATGCCCGACGACGGGATCATCTGCCTCGACAATGGCGTCTATAAAATCTGGTTCGCGCGCGGCTATACCGCGTGCAAGCCGAACACCGTGCTGCTCGACAATGCGCTCGCGACGATGGGCGCGGGGCTGCCGAGCGCGATGATGTCGGCGATGCTCTATCCCGACCGCAAGGTGATGGCGATCTGCGGCGACGGCGGCTTCATGATGAACAGCCAGGAGATGGAGACCGCGGTGCGCCTCGGCCTCAACCTCACCGTGCTGATCCTCAACGACAACAGCTATGGCATGATCCGCTGGAAACAGGCGAACATGGGCTTCAAGGATTGGGGGCTGACCTATGGCAATCCCGATTTCGTCAAATATGCCGAAAGCTATGGCGCGAGCGGCCACCGCGTCGAAAGCGCCGCGCATTTGAAGGCACTGCTCGCAAATTGCCTCGACACGCCGGGTGTGCATCTGATCGACTGCCCGGTCGATTATTCGGAGAATGACCAGATTTTGAATAATGACATCAAGAGGCTGTCGAAGGAATTGTAGGAGCCGCCCACCGCCACCGAATCTTGTCATCCCCGCGAAAGCGGGGACCCAGGAGCGACATGGAACCGACCTATCACGTCTATATCCTCGCAAGCGGGCGAAACGGCACGCTCTATACGGGTGTAACAAGCGATCTGCCGCAACGAATCTGGCAGCATCGAAATGGCGAAGGCTCGAAATTCGCTTCTAAATATGGCGTTCATCGCTTGGTGCACGCCGAAGCCTTTGCCGATGTGAACGAAGCGATCGCCCGTGAAAAGGCAATCAAGAAATGGCGACGCGCTTGGAAGCTGGAATTGATCGAGCGCGAGAATCCGCAGTGGCTCGACCTCTATGACCGGCTCAGCGGCTGATTACGCAACCCCTGGGTCCCCGCTTTCGCGGGGATGACATTATTTGAGCGTTGGAGATTGATTGTGAAGCTGAAAGACGTCTACCCGCTCTATCTCAACAACAAGGCCACGCAGCCGAACAGTGACCTTGTCGTGACCGACAAGTTCACCGGCGAGGTCGCGTTCCGCACCGCGCTCGCGACCCCCGACGTCATCGACGCAGCGATCGCCGGCGCCGTGCGCGCCGCCGAGCCGATGGCGCGGCTCGCAAGCTATGAGAAACGCGACGTGCTCAGTCATTGCGTCATGCGTTTTCAGGAGCGGTTCGACGAGCTCGCCTATGCGCTATGCGTCGAGGCGGGCAAGCCCATTGCCGATTCGGAGGGCGAGGTCACGCGCCTGATCGACACCTTCCGCATCGCCGCCGAGGAAGCGACGCGCAATTATGGCGAGGTCCAGCCGCTCGACATTTCGCCGCGTGCGAAGGGCTATATGGGGATGTGGAAGCGCGTGCCGATCGGGCCGTGCAGCTTTATCTCGCCGTTCAACTTTCCGCTGAACCTTGCCGCGCACAAGATCGCGCCCGCGATCGCGATGGGCTGCTCCTTTGTGATGAAGCCCGCGTCGCTGACGCCGCTCGGCGCGATCATCATGGGCGAGGTGCTCGCCGAATGCGACGTTCTTCCCGAAGGTGCGTTCAGCATCCTGCCCGCGAGCCGCGACGGCGCCGACCTGTTCACCACCGACGCGCGATTGAAGTTGCTCAGCTTCACGGGATCGCCCGGCGTCGGCTGGGAATTGAAGGCCAAGGCGGGCAAGAAAAAGGTCGTGCTCGAACTCGGCGGCAATGCCGCGGTGGTCGTCGACAGCGACGCCGACCTCGACCATGCGCTCGAACGCATCATCTTCGGCGGCTATTACCAGTCGGGGCAAAGCTGCATCCATGTGCAGCGCGCGATCATCCACGCCGATGTTTACGACCGGTTCCGCGACATGCTCACCGCGCGGGTCAAGACGCTGAAATCGGGCGATCCCAAGCAGCGCGACACCTTCATCGGCCCGATGATCTCGGCCAAGGAAGCGCAGCGGCTGAAGGGCTGGATCGACGATGCGGTAAGCGCGGGTGCGACGCTGCTGGCGGGCGGCGGCTGCGACGGCAATATGTTGGAGGCGACTTTGCTCGAAGACGCTCCCGGCGACACCGACGTGGTGCGCGAGGAGGCCTTTGGCCCCGTCGTCATCCTGTCGCAATTCACCGACTGGGATGCCGCGCTGGCCGAGGTCAACGACAGCAAGTTCGGGCTCCAGGCCGGGCTCTTCACCCGCGACCTGCACAAGGTGCTGGCGGCGTGGGACCATCTCGACGTCGGCGGCATCGTCGTCAACGATGTGTCCTCCTATCGCGTCGATAATATGCCCTATGGCGGGGTGAAGGACAGCGGACTCGGCCGCGAAGGCGTGCGCTTTGCCATGGAAGATATGAGCGAAATCAGGAACCTGGTCATCCGGCGAACCTGATTGGATCATGGTTAACGCGAACATGTGTCAAATAGGCAACGTCACCAAAGCGACCTTAAACTTTCTTCAAACTGTCGCGACTTTGATTCCCCGCGTGTAACAAAACTCCTGTCTAGGCCGGGGGCAGCCAAAGGCTGCTTACGGAGTGAGACATGGCCTCGATTTCGACCCTGCCGATACCCGCCCGATTTACCGACCCTTTTTCGAGTGAACCGCATATTCCCGAACGCGTGATCGGCGAACGGCGGAGCTATCGCACGGTGTGGGTCAGCGACATCCATCTTGGTACGCGCGGCTGCAATGCGCCGCTCCTGATCGACTTTTTCGACCATGTCGATTGCGAAACCTTGTACCTCGTCGGTGACATCATCGACGGCTGGCGGCTCAAGAAGCGCCATTTCTGGCCGCCCGAGCATAATGACGTCGTCTGGCGCGTGCTGAAGCGGGCGAAGCGCGGCACGCGCGTCGTCTATGTCCCCGGCAACCATGACGAGATGGTGCGCCCCTTTGACGGCTTCGATTTCGGCGGCGTCGAAATCCGCCGCGAGGCGATCCACGAAACCGCCGACGGCCGCAAGCTGCTGATCGTCCATGGCGACGAATTCGACGCGGTCATGCTGGCGCACCGCTGGCTCGCCTTTGTCGGCGACGCCGCCTACACCGCGCTGATGAAGTGCAACGTCGTGGTCAACTGGGTCCGCCACAAGCTCGGCCTGCCCTATTGGTCGCTGTCGATGGTCGCCAAGCACAAGGTCAAGAACGCGGTGCAGTTCATCGGCCGCTATGAAGAAGTCGTCGCCCATGCGGCGCGCTCGCGCGGCGTCGACGGGGTCGTGTGCGGCCATATCCACAGCGCCGAGATGCGCGAGATCGAGGGCACCGAATATTATAACGACGGCGACTGGGTCGAGGGTTGCACCGCGCTGGTCGAACATCATGACGGCACCATGGAGATCCTCCACTGGGCAAAGGAAGTCGCCGCGCGGAGCGCGCCGACGCAGCTTGCACTGCCCGCCGCCGCGTGAAAATATTGATCGTCACCGACGCGTGGGAGCCGCAGGTCAACGGCGTCGTCCGCACGCTCCAGGCGACGATCGGCGAGCTTCGCGCAGAGGGGCATGAGGTCGGGGTGATCTCGCCCGACCTGTTCCGGTCGATCCCCTGCCCCTCCTACGCCGAAATCCGCCTCGCCTTTGCGGGGCGGCGCGCGGTCGGGCGCCGCATCCGCGCCTTTGCGCCGCAGGCGATCCATATCTCGACCGAAGGGCCGCTCGGTCTCGCCGCGCGCCGCTGGTGCCTCGATAACGGCTTTCCCTTCACCACCGCCTATCACACGCGCTTTCCCGAATATGTCGCGGCGCGGCTGCCCGTTTCGCCCGCCTTCGTCTGGCGTTTCATCCGCTGGTTCCATCGTCCCGCTCGGCATATCATGGTCGCGACGCGCAGCCTGGCGCGCGAACTGGCCGATCAGGGTCTTACCCAAACGATGATGTGGGAGCGCGGCGTCGACCACGCCCTGTTCCGCCCCGACCGCGCGCCGCATCCCGCCTATGCCGGCCTCGCGCGACCGATCCAGCTTTATGTCGGCCGCGTGGCGGTCGAGAAGAATATTGGCGCCTTCCTCGATTGCGATCGACCGGGCACGAAGGTCGTCGTCGGCGACGGCCCCGCGCTCGCCGAATTGAAAGCCCGCCATCAGGGCGCGCTGTTCCTTGGCAAGCTCGGCGGCGAGACGCTCGCTTCGGCCTATGCGGGCGCCGATGTGTTCGTCTTCCCTAGCCGCACCGATACCTTCGGCCTTGTCGTGATCGAGGCGCTGAGCTGCGGCACGCCGGTTGCCGCCTACCCGGTGCCGGGGCCGGGCGACATCGTCACCGACGACGCCGGCGCGCTCGACGAAGACCTTGGCCGCGCGATCGACCGGGCGCTCACCTGTGATCGCCGCGATGCCGCCGCGCTCGGCGCGCGCTATAGCTGGTCGAGCTGCACCGCGCAGTTCGCGCGCGCGCTGTCCTTCGTCCCCGTCGAAGCGGCGTCCGGCCCCGAAATCGGGGCGGCAGGCCTTACCGCCTAAAAGGTCTTGCGCCACTCCAGCTCGATATAGCGGCCCAAGGGGTCGATATAGCCCGGCTGATAGTTCAGCGGCACCACACCGTTCGCGTCGGTGATCTTGCGCTGGGCGTCGAGGACGTTGTCGATGGCGAGGCGGAGGCGCGAGCCTTTGAGGAAGGGGAGCGCGCCCGTCAATTTGGGCTGTTGGTCGAGGCTGACGAAGAAGCGCAGGTCGAAGGTCGCAAGGTCGCCGAAGTCCAGATCGCCTGCGCTGCCGCCGGTCACCGTGCTGCCGCTGTCATATTTCGCGCTCAGCCGCACGCCCATGCCCTTGTAGAAGACGCCGCCGTCGAGTTCGAGGAGGTGGCGGTTCGACCCGCCGCCGCTGCCCGTCGCCGAGCCGCCCAGCAGGTCGAGTTCGGGCACGCCGGGACCGATCAGCACCGTGTCGGTGAGCTTGACCGTGTGATAGAGCGAGACCTGCCAGCGGCCGCCCTGCGGTCCGCCACCCAACATGCGGCCGAGACCGCCGCCGCGACCGCCCCCGCCGGCGCGTGGCCCGCCGCCCTGGCCGCGCGGTCCGGCGCGCTGCTGGGACTCGCCAAAGCTCTTGCCGAAATTGAGGCCCCAGCGGATCTGCGAGTTTTCGGCCTCATCGAAATTGACCGGCCGCTGGTCGATCGCGACGAGCACGCCGTTCGCATCGCGCGTCACGCGGTCGGGGAAGGCGGCCTCGATCTCCGGTGTCAGCAAGGGAAAGCTGTTCGCCGTGTCATAGCTTTTGTTGCGGTTGTAATTGACCGACAGGCGCAGCCCGTCGATCATCGGCGGCGACCAGTTGAGCCCGAGTTTGATGTCGCGGCGTTGTTCGGCGAGCAGGAAGGGATTGCCGCCGGTCGTCGTCGTGATCTGCACCGTCTGACCGGTGGCGAAGTCGTAATAGGTCACTGCCGGCGTCACCAGCGGCGCGGCGCCAAGCTGCTGGATCCCAGGCGCCGCCTCGTCGCTGTTGAAGCTCGCGATCAGCGACAGGCTGTCGGTCACCCCCCAGTTCAAATTCGCGCCCCAGCTTTTGAGCGCGTCAAAATCGCTGGGATTCTGCACCTGCCCGCTGAGCGTCAGCGACAGGGTGCCGATCTTGCCGACCTCATAGTCGGGATCGAGCAGCGGCACGGTGAGTGATCCGAACACGCCGGGAAGGTCGCGCGACAGGTCGGTGGTGGTCACGCCGTCGGCGCGCTCTGACCGGCTGTCGAAGCGCAGCCCCGAATAGCTGCCGGTCATCGACAGGCGGATCGGCCCGGCCCAGCCTTCGGTCACCGTGCCCGACAGATTGGCATTGCCGCCGAAACTCTGCTGGCTGCTGTCGAAACGATCGACCGAACCGTCGATGCGGTCGGTAAAGGTTCGCTGATCGGCATCGGCATAATTGCCGGTGACCGACCAGCGCCAATCGCCGAGCATCCCGTTGACGCTGGCGGTCGAGGTCAGGTTGCGCGCGCGGCTGTCGCGTTCCAGCGGATCGCCGACGCCGCCCGGACCGGGGCCGAGCAGCGACAGCGTATCGGTCTGGTCAAGCCGCAGGTTGATCGACGCATCGGTGACCTTGTTCAGACTGCGCTGGACCGTCGCGTCGATCCGATATTCGTCGGACGCGCCGAGCAGGCTGCGCGCAGGGGCTTCGGCCGCCTGTGCCGGGTCGTCATAAACAAGGTCGCGCTCGCTTTCGCGCAGCATCGACTTGCTTTCCCAGCCCGCGTTGATGTTGACCCGGCCATTGTCGGTGATCGCAAGGAAGCTTGGCTCGATCTCGCCCTGGAAGCGGCCGCCCTGCGTCGGGATGCCGCCCTCGGCTTCGACCGAAATTTGCCGGAAATTGGGCTTCAGGACCAAATTGACGACGCGCTCGTCGGCCGAATAGCCATATTGCAGCGCGACCTCTTCGGGGAAGATTTCGACCTTGGCGATCGCTTCGGGGGGCAGGTTGCGCACTTCGCCAAAGCCGCCGATGCGCCGCCCGTTGACGAGGATGATCGGCCGCCCGCTGCCGCGCCCGCGCCCCGAGCGCGTCTGCGGCGCCAGCGCCGCGAGCAATTCGGCGACGTTCGACACGCCATAGCTCGCGATCGCGGCTTCATCGAGTTCGGCCTCGGCCTTGATGTCGGTGTCGAGCTGGCCCGCGAGGCGCGGCGCGGTAACGACGATCTCGTCCTCGGCATACTCGTCATAGCCGTCGTCGACCGTTTCGGGCGCCGCGGGCGCCTGATCGGCGGGCTGGTCGGCCACCGCGGTGGCGGCGGGCGGGCCGACCGGCGCCTGCGCCGCGGCGGGCAGCGCAAAGGCGGCGCCGGCCGCCAGCAAGGCAGCGCGCGCGGATATCGAAAGACGGGCATTATTCATGGGGGAGAGCCTTGTTTCTTTTCTGTCTTGGTTTTTCATTTGCACGGCGGGGGCTTAACACCCGCTGACGCCATTCTTTGTTGGGCGTTCAGTTATGTCGCAATTGTCGCAACAATGTGTCGGGGACACGGCCGTTCGACCGGCGGGCCATATCGACCGCTGGACAGCATGGCCCGGCTTCCTTATCGGCCAGCCATGCCGACTCCCAACTCCTCCGCCGCCCCTGAATCGATCCTGATCATCGACTTTGGATCGCAAGTCACCCAGCTGATCGCCCGGCGCGTCCGCGAAGCGGGGGTGTATAGCGAGATCGTCCCCTTCAGCGCCGCCGAAGCCGCGCTGGAGCGGATGCAGCCCAAAGGGGTGATCCTGTCGGGCTCACCCGCGTCGGTCCCCGCCGACGGCAGCCCACGCGCGCCGCAGTCGGTGTTCGACAGCGGCCTGCCGATCCTGGGCATCTGTTACGGGCAGCAGGTGATGAGCCAGCAGCTCGGCGGGCAGGTCGAGCCCGGCGGCGTCGATGGCGAGCGTGACGGCGAATTCGGCCGCGCTTTCCTGACCGTCACCGAACCTTGCGTGCTGTTCGACGGATTATGGGACGTCGGCGAACGGCATCAGGTGTGGATGAGCCACGGCGACCGCGTGACGAAATTCGCCCC
>JASBSJ010000076.1 GCA_030148985.1 Sphingopyxis sp.
AGGTATAGTTGCCGATGAGGACGAGGCGGCGGCTCTGCCAGAAAGGCGCATCCGACATCGTATCGAGCGGAACATATTTCTGCACCTCGAACTCGGCGCCATAAAGCGTCGCCTTGGGTGCATTGGCATAGCTGCTGTTGACCGACGAGTCCGAGATCGAGGTATAGGTTTCGATGGGATTGTCGATCGACTTGTAGAAACCCGCCACGGTCAGGCGCTGATCCTTGTCGAAATACCATTCGTAGCGCGCTTCGGCGTTCAACAGTTCGCTGTCGGTCAGCGACGGGTTGCCGCGGAACAGGCGGTTCGAATCGGGATCCTGATAGACCTGCGCGACCAGTTCGCGAAACTGCGGGCGCGCGATCGTCTTCGACCCGTTGAGGCGCAGCTGCATGTCGGGCGCGACTTCCCAGGTCAGCGTGACCGCGGGCAGCCAATAATCATTGTTGAGGTTCGTCGCGACGATCGCGCTGCTGCCCGTGTTGAACAGGTCGATCGGGCTCACCGTCTGCTTGGCATCCTCGTAACGGACGCCCGCGTTGATGTTGACCCCCGGAATGATCTCGGCCTGCACCTGGGCATAGCCCGCGTGCGTCGTCAGCGCCGCGTCAAAAGCGGCGGTGCCGTCCTGCGCCGAGGTTTCGAGCAGCGAGATGTCATAAAGCTGGATCGTCGCATCGGAGAGCAGATAGTCGGGGCGCAGCTGCGTTACTTCGATCGGCAGGTTCGAACCGCGGAACTGGAAGGCGCGGCGCACCGCGGTGCGGCTGGTGTCGCTATAGGCATAGCCGACCGTCGCGGTGATGCGCGACGCCAATTCATAGGACAGATCGACGCCGCCCGACCACAGATCTTCGTTCAGATCCGAAAAGGCGATCGTCGCGTCGCCGCGGTTGCCACCCAGATCGTTGACGAACTTGTCGCCCGTCGGGTCCTGCTCGGTCGGCAGATTGGTGCGGACATAGGTAAAGCCGCGCTCATAGGGCGCCTCGCGCTGCGAATTGGCGTAGCCGCCGCGCAGGTCGAGCTGGAGCCGGTCGAAATCGAACTCGGCCACCAGCTGCGTGTTGATGAGCTGGCGCTCGTACCACGCCGTGTCCTGCTCCAATATGTCGCGCTCGGACTGGTTGCGATCGACGCCGAGGCCGAGGCGCGACTGCTTCAGCGTGTCGCGGATGAACAAATTGGTCCAGCGGAACTTGTGATCGCCAAGCTCGAGCCCGAGCCCGAGCAGGCCGTTCACGACGATGCGGTTGTCGGTGATGACGCGGTTGAAGCTCGTCTGCGGATCGCCCGACAGATCCTGGTTCAGCGACGTTTGTTGCAGCGTGTCGCGCGTGCGCCACTTGTTGCTGATCCCCATCGTCGCGATGATGCCGAGCTCGCCGTCGGGCAGCGCGATCGTCGTGCCGCCGGTGATGCCCGCCGACCAGTTGATCGGGATATGGCCGTTCTGCTGAAGCAGGCTCGTCTCGGCGTTGACCAGCTCCATCTGGATCGCTTCGAGGTCGTCCTGCGAGAAATCGGCGCCCTCGAGGATCGGCTTGCCGCTGGCAAAGGCGGCCTTCAAGAGCGGCGGCACATCGCGCGTGCCGTCGTCGAAGCCCGTCCAGTCGGTGTCGCTGCCATAATAGGTATAGCCAAGCTCGTTCGTCGTCTCGCTGTCCCAGCCGATACCGCCCGAAAAGGTCAGGAAGGTTTCGCGCGGGGTCGATTTGGTCGTGAGGTTGATCACGCCGCCGCCGAATTCGCCGGGGAAGTTCGCCGAATAGCTTTTCTGGACGAGCGTCGAGTCGATCACGTTCGACGGAAAGATGTCGAGCGGCACGACGCGCTTCAGCGGTTCGGGGCTGGGCAGCGGCGATCCGTTGAGCAGCGCGAGCGAATAGCGGTCGCCAAGGCCGCGGACATAAACAAAGCCGCCGCCGACGACCGACAGGCCGGTAACGCGTTGCAGCGAACCCGCAATATCGCCCTCGCCCGTGCGCGCGATGTCGGCCGACGACAGCACCGAAACGACTTCGGGCGTCGCACGGACGACGTTGGGGGTGAAACGACCGGTGACGACGATTTCGGCATCGGCGCCGCCCGGAATCGAAATATCGGCTTCCTCGTCCTGCGCGGCATCGTCGGCCGCGGGCTCTTCGGCGGCAGCCGACGCCGGATCGGCGCCGCTGTCCTGCGCAAGCGCGGCAGGGGCGACAAGAGCGGAGCTAAGGAGGAGCAGGCTGGCGAAGATCGGCCGCTTGGTCATGGAATATGTCCCCAGGGATATTGTCAAGAAGGGAGCGGGCCGACGTTTCCGGCAGCCCGCTCCCCAAATTCGATCGCGGGCGATCAGGTCGTCGGGATGCCGGTGCAGCTGCCGCTCGACGTACCGAAGTCCGCCGTCGCCGAGTTGCAGGTCCAGCCCTGGTACCAGGTGTCGCTGGCGTCGCGGACCGCGCCGACATAGGCCGGGTTGTCGAAGAAGGAGCTGATCGTCGTGACATCGAAGGGCGTGAAGCCGGTTTCGGTCGCACCGTTGACGAACAGGTTCGTCAGGCTGGGCACATAGTTCGACCGGTTATTGGTGCCGGCTTCGAAGATCGCCTGCACTTCGGCGTCGGTGACACCGTTCGAGCCGCGGAACGGCGTCGCGTTGCACTGGAGCGACATCGATTCGAAGCGCGGCGGACCCTGTTCGTCGGGGCCGGTCGTCTGCGTCGTCGTGGCGCTGTCGATGCGCAGGCAGCGGATACCCGGCGCGACGATCAGGCCGTTGGCGAACGTATAGTCGGCGCCGCCGCGGATGCGGATCGCCGCACCGTTACCCGCCGCATTGTTGCGCTGGATATAGGTGAAGTTCGACAGCGCGACGCGCTGGCGCGGCGTCGTGTCTTCGTTGCCGTCCGAGTCGATTTCCATCATCGAGTCGCCGATCGTGCCGCCGGCGCGCTGGATGCCGATGACATATTGGATGTTGCCCTGATAACCGACGTCGGTGTCGAGGCCGTCATCCTCGGCGCCGGTGATGATCAGATGCTTCATGTTGACGCGACCGCCGAACACTTCGGCACCATCGTCCGAGCTGTTGTGGATCTGGATATGGTCGATCTGCGTACCCGAGCCGGTACCCGAGGGGGTAAGGCCCTGAAGCTCGCTGTTCGCCGACAGGACGAAGCCCGAATAGCGGATCTGGACATAGGACATGCGGCCCGAATTGTCGTTCGCGGTGGCGCCGCCATAAAGCGCGTTCGATGCGCCTTCCGTGTTGCGTTCGCACGCCGCCGTGCCGGGGGTCGCGGCGGGCGCGAGGCAGTCGGTGATCGGGGCGCGGCCGAGCAGCACGACGCCGCCCCACAGCTGCGAGGTTTGATCAGTCGCCGAGCCGACGACATTGCCACGGCCGGTGAAGATGATCGGCTGCGTCGGGGTGCCGACCGCGTCGATTTTGTTGCCGCGGTTGACGGCGAGGAACGACACGCCCGTTGCGCCAAAGATGGTGACGCCCGGATCGATCGTCAGCGTGACGTCGGCGGGGTCGCCCGCTTCTTCGGTCGGGCCCTGGTCGGTGCCGACATCGACGCGGCCGGGCATCGAGTAAATCACGCCGGCAACCTTCGGGATCGCGGTGGTTGAATTGAAGCGCGCGGGGAAGCCGCAGTTGCGCCAGGTGCCTTCATTGCCGGTGATCGTGCCAAGGTCGGTCAGCTGGTCGGCGCCGGCGATCGTCGGGCAGTTCGCAGCCGGGGTCACGGCGGTCGGCGTCGGGGTGGGTGTCGGAGTCGGCGTGGGGGTCGGCGTCGGGGTCGGCGTGGGAACGACGATCACGCCTTCGCCCGGCGAGGCAACGCCGTCGGCGCCGCAAGCGGCCAGAATGGAACAGGCCACGCCGCTAAGCATGACCATACGAATGCGTGCGAAAGCCGCCATGAAAATCTCCGTTCCCGGTGTGCGCCCCAAACGCGTTGAGCAGCGCCCCTGATGAAAAACACTCCGCGGACGAGCGAAAAATCGCCCCTCGCCCTCGGTGACGCCGCCACTAGGGTGATTCGATGACGGTCTGACGCCAGAGCAGTGACAGTTGCGTGACTCTTTGGAGTCGGTTCAGTGACAGGCGCGGCAGGCCTAGGCGCCGCGCCTTCGCACGCGCAAAAATAAAAGCCGCGAAGCTCGCTTGCATCGCCTGGCAAGCTTTGCTAGGCGCCCGCTCCTACCTGGTACCGGACCCGTCCGGACCATCATGATGTGCGGTCGTGGCGGAACTGGTAGACGCGCAACGTTGAGGTCGTTGTGGCCGAAAGGCCGTGGAAGTTCGAGTCTTCTCGACCGCACCATAGAGTCCTGCGGGACTGCCTATTTCAGTCAGGTGGAGGGGCCGAGCCGCAAAGCGGCGCGGTTCCGCGCGACTTGCAGAGCGGCCTCAAGCGATTGGGGGCGAGAGAGCGCCCTTATCTCCGCAAACGCAGGCGGTTCGGCAGCGACATATCATTCACGGCAATTGCCGAACAAATGGCAGCCCAGGCGATCCGGACGGCAGGATGTCGGGCCCTCGTCGCCGATTCGACTTGCGCGCCGCCCCGCGTGATTGTCATATCGCGGCCATTTCCGAAGGAGGTAGCAAGGTGATCGCAAGACGCTGGACCGGATTGGTATTGCGCGAACAATCGGAAGACTATCTGCGCCTGATGCGCGAGGTCGCCATTCCCGATTATCGCTCAATCGACGGCAATCTGGCCGCGATGTGCCTGCACACAGCGCGCGGCCATGTCGTCGAGGTGACGATGCTGACCTTCTGGCGCGACATGGATGCCATCGCCGCATTCGCGGGCGCCGAGCCGGCCATCGCCAAATATTATGATTTCGACGCCAGATTTCTTTTGTGGCAGGCGCGCGAGGTCGAGCATTTCGCGGTCGACGCGGCAGACTTCGCCGCGGATTTTATGTCGGCGTCCTGACGAACGACGCCGCGATGTCGGACAGCAGGCGCTTCAGCCAAAGGGTCGCCGGGTCGCCGCGCAACCTTTTCTGACACAGCAGGTCCATTGCATCGATACCGGGATCGATCGGAAGCGGTACCAGCACGATCCCGAACGATGCCGTCAGGCCGCGGGCCAGTCGTTCGGGAACGATCGACACCAGATCGGTGGCCGCCGCAATCCGCAGCGCCGCGACATAGCTCGGCGCAATCGCCGCCACATGCCTGACGATCGGCGTGGTCGCGAGCCACGGGTCGAGAATATCGGCGCGTTCGCCCGCCCCCACCACGGCGACATGGCGCGCAGCGCACAGCCCCTCGATCGTCGCGAGTTCCGCAAGCAAAGGATGGCCAGCGCGAACTGCCGCGACATCGCGGTCGCTATAGAGGCTTTCCCGGTCAAAGCCCGGCCAGTCGCGTTCGACCGAGGTGATCATCATGTCGATGCGCGACAGGGCCATTTCGTCGAGGAGGTCGGGCCCGCGCCAGGCCAATCCCTCCAATATCATCCCCGGCGCCTCGCGCTGGAGCCGCTCCAGCAGCGGCGGCAACAGCAGATGGGCCGTCGGATCGGGAAGCATCAGCCTGAAATGGCGCCGACTCGTCGCGGGCGCGAAGCTTTCCTGATTGAGGACCGTCCGGACGCCGTCGAGTGCTTCGCGAAGCGGCGCGCGAAGCGCTTCGGCGCGCGGCGTCGGCATCATCCGGGTTCCCGACCGCACGAGCAGCGGGTCGCCCAGCAAGCTCCGGAGCCGGCCGAGCGCATGGCTGGCCGCGGGCTGCGAGAGGCCAACGCGCTGACCCGCGCGACCGACATGCGCCTCCGTCAGCAGGGCATCGAGAACGACCAGAAGATTGAGATCGATTCCGGCTAAATTCATTTGGTGCATAATATATATTATAACAATCAGTTTGATCGATGACGAGCCGATCATCAAAGAAGCGCCCCGACCTGGGAGTTTTAGGGAGTTTTCGATGATCGCACGCCGGGCGCTGCTCGCCTCTTCCCCCCTGCTGCTCGCCCCTGCGCTGGTTTCGGCCGCCGAACGGACGCCGCTTCGCCGCAACCCGGCGTCGCTGCCGCCCGCCAACGGTTTTTCGCATCTCGCCGAAGGCCGCGGCCGACTGATCTGGCTGTCGGGACAGGTGCCGCGGACGCCCGACGGAACCCATGTCGCGTCCGGCGATTTCGTCGGCCAGCTCGAACAAGTGTTCCGCAACCTCGACATCGCCGCGCGCGAGGCGGGCGGGCGTTTCGCCGATATCGTCAAGCTCAACTATTATTGTCGGCAGGATGTCGACCGGGCGCTTCTGCGGCACGTCAACCGCGTGCGCGGCGACTATATCGATCCCGCGCGCCCGCCCGCGAGCACCTTTTTATTCGTCTCGGCGCTCGCCTGGCCCGAATGGCTGATCGAGATCGAGGCCGTGCTTGCGCTCGATGCCGGGACGCCGTCCGAAGTGATCGTCCACGCGACGCTGACCGCCGATCGGGCGTTTTCGCCCGCCTTTATCGATGAAATCCGGCGCCTTGCCGCGGCGACGCGATCCGAACCGGGATGCATTCATTATCGCATCGGCCGCGATCTGGACCATCCGTCGACGATCGTGCTGGCCGAACGGTGGCGCAGCGAAGCGGCGCTGCGCGCGCATTTCGAAACGCCGCATATGGCGCGTTTCCAGACCGCGCTGCGCGCCGAGGGCGAGGTGCGGACCGCGCTCGAAGTGTCCGAAGCCGCGCGCCCGATGGATTTCGCGCTGCAAAAATCGGCACCGCCGGGCTGACGCAATCGAAGCGGACCCCGATGGCGCCGCGGGCCTATACCGGCGCCGCGGGCTTCGGCTGTAGCGCCAGCGCCAGATTGTCGAGCGCCTTGGCATATCCTTCGCGATGCCCCGAAATCGCCTCGGCACCGACCAGTGAGGTGACCTGATCGGTCAGTTTCAGCCGGACGCCCTTCTCCTCGGCCGCGATCTCCAGCGTGACGAGCGCGATGGTGAGCAGTTGGTCGCCCTCGCGCAGTTCCTCGGTGAAGCTGATCAGCGCATCGGGGACGACCAGATGATAATAGGTGCGCGTCGACCATCTGAGGTCGCCTTTGGCGCCGCAGCGTCCGCGCTCCTTGCCGCCGGTGCGAAAATCGCCTTCGTCGATCCGGACCTCGGTGGAGGGCGACGGCGCCGACCAACGCTCGCGCACCCGGCGGTCGGCATAGGCCTGGAACAGATCCGCAGGCGTGGCATCGAACACGCGTTCGAACGCCAGCGTGTCGTGCGCAACATTCATCATCGGCCATTCCTTTCTTTCAAATAGGCCCCGAGCGCGTCGAGGCGCGCATCCCACATCGACCGGCGATCGGCGAACCAGCGGTCCATGTCGGCCAGCGCCGCCGCTTCGATCCGGCACGTCCGGACCCGCCCCTGTTTCACCGACCGGATCAGGCCGGCGCGTTCGAGCACCGCCAGGTGCTTGGTAAAGGGCGGCAGCGCCATCGAATAGGCGGCCGCGAGTTCGCTGACCGTCGCGGGCGCGCGCAGCAGCCGTTCGACCACGTCGAGCCGCGTCGGATGGCCGAGCGCCTGAAAGCGCGCGTGCAAACACTTATCCATTTGGATAAGTTATGTCAGACGATCGGCGGCGTCAATCGCTAACCGGCGCGGCCCGCACATTGCCCCGGCTCGCCGAGCAGCGACAGCGCGAGCGGCACCATGTCGCGCCGGAAAAATTCCTGCCGCGTCGTCGCCACTGCGACGACGCGCCGCTGCGCGACGTCATAATAGACGCCGGTGCCCCAGAAGCCGCTGTGCGAGAAAATATCGCCCTGCTGTCCCGGCTGCGCGAACAGGCCGAGGCGATAGCGATCGCCGCCTTCGTGCGTCCCCTTCGCCGTCATCAGCGCGAGCGTGGCGGGATCGTCGAAGACCCGCCCCTCGAACAGCGCGGCGAACAATGTCGCCAGATCGCGGACCGACATTACCAAACCGCCGCCGCCATAGAGATCGAACGAAGCATGGACATTCGACACGTCGCGGCCGTCGATATGCTGGCGCGCGCGCGGCAGCGCCGACGCCGGCTGCGGCTCGAGCGTTTCCCACCAGGTCGAGGTCAGGCCCAGCTCGGCGAAGCGCAATTGCTCGCGCACCGCCGCGGCGAGCGATCGGCCCGTCAGCCGCTCGATGATGTCGCCGAGCAGGATGTAGCCGGTGTCCGAATATTGGAAACGCGTCCCGGGCGGGCTCTGCGGGTCGGCATATTCGGCCATCAGCGCGACCAGTTCCTTGCGCGTCCATTCGCGCCGCGGCGTCGCCAGCATCGCCGCGACATAACGCGGATCGCCGCCATGATCGTAAAGCCCTGCGCTGTGGCTGAGCAGGTGACGCACCGTGATCCGGCGCGGATCATAGCCGTCGGCGGACAGGATCGCCGCAAGGTCGGGATCGACCAGCCCGGCGATCGGCGCGTCGAGCGCGACGCGGCCCTGTTCGTAAAGCCGGAGCACGGTCGCGGCGACAAAGGTCTTGGTATTGCTGGCGATCCGCACCGGCGTGTCGACGCTCATCGTGCGGGTCATCGCGGGGTCGGCCATGCCGGCCGCGGCCGTCAGCGCATCTGCCTTTCCGGCGCGCAGCGTATAGAGCGCAAATGGCGCCTCCGCGCGCGCGGCGATCGCGCCCAGTTCGGCCTGCTGCGCGGGGGGCGGCAGGGCCCCAACGGGCGTGCAAACCGCCGCAAGCGCCATCAACACTGTCATTCGAACCTCCCCATGGATATGTCGCGGCGCAAAACGCGCGCCCTGATCTAAACGGATTCGCGGTGCCGCAACCTTGCCTACGGCGCACGGGCCCGAGCCCATAGCGACTGACGGTCGCATCATCCTCTCCGGCGCGCGCGCATCGCGGCGAACGGTCGAACGAAGCAGTCGAACGTCATCGACCGGACATTACGATCACTGGTTCGCGGAATCCGATCCCGCTAGCGTGCGCATCCCGACGCGATCGCCGATGCGCGACGCGCGGCAACCAGCCGGAGAGCGATCATGGCAGCCACGCTGCAACAACAGGATTTGCGCGTCAGGGGCGAACTGACGCGCGCGATTGCCGCGCTGGGCCACGCGCCGCCGAATGCCGATCTTGCGGAATTGTGCGACTGCCCGGTCGAAGCGGTCGAACAGTCACTCGACCGACTTCAGGATGCGCACTGCCTGCTGCTCCATCCGCACAGCCATAGGCCGTGGGCGGTCCATCCCTTTGCGCTTTCACCGGGATCCTGCTGGGTCGCGGCGGGGACGCGCGGCTGGTGGGCCAATTGTCTCTATTGTGCGATGGGGATCGTCGCCGCGGTCGATCTCGACGCCGACATCCACACCCGCCTCGGCGGCGAAAGCGAACCGCTCGTCGTCCGCATCCGCGGCGGGCGGGTGGAGAATGCGGCCTTCCTCTTCCACCTGTCGATCCCGGTCCGCCATTGGTGGGACAATGTCATCCACGCCTGCGCGACCTTTCAGCCGTTTCGCAGCGAAGCCGACATTGACGACTGGTGTCGGCGGCACGCGCTGCCCAAAGGGGCGGTGATGACCTCCGAGGCGCTATGGGCCTTTGCCACCGATTGGTATGGCGACTATGTCGCGAAACCGTGGCGCAAGCGCGATGCGGCCGAAATCGAGGCGATCTTTGCCCGCCACGGGCTGACCGACGCTTTCTGGACGCCGGGATGACCGCCCGCGCTCGCCGCACCGGATCGCTTGCGCACCCTTGCCCGCGACACGGTTACATAATAGGCTATCTAAATGGACTATCGCGCGCTCACCTTGGGATCGCTGCTTCGGCTGCTGCTCGAGCGGCTCGATCGCGACGTCGAGGCGGCCTATCGCGACAGCGGCCTTGCGTTCAAGCCGCGCTACACCTCGATCTGGCGCCTGCTGGCCGCGCGCGGCGAGGTGCGGGTCAGCGAGATTGTGCGTGCGATGGGGCTGTCGCAGCCCAGCATCACCAACACGCTGGCGGCAATGCGCAAGGATGGCCTGGTCGATGTGCGCCGCGGGACCGACGGGCGCGAGCGGCTCGTCGCGCTGAGCCAGAAGGCG
Organism: Sphingopyxis sp.; assembly: GCA_030148985.1. GTDB lineage: Bacteria > Pseudomonadota > Alphaproteobacteria > Sphingomonadales > Sphingomonadaceae > Sphingopyxis. The sequence goes on from JASBSJ010000076.1 coordinate 10,045, forward strand.
CTGGCGCTGCACGACGATCTCGCGCGGCATTGGGCGCGAACCGCGGCGGCCGCGGCCTCGCTCGATGCCGACATCGGCGCGCCGCTGTCCGACACGCTGCGCGCCGCGCTGATTCAGCTCGACCGCGCCGGTTATCGGCAGCGGATCGAGGCCGCGCGCGGGGCGGACCCGGCCGACGCCGCGACCTGAATAACCCGGCGCACGCGGCAAATGCCGTTTCGCTCTCCCCTTCCTCCACTTGCCGATAATCGAAAGGTTCCCCCATGCCTGCCCTCTCCCGCCTGACCCTTGCCACCGCCATCGCCCTCCTCCCGCTTTCAGCGTCCGCCGACGAGCGCGACGCGCTGGCCGACGCCGTCAAGGCGCACACTGTCTTTCTGGCCCACGACCTTTTGGAGGGCCGCGATACGGGATCCAAAGGCTTCGACATCGCCGCCGAATATGTGGCGGCCCAGTTCCTCGCCGCGGGGATCGAGGCGGGCGGCACCAGCGGTTATTTTCAGCCCGTTCCGCTGCGCCGCCGCACGCTGCTGGCGGCCGATCTGTCGCTGACGATCGGATCGGAAACGGTGCCGCTGACCAATGGCGACACGGTCGCGATCGACGCCAGCGCCTATCGGCAGCAGGAAAGCCTCGACCTGCCGCTCGTCTTCGTCGGCTGGGGGATCACCGCGCCCGAACTCGGGCTCGACGATTATCGCGGCCTCGACGTGCGCGGCAAGGCGGTCGTCCTGATCGAAGGCGCGCCGCCGTCGCTGCCGGGGGCGCTTCGCGCGCATTACAGCTGGGTGCAGCAAAAGGAACGCATGGCCGCCGCCGCGGGCGCCGCGGCGATTGTCACGATCAAAAGCCCCGCGCGCGAACGCTTTTCGCCATGGGATCTGACGCGGCAGTTCCGCCCGCGTCCCGCGGTTCACTGGCGCGCGGCGGAGGCGAGCCATGCCCCCGCGGTGCAGGCGACGATCTCGCTCTCGCCCGTCATGGCGACCCGGCTGTTCAAGGCCAATGGCATCGATCTCGCGCGCCTCTACGCCGATGCCGACACCAAGGCGCCGAAAGGCCGGCCGCTCGATGCGACGATCCGCGTCGCGCGCAGCTCGCAGCATGAGGACATCAGCTCGCCCAATGTCGTCGGCCTGCTGCCCGGCACCGATCCGGCGCTAAAGGATGAATATGTCCTCGTCCTCGCGCACCTCGACCATGTCGGCGTCGGCCAGCCGGTCGACGGCGACGCCATCTATAATGGCGCGATCGACAATGCGGGCGGCGTCGCGGTGATGATCGAGGCGGCGCGGGCGCTGCGCGCGAAGGGCGTCAAGCGGTCGATCCTGTTCGTCGCAACCACCGGCGAGGAAAAGGGCCTGATCGGCGCCGATTATTTTTCGGCCTTCCCGACCGTGCCGCTGGACAAGATCGTCGCGGCGATCAGCGTCGACGGGCTGATGGCGTGGCACGATTTCGAAGACATCGTCGCGCTCGGCGCCGACCATTCGACGCTGGGCGCCGCATCGGCCGCCGCCGCGGCGTCGATCGGCGCGCGCCATGTGCCCGACCCGATCCCCGAACGCGGCAATCTGGCGCTCAGCGATCAATATCCGTTCCTGCGCGCGGGCATCCCCGTCCTATTCCCCAACCCCGGCCCGCGCGATCCCGCGACGGGCGCCGCCGAGCATCCCACCTGGACCGCCTATGAAACGCACAGCTATCACAAGCCGTCCGACGAAAGCTCGCTGCCGATCCGCTGGGACGTCGCGGCGCGCTGGGCGCGCTATATCGAAGGCACGCTGGCCAACATCGCCGACGGGCCGCGGCCGGAGTGGTATGAGGGCGACGCGCTGGCCAAGGGCTTTGCCCCCGACCGGCCGCGCGCCAAAAAGCCGCGCGACTGATGCCGCGCGGCGCCCGCTAAAGCACCGCCGCGCGCGTCACTTCGCGGGCGGCGATGGCTTCGCAGCGATCAGCATCCGGGCAACGAACAACGGATCGTCGCCGCCGCTGCGGTCGGGCTGAACCCCCTTGCCTTCCCAATTATCCTTGCTGATGCGGTTGACGGGCCGCGCGCTGGGGATGACGACCTGATAATCGTCCCCCAGCGGCACCGGATCGCCGAACATATTCGCTGCCCCGGCGCTCCGCGCCCCGACGACCAGCGCCCGTTTCTCCATCTGGAGCGCATAGGCGACAAATTCGGATGCCGATGCCGATCGCCGGTCGACGATCACAACGATCGGCAGATCGCTACGTAGCGGCGGCAGCTCGGCCTCGGGGAGCGGCTCGACTGTAGTGCTGTCGCGTCGCTCGATCGCCTGCACCGACCGCACGTCGGCGTCGAGGGCCGAGCGCACGATCTGCGCCGCGGGCGCACCGTCGCCGCCGCCATTCAGGCGCAGATCGATGATCAGCCCATCGGCGTCGCCAAGCAGGGCCCACGCCGCGCGATATTTCTCGCGCGCGATGTCCCATGAATAAAAGCTCGAAATGCGGATATAGCCGACATTACCCTCGAGCACGCTCACCTCGCGGATTCCGGCGTTGGCCGCCTTCGAACCCGCGCGCCAGGCCATCAACCAGTCGTCGCCGTCGCGCGCACCCGCGCGTTCGACGTGAAAATGCCCGTCGAAACGGTCGAGGTCGCGATTGAGCCGGTCGAGGAAGGCGGGTTCGTCGTCGCAGCTGGCCCGATAACGCCCCTCGTTCCGCCAGGCGCGAAGCTGCGCGCCAATATCGCGCGCATCCGCCTCCACGACGTAGCGGGTTTCGACCGCGCTCGCCAACTGCGCCAGCAGTGCATCTTGTTTCGGGCAGTCGGGCACCGCCGACGCCAGCAGCAGAAAAGACAGGACCGACATGAAAACTCCTTGATCGATGATGTTATGTATAGCTAGCTATATAAATGAGTCAAACCTCTCCCGGTGGCAAGCGCATTCAGCGGTTCGAAACGACCATTGGCCGCACAGGCATCGCCATCGCGACGCCCAGTCGCGATGGAAGGTCGCTTCGCCGACCGCGCGAGCATCTCCGCAAATGCCATCATAGCCCATTGAAACCTCACCACATCCGCCATGACTGATCCCCGCAAAAACGGCGATTCTCACGAGCCCGCGACGGAGCCCGCGCCGCCCCGGTCCAAAAGCGAGCTGGTCGGGCAATTGCGCGACCTCGGCGTCCGGCCCGGCGATACGGTGATGCCGCACGTGTCGCTGCGCTCCGTCGGGCCGCTGGCGGACGGACCGCGGACGCTCGTCGATGCGCTGGTCGAGGCCGTCGGGCCGACCGGGAATATCCTCGCCTTCGTCTCGTGGCGCGATTCGCCCTACGAACAGACGCTGGGTCATGATGCGCCGCCCGCGGACATCGCCCAAAGCTGGCCCGCGTTCGACCCCGATCATGCGCCCGCCTATCCGGGCTTTGGGGCGATCAACGAATTTATCCGAACCTATCCGGGATGTCGGCGCAGCGCCCATCCCGACGCATCGATGGCGGCGATCGGGCCCGATGCGCCGTGGCTGGTGGCGCCGCATGATATGGGCGCCGCTTATGGCCCCGGCTCGCCGATCGCGCGTTTTCTCGCGCTCGCGGGAAAAATCCTGTCGATCGGCGCCGGGCCCGATGCAGTCACCGCGCTCCATTATGCCGAAGCGGTGGCGCGGATCGAGAGCAAGCGCCGCGTCACTTATTCGATGCCGTTGCTGCGCGAAGGCAAGCGCATCTGGGTCACCGAGTCCGACTGGGATTCGAACGGCATCCTCGACGAATATGCCGCGCCCGACGGCCCCGACGCGGTCGAACGGATCGCGCGCGACTATCTCGCCCGCACCAGGGTTGCGCAAGGCCCGGTCGGCGGCGCGCAATCGCGGCTGATCGACGCGGCCGACATCGTCTCCTTCGGCATCGAATGGCTCGAGGCGCGCCACGCCGCTCCGCGGCAGCATCGCGAAACCCAAATCGACGCCCCGGCTGAATCGTCCGTCCCCCCTAGCTGTCGATAATAGGAATCCCCCCATGGTCGCAAAACGCCTCCCCGAACTCTTCCTCCTGACCGCCGCATTGTCGCTCCTTGCCGGCGTCGCGATGGGCCTTTCCATGGGCGCGACGCACGATTATGCGCTGCGCCCCGTCCATGCCCACACCAACCTGGTCGGCTGGGTCAGCATCGCCCTCTTCGGCCTGACCTATCGCGGTTACCGCACGCACATCCGGACGTCGGCGGCGACGCTCCACCTGTTCGTCTCGGCGGCGTCCGCTCTCCTCTTTCCGCTGGGGCTGTGGCTTGAACTGAGCATGGGAGAGGCGCGCCTGATCGCCGCCGCCTCGCTGCTCTGGCTGCTCGCCTGCCTGCAATATCTGGCGTTCGTCGTGCGCATCACGCGCGCACCGGCCGACGAAGCATGATTTCGGCGCCCTTGCCGCGGAGGATATGATGACAATCGGCCGACTGATCGTCCCGCTTTTCGCGCAGATGCTCGAAGCATTGCTCAGCCAGCTTCACCGCGCGCAAGACCATATGAAGGGCACGCCCGAACATTATGACGCGCTCGCGGAGCGCCGCCTGGCCGACGACATGTATCCGCTGCGCGACCAGATCCGCCTCATTTGCCTGCACGCGGTCGAAACTGTTGCGCGGCTTCAGGGCAAGGCGGTTCCTGACTTTGCCCGGTCCGCGTCGCTCGCCGAGGCGGAGCGCAGCATCCGCGTCGCGCTGTCGGTCGTCGAGGCGGTGTGCGAACATGATCTCGACGCCGCCGCGTCGCGGTTGATCCGGGTCGAGATCGCGCCCGGCCTCGCCTTTCGGTTGACCGGCATCGACTACGTCCGCGACTGGGCAATCCCCCAATTCCATTTCCACCTGGTCACGGCCTATGCGATCATGCGCAGTGCCGGTATCCCGCTGGGTAAAATGGATTATGCCGGGCATATGTTTCGGCACCTCGAGCGGCCGCGCGTCCGATCAGGTCCACAGCGCGGTCGCTTCGTTGATGACGAGGTCGGGACGTTCTTCGGTGAAGAACAGCTTGGCACCCTCGACCAGCCGGATGCCGCGTGACGCGGGAAAGGTCCGGTCCAGCCATTCGGCCCAGGCGACCGAAAAATGAATATCGCCCGTGCCCCATATCATCCGCACTGGCCCCCGATAGGCCCGCAACCGGTCCTCGATCGCCGGCAGGGGATTGGGCTCGAACGCCACGCCATATTGCTGAAACTGCCTGCGCCGCCGCGGCGACGACAGAAGCGGCGTAAAATAATGGCGCATCGCCTCCTCCGTCAGATTCGCAGGGTCGGTGTAGCAGATATGCCCCAGCCCCATTGGCGATACCGAAAACCCCGGTTCGTCCAGATGCCGCGCGATCAGATCGGCGAGTGCCCCGGCGCGCGCCGCCTCGATCGCCGACTTGAGCGCCTCGGGCGGACTGTTCGTGTGCGTGTCGCCATTGGTCAGCAGCATCGTATCGACGCGGTGCGGATGGTGTGCGGCCAGCAACTGAGCGATCGCGGTGCCGCTGTCGTTGGCGACAAGGTCGGCGGACGCGATCTCCAGCCGGTCCATCAGCGCGACGATCATGTCCGCCTGCGCCGCCGGGCTCAGATCCTGCTCGGCCGCCACCTCGCTGTAGCCGAGGCCCATCAGGTCGGGGACGATGCATCGGCGAAGTGCAGAAAGCGCGGGCACCGACTGGCGCCAGTGAAAGCCGTTCAGCGGCCAGCCGTGAAGGAAGATCGCCGCGCGCGGATGCAACCCCGCCTCGAACACCGCAATCTGTCCTTGCGGCAGCGCGACCGGGCGGCGCCCTGCGGCATAGTCGCCCGGCGACAGGCTGGGCAGCCGCGACGGCTGTGTCCCGGTGACGCCCGACGCGGCCAGCGCGACACCCATCTTCAACAATTCGCGTCGAACCATTATCCCTTGCTCCCCTACATGATGCGAGTCGCGAGCCGGATAGGGCAGCGGTACGTTCCTATCCAAACGGGAAGCAGATGATCGAGCAGCAACAGCAACTGGCCGACGCCGCCGACCTGCACGACGAGGAGTTTTTCCGGCTCGCCAGCGAATGCAGCGTCGAGGCGTGGCTGAACTTCCTCGGCCACCGCTGGTCGGCGCTGATTCTCTATCACCTGTCGCTGGGGCCGAAACGCTTCGGCGAGCTGGCGCTCTGCCTGCCGACGGTCACGCCCAAGATGATGACCGAACGGCTGCTGGAGCTACAGCGGCGCGGGCTGGTCGATCGCGAAAGCGCCAACCGCGACGCCGCCTATCGGCTGACGCCCCGCGGCGAACGGCTGATGCCGATCCTGAACGCGCTGGAAATATGGGCGCGGCCGGAGGCCGGATGATCGCGCGAGGCGATCAGGCGGCGAATTTTTGGGCGAGCGCGCGGTCGCGGCGGCGCGCGATAAAGGCGATGGGCAACCCGACCAGGAAGATATGCGCGGCGATTTCGGCCGCTATCACGGGCGCGGGCGACAGGGTGACCGGCGCCGCCGAGAGCGGAACGACGATCAGGTTCATCACCGCCCACAGCGCCGCGCCGTAAAGCGAACCGGCAAGCCACGGCTTCGCGCGCACGGCCTCCGGTGCGCCAAGGATATAGGCCGCCGCCATGATGGTCGTCATGGCGAAGTGCAATGCGAGCCCGAGCGCCGCGGTCGACCACCCCGACGCAAAGGCCGCCGGACCCATGATCCCGCTGGCGATCGACTGTAGCACCGCGACCCGCGGAACGCCCAGCGACGCCCACAGCGTCGTCGCGAACAAAATGTCGAGCGCGCCGGCCAAAATTCCGGCGGCGGCGATCGCCCGCCAGGCGCTGCCACGCGGGCGGTTTTGGTCTGAAACCCGAATCGTTTCGTGCATCATGATCACCCCCTGAAATTCTCCGGCGGTCTGACAGGCGCGCGGCGGGTGCGACAGATGGTCTGCCGACGAAGCGGCCTTTGGTGTGGCCTATCGCACCGCCCGACAGGCGAATGGTCGATCGGTGCAGCCGAATGTCGCCTCCGCGGTTGCCGGTGTATGCGGACCATGGCGCGCTTCGCGACGCACCGCGCGATCAGCGTTCCAGCCGCGCCAGCTCGTGCCGGATCCGCTTGGCATAAACGCGCCCTACCCGGTGCCGGACCCCCGAGCACAGGCAGGCCTCGAACCCGGTCCCGTCCCTGCGGAACTCGGCGACCGCGGCGCGGCGCACGATCGTCGAGCGATGGATGCGCAGAAATTGCGACGGGTCGAGCCGCCGCTCAAGCTCGCTCAGCGTGCTTCTGAGGAGATAGGATTTGTCGCCAAGGGCGATCCGCACATAATCATCCTCGGCCGCCATCCAGTCGATCGACCCCACCTCGATCCGGACGAAGCCGGTCACATTTTTCCGCACCCAAAGCTCGGTCTCGAACCGCGGCGCCGCATCGCCGGCGATCTTGTCGCGCAGGTTGCCGACGACCTCTTCCAGCTCCTCGGCGCGCGACGCCTTCTCGCGCTGCGCGATCGCCTGCCGCGCCCGCGCAAGCGCCGCCTCCAGCCGTCCCTGCTCGATCGGCTTCAACAGATAATCGAGCGCCTGCTGCGTAAAGGCGTCGACCGCGTGGCTGTCGAACGCGGTCACAAAGATGATCTGCGGCATATCCTTGCCGCCCAGCGCGTCCAGATAGTCGAAGCCGGTGCCGTCGCGCATCCGCACGTCGAGCAGGACGACATCGGGCCGCAACCGCACGGTCGCGGCGACCGCCTCCCGACAGCCCGACGCCGACCCGCAGCATTCGGCCCCGTCGATCCGGGCAATGAGCAATTCCAGCCGCCGCAACGCCAGCGGCTCGTCGTCGACGACGAGGAGCCGCAGTGCGGTCATGCGCCGGGCACCAGCGGCAGGACGAGCCGCGCGCTATAGCGTTTCGGCCCCGTAAATCCCGCGGTCAGCGACGCCAGATCGCCGAAGCGTGCGACCAGCCGCTCGCGCACGTTGCGCTGGCCGATGCCGCCGCCCTCGCTCGCCCGCGACGACGCGCGGTTGGCGATTTCGACTTCGATATGGCCGTCGGCCCGGTGCGCCGAAATTTCGATGTGCGACGGCCCCGGATTCCGCGCGACGCCATGCTTCACCGCATTTTCGACGAGCGGTTGCAGGATCAGGCCGGGGACCGCGGCGGCGCGGACATCGTCGCCGACGTCGATGCGGATCGTCATGTCGGGAAAGCGCACCTTCTCGATGTCGAGATACGCCGCCTGCAGCGCCAGTTCGCGATCGAGCGAGACGTCCTGCCTGGGATCAAGCTCGAGCGTCAGGCGGAAAAATTCCGACAAGCGCTGGACCATCGCCTCGGCCTCGGCATTGCGGCCGTCGACGATCAGCGACGAGATGGCGTTGAGCGTGTTGAACAGGAAATGCGGGTTGATCTGATAATGGAGCGCCTGAAGCTGCGCCGCCTGCGCCAGAAAGCGCGTCGTCGCCTCGCGCTTTTCCTGCCGGCGCAGCCGCATACTGTACGAAATCGCCAGATAAAAGCCGATCCAGCTGGCAAAGAACCAGAGGTGCAGCGACAGCTGAAAGATCGTCTCGCCCAGTGGAAGCGGCGGGATCTGGCCATAGATCATCGCCGCGGCCAGTGCATTGCACCACCCGTACAGGTCGGCGACGATCGGCGCGGCGACGATCGCGGCGATCATCTGGACGCGGAAACCCCTTTTGCCCGCGGCGCGCAGCACGAGGTGCAAGAGATAGCAAAAGCCGATGCCGATGATCGTCAGCACGAGCCGCGGGAACAGGCTGTCGACCCAGCGATCGGGCCGGTCGAGCACCGAAATCATCGTGAAGATGAAGAAATTGGCCGCCCACAGAAACAGCGTCGCCGTCACCAGCATCTGCCGCGACGTGATGTTGCGGCGCCGCGGCAGTGCGGCAGGGGCGTCGGGGCCGACGGGGTTTGGCAGGGCGTTCACGCCCCCTCTTACCGCGCCTCGCAGGCGAAGGCACGGACGTTTGGCGGCACAAAACGACTATTCGCCGCGCCCCGACGCGCTTTTGCCGCCGATGCCCGCACCGGTTACGCAACGACACAATTCGTATCGCGCCGTTCGCGCGTCCGACACGGCCCGGGCCGACCACTGGCCCGCGGCGCATTGCCACAATTCGATATTTTTTCAGGAGTTTAGCGTGTTCCCCCATCCCCCACACCGCCCGAAAGCGCGCGCCCTGTCGCGCGTGGCTTGCGCCGCCCTTCTTGTCGCGGGCGCTTGCGGCCCGCTGGCACCATTGTCCCACGCTCAAGACGGTTATGACCAGATCGTCGTCTTCGGCGACAGCATCTCCGACGGCGGAAACTATGCCGACAAGGCGCCCGCAGGCGCGGGCAGTTTCACGACCAATCCCGACGCCGTGTGGGTCGAAATCGTTGCGCAGGGCCTGGGGCTCGACCTGACGCCCTCGGCCGCCGGCGGCACCAACTATGCCGAGGGCGGCGCGCGCGTCGCGCTCCAGCGCCCCGACGCGCCGGGCGACCTGTCGCGCCGCCCGATCACCGAACAGGTGGCGGATTTTCTGGGCAGCGGCGCCAGCCTCACCAAGGACAGCCTCGTCATCATCCAGGGCGGCGGCAACGATGTGTTCTCGACCAAGTTCAACGGTCCCGCAGACACGCCCGCCGACCTCGAAGTGCTGCGCGTCGCCGCCGAAGGGCTGGCCGATCAGGTCGGCCTTTTGATCGACGCCGGCGCGGGTACCGTCGTGACCACCAGCGTGCCGAAGTTCGATCATTATAACGAACGCTATGACGCCGCACTCGCATCGCGCGGTCTCAACGTCCTTTATGTCGACGTCGCCGGGTTGATCGGTGAAATCGAGGCCAATCCGTCGGAGTTCGGCATTATCAACACGACCGGCCGCGCGTGCCGCGGCTCGGCGCTCGAATCCTTCATCTGCTTGTCCGAAAATTATGTCACCCCCGACGCGAACCGCACCTATCTATACGCCGACGGCATTCATTTCACCGGCGTGGTGCACGAGATCGAGGGCGACCTGACGCTCGCCATGCTTCGCGCGCCGGGGCAAATTGCGCAGCTCCCCTATATGGTCCGTTCGGCGAACCGTGCCGACGGCGAGCTCGCGCGGCAGGAAATGGATCGCGACGCAGGCGCCGGCGTCCGCATCATCGGCGGCGTAAAGGCGAGCAGTGCCACCCTGCCCGCCTTCGCCATCGCCGACGAAGGACGGTCGACCGCTGCCGGTCTCCAGCTGGGGTTCGCGACCGCGCTGCCGTCGGGGCTGCGCGCGGGCGTCTATGGATCGTGGACCGGCGGCGATGGCGATTTCGCTGACGACAGCGGGTCGGTGCGCTTCGACAGCTATGCCGCGACGGCCTTCGCCGGATATGACAGCCCGCATGTCACCGCGTCGCTCGTCGCGTCGATCGGCAAAAGCGATTTCGACGATGTCACGCGCCGGATCGTGCTCGGCCCCGCGGTGCGCTACGAGACCGGACAGACGCAGGGCGATTTCGGATCTATCGAAGCGCGCGCCGCCTATCATATCGCGGCGGATGGGTTTCAGGTCAGCCCCTTTGCGACCGCGCGCTATGACCGCGTAACGGTCGATGGCTATGCCGAGGCGGGCGACCGTTCGTCGCAGGTCCGCTTTGCCGACCAGACACTCGAAACGCTGGAACTCGGCGCCGGCCTTCGCATCACGCCGACGTCGACGATCGACGGCTTCATGCCGTGGGCAGAGATCGGCTATTCGGCCAATGCGCTCAGCGGGTCGCACCATATCTCGATCCTGCCGAGCGGGGCGCCCGTCTGGTATACCAGCGAACCGCTGTCGGGCGGGGACGGCGCGCTGACTTATGGCGTTGGCGTCTCGGGGCTGATCGGCGAGCGCGTCGCGGCCAGCTTTTCGTTCCGCGGACGCGAAGCGGAGAGTGGACACAGCGACCTGTCGGGCGCGGTGTCGCTATCGCTTCGCTTCTAGGACGTGCGCAGGGCCGCCCGTCGCCGCCATGCGGCAACGACGGGCGGCCCGCTTACATTTCGTCACCATTGGAAACAGCCGATTCATCCGGCTGCGTCGGCGCGCGCCTAAACCATCGGCATGAACCATGCTTTCGGCCGTCGCCGCTCCGCCACATTCGTCGCCGCCTCGGCCGCGCTCCTTGCCGCAGCGCCCGCCGCTTCCGCGGCCGACGATGCCGTTTATGGCCCCGGCTGGTCGGCGGTTCATGCCGATGCGTCGAACAGCGACTATCACGCGGGGCCCGGTCCGTCCGACCTGACGCTCGCCTGGTCACGCCGTTTCGTCGGCATGATCAACCTCGGACCAACCAGCGACGGCGCCGGACAGGTGTATGTGACCACCAGTGGTACCGCCGGCAGCAAGGAATGCCGCCTCCACGCGCTCGACCGCGCGACGGGCGAAACGATCTGGTGCTCCGACATCCTCGACCGCCTTGCGGTGTCCTCGGCGCCGCTGCTCGATCCGCAAGGGCGCCTCTTCATCGGCGACGGCACCGCAATGCGCGCGTTCGATCGCAAAGGCACATTGCTCTGGACCTATCCGATCATCGGCGCGCCGCTTTCGGCGCAGTTCACCCCCGCTGGCGACCTGTTGTTCATCACCCATGTCGGCGTGATCTATGTGCTCGACCGCGAAACGGGCGCCGAACGCATTGCGCCTCATCCGCTCGTGCCGGACCCGTCGTTCGATCCGTCGCAGGGGGCGGTCGCCTGTATGCGCGGCCTTCCCGCCTGCCCCAGCGCCAATACGCCCGCGATCGACATGAAAAGCGGTCGGTTCTATTTCACCTTCTGGACGCCGGGCACGCCCGCGGCGGGTATTCGCGCGATGCGGATCACCCCCGGCCCCGCGCCGCGGCTGGTCGAGGAATGGGTGAACGACAGCCTGCCCGGCGGCAGCGCAGCAAGCCCCGACCTGTCGGCCGACGGCACGCGCGTCTATCTCACCGACAATCACGGCACGCTGCACGCGCTTGATGCGGCGACCGGACGCTCGCTGTGGACGCTCCCGATCGGCTATGAATCGGGGGGCAGCGTTTCGCTTTCGCCCGAGGGTGTCATCATGCCCGCGGGCGGCCGCGACGCGCCGCTGCTGGCAATCGTCGATCGCGGGAAGCACGGCGAACTGCTGTGGAAAAACGCCGACCTAAATAATTTCGGAATCGCGACCCAGGCGGCCGGATCGCGGGCCTATCCGACCATTTCCACGGGTCAGGCGACCGCTGACCTGCTCGTCGTCGATACGCGGAGCGGCGCGGTGCTCGATCGCGAAACGATCCCCGGCAAACCGATCTTCACCGTCGGGACGACGCTCGACACGGACGGCACCGTCTATGTGCCGACGATCCGGGGCGAACTGCACGCCTTCAAACCGGCGCGCTGAACCGCGCGCATAATAAGGATTCCCGCCCGGCGCCCGACGACGTAAGACCCTCCTGTCAGGAGACCGTCCGTTGAGCATCGCCAGCATCGCCCTTCCCCGCATCCTCCGCGTCGGCGGCGGCGCGTCGAAACAGCTCGCTGACGTACTGGAAACATTAGGCCTGTCGCGCCCACTGATCGTCACCGATGCCTGGCTTCGGGACAGTGGCCGCGTCGGCGAGCTGGTGGACGCGCTGGCGAGGGCCGGGATCGCCACCCGCGTGTTCGCCGATACCGTCCCCAACCCCACCATCGCCTCGATCGACCGCGGCGTGGCGTTCCTTCAGGAAGGCGAGCACGACTGCGTCGTCGGCTTCGGCGGCGGCAGCCCGCTCGACAGCGCCAAGGCGATCGCGCTGCTCGCCGTCCACGGCGGCGCGATGGCCGATTACAAGGCGCCGCATGTTCAGGACGCGCCCGGTCTGCCCGTCATCGCCATCCCGACGACCGCGGGCACGGGATCGGAGGCGACGCGCTTCACGATCATCACCGACGATGCGACCGACGAAAAGATGCTCTGCCCCGGCCTCGCCTATCTGCCCGTCGCCGCGCTCGTCGATTATGAACTGACCTTTACCAAGCCGCGGCGGCTCACCGCCGATACCGGCATCGATTCGCTGACGCACGCGATCGAGGCCTATGTCTCGCGCCGCGCCAATCCGTTCAGCGACGGCATGGCGCTGCTCGCGATGCGCGCGATCGCACCCAATCTGCGCCGCGTGTGCCGCGACCCGATGGACGCCGCGGCGCGCGAGGCGATGATGCTCGGCGCGACGCAGGCGGGGATCGCCTTTTCGAACAGCTCGGTCGCGCTCGTCCACGGGATGAGCCGCCCGATCGGCGCGCATTTCCATGTTCCGCACGGCCTGTCGAACGCGATGCTGCTCCCCGCCGTCACCGCCTGGTCGGCGCCCGCCGCGCTGCCCCGCTACGCCGACTGCGCGCGCGCGATGGGCGTCGCCGACGATGGTGAGGGCGATCAGGCGGCGGTGGCGCGGCTGGTCGACGAACTCGCGGCGCTCAACCGCGAGCTGGAGGTGCCGGGGCCCGCGGCATGGGGCATCGACGCCGCGCGCTGGGACGCGCTGATCCCGACGATGTGCGCGCAGGCGGCGGCCTCGGGCTCGCCCGCGAACAATCCGCGCGTCCCCGATGCCGACGAGATGGCGATGCTTTATGCAAAGATTTGGGCGGGTTAGGTCCGCTCGTTCATCATGGGGCAATGCGCGCCCTGCTTAAGCGCGCGGGCCCCGTCGCCCGCTCTCCCACGTCTCGATGTCGGGGGCGGGGCATCACACCCTAAAGCCCCAGCAGCCGCTTCGCATTGCCCGAACGGATTTTCGCGCGTTCCTCTTCGGTCAGGTCCAGCTTGTCGAGCGCCTCCAGCGTTTTCGCGAGCGACAACTGCGGATAGTCCGACGCGATCAGCACTTGATCGACGCCGACGTTGCGGATCGTCCAGACATATTCGTCCTCGACCGGCGAATCGGCGAACAGCGTCACCCCCGAAATGTCGAAATAGATATTCTCGCCGAACAATCCCTCGGCCGTGCGCGCGAGCGCCAATATGTTCCAGAAGCGGAACCCCATGCCGCCCATATGCGCAAAGATGAACTTCGTCTTCGGCGCCGCGAGCGCCAGGTTGAAAAGCTTTTCATTGTCGCCGGGCACGATGCTGGCATTGTCGAGCAGCACGACCATCCCCGCCGCGCCCGCATGTTTGACCAGCGTCAGCACGCGCGGGTCGGCGGCATCGAACCCCTGCGTGTGCGGATGGATCTTCAGTATCTTGACCCCGCGCGCCGCGACGCGCGTCACTTCGGCCAGCGCCGCCTCGCCGTCATAGGGGTGGACGGTCGCGATCGGGATCATGTCGGGATGGTCTTTGGCGAGCGCGATCAGCGCGTCGTTGCGTGCGCTGATGTCGGCGGGATTGCCCGCGCGCGCCTGATTCGGGCCCCCGAACCACATCGCGCCGAACCGCTCGACCGACACCCCCGCGGCTTTCAGCTTGGCGCGATATTCGGCAACCGATTCGGCGCCGTTCCACAGATGGACATGGGTATCGATGACCCTGTCCTCGGCAGCGGCCGATGTAAAGGGGGCAAGCAGGGCGAGCGAAAGAAGCAGGGTGCGCATGATCTCTCCGTGGGGCAATGTCCGGCGGCTCCCTGCCACAGCCGGGCCCCGCCGCCAATTACCCCGCAGCGCCTTTTACCCTGATCCGATACCGCCACAGAGACAACGCCAAGCGGCTACGGCGATCAATTGGTCCAATAGATATAATCCTGCCCGTCCTGCCACGGCGCGTTCAGCGGCACGTCGATGCGCACGGGCCCTTCGATCAGCCCCGGCCAGATCGGTTTGGCCATGTCCTTGTTCTGCGCGTCGATCATCGCGCGAAGCTCGGCGACGCGCGCGGGTTCGCGCGCCGACAGGTCGGTCTGCTCGGTCGGATCGGCGGCAAGGTTATAGAGGCGCGCCTGTTCGGGCCGCTTCGTCACCTGCAATTTCCAGTCGCCCGCGCGCACCGCGCGGTAATCGCCCGAACGCCAGAACATCGCCTGCCGTCTGGCGGGTCCGGACAATATATCCTCGCTGTCGATCATCCGGCCCGCGGGCAGCGACGCGCCCACCGCCGCGGCAATCGTCGCAAAGATGTCGAGATGCCCCGTCACGTCCGCGCGCGCGGTCGCCGGCGCGATGCGCGCGGGCCAGCGCATGAACAAGGGCGCGCGGATGCCGCCTTCGAAAAAAGTCGCTTTCCACCCGCGGAACGGCGCATTCAGCCCCGGCATCCCATTGTACCAGGCGCCGCCATTGTCGCTGGTAAAGATCACGAGCGTATTGTCGTCGATCCCGGCCTCCTTCAGCTTGGCCATCACGTCACCGATCCGCCGGTCCATCTGCGCGATCATCGCGCCATAGACGCGCGTCTTGTGATCCTTGATCGCCGACAGCTTGTCATAATCGGCGCGCGTCGCCTGCAATGGCGTGTGCGGCGCGGTGAAGGCCAGATACAGGAAAAACGGTCGGTTGCGGTTCGCCTCGATCGCCTTGATCGCCTCGTCGGCGAAATAGTCGGTCATATGCCCCTTCGCGGCAAAGCGCTTGCTGCCGTTGAAGGTCACCGCGTGGCGCAGGTTGGCCCAGATGAAACGGTCGATCGGATCCCACGGCAGCTTGGCGTTGACCGCATCGGGATCGTCCTCGGGCAGCAGCATCGCCGCGCCCGCGAGCACCGCAAGGCTTTCGTCGAATCCTTGGCCCTGCGGCTGCAATTCGGGCGCCTCGCCCAGATGCCATTTGCCGATATGGACCGTGTGATAGCCCGCGGCTTTCACCGCCTCGGCAATCGTCACCTCGCCCGCGGGCACGCCCATCTGCGGATAGGGCGGAATGTCGGGGGTCACCAGCTCGTCGTGAAAGATCGCGCGGTGCGGCCCGACACCCTCGCCATGCGCCAGATTTTCGGCGAACTCGATCGGCACCGCGGTAAATTCAAAGCCAAAGCGCGTCGGATAGCGCCCCGTCATCATCGCCGCGCGCGAGGGCGAGCAGGTCGCGTTCGCGGCATAGGCGGTGGTGAAATTCACCCCCTCGCGCGCCAGCGCGTCGATATTCGGCGTCTTGACGATCCCCGCGACGCCGCCGCCGTTCAGGCTGATGTCGTTAT
Source organism: Sphingopyxis sp. (assembly GCA_030148985.1). GTDB lineage: Bacteria > Pseudomonadota > Alphaproteobacteria > Sphingomonadales > Sphingomonadaceae > Sphingopyxis. The sequence goes on from JASBSJ010000076.1 coordinate 26,133, forward strand.
AACCCAGGTCATCCGCGACGATCAGGATGATGTTCGGCGGCCGCTCGCCCTCCGGCGCCGTCGCTGGCCCCTGCTTCCACACGATCGCCCGGTTCGGCTGCACCGGGTCGCGCCAGTCCTGGATCAGGCCGGGCAGGCGATATTTGTTCGTGTCAAAGGCCCAATAGCCGCCGACCGCCGCCAACGTCAGCGCTCCCAAAGCCACCCATGTTTTCGCCATGCCCGCTCCCCTCGCCCGTCGCTTCGCCTTGCGTCGAAACTATTGACACTATATGTGTCATTATATTCACCGAAATGCAAGATTGTTTGACGTCGGCGGCGCGCTGGGCCAGCGAAGGGATGCAATGACGACCGGGGTGAGGAAATCGAAAGCGGCGCGCGGCGGCGCCGAGCGGATCGACGGGCGCCGTGCGCGCAGCCGGTCGAGCCACAGGCGCATCGTCGAGGCGATGATGGAGCTGATCGTCGCGGGTGATTTGTCGCCGAGCGCGGCGCGCGTTGCCGAGGAAGCGGGCATCGGCCTGCGCACCGTGTTCCGCCATTTCGACGATATGGACGCGCTCTATTCGGAAATTACCGCGACGGTCACCGACCGCGTGATGCCGATCGTCACGGCGCCCTATCCCGACCAGCCGTGGCGCGCCAATGTCCGCGAACTGGTGCGGCGCCGCATCCGCGTCTTTGAAACGACACTGCCCTTCCGCCTCGCCGCGAACATCAAACGCTATCAGTCGCCCTTCCTGATGGGGCAATATAGCCGCGTCGTGATGCTCGAACGCGAGCTGATCCTGCGCCTGCTCCCCGGTCCTGTGCTCACCGACCGCATCACCGTCGAGGCGCTGTGCGCGGCGCTCTCCTTCCACAATTGGCGCACGCTGCGCCACGACCAGGGCCTGGCTGCCGAGGAAGCGGGCGAAGTACTGGGCCATATGGTCGAGGCGCTGCTGGCGAGGGTGGCCGACGAATGATCCGCGCCGCCGCGCTGCTCGCCATCGCCACCCTCGCCGCGTGCAGCGACCGCGCCGACGCGCCGCTCGCCGAGGCAAAGCCCCCCGAATGTCCGGCGATGCCCGCACAGGATTATGTCTGGATCCCCGGCGCCACCTTCACTCTCGGCGCCGACGCGCAGCTGCCCGAGGAAGGCCCGCCGCGCGAGGTGACCGTCGCGGGCTTCTGGATCGCGACGCACGAGGTCACCAACGCCGAATTCGCCGAATTCGTCCGCGCGACGGGCTACCGGACGCTCGCCGAGCAAGACCCGCCGCCACTCCCCGGCGCGCCGCCCGACATGCTTGTCCCCGGATCGGCGGTGTTCACCGCGCCGACCGACGGCAATCCGAACTGGTGGCGCTGGGTCGTCGGCGCCGAGTGGCGCCACCCCGCAGGGCCCGCGACGAATATCGACGGCCGCGCCCGCGACCCGGTGGTGCAGATAGGGTTTGAGGACGCGCTCGCCTTCGCCAAATGGAAGGGCAAGGCGCTGCCGAGCGAGGAGCAATGGGAGCTCGCCGCGGCGAGCGGCGGCGCCGACCGCAATGTCCCCGTCGGCAAGGACGGCAAGCCGCGCGCCAATTTTTATCAGGGCAGCTTTCCCGTCCGCGACCTCGGCACCGATGGCTTTACGGGGCGCGCGCCGGTCGCCTGCTTTCCCGCCGACGCGCACGGCGTCCACGACCTCATCGGCAATGTCTGGGAATGGACGACGAGCGCGGCGGGCAGCGAACGCAATGTCATCAAGGGCGGCAGCTTCCTGTGCGCCGCCAATTATTGCGCCCGCTATCGCCCCGCCGCGCGCCAGTTCCAGGAACGCAGCCTGGGAACCGACCACATCGGCTTCCGCCTGATCGACCCCGCGCGCCCGGCGCCGGATAAGCCCGCACCGTAGCGACGACGGGAATGGTGGCATTCGACCGTTTGCGACCATAAATCCTCCCTGTGGCGAAGCCATGGGGGAGTCGCAGACGGCGCGCAGCGCCAGCGGGACCGCCGCCGAAGGCGGTGGTGGAGGGGCAGCAACGGCAGTGCCATAGCCCCTCCGTCAGCGCTTCGCGCTGCCACCTCCCCATCGCTGCGCGACAGGGAGGATTGCAACTGGCAACGACCGGAAACGACCGGTTGCGGCCTTTTGTTCGAAGGATCGTGTTGAAACAAGATTCGCGCAGAGGCGCAGAGATCGCAGAGTGGAAGCGCACCCCCTTTGCGATCTCTGCGCCTCTGCGCGAATTTTATAGAATGCCGCGTTTCGGCCGGTAGTTGTCGTAAGGAAAAGCCAGCCCCTCCCCTTCAGGGGAGGGGCAACGAAGACTTGGCAGCTTGCTGCCTAGTCGTCGTGTGGTGGGGCCTATCGGCCTCGCGCAAGGCCGATAGGCCCCACCCCAACCCCTCCCCTGAAGGGGAGGGGCTTAGACGGCCGCAACGGCAACTAACCACCCCAAAACCGACCACAACCTCAACCACTCAGCCTACCCCCGCACGCGCCGCCGCCGCCGCCAGCCCCACACCAGCAACGCCAGCACGATCAACCCGCCGCCCAGCCACAGCCCGGCCTCGATCGCGCGTTTGCGCCCCTGCTGCTCCCACGCATAACGGTTGATCTGGTCCGCGGCCGTATAACCCGCGGGCATGTCGAGCACGCCGTTTGCCTTCGCATAGGCGCGGTAATCGGCCAGCATCGCCGCGAACCGATCGGGCATCGCCGCCGACAGGTCGCGCGTCTCGCCGGGATCGGTGCTGAGATCGTAAAGCCGCCATTTGCCGTCGCCGGTCGGCGGCAGGTTGCGCACCAGCTTGTAATCGCCGCGGAACAGCGCGGCATTGCCCGACAGCTCGTACCCAAGCGGCGCGTCGCCATGGACGCTTTCGGAGGCACCCTTCAGCATCGGGACGAGGCTGCGCCCCGTCACCGGCTCGACGCTCCGCCCCTGCCATTGTCCACCGTGCAGCGGCACGTCCGCCAGCTCGGCGAGCGTCGGCAACAGGTCGGTGACATGCGCCAGCCCGTCGCTGATCGCGCCGGCCCGAATCTCGCCATATCCCGGCCAGGCGATAATCAGCGGGACGCGCAGCCCGCCCTCGGTCGCGCTGAACTTATACCCCGACAAGGGCGAGGCCGCCGCGCTCGCCCAGCCGGGTCCGATCGCCGAAAAGCTACCCCGCCGCCCGATGTTATCGGTCGCAAGGTCATATTGCATCCCCAGGAACAGCCGGTTGCGAAACGAGCCGAACGGATTGGTCGGCTCGGCGCCATTGTCGGACAGGAAGACAAAGATCGTATTGTCATAGTCGCCCGTCGTTTTGAGGTGCGCGACCAGCCGTCCGATCTCGCGGTCCATCGCGGTCGCCATGCCGCCATAGGCCTGCATCACGCGCACCGCCGCGGCGCGCTCGTCGGCGTCCAGTTTCTGCCAGTCGCGCGTCGTCGGCATCGTCACCATCGGCGTGCCCGCGGGCACAATGCCGAGCGCCGCCGCGCGCCGTGCTCGCGCTTCGCGCAGCGCCGTCCACCCCTCCTTGTACATCGCGGCATAGCGCGCAATGTCGCTGTCGGGCGCCTGCACCGGGATATGGTTGGCGAGGAAGTTGATCGAGGCGAGGAAGGGTTTGCCGCTCTGGCGATCCGCCTCGATATAGTCGATCATCTTTTCGACGACGAAGGTCGACGAATAATAATCCTTGGGCAAGGTCGCGGGCTTGCCGTTCTCGGTCCAGTTCGCCTTGTCGTACAGCCCCTCGATCGGCCTTTGCTCGAAATTGTCGGCGCCCGCGTCGGCCAGGCTGAACGCGCGGTCATATCCGCGCGCTTCGGGCAGGCGCTTCGCATCGCTGCCCAGATGCCATTTGCCGGTGAGGTAGGTGCGGTATCCCGCCGCCTTCATCAACTCTGCGATCGTCACGACGCGCAGGTTCATCACCGTGTCGTAACCCGGCTTGCCGCGATGTTCGTCGGGGATCGTCTCGGGCATGTTGCCGAGGCCATTGCGGTGGTTCATCACCCCCGTCTGGAGCATCGCGCGCGTCGGCGAGCAGGAACCCGATACATGGAAATTGGAAAAGCGCATTCCCGCGCGAGCCAGCGCGTCGATATGCGGCGTCGCAATTTCGGAACCAAAAGCGCCGACGTCCGAAAAGCCCCAGTCGTCGGCGAGCAGGATGACGATATTGGGCTGGCGCGGCGCCGCCGCGCGTTGCTGTGCCTGCCCCGACGTAGCCCCCAACAAACAGGCGATGGCGATGATGGCAGCACGCCGGGACCCGCCTATGCGACCCGGTCTAGTGGTCCTCCAGCGTACTGCCATCACTCCCACCCCCAAGGGATGTGGCATTTACTATGCCAATATAATGGCAAGTCAATGGGGTGGACGGCCGCGGTTCCGGAGCAAGATCAATTTCGACCGAATCGTCATCCCGGCGAAGGCCGGGATCTCGCCGGTGCATTTTTACGCGAGGTCGAGATCCCGGCCTTCGCCGGGATGACGAGACAGGGGGGGGGACGGTGTTTCGGGTCAAACCCCGATCACGCCTAGCGTTCGCGATATTCGGGGGCGCGCTTTTCCAGAAAAGCGGCCAGCGCCTCCTTATGGTCCTCGGTCGCCGACAGGATCACCTGCTGCCGGTCCTCGATCGCCATCGCAGCGTCCAGGCTGGGCGCGTCGATGTTGAGGTTCAGCGCCTGCTTCGACAGGCGCAGCCCATGCGGGCTCGTCGCCAGCATCTCGTCGGCAAGCGCCAGCCCGCGGTCGAGCAGCGCTTCCTCCCCGACGATCTCGCTCACCAGCCCGACGCGCAGCGCGCGCTCGGCGTCGATAAAGCGCCCGGTCAGGATCATCTCGGCGGCCAGGCTCGCGCCGACCAGCCGCGGCAGGAAATAGCTCGACGCCATGTCGCACCCGCCCAGCCCGATGCGGATATAGGCGGCGTTGCAGCGCAGCGACGGCGCGGCATAGCGCACGTCCGACGCGAGCAGCAGCGACAGCCCGCCGCCGCACGCGGCGCCATGCCCCAGCGCGATGACCGGCTGCGGACAGGCGCGCATCTTGCGATAGATGTTGCCGATCCGCGTCTGCGTGCGCAGCGTGCGGAGCACCGGCGTTTCGTCGCCCGACCGATCCTCCTGAATATCCAGCCCTGCGCAGAAACCGCGACCCGCGCCGCGCAGGACCGCGACGCGCACCTCCTGCCGCTCGGCGAGGCCGCCGAAATAGGCGTTGAGTTCGTCGACCAGTTCCTCGTTCAGCGCATTCAGCCGCTCGGGGCGATTGAGCGTCGCGATCTCGACCGCGCCGCGCGCCTCGATCAGCAGCGCGCTCACAAAGTCTGCCCGTCGTCGATCGTGAACACGCTCCCCGTGATGCCCGCCGCGGCGTCGGAGCAGAGCAGCAACAGCGGCGCGTGCAGGTCGCTCGCGGGGCGCATCCGCTGGCGCGGAAAGCTTTTGACCATCGCCGCGCCAGTGTCGCTTTCGAACAGCTCCGCGGTCATTTCGGATGCGAAATAGCCCGGCTGGATCACATTGACGCAAATCCCGCGCCGCGCCCATTCGCGCGCCAGCGCCTTGCCCAGATGGCGCACCGCCGCCTTGGTCGCGCCATAGACCGATGTCGCCGGAAACACCTTCTCGGCGGTGATCGATCCGATCAGCACGATGCGCCCATGCTGCTTCTCGCGGCTTCCCGCCTGGTCGAGCCGTTTCGCGCCCTCGTTCGCGGTCAGGAACACGCCGCGGACATTGGCGGCGAGCAGGAAATCGACATCCTCGACCGACAGCCCCATCGCCATCTTCTCGGTCGCGACGCCGGCGTTGGCGACGATCGTATCGACCGTGCCAAAGGCAGCCTCGGCGGCGTCATAGGCCGCCTTGGTCGATGCTTCGTCGGTGACGTCCATGCTCACGGCGATCGCCTGTCCGCCCGCCGCCTCGATCGCGGCCACCTGCTCGGCCAACTTGTCGGCGCGCCGCGCGGCGAGCACGACCTTGGCCCCCGCCGCGGCGAGCGCCTTGGCAAACCCCGCGCCCAGTCCCGACGACGCCCCCGTCACCAGCGCCACGCGCCCCGTCAGATCGAACTTCGGTTGCTCGGCCATGCGTCTCCCTTTCCTTGGCTGGCCCGGCCTTGGCGCCGATTGACGTTTACGTCAACCGCCCGAACCGATCGACGAAAAAGCGCCGCAAGGGGTTGACGAATGCATTTTGTTCTCTTAATGTTCTTCTCGTGCACAACGAACCTCATCCCCCGTCGCGGCTGCCAAGCGCGGCGGACGGGGGATAAAGGCCCCTCCTTCTTCAAATGCTTCCGGCCTGAACCCCGCGCATCGCGTGGCGATCCCGTACAATACGCCTTGCCTTCGCGCGCTATAACCCGCCATCTGGGGGCGCAGGGCAAAGGGGGCAAGGACGATGACGGCACCGTTCAGTTCGGGGCAGCTCAAATTTCTGAGGGCGTTGACCGAGGCCTTGTTCGACGGCGCGGCGATGGCGATTTCGGCCGATCAGGTCGTCGCCAATATCGCCGAGCTGTTCGGCAAGGTCGGCGGGACCAAATTGGACGAGATGCGCTTCTCGCTCACCGCCACCGAAATTGTGCTCGGCCCGCTGTTCACCGAGGTCGATGTCGCGACGCGCGTCGAGCGGATCGCCGACCGGCTGCGCGACAGCCGTCTCGACCTGTTTCAGGACATGGGGCGGCTGCGCGGCATCGTCTATGCCTGCTATTACGGCCACTGGCTGCCGGGCGATCAGGACGACAATGTCGCGAACCCCGTCCACCGCCAGATCGGCTTCGCGCTCCCCAAATTCCGCGCGCGCGGGCCGGGTGACGTCCCGATGACGCCCGTTCAGGGCCGCGAGATCGACCCCGCGCACATCCTGGCCGCCGAGAGCGTCGCGGACGAATATGACGTGATCGTCGTCGGATCGGGCGCGGGCGGCGCGGTCGCGGCCTATAATATCGCGGCGCAGGGCTATCGCGTGCTGATCGTCGAGGCGGGCCCCTTCTACCCCAGCCACGCGATCACCCACCACGAACTCGACATGATCGCGAACCTTTACAAACATGGCGCGGTGCAGACGACGACCAACCGCGATTTCGTCGTCTTTCAGGGACGCTGCGTCGGCGGATCGTCGACGATCAACAACGGCATCTGTCTGCGCGTCAACGAACCCGGCCGCACCCACCCCGACGCAGAGGATGTGCTCGCCAAATGGGCGACCATCGGCGCGCCGATCGACCCCGCCGCCTTTCACGCCAGCTATGACGCGGTGCAGGCAATGCTCGGCATCGCGCGCATCGAACCGCGCAGCGGACGCCACAACGGCCCGCACCTCATCAATGGCTGGCGCGCCTATGCCGATGCCTCGACCGATCCCAGGGACAAGCGCGCGGTCGCCGACTGGTTCGACAAGAATTTCGGCCCGCCGAACACGCCCAATGCCTGCGCCTATTGCGGCTATTGCAATTCGGGCTGCGCCTATGGCCGCCGCATGGGCGTCGCGCAAACCTATCTGCCGGCGGCGTGCCGCGACCATGACGCGCGCATCCTGCCCGGCACCAAGGTCGATCAGATCCTGTGGCAGACCGCGATCGACGGCCGGCGCGAGGCCGAGGCGGTGCGGCTCATCCTGCCCGACGGATCGAAGCGCCTCGTCCGCGCGCGCGTCGGCGTCGTCGTCGCCGCGGGCACGATCGCCTCGTCGAAACTGCTCGACCGCAGCGACATCGACCGCACCGGCTATCAGGTGTCGCTCAACGTCGCCTCGCCCGTCGTCGCGCTGATGCCGCCGGGCGTCGGCGGCGATGCGTGGGACGAGGATCAGATGTCGAGCTATGTCGATTGCGGGGACTTCCTGCTCGAAAGCCATTTTCAGCCGCCGATGTCGATGGCCTCGCTGATGCCCGGCTGGTTCGCCGATCACGCCGACCGGATGCGCAACTACGGCCGCGTCCATTCGGCGGGCATCCTGTTTCCCGCCGACCGGCGCGGGCAGGTCGAGGACGGCAAGCTCAAATTCCGACTCGATACCAGCGACGACCTGCCGCTGCTCCGCCGCGCAATGGCGACGCTGACCAAGGTGCATTTCGCCGCCGGCGCGCTCGAATGCTATCCCGCGCTGGCAAAGGGCCAGACGGTGACGCCCGACATGGACATCGACGGTTTTTTCGAAGCCGCGATCCGCGAACAGGATGATGTCACCCTGTCGAGCAGCCACCCCCACGGCGGCAATGCGATGAACGAAGACCCGCAGCACGGCATCGTCGACCTCGATTGCCGCGTCCACGGCACCACCAATGTCCTCGTCACCGACGCCAGCGTCTTCCCCAGCTGCATCCGCGTCAACGCGCAATGGACGACGATGGCGATGGCGCATTATGCCACGGCGCGAAGCGATCCGTTCGGGTAGGCCGAACCCAAATCCACACCCAAATCGTGATCCCGGCGAAGGCCGGGATGTCGCCCTCGCGTTATAAGCAACGGCCAGATCCCGGCCTTCGCCGGGATGACGGTGATAAAACCGATCCGTTTCGACAATCCCGACACGGTCAGCTATAGGCCCGCCGCCATGACATTTACCGTCGCCGCCCTCTACCGCTTCGCCCCCTTCGACGAGCCCGCGATGCTGCGCCAGCCGCTGCTCGACCGCTGCGCCGCCGAGGGCGTCAAAGGCACGCTGCTCCTCGCGCGTGAGGGGATCAATGGCACCATCGCCGGCACCGAAGCCGGCATCGCCGCCGTTCTCGACCATATCCGCGCGCTCCCCGGCTGCGCCGCGCTCGACGTCAAATTTTCGACCGCCGCCGCCATGCCGTTCCAGCGGCTGAAGGTGCGGCTCAAGAAAGAAATCGTGACGCTGAAGGTGCCCGGCCTCGACCCCGCGCGCGAGGCCGCGCCCTACATCGATCCCGCCGACTGGAACGCGCTCGTCGACGATCCGGACACCGTGCTCATCGACACGCGCAACGCCTTCGAGGTCGGCTATGGCAGCTTTGCGGGCGCGGTCGATCCCGAAACCAAAAGCTTCGGTGACTTTCCGGGTTGGTGGCGCGCCAATGCCGAGCGGTTCGCAGGCAAGCGCATTGCGATGTTTTGCACCGGCGGCATTCGCTGCGAAAAATCGACCGCCTTCCTGCGCCACGAAGGCATCGAGGATGTCGTCCACCTGAAAGGCGGCATCCTCGCCTATCTCGAACAGGTGCCCGCATTCGAAAGCCGCTGGCACGGCAGCTGCTTCGTCTTCGACGAACGGGTCAGCGTCGGCCACGGGCTGATCGAGGTGGGTGAAAAGGATTAGGTCCAGACGTCGCTCCCGGCGGCTTTGGGGGTGGGGAGCGGACGTTCAAATCCTCCCTGTCGCGTAGCGATGGGGAGGGGGACCGCCGCGAAGCGGTGGTGGAGGGGCCGCAACGGTAGCGCCAAAGCCCCTCCACCACCGCTTCGCGCTGCCACCTCCCCATGGCCTTCGGCCACAGGGAGGATATTATGGCAGCTTTCGATCGGCGCCAGACGTTTCCCGCCCCACCCTACCCCGCGACCCGCGCAGCGCCATATTCGACCCAGCCGAACGGCCGCGGCGTTCCCGGCATATAGGCTGCAGCCTGCCGATCGACGGCAAAGCCCGCTGCGGCATATGCCGTACCGATCGGGCGCGTCAGGTGGCAATTGCCGCCGATGCGTTTCCACACCGGCTCGATCCGCCGCTGCCATTTCGCGACTCCCGCATCGGGCGCGCCGCCATGTTCGAGGAACAGCGCGGTCCCGCCGGGTTTCAGCACGCGGCGGATTTCGGCGAGTACCGCGACCTGATCGGCAACCGAACAGAGGGTGAAGGTGGTGACGACGGTATCGAACTGCCCGCTGTCGAACGGCATAGCCTCGCCGACGCCGCCGCGAATGTCGGCCGCCATCCCATGCTCGGCCGCCGCCGCGCGACTCATCGCCAAGAGTTCGGGCGAAGGGTCAAGCCCGGTGAAGCTTTCAACCTGTCCCGGACGGTAAAATTCCATGTTGATCCCGCCGCCGCAGCCCAGTTCGAGCACATGCCCGCGCGCGTGCGGCACCACTCGGCTGCGCAGCTTCATGACCTGCCCCTGCGAACAGGCGCATTTGATCAGGCGCGGGACGCCGTGTCTTTCCCACCAGCTTGCCATCGCTTCTCTCCCCTTGGCGCGCAGCCTGTCCCTTGCCAGCGCGCGTTACAACTCCCATTTGTGCCTGCCGCGATTCCTTTCTTCCCGTTCGTGTCGAGCGAAGTCGAGACGCCCGTCGTTATGGCGCCGTCCTTTGCAGCATCTCGACTTCGCTCGATGCGAACGGATATGGGAAGTATCGCAATCGCCGTCATTCGCACAGAAACAGGATCGTCATGCCCAGCACCCACCACACGAAGATGCTCATTCTCGGCTCCGGCCCCGCTGGCCTGTCGGCCGCCATCTACGCCGCGCGCGCCGGGATGATGCCGATCGTCGTGCAGGGGCTGCAACCCGGCGGGCAGCTGACGATCACCACCGACGTCGAAAATTATCCGGGCTTTGCCGACGTGATCCAGGGTCCGTGGCTGATGGAACAGATGACCGCGCAGGCGGTGCATGTCGGCACCAGCATGATCTGGGACACGATCGTCGACGTCGACCTGTCAGAGCGTCCGTTCAGGCTGACGGGCGACGGCGGCGACGTCTATCTCGCCGAAACGCTCGTCATCGCGACCGGCGCGCAGGCGAAATGGCTCGGCGTTCCCGGCGAGCAGGAACTCGGCGGCAAGGGCGTGTCGGCCTGTGCCACGTGTGACGGCTTTTTCTATCGCGGCAAGAAGGTGGTCGTCATCGGCGGCGGCAACACCGCGGTCGAGGAGGCGCTTTACCTCACCAACCACAGCGACGATGTGACGCTGATCCATCGCCGCGATTCGCTGCGCGCCGAAAAAATCCTGCAGGACCGCCTGTTCGCCAATCCGAAGATCAAGGTCTTGTGGAACAAGCAGGTCGAGCGTTTCGTCGCGGGCGAAGGCGTTTCGGGCCTCGTCGGCGTCGACCTGATCGACACCGTGACCGGCGCGGCGAGCCACGAGCCGACCGACGGCGGCTTCGTCGCCATCGGCCACAGCCCGTCAACCGAATTGTTCAAGGGCAAGCTGCCGCTCGACGAGGACGGCTATCTTCAGGTGACGCCCGGCACCTCGCTGACCGCGATCCCCGGCGTCTTCGCCGCGGGCGACGTCACCGACAAAATCTATCGCCAGGCCGTCACCGCCGCGGGCATGGGCTGCATGGCCGCCCTCGACGCCGAACGATTCCTGGCCGAAGCCGAATATCACGCGCTGGTCGAGGCTTAGAGCGTGATGACGGTAGCGGCGAGACCGGGCGCGGCATGGAGCGCGCGGCCCGGCCCGGTGCCAGATACCGATGTTTGGGCCCTGCCCTGGCGTTGATCGACTGCTTCCTTCCGTCGCTCTAGCGCGTAGGAATTAGATACCATTTTCTTCATTTTGAAGGTTTTGGATGGCTGTCACGAAATGTTGGCGGCCCCACGCCAATATTCCCACCGCCAACAGTCCCGCGACCGCACCGACAATAGCCAGCGACGCCCCCACGTCGCGACCATTTGGTCGACTTGCTGCCCATGTTGCGGAGCGCCGAGCGCATCCGCTACGCGCCCGAGGCGCTCGACAATTCGATCGGCTTTCGCGTCGTAAAGGAACTGCTCTCCGCGAAAACACGCAGGCCATGAATTTTGGCCCAGACCCTAGCGCACCACGTCGGCAGCTTGCGACGATGCCTGTTCGACCGAAACGCGCGCAAAGGGCGCAAGATCGCCGCGCAGCCCGTGCTTGAGCGCCGAGAGGGTAAGCCCGCGCGCGGCGACATCAGCGAGCGGAAGTCCTTGCCACAAGCCGTCGAGCACGCCGGCCGCAAAGGCATCACCGGTGCCGACGCGGTCGGTGATCGGCGCAATCACGGCGTCGGGGGTCGCCGCACAGGCGTCACGCGTGTCGATCCGCGCGACGATATGATGTTCGTCGGCGCCCGCGATATGCCGCGCGGTCGATGCGACATGGGTCAGCGCCGGGAAGCGATCGAGCAAGGCGAGCGCGGCCGCGCGCCGCCGATCCTCGCCATCGCCCGAAAATTCCTGTCCCAGCAGCAGCGAGGCGTCGCGGTGGTTGCCGAACAGCAGCGTCGCCTGTTCGACAATCGGGCGGAGGATCGCGGCGGGATTGTTATGCCAGCGGTCCCACAGGCGGCCGCGCCAGTTGCCGTCGAACGACACGCCGATTCCGGCCGCGCGCGCGGCGCGGGCAGCGGCCAGCGCCGCTTCGGCCGATGCCGGGCCGAGCGCGGGCGTCACCCCCGAAAGATGCAGCCAGTCGGCGCCGGCGAGCAGCGCACCCCAATCCCATTCGGCCGCGGCGGCGCGTGCAAAGGCCGACTCGGCACGGTCGTAAACGACCTCGGCGGCGCGCATCGGGCCGCCGGGGATGTGATAATAGAGGCCCATCCGCCCCTCGCGGCGAAAAATGGCGCCGGTATCGACCCCGTGCCGTCGCAGTTCGGCGATGGGCGCGTCGCCGATCGAGCCGGGGGGCACGGCACTCACCATATGGCTGCGATGGCCGAGCGCGGCGAGCGCGACGGCGACATTCGCCTCGGCGCCGCCCACCCAGGCATCGAAGCGCGGCGATTGCAGCGGCATTTCGCCAGCCGGAACCGAGAGGCGCATGACGATTTCGCCGAAACAGACGGTGGTGCGGGATCGAAGGGTCATCGGGATAGTCCGGTGTCGGGAACGGCCGTGCAGGCGATGTGAACCGCCGGGCCAAATTTTGCGGTCGCGCTCTGGCCCGGAACGATCGGGTGGACCCCCGTGATCGCCCCTGCCGAAATCCACTGGCCGGGCGCGAGCGCGATGACGCCGCGCAGATGCAGGTCGACGAGAAAGCGGAGCGAGCCCCATGGGCCGTCGAGCACGTCGCAGGCGCGCCCGCGGCCTACGCTGGCGCCGTCGATCCGGGTTTCGACCGCAAGCTGGTCGAAGCCGTCGCGCGCAAGCGGGGGGCCGATCAGCAGGCCGTTGTTGATCCCGATGTCGGCAATGATGCCGAAGGGAGCGAGGTTGTGGACATCGGGCGCGGGCGAACTCGCAACCTCGAAACCCGCGCGGATTTCGCTCACATAATCGGGCGCGTCGGCGAGCAAGGGAAGATGATCGGGCACGCGGCCCAGGCGGAGCATCACCTCGGCTTCGATCGCGCCCGCACCGCCGGTGAATATCCGCGCCTCGCCTGGCGCGCCCTCCGCGATGTCGGCGCAGCGCAAGATCGGTCCCGCGAGCCGCTCGGCACCGAGCGACGTGACAAGCGGACCGGGGATGCGTCCGACTTTCCAGCCAAGCACCGGCAAGGCGAGCGCATCGCATAGCCGCCGCTGCACGGCATAGGCGTCGGCCAGCGTCGTCGGCGCAGGACGCGGGAAGGCGGCGAGCGCCGTCCCCGCCCGGCGGGCTTCGAGCAACAGGGTCGCCGCATCACCGGCAGGCGCGGACGGGTTCATGCGGGCGACCGTCCAATCATCAGGCGAGCTTGGAGCTAAGCAAATAGCGCTCGCGGCTCTCGGCGGCGCGGCGGCGCAGTTCGTCGAGCGCGCGTTCTTCGGTTTCGTCGAGCATCGATTCGAGCAGGCGGTTGAAATGCCGCCGCATCGCCAGCCGCGCACCCGCGGCATCGCGGCGCCGCAGCGCGTCGACAACATCGGCATGTTCGGCCTTCCGCGCGCGGCCATCCTTGCGGCAAACGAGCGAATGGCTCTGCCGCACCTCGGGCAATTCCAGGCGCATCCGCCACAGATTTTCGATGACGTGAATGATCGCCTTGTTGTTCGACGCAGCGGCGATCGTCATGTGAAACTCACGGTCGATGACGCTGATCTCGTCCTCGCTCGCCGCATCGTCCGCCATCGCGGCGAGCAGCTCGTCGAGCTTCGCGAGGGTGTCAGCCGAGATCGTTGGCGCGGCGAGTGCGGCCGCCTCGGCCTCGAACAAAGAGCGCGCCTCGGTGACTTCGAAGGCGCTGACCGGGGGCAGGCGCTTGCTGTCGCCGGGAATCTGCGCTTCGACATAGGCGCCCGCGCCGGTGCGGATGTGGATCCAGCCCGTCGCCTGCAACGCGATTTCGGCTTCGCGGATCGTCACGCGGCTGACCTCGAACCGTTCGGACAGCTCGCGTTCGCCGGGAAGGCGTGCGCCGGGCGGATAGGTGCCGTCGAGAATCAGGCCCCGGATGGCGTCGGCGATGTCTTCAAAAAGGCGGCGTTCGGCCATGGCTTATTCGTCTCCCACATCATGTGTAGAGAGTTCATACAATCCGGTATGACAATTTTGAAGCCTAACAATGCGGTGGTCGTCAATCGGCATCGGAATAGGTCCCGTTCGAGGGGATTTTGGCCGCGCGGAGCCAAGCGATCAGCCGCGCCATGATCGCCGCGCGTGTCGCCGTATCGAATTTCCCATGGCCGCCGCCCGGCACCACGAAGAAATCGCTGCGGATGCCAAGCGCGTCGAGGCGGTGTTTGAGCATCTGCGACTGGGCGATGGGAACGACTTTGTCGGCGTCGCCATGCACGATGAAGACCGGCGGCGACGCGGCGTCGAGCCATGTGAGCGGCGACATAGCGCGCGCCATCTCGGCGGCATCATCGCGCGCGCCGATCCAGTTTGCGACCGTGGGGTGCAGTGCGCCATCGTCCGATCGCAGCACCGCAAGGTCGGTGGGGCCGTAAAAGTCGATCACCGCGGCGGCGCGCGGCGGATTGCGGCACTCGGCGGCGTCGATCGCGTTCGACGCGGGGAGCAGACCCGCCATCAACGCCAGATGCGCTCCCGCCGAGCTGCCCGCCAGCAGGATGCGATCGGGATCAAAGCCGAACCTGGCGGCGTTGGCTCCCGCCCAGTGCAAGGCGCAACGCGCGTCGATCACCGCCGCGGGCGCCCTCGCCTCGCCCGCCAGCCGATATTGCACCGCCGCGACCGAGAATCCGGCGTCGAGGTAGGGCCGAAACGCCTGCCAGTCCGCGGGCCGCGTACCGCGCGCCCAGCCGCCTCCGTGAAAATAGAGGAGGACGGGCACCGGCGCGCGCCGCGCGTCGGGGTGAAGATAAAGATCGAGGTGGAGGGCGGTGCCGTCGGCCTGCCGATAAACCAGATCGCGCACGATCGATGCCGGTTCATCGCTTTCGTTCGCGGCCGACGGCGGCGATGCCAAAAGCACCGCTGCCGCTGCGATCGACAGGAAAAGACGCTGCATCATCGCGCCGCCGCCGATCAGATCCGCGCCCGGATTCCGATGAAATATTTCGAGCCGTAGTAATGATATTGGCGGCTGCTGCCATAGACCGGCATATAGGTCGCCTTGGGCTCGTTGAAGATATTGAGCGCCTCGAAGCGCAGCGACACGCCCTTCATCAGGTCGAGCGAGGCGCGGAAATCGACGGTTTCGCTGGGCCCGACATAGCGCAGCTGGCTGTTGCCGCCGACGAAGTCCTGATAATATTTCGAGCGGTAGTTATAGATCGCCTGCAGCGACACCGGGCCGATCTCATAATAGGCCTGTGCCGACAGCACATGCTTGGAATAACCCGACAGGCCTGCGGCGGGGATGATGCCCTCCGACACGGTTTCGGTCATCGGATCGAACTGGTCGCCGAGCCGAACATCCTCATTCTCGAAATTCGAATCGGCATAATTATAGCTGACTTTCGCGCCCAGCCCGTCGAGCGGCTTGGGCAGGAAGCTGAAGCGCGTCGCCGCGGTGAGCTCGAGGCCATAGATGCGCGACTTGTCGGGGCTGTTGCGCGTCTGGGTCACCGGCACCGTCACCGTCTGGCCGTCGATGACGAATTGTTCGTCGAACACCACCGGCTGGAAACCGCCGTTGAACTGCTTGTAATAGAGCGTCGCCGACAGAATGCTGTCCTTGTTCGGATACCATTCGATCGCGGCGTCGGCGTTCCACGACATCAGCGGTTTCAGGCGCGGACTGCCGTTGGCACGGACATTGTCGATCGCATCTTCGACATTGGTGAAGCTGCCACCGTCGTCGAGCGTGAAGGTGCGCCCGGCGCCGAGTGCGCTGGGGGCGGGCCGCGACATCGCGCGATAGCCCGCGACGCGCAGCAGCGTGTTCGGCGCAACCTCGAAGATCGCGTTGACGCTGGGCAGGATGCGCGTGTTGCTGCTCTTGATCGTCACCGTGTCGAAATCGCCCGTGGTTTCGAGGCGGAAGGTGCCGTCGCCATTATCGACCAGGGTAAACTCGCTGCGCAAGCCGTTCGAGGTCACATCGGTCTTGACGACGCGCACGCCGATGTTGCCACGGACCGGCATGTTGCCGAGGTCGGCGTCGTAATCGGCCATGACATAGCCCGCGAGCGTGCGTTCGGTGACGTCGCGGTTCGCGGGCGAACGCTTGTCCTCGCGCGCACCGGGATCTTCGCTCCCCGTATATTCGCGGAACAGGCAGTCGACGTCGAAGGTCGCCCAGCTGTTGATGCTATTGCCGTCGGCGGCCGACAGAAAGCCGGTCTGCGGAAAGGCCGGGTTGCGGCAGAGGTTGTTGATCCGCCGGTCCTCGGCGATCGGCAGGTTGAAATTGAAGTCGCCGTTGCGCACGTCATAGTCGCGGAAGGTCATTTCGGACCAGCGGACACCGGCCGAGAGCTTGCTGAAAAAGCCGTCCATTTCATATCCGGCGTCGAAGCGCCCGGCGATGATTTCGTTATGGCGGCGGCTCTGGTCGCGGCGAAGGCGTGCGTCGTCCCAGAACAGGTCGTGGTTGTTGAGGTCGAAGCGCGGATCGATGGTGATTGTCGGCACGAAGCTGCCCGGCGTAATCTCATAGGTATAGGGAATGCGCATATTGTTGAACACGGTGCGCACGCCGTTGACGTCGGTCGGGTCGGTGCGCAGGCGGACGTTGCGCTCGTCCTCGACACGGATCGTGCGCGAATAGCTGCCATCGACGGTGAGCGTCAGCCGGTCGCTGGGCTGCCATTCGACCGACAGGCCGCCGCCCAGATACTCCTCGGCGCGCGACAGTTCGGAGCCGTTCGATTCGATCGCGCTCTGCCCGCTCAGGCTCTGAACGATGCCGTTCTCGTCATAGACGACGTTGGTCAGGCTGCGCCGCGCTTCGGAGATGTTGAGGTCGCGGCGGCTCTCGACATAGGTCCGCTTCGAATATTGGACGTCGAGATTGACATCGAGCGTGTCCGAGGGCTGCCACTGGATCGCACCGAAGATCGCGTCGCGCTTGTCGGTCTCGCTGATCTGGCGGAAGGTGTACGCGTTG
The DNA here is from genome assembly GCA_030148985.1 of Sphingopyxis sp. GTDB lineage: Bacteria > Pseudomonadota > Alphaproteobacteria > Sphingomonadales > Sphingomonadaceae > Sphingopyxis. The sequence goes on from JASBSJ010000076.1 coordinate 43,459, forward strand.
GGAACCAGGTAGAAGGCGCGGTTCTGGCCATATTCCGCGCGCGTATATTCGTCGCAATTGTTGTTCGCGACGACCGGCGCTGCCTGGCAAGCGGTCCAGGTCGACGAGGCCGCATAGGTTTCTTCGGGGTTATTCGTATCGTTGCGCTGGACGCCGATCGCAATGCCGATCGTGTCGTTCGCGAACTGGTCGACGTAGCTCAGCGTCCCGCGCCAGCCGACGCCGCCCTCGCGGCCGGTGATGCGGTCCCCATAGGGATTATATTGCGCTTTGAGTTCGCCCTGCAGACGCCGCTTGCCGAAGTCGAGCGGTCGAAGCGTCCCGATCTCGATCGTCCCTGCGACGCCGCCCTCGACGAGGCTCGCCTGCTGCGTCTTGTAGATTTTGATGTTGTTAACCAGTTCCGACGGGAACTGGTTGAAGTTGACCGACCGGTCGCCGCTGCCGTTGGTCGCGTCGCGGCCATTGAAAGTAGAATTTGACAGGAACGGGCCGAGCCCGCGCAGCGCGATCTCCGAGGCATCGCCCTTCTCGCGGTGGGTCGTCGCACCGGTGATCGTCTGGATCGCCTGCCCGACCGAGATCGCCGGGATGTCACCGATGTCGTCGGACGACAGCGCATCGACGATCGCGGTCTCCTCGCGCTTGGTGTTGATGGAATTCTGGATCGTCTCACGGATACCGGTGACGATGATCGCCTCCTCCTCCACCTTCTCCTGCGCTGCAACAGTCGCATCCTGCGCCATCACGGGCATTGCGGCGACCGCCATCGTCGAACCTGCACCCGCCAGCAGCGCAGCACGCAAGCTGCGCGCGCGCAATGAATTGCGAGAATTCACATCGTCTCTCCCTGTATCTCGATTCTGTTCTGGCAAATGCTGTCCAGCATTGCGACCAGTTTGTCAACAATTGTGTATGCTAGATTGGTTAGTCCACTTTGTCCGACCTATTTCGTCAGCGAACAAGCTGGCTCCTTAGTCCTGGCACTGCCCGGGCGAGCGCTTGAGTTACGAGCTTTGCGGTCACCTCGGCTCCCACATCGCCAAGATGGGTGTAATCGAATTTACGCGTCACCTGTCCGCGCGCACCGTCGCCGGTGATCGGCGCAGGCTCGGAGGGCGCAGGGCGCGCAGTGAGCGTCGTGCCCGCCTTTGCCGCGGCGAGTTCTTCGTCGGTCGGCGGCTCCTGCGCGAGCTTGGTCGCCATCTCCGCACCCATTTCCTGCGCCTGCGCGGCGCTGAGCGCATTCAGGTCGACGAGCGGGACGTCCATCGCCTTGGCGACGGCACGGACCTGGTCGGACCAGCTCGCAAGCGTGTTCTTCAGCCGGCCGTCCTTGAATTCGCGGCGCGTCAGCGGGGTGACGAGGACCGGCG
>JASBSJ010000009.1 GCA_030148985.1 Sphingopyxis sp.
CCCTATCTCTATTCGACCTATGAAGCGCCGACCTTTGGCGAACCCGAATGCGAGGCGAACCCTTCGGATCGTAAAAAGATCGTGATCCTCGGCGGCGGACCGAACCGGATCGGGCAGGGGATCGAGTTCGACTATTGCTGCTGCCACGCCTGCTTCGCGCTCGAAGAGGCGGGGTATGAAACGATCATGATCAACTGCAATCCGGAGACGGTGAGCACCGATTATGACACGTCGGACCGTCTTTATTTCGAGCCGCTGACCGCTGAAGATGTGCTCGAAATATTGCACGTCGAAATGTCGCGGGGCGAGCTTGTGGGCGTGATCGTCCAGTTCGGCGGGCAGACGCCATTGAAGCTTGCGCAGGCGCTGAGCGACGCGGGCATTCCGATCCTCGGCACCTCGCCCGACGCGATCGACCTGGCCGAAGACCGCGAGCGTTTCGCCGCGCTGGTCAACAAGCTTGGCCTCAAGCAGCCCGAAAACGGCATCGCGCGCAGCCGCGAGGAAGCCGTCGCGGTCGCGGCGCGCATCGGCTATCCGGTGCTGACGCGGCCGTCGTATGTCTTGGGTGGCCGCGCGATGGAGATCGTCGACGATCAGGCGCAGCTCGAAAATTATATCGAGACCGCGGTGCAGGTGTCGGGCGACTCGCCGGTGCTGATCGACCGTTATCTGCGCGACGCGATCGAAGTCGACGTCGATGCGCTGTGCGACGGCACCGATGTCGTCGTCGCGGGGGTGCTCCAGCATATCGAGGAAGCCGGGGTCCATTCGGGCGACAGCGCCTGTTCGATCCCGCCGTACAGCCTGCCCGCCGACATCATCGCCGAGATCGAGCGGCAGACCGATGCGCTGGCGCGGGCGCTCGAAGTCCGCGGCCTCATGAACATCCAGTTCGCGGTGCAGGGCGGCGAGGTCTATCTGATCGAGGTCAACCCGCGCGCCAGCCGCACCGTGCCCTTCGTCGCGAAAGCGGTGGGCTCGCCGATCGCCAAGATCGCCGCGCGGGTGATGGCGGGCGAAAAGCTCGCCGACCTGCCCAAGATCAACCGTGACATCAAACATGTCGCGGTGAAGGAAGCGGTGTTCCCCTTTGCGCGCTTCCCCGGCACCGACCCCGTGCTGTCGCCCGAGATGAAGTCCACCGGCGAAGTCATGGGAATCGATCGTGATTTCAACCTGGCCTTTGCCAAGGCACAGCTCGGCGCGGGCGACCGCCTGCCGACCGACGGCCGCCTGTTCGTGTCGGTGAAGGACAGCGACAAGCCGCGGATCGTCGGCGCGGTGAAACAGCTCCGCACCTGGGGGTGGAAGGTGATCGCGACCGGCGGCACCGCCGACTATCTCGCCGAACAGGGGATCGACGTGGAGCGCGTGAACAAGGTCGCCGAAGGCCGCCCGCATATCGTCGACCGGATCAAGGACGGCGATGTGCAGCTGATCTTCAACACGACCGAAGGGTGGCAGAGCTTGCAGGACTCGCAGTCGATCCGCGCCTCGGCACTCGCCGCCGACATCGCCTATTATACCACGGCCGCGGCCAGTGACGCCGCGACGCAGGCGATCGGGGCGCTGCGCGCGCACAGTCTTGAAGTAAAGCCGCTTCAAGACTATTATTGAAGGACCGCTCCACCTCCCCGACATTACGGAAAAGCGGCACAGCCGCCCCGGCGAAGTTTCGCTGGCGGTGGATTATTGACGAAGGACAACAGGATAATGGCAAGCGTTGAAAAGGTACCGATGCTGCAGGAAGGCTATGAGAAGCTGACCGCGCAACTCGCGGCGCTCAAGGCCGAGCGGCCGCTGATCGTCGATGCGATCGAGGAAGCGCGCGCGCATGGCGACCTTTCGGAAAATGCCGAATATCACGCCGCCAAGGAACGCCAGGGCCAGGTCGAAGCGACGATCGGCGACCTGGAAGACAAGCTTTCGCGCGCGCAGGTGATCGACCCGACGACGCTGTCGGGCGACCGCATCGTGTTCGGCGCGACGGTCACCCTCGCCGACGAAGACGACAAGCCGGTGAAATATCAGATCGTCGGCCAGGCCGAGGCCGACGCGAAGGACGGCAAGATCAGCTATAATTCGCCGCTCGGCCGCGCGCTGATCGGCCGCCGCGTCGACGACGAGATCGAGGTCACGGTGCCCGCGGGCGACAAATATTATCTGGTGACCAAGATCGAATTCATCTGATGGGTTGCCGGCGATGAAGCCGCAGGACGCGCCGCTGGTCACAGGCTATGCACTTGCCTGCGTCATCCTGTTCGTCCTGCTCTGGATCACCGGATTTCAGATCGAGGCGATCGTGCGCGCGGGTTTCATTCCCGCGCGCTTCGGCAGCGAGCTGATCCTGCCGCCGGGAACGCTGGTGCCCTTTGTGCTGACGCCGCTGACGTCGGCCTTCCTGCATGGCGGGGTGCTGCACATCGCCTTCAACATGGTCGTGCTGCTGTTCATCGGCCGCCAATTGGAAGCGCCTTTGGGCACCAAGGCGATGGCGGTGCTGCTGCTTGCGGGCGCCTATGGCGGCGCGCTCGCCCAATATCTTGCCGATCCTGCCTCCGCCGTGCCGATGATCGGCGCGAGCGGGGCGATTTCGGCGCTGATCGCGGTGTTCGCGTTGATCTTCAGCCGCACAGAAGCGCCCGCGATCGGGCCAATCCCCAGCCACTGGGTGCGCGCCATCTGGCTCGCCGCGGCGTGGATCGGCGTTCAAGTCCTGCTGGGCTTCGCGGGCGGCGCCGGGTTCGGCGCGATCGCGATCTGGGCGCATGTCGGGGGGTTCCTGGCAGGCCTGCTCCTCGCGCGACCGCTGCTGCGCTGGCGTTTCGGGGCGCGGTAGGCGCGGCGGCGAAGTTTAGATGGGTTTTGGGGTGGTGAGTCCGCAATCGCTCATCTTCCGCGACTCACCCATGTTAACAACGTAAATTTCTGCTTGACGTCGCCCCGCCAATCTGCAATGTTTACGATGACAACATTGAATCGCCGAAAGGACGCGCCATGCGAACGCTGCTTTATGCCATCGGACCGATGCTGTTCGATTCGCTCGGGATTATCGTCTTTGCGATCCTGCTGGCGGCGGGGGCGGGCATCGTGCCCGCGACGGTTGCGGGCACCGTCGTTGCGGTCGCGGTGGTCGGATATGAGCTGGCGCGCGGTAACAAGGTCGCCGCGCTGCAATGGATCAGCCTGGCGTCGGTCCTGCTTACTGCCGCCGCGACGCTGTTCACCGGCGATCCGCGCTTCGTGATGGCAAAGCCGACGATCGTCTATCTGATCGTCGGAACGGTGATGCTGCGCAAGGGCTGGCTCAGCCGCTATATTCCGCCCGAACAGATGGCCATCGTCGGCGACGTGATGGACCGGTTCGGCATGATCTGGTCGGCGATGATGTTCGCGAGCGCCGCGCTCAATCTGATCGTCGCGCTCTTCTTCACCGCCTGGTGGCCGCTGTTCATCGGCGTCTTTCCGCTCGCGTCGAAATTCGGCCTGTTCGCGGTCCACATTATGGTGGTGCATGTCGTGATGCAGGCGCGGCTGCGACGCCGTGCGGACGGCGAGTCTGCGGCCGTCGGGATATGATCCTCCTCAACTCCATCGTCATCCCGGCCTTCGCCGGGATGACGGAAAAATAGTTTGCGACGCTGAGGACCGGCTCGCTGTGAGAAGGGGTCAGTCGGCGTCGAGCCCATAGGCGGTGTGCAGCACGCGCACCGCGAGTTCGGTTTCATCCTCGTCGATCAGCACGCTGACCTTGATCTCGCTGGTCGAGATCGCCTGGATGTTGATGCCGCGGTCGGCCAGCGCGCGGAACATCGTGCTCGCGACGCCCGCGTGGCTTTTCATGCCGACGCCGACGACGCTGATCTTGGCGACCTTGTCGTCGCTGATGATACGGTTGAAGCCGATCTTGTCTTTCGCGGCTTCGAGCAGGTCGATCGAGCGGAGGAGGTCGGTGCCCGGCACGGTGAAGGTCACGTCGGTCTCGCCCTTTTCGCGACCGACATTCTGGATGATCATGTCGACGTTGATCCCCGCCGCGGCGAGCGGGCCAAAGATGTTGGCGACCGCGCCGGGCTTGTCGGGCACGCGCGTGACGATGATCTTTGCCTCATTCTTGTCGTGGGCGATGCCGGTGATCAGCTGCCGTTCCATCTGATGTTCCTCTATTTCCTCGTCGCTGACGATCATCGTGCCTTTTTTGGGTGCCTCGTCGCCCTCGACGAAGCTCGAGAGCACCTGCACGCGCACGCCCATCTTCATCGCGAGCCCGACCGAGCGCGTCTGGAGCACCTTGGCCCCGACGCTCGCGAGTTCGAGCATTTCTTCATAGGTGACGTAATCGAGCTTGCGCGCGCGCGCGACAATGCGCGGGTCGGTGGTGTAGACGCCGTCGACATCGGTGTAGATGTCGCAGCGATCGGCCTTGACCGCCGCCGCCACGGCGACGGCGCTGGTGTCCGATCCGCCGCGGCCGAGCGTGGCGATGCGGCCATCGTCCATCATGCCCTGAAAACCGGGGATCACGGCGACCTCGCCCCGCGCCATCGCGGCACTGAGCGCACCCGTGTCGATGTCGGCGATGCGCGCGCGCGCATGCGCTTCCTCGGTACGGATCGGCAGCTGCCAGCCGAGCCAGCTGCGCGCGGGGACGCCCATCGCCTGCAAGGTCAGCGCGAGTAGGCCCGATGTTACCTGTTCGCCGCTGGCGACGACGACGTCATATTCGGCGGGGTCATAGCGCGGGTTCGCCTCGCGGCAGAAATTGACCAGCCGATCGGTTTCGCCCGCCATGGCGGAGACGACGACGGCGACCTCGTTGCCATTGGCGACTTCGCGCGCGACAAGCTTCGCCACGGTGCGAATCCGCTCGGTGCCCGCCATCGACGTGCCCCCGAATTTCATCACGATCCGCGCCATCTCGCCCCGCTTTCAAGAAACTGGTTTCTGCCGCAACATTCGAACAATTCCGCGGCGCTCGGCTGTTAGGGAAGGGGGCGCGCGAAGGCAAGAGGAGCGCGCGCCGTAACGGATAGAATTTCTTGCATGGGGCGAGAGGGAGTGCCACATCGCGGGGCATGAGCGCTGCCACGATCAATCCGCACGAAGCCGCCCATTTCGGGGCACTCGCCGCCGACTGGTGGGATCCGCACGGCTCGTCGGCGATGCTGCACAGGCTCAATCCGGTGCGCCTCGCCTATATTCGCGAGCAGATCGACGCGCATTGGCACGTCGATGCGCGCGAACGCCATCCGCTCGCGGGCAAGCGCGCGCTCGATGTCGGCTGCGGTGCGGGGCTGCTGTGCGAGCCGCTCGCGCGGATGGGCGCGGCGGTAACGGGGGTCGATGCGGCGCCGGAAAATATCGCGGCGGCGAAGGATCATGCGGCGGGGCAGGGGCTGGCGATCAGCTATTTTGCGGGCGAGCTGGCTGACCTTCCGAATCCGTTCGACACGAACGGGGAGGGGAAGGGTCAGTTCGATCTGGTCACCTCGATGGAGGTCATCGAACATGTCGCCGATCCGGCGGCTTTTGTTTCCGAACTCGCGGCGCGGCTTGCGCCCGACGGGCTGATGATCCTGTCGACCCCGAACCGCACGATCGCATCCAAGCTGCTGCTCGTCGAGGCGGCCGAGCGGGTCGGCGCGGTGCCACGCGGGACGCACGATTGGAACCAGTTTCTGAAGCCCGATGAGCTGGCCGGACTGCTCGATAAGGCGGGGCTGGAGGTTATCGACCGCACCGGGCTGGCACCGTCGGCGGCGGGCGGCTTCAAGCTCGGCGGCAGCGAGGCGCTCAACTATCTGATGACCGCGCGCTGGGCGGATAAATAAAGCCACCGTCGCCCCCGCGAAGGCGGGGGCCGCTGGAGGTTTACGCCGCGCCGCAGGGTCAGGCCGATTGCGACCCTCGCCTTCGCGGGGGTTGACGCTTCGGAACCCCCGGCTTTCGCCGGGGCTTCCGTGGCGCGTCAAAAATCCACGTCCTCATAATATTTCGGCGGCGTCACGATCTCCATCCGCTCGGCCAGCAGCGGGCGGAAGCTCGGCCGCGACTTCAGCCCCGAATACCAGCCCTTCGTCTGTTCGTGCCCGGTCCAGTCGATCCCGCCCAGATAGTCGGCGACCGAGATATGCGCGGCGGCGGCCAGGTCGGCGAGGCTCATCGTCGCGCCGGCGAGCCAGGTGCGGTGATCGATCAGATAGTCGATATAGTCGAGATGGTTGTTCGCGGCCTTCATCGCCTCGCGCAGCGCGCCGCTGTCGGGCGGCTGGCGGTGGACGATGCGTTTCTGCATCCGTTCGAACAGCAAGGGCCCGGTGACTTCATAATAGAAATCCTGGTCGAACCAGGCGGTCAGGCGGCGGATTTCGGCGCGGTTGGCGGCGGTGCCGTTGATCATCGCCTTGCCCTCGACCGTCTCTTCGAAATATTCGGTGATCGCCATGCTGTCGATCAGCACCTGCCCGCGCGCCTGGTCGACCATCACCGGGGTGCGGCCGGCGGGATTGAGGTCGATGAACTCGTCGCGACGTTCCCACGGCGACTCGCGCACCAATTCGTAACCAACGCCCTTTTCGCCGAGCAGCAGGCGGACCTTGCGCGAAAAAGGACAGAGCGGGAATTGGTAAAGTTGCCACATGGATTTGGCATAGCGGCAGCGGGGCCGCGCGTGCAACGGCTATACTCGCAACTTGTCGTCATCCCGGCCTTCGCCGGGATGACGGAATAGGGGAAATTACCGCCGCGCGGCGGCGCGCTCGCGCTCCCATTGCGCGGCGAGGTCGCGCGCCATCTCTTTGAGCACCGGGGCATAGGTTGCCATCGCCGACGCGGCGTGCCCCGCCATCCGGGCACTGGCGCGCACATCGTCGCCCATGCGGTCGGCGTAATCAGGATCGCGCCCCGCCAGCTCGCCGAGCGTCGCGTCGGCGGGGATATAGGCGGCGTCGGATTCGGGATCGACGCGCGCGACGGCTTCGGCCAGCGGGCCGACGGGCATCTGCATCAGCGCGCCGACGATCGCACTGATCGTGTCGGCCATACGGTCCTGCATCGCCGGATCGTTGAGCACGGCGACGGTGTCGTTCGTTTCGCTGGCCGCAGCTGGCAGCGGCGCGGCAAGCGCGGCGAGGGGGAGGGCGAGCAGGGCGAGGCGGGTCATGGCTCGATCCTTTCGAGGGACGAGGGGTCAGCGTTGGGCGTCCATAAAGGAAAGACGCTTTCGCTGGGGTGAACGCCGAGGACAATGCGACGGATTGCCCCACCGCTGCGCGACAGGGAGGATTTATCTACTCCGCCGCGACGACTTCGACCGCTTCCTCGTTCAGCGAATGCGTCAGGCGGCTCAGCATTTCCTTCGGACACACCTGCCAGAAACGCTGGCGCCAGCGGTCCCAGTCGGCGAGGATTTCGGCCGACCATTTGCTGCCCGTGGCCTTGGCGTGATCCTCGACCAAGGCCTTCAGAACCCCCTCCCAATGGCTGCTCGCAAGCCGCTGCCAGACGATCGATTCGCCGTTCGCGCGGCGTTCGAACTGGTCGTCGGTGTCGAGCACGAACGCCATGCCGCCGGTCATCCCCGCGCCGAAATTCGATCCGACGGGGCCGAGGATGACGGCGGTGCCGCCGGTCATATATTCGCAGCCGTTCGCGCCGCAGCCTTCGACCACGACATCGGCGCCCGAATTGCGCACCGCGAAGCGCTCGCCCGCCTGACCCGCCGCGAGCAGAGTGCCCGCGGTCGCGCCGTAAAGGACGGTGTTGCCGACGATGCTGTTGTGCTGGCTGACGAGCGGGCTCGACACGGTTGGGCGCACGATGATGCGGCCGCCCGACAATCCCTTGCCGACATAATCATTGGCGTCGCCGAACACCTCGAGCGTGATGCCCTGACACAGAAAGGCGCCGAGCGACTGCCCCGCGGTGCCGCGGAGGCGCACCTGCACATGATTGTCGGCGAGGCCCTTCATACCGAAGCGCGCGGTAACCTCGGCCGACAGGCGGGTGCCGACGGCGCGGTGGGTGTTGCGGACGTTATAGGTCAGCTGCATCCGCTCGCCGCGATCGAACAGCGGCTTGGCGTCGGTCAATCTCTGCGCGTCGAGGCTGTCGGGCACCGGATTGCGGAAGTTCGGCCCCTGCGAGCGGCGCTGCTCGTCGGGGGCATCGACCTTGGCGAGGATCGGGTTCAGATCGAGGTCGTCGAGATGTTCGGCGCCGCGGCTGACCTGGCGGAGAAGCTCGGTCCGGCCGATCACTTCGTCGAGGCTGCGGCAACCGAGCTTGGCGAGGATTTCGCGCACTTCCTCGGCGATGAAGGTCATCAAATTGATGACCTTCTCGGGGCTGCCGGTGAACTTCTGCCGGAGTTTCTCGTCCTGGGTGCACACGCCGACCGGGCAGGTGTTGCTGTGGCACTGGCGCACCATGATGCAGCCCATCGCAACGAGGCTGAGCGTCCCGATGCCATATTCCTCGGCGCCCAAAATGGCGGCGATCACGATGTCGCGCCCGGTCTTGAGCCCGCCGTCGGTGCGCAGGCGGATGCGATGGCGGAGGCCGTTGAGCGTGAGCACCTGATTGACTTCGGACAGCCCCATTTCCCACGGCGTACCGGCATATTTGACGCTGGTTTGCGGACTTGCGCCGGTCCCGCCGGTGTTGCCCGCAACGAGGATTACGTCCGCATGGGCTTTCGCGACCCCCGCAGCGACGGTGCCGATGCCCGCCGAGCT
>JASBSJ010000011.1 GCA_030148985.1 Sphingopyxis sp.
GCCTCGCTTCGTGGCGCCTGCGCGATTATCGCACCGCGCTCACCGCCTTCGACCGCGTCGCCAGGGAAGCGCGCGACAGCGAACTGCGCGCCGCTGCCTTTTACTGGGCGGCGCGTGCCGCGACCGCCGCGGGCGAGCCCGCGTCGGTCCAGCCGCGCCTCCGCTCTGCCGCCGCCAACGAAGAAACCTTCTACGGCCTGCTCGCCGCCGAAACGCTTGGTCAGCCCGCCGCGCAACAGCAGCAGAATGTCCGTGCCGACCGCAGCGCGTGGCGCGCGCTCGAGGATCTGCCCAATGTCCGCACCGCGATGGCGCTCGCGGAAATCGGCGAGGACAAATATGCCGACGAGACGCTGCGCCATCAGGCGCGCATCGGCAACCCTGACCAGCATGCGCAGCTCATCGGCATCGCCGGCGCGCTGAGCCTTCCCGAAACCCAGCTCTGGCTCGCGCACAACACGCCGCAGGGCCGCAAGCTCGCCGCCGCGACGCGCTACCCGCAGCCCAAGTGGGAACCCAATGGCGGCTGGCGGGTCGATCCCGCGCTCGTCTTTGCCCACACGCTCCAGGAATCGCGGTTCCAGCGCGCCGTCGTCAGCAGCGCGGGTGCGACCGGGCTGATGCAGGTGCGGCCCGGCACCGCGCGCGACGTCGTGCGGTGGGAAGGCGCGGTCGCCGCGCTCGGCGACCTCAAGACGCCCGCGGTGAACATGGACCTTGGCCAGCGCTACCTACAATATCTGAGCCGCGAGCCTGCGACGGGCGGCCTGCTGCCCAAGGTGATCGCCGCCTATAACGCCGGACCTGCGCCGATCGCACGCTGGCAGACCGAAATCCGCGATAATGGCGATCCGCTGCTCTACATCGAATCGATCCCCTATTGGGAAACGCGCGGCTATGTCGGCATCGTCCTGCGCAACTACTGGATGTACGAAGCGCAGCAGGGCAAGCCGTCGGACAGCCGCGCCGCGCTCGCGCAAGGCAAATGGCCGCGCTTTCCCGACGGCAAGGACCGCGCGCGCCTGACGTGGAGCGGCGGCCTCGCCAATGCCGATTGACGAAAGCCTGCCGTTCAAGCCCGTCCGCATCGCGCTGCTCACGATTTCGGACAGCCGCAGCGCCGCCGAAGACCGGTCGGGCGACAAGCTTGAAGAACTGCTCACGGGCGCCGGCCATATCCTCGCCGCGCGCGCCATCATCAAGGACGAGACCGATCTCATCGTCTCGCGCCTGCACAACTGGATCGACGACCCGGAGGTCGATGTCGTCATCACCACCGGCGGCACCGGGCTGACGGGGCGCGACGTCACGCCCGAGGCGCTGCATCGGCTCGACGGCAAGGATATTCCCGGCTTCGGCGAGCTGTTCCGCTGGCTCAGCTATCAGACGATCGGCACCTCGACGATCCAGTCGCGCGCCTGCGCCGTCGTCGCGCGCGGCACCTATATCTTTGCGCTTCCCGGCTCGACCGGCGCGGTCACCGATGCGTGGGAGGGTATTTTATCGACGCAGCTCGACAGCCGGCACAAGCCCTGCAATTTCGTCGAACTGATGCCGCGATTGATGGAGTAGCCGTCGCAAATCCTTCCTCGTCATCCCGGACTTGATCCGGGACCCAAGCAGCGCCGTCGGAATGGATGCCGGATCAAGTCCGGCATGACGAAGTAGACCAAGCCCCATCGCATTTGTTCTTTATTTGTTCTATGTGCGGCGATAAAGTCGTTATGTGGAACCCAACAAACCCATTCCCCCAATCTCCGGTCGCGGCGCCACCGCCAACGCACGCCCCACCCGTACCGGCTCGCTTGATCGCGAAGCCGATGGCGACTGGCTCGATTTGGCGGAAGACATCGACGGCGCACCACCACCCTTGCGCACGACGGTGACGGTCGAGCATCCGAAAACGATCATTTCGCGCAACAAATCACCCGACATCAGCTTCGACCGTTCGATCAACCCCTATCGCGGCTGCGAACATGGTTGCATCTATTGCTTCGCGCGTCCGACGCACGCCTTTCACGACCTGTCACCCGGCCTCGATTTCGAAAGCCGCTTGTTCGCCAAGCCCGACGCCGCGGCGTTGTTACGCGCCGAACTGGCAAAGCCCAATTACCGGCCTGCCCCGCTCGCGATCGGCACGAACACCGATGGTTATCAGCCGATCGAGCGCGAATGGGGGGTCACGCGGTCGATCGTCGAAGTCCTCGCCGAAACGAGACACCCGCTGCTCATCACCACCAAATCCGACAGGTTGTTGCGCGATATCGACCTGCTCGCGGCGATGGCGCGCGACAATCTGGTCGGTGTCGCGATTTCGGTAACGACGCTCGACCCGGGGATCGCGCGCACGCTCGAACCACGCGCGCCGCATCCGCGGAGGCGCCTCGCTGCGATCCGCGCCCTGATCGACGCGGGTGTGCCAACGCAGGTCAACATCTCGCCGATCATCCCGGCAATCACCGATCACGAGATCGAGGCAATCATGGCCGCCGCGGCTGAAGCAGGGGCTATTCGAGCCTCCTACATCATGATGCGGCTGCCATATGAAGTGGCTCCGCTTTTCCGCGCCTGGCTCGATACGCATTATCCCGACCGCGCGGCCAAGGTGATGCACATGGTGCAGGATATTCGCGGTGGACGCGACAACGACCCCGACTTCTTCACCCGAATGAAAGGCCAGGGCATCTGGCCGCAGCTCATCCGTCAGCGCATCAAACGCGCCGCCCGCGCGCACGGCATGGACCGAAGCTTTCCGCCGCTCCGCTCGGACCTGTTCAGGCCGCCCGAGCGCGATGGGCAGATGGAGCTGTTCTAAACCAATACCGTCGCCCCCGCGAAGGCGGGGGCCGCTGGCGTCATGGATCAGAGTATGACGAGAAACGCTTACATCTACATCATGACCAACAAACCGATGGGCATTCTCTACATCGGCGTGACGGACAATCTGCCGGCGCGCATTTTCGCTCACCGCACAGGATCAGGCTCCGAATTCTGCCGAAAATGGAACCTCACCCGGTTGGTCTATGCTGAGCCCTTCGACCGGATCGACGAAGCGATCGTCCGCGAAAAAGCGCTGAAGAAGTGGAACCGGGTCTGGAAGTTGAGGCTGATCTCCGAAGCAAATCCCGAATGGGAAGACCTGTTCGAAACCCTCAATGCTTAAGCCATGCCGCCAACGGCCCCCGCCTTCGCGGGGGCGACGCTTTTCACTTACGCCTCCGCTAGCGACCGCAGCTTATAGTCCTTATAGTCATCGCGGATCTGGCGCTTCAAAATCTTGCCCGTGGCGGTGTGCGGCAGTTCGTCGACGAACACGACTTCATCGGGCAGCCACCATTTGGCGACCTTGTCCTTCAGATAGTCGATGATTGCCGCCTCGCTCGCCTCGGCGCCGGGCTTTTTCACGATCAGCAGGATCGGTCGCTCGTCCCACTTTGGGTGATAGACGCCAACCGCCGCCGCCTCCTGCACGCCCGGCGCGCCGACCGCGGCATTTTCCAGCTCGATCGAGCTGATCCATTCGCCGCCCGACTTGATGACGTCCTTTGCGCGATCGGTGATCTGCATCACGCCATCGGGATGGAGCACCGATACGTCGCCAGTGTCGAACCAGCCATCAGCGTCGGCGGCATCGGCGTCGGCCTTGAAATAGCGCTGGATGATCCACGGGCCGCGGATCTGCAACCGTCCGCTGGTCTGGCCGTCGCGCGGCAGTTCGCCGCCCTCGTCATCGACGATGCGCAGTTCGACCCCAAACGGCGGACAGCCCTGGCGGCAGATGATGTCGACCTGTTCGTCGAAGCTCAGCGCGTCCCAGTTCCATGGCCGCTTGCCCATCGTCCCGATCGGGCTGGTTTCGGTCATCCCCCAGGCGTGCCCGACATAGACCCCCGCCTTCATAAAGCGTTCGATCATCGCGCGTGGCGCCGCCGACCCGCCGATGATGACATGATGAAGCGCGCCATAGTCCATGCCCGTCGCGTCCATATGCGCGAACATCGCGAGCCAGACGGTCGGCACCCCGGCGCTGTGTGTCACGCCCTCGGCGTGCATCAGGTCGCACAGGACCTGCGCATCGTTCGTCGCCGAAAACACCAGCTTCGCTCCCACCGTCGCCGCGGCAAAGGGGATGCCCCAGCTATTAGCATGGAACATCGGGACGATCGGCAGGATCACGCTGCGGCTCGCCAGGTCAAAGGCGTCGGGCTGGATTTCGGTGATTGCATGGATGACGTTCGAGCGATGCTCATAGATCACGCCCTTGGGATTGCCCGTCGTCCCGCTGGTATAGCAAAGCCCCACCGGGTCGCGCTCATCGAGTTCGATCCACTGAAAACGTCCGTCCTCGGCATCGACCAGATCGCGATAAGATTTGTAATCGCCCTGCGCTGGCGCATCGAACAGCACGAAATGCTCGACACTGGTCAGCTGGTCGCGCAGCCGCTCGACGATCGGCAGAAAGGCCGCGTCGAAGAACAGCACCCGGTCCTCGGCATGGTTGATAATATAAACGAGCTGTTCGTCGAACAGCCGCGGGTTCACCGTATGCAGCACCCCGCCCATTCCGGCGGTGCCGTACCAACTGACGAGATGATGGCCGTGGTTCATCGCCAGCGTCGCGATGCGGTCGCCCTTCTTCATCCCCAGCTTGACCATCGCGGCGGCAAAACGCCGCGCGTCGGTGCCGACCTCGGCCCAGTTCGATCGCGTCACGCTGCCGTCGGCCCATCGCGACACGATCTCGCGCGCCGCATGTTCGCGCGCGGCGTGATCGATCAGGCTGGTGACGAGCAGCGGCTGGCCCTGCATTCCCATGTGCGGCATCCTCTATTCTTGTCGTTGCCGGTCAGGGATAGGGCGCGATAGCGCCGCTGCGCAAGGGTCAAAGCGCGTCAGCGCACGCGGAACTCGCGTGGGCCGACGAGCGTCAGGGCGACGTCGGCAATGCCCGTCACCATGTCGAGCCGCGCGACGGTATCGGGATTCAGCGCAAATCCGCGCCCCAGCTCGATCCGCACGTCCTCGCCCGTCAACGGATCGGGCGTTGCGACAATCACACGCCCGCGCGCATCGTCCCGCTTTTCAAGCAGGCGCGCCATTTCGGCAATCGCTTCGGGCGCTTCGACGCGGCAGAGCAGCTGGAGCGACGCGGTGGCAGCGATCTCGGCGAGCGGCTGCGCGCCACGCACCGTGACGCGCGGTGTCTCCTCGCCTTCGAGCAGGTCGAGTTCGACCGACAGCAAGGCACAGCCGCCGTCGCCCGCCAGCGCCTCCAGCACCTTGCCCGCGGCTTCGTCGAAACAGCTCGACTGAAACTGCCCGCTGCGATCCGACAGCGTCAGGTTGAGGAAGCGGTTGCCGCGCTGCGAAACGCGCGCGCGCGCGCTTTCGACCATCGCCGCCATCATCATCGGGATGCGCGTGCCCGGCGTCATTTCGATATTTTCGCAAATGTCGCCATAGGATCGCGCGCCGCGCGCCGACAGGATCGCTTCATATTGCTCGACCGGATGCGCCGAGAAATAAAAGCCAAACGCCTCCTTCTCCCGCGTCATCCGCTCGGCGAGCGTCCACGGCTCGGCCGCAGGAAGCTGCAAGGACGGAGCGATGGCAATATCGCCGCCGAACAGGCCGCCCTGCCCCGTCGAGCGTTCATGCGCCGACGCGTTTGCGCAAGCGAGCAGGGCTTCGGCCCCCGCAAAGGCGCGCGGCCGCTCGGGTTCGATGCAATCGAACGCCCCCGCCCCGGCAAGCGCCTCGATCTGCCGCCGGTTGAGCAGCTTGGGATCGATACGGTTCGCGAAATCGTCGAGCGACGCGAAATCGCCCTTCGCCTGCCGCTCGGCGACCAGCGCCTCCATCGCCTTTTCGCCGACGCCTTTGAGCGCCCCCAGCGCATAGCGCACCGCCAGGCCTTCGTCGGTGCGGCCGACCGAGAAATCAGCCTCGCTCTCGTTGATCGACGGCGGTGCGACGGCAACATCCAAGCGCCGCATGTCGTCGATGAACACCGACAATTTGTCGGTCTGGTGGCTGTCGAACGACATCGACGCGGCAAAAAACTCGTGCGGATAATGCGCTTTCAGCCAAGCGGTCTGATAGGACAGCAGTGCATAGGCGGCGGCGTGGCTCTTGTTGAAACCATAGCCCGCGAACTTGTCGATCAAATCGAACAGCTCGTTCGCGGTCTTGGCGTCGATCTGATTATGCTCGCCGCAGCCCTTGACGAAGGTTTCGCGCTGCGCGTCCATTTCCGCCTGGATTTTCTTGCCCATCGCGCGGCGGAGGAGGTCGGCGCCGCCGAGGCTGTAACCGGCCAGGATCTGCGCGGCCTGCATCACCTGTTCCTGATAGACGAAAATGCCGTATGTTTCGGCGAGGATGCCTTCGAGAAGCGGGTGCGGATAGGCGATCGGTTCGCGCCCGTTCTTGCGCGCACCGAACAGCGGGATATTGTCCATCGGCCCCGGTCGATAGAGCGCGACGAGCGCGATGATGTCGCCGAAATTGGTCGGCTTCACCGCCGACAGCGT
>JASBSJ010000019.1 GCA_030148985.1 Sphingopyxis sp.
CCACGTTCAGGCGGCAGCAGCGGCCCAATCAGGTCCCACTCCGCATCCGACAAATCCCCGCGACCCATGACTGATCCTCAAAAAGCAGTCTTGAATCAGAAGGAGGAGGATTTGGGAATCCCTTTTGTCAACACGGCCTAAACTCCAAGCTACCGTTCAAGGCACTTTCCTATCGCGAGGCGCTGATTCATCGTTTCTCGGATTTGGTGTCGGGAGCCGCAGACGCAGCAGTTGCCGGAAGAGCTGTTTCTGCCGCAACGCTAACTCGCGGCAGTATGGAAACGCTTGCTCGCGCATGGGAGCTTCGGGAAAAAATTGATGTGTTCTCTAAAGAACCAGATACCGGCAAGCTGGATAGCTTCTTGATGTCGCGTCTATTCGGGTCGAGAAACAATCCTGACCTTCCTGAGGCGACCAACATTCTCAATGCAGTAGACAGGGTAGCAAAGCACGTTCCGCACTTTCGCGAGAACTATGATCGGCTGTCGGAGTTCGTCCATCCAAACTACACAGGCACATTTCAGACATTCGCATTAATCGACAAGCTCAATCTGGCGGTAAAGTTTGCAGATGAGGATCGCCGCAATTTGGCCTTCTCTACAATACTAGGACCACTGGTCGGAAATATGCGTGGATTTATGGGCGTATATAACGCGTTGGCCGATTCGATAGAATCGTTGAACTCCGCGCTCGACTAGAGAAGCTTATTACCGTTCTCGCCTCTTTCGTTCGACTCATAGGCTTCGCGCAGCCATCCCGCACTCCCTCCTCGTCCCATCTGACGACGAGGATGCAATACTAACAAGACTGCGAATTTCTTGAATGGATCACGAATTATCGGTTAAAATACGACGAGTGAACGAGCCCCATTATCACATCAACCTGTTCTGGTCCGGCGAGGACGAATGCTGGATCGCTGACGTCCCCGACCTGCGCCCTTGTTCGGCGCACGGCGACACGCGCGAGCAGGCTGTCTCCAATATCCGCGGCGCGATCGAGGGCTGGCTTGAGGTCGCACGGGAAAAGGGTTTCCCCATCCCCGAACCCCGTTACCGCCCCGCGATTTACGCGGCGCGATAAGCGATGCCGCCATGTCCCGCTCGCGTCGAAAAACACCCATAACCGGGCATACCACCGCACATTCCGACGCCGAGTGGAAAGCGAAGGCTGCACGCGTGTTGCGGCACAGGGTCAAGCAGGCGCTTGAGACGAACCCGGACGAGCTGAATGTTTCGGGTAAGCGCTGGGATGCGATCAATCCGTGGTCGGCGCCGAAGGACGGGAAATACTGGTTCGGCAAACGCAACCCGCGCCTGCTTCGGAAATAGAACGTATTTATCTTTCGGAATCGTCATCCCGGCGAACGCCGGGATCTCGCGGTTACGGCCTGACGCTTCGGCGAGATCCCGGCCTTCGCCGGGATGACGCGATAAGGACGGTAGCGCTTCAGCCTAACCCGACCGCGCTCTGCACGCCCCCATCCCCTTCGACCAAAACCCCACTGCAACCGACCAGCACCCTTGCCCCCTCCCCGCGCGCGGCTTAGCGTCCGCGCTTCAAAACGGGGAGACAAGTTTATGAAATCGGGTCTGTCGCTGATCGCGCTGGCGCTTGCCGTCGCGGTTCCTGCCATCGTCCATGCCGAGGACAAGAATGACAAGGCAAAGGCCGAAAAGCCTGCCGTCGACTACGAACCGCAAATCCGCACCACCAAACTCAGCGGCACCTTCGGCGGGCAGCGCATCAATTACGCCGCAACGATCGGCGAGACGATCATCAAAAATAAGGACGGCGTGCCCGAAGTCGCCGTCGTCACCACATCTTATATCAAGGAACCGCGCGACCCGAACCGCCCGGTGACCTTCCTGTTCAACGGCGGTCCCGGGTCGGGCACCGTCTGGTTGATGATGGGCGCGTTCGGGCCGAAGCGCGTCGCAATCCCCGGCACCGGCGTCGATGACGGCGCCCCGCCCTATCCCATCGTCGACAATCCCGACGCCTTGATGGACGTCACCGACGTGGTGTTCATCGACCCGCCGGGCACGGGCTTCTCGCACCTGATCGGCAAGGCCGACCCCGAGGATTATTACGGCGTGACGCAGGACGCGAAGCTCGTCGCCGAGGTCATCCGCCGCTGGCTCGCCGACAATGGCCGCTGGAACAGCCCCAAATATCTCGGCGGCGAAAGCTATGGCACCACCCGCACCGCCGCGGTCGCGCACCAGCTGATGAACGCGACCTATAACGACGTCGCCTTCAACGGGCTGATCCTGATTTCGACCGTGCTCGATTTCGCGGCGGGCGCCGACACGCCGGGCAACGAGCTGTCGCCCGTCACCAACCTGCCCTCGATGGCGGTCACCGCGCTCTATCACAGCAAGGCAAGCGCGTCGTCGGTCGAGGCGTTTGCCGAGGAAGCACGGCAATGGGCGATCGGCCCCTATGCCACCGCGCTGCTGAAAGGGCAGAAATTGCAGGGCGAGGAACGCGCCGCGATCCGCCGCGAGCTCGCGCGCTTCACCGGCCTCTCCGAAACCTATCTCGAACAGGCGGACCTCCGCGTCACGCCGGCGCGCTTCTACAAGGACTTGCTGCGCGACCGCGGCCTCACCGTCGGGCGCCTCGACAGCCGCTACACGGGCAAGGATTATGACCATGCCGGCGAAACCCCCGACAACGACCCCAGCTTCTATGGCATCGACGCCAGCTATACCGCGGCGATCAACAGCTGGAGCCGCGACGGACTGGGGTTCAAGACCGACCGCGAATATCAATCGATCGGCCGCATCGGCGGCCAGTGGGACTGGCGCATCGGCGGGCGCGACACCAACGCCTACCTCAACGTCGCGCCCTATATTGGGCAGGCGCTGCGCGAGAATTCAGGGCTGAAGGTGCTCGTCGCGCAGGGCTATTATGATTTCGCGACGCCGTTCTTTGCCGCCGAATATGCACTGTCCCGCACCGGCATCCCGCAGGACCGCATTCAGTACACTTATTATGGCGCGGGCCACATGATGTATATCCGCGACGACGACCGGCGGAAGCTATCGGAGGATGTGCGGGCGTTCATCCGGGCGCGGTAGAACGACTGCTAACGACCGGAAGCGGCCATAAGATCCTCCCTGTGGCGAAGCCATGGGGAGGGGGACCGCCGCGAAGCGGTGGTGGAGGGGCCGCGAGCGTGAGCGAGCGCTGCACGCTCGGCCCCTCCGTCAGCGCTTCGCGCTGCCACCTCCCCATCGCTGCGCGACAGGGAGGAGCGTAACTTGCAAAGTCTGGAAACGACCGGTTGCCGACGGTTCCTCTCCCCTCCCGCTTGCGGGAGGGGTCGGGGGTGGGCAGCGACGGTGCGGTAGCCCACCCCGCTGCGACTAACGAGCAAGCTCGCAAGTCTCGCTGCCCCTCCCGCAAGCGGGAGGGGAGAAAGTCAACGTCCGCTTCCTACCGCTAAGCGGAGATATTCACCGCAGCACACTCCTCGCCGCCCGCGCCTCCACGATCAGTTGAACGTATCGGCGACTGGCGGCGCCTTACCAAGCACACCCTTCGCCTTCATCGCGCGCGCGTAAAGGAACAGCGCGATCACGATCACCCAGATCACCGCTGTAAAGATCATCGGAAAAGTCCCGAACATCCGCTCCAGCTCGCCATAATGCATTCCGAACTGATAGACGCTGCTGATCGCCAGCCCGACGAGCGACAGCGCGAAAGCCGTCACCGCGTGGCGGCTGCGCGCGAGCAGCAGCACCGATCCCAGCACCGATCCCCACACGCCCAGCGCCCAGCCGACATTGGCCCACAAAGGAAAGCTGTAGAAATATTCCTGCTGTTCGGGCGTAAACGCGGCCATATAGCCGGGGTCTTTGAGCTTGGTCATTACATAGTCGAACGCGCCAAAGGCGTTCCACAGCAGCGACACGATCCCCACCACCCACAGGTGCCAGGGCGTCTTAACGGCATCGGTCATCATCGTCTCCCCCTCCAGAAAGATGGGTGGAGGCTATCATCATTCCGCTGCGTCGGCAATTGGTGATATATTTGTGCAACACACCACGGCACCGGCTTGGCAAATCGAGCGCGACGACCGATATGGGCGCGCATGTGCGTCGTCGCCCTCGCCCACCGCGTCCACCCCGACTGGCCGCTCATCCTCATCGGCAACCGCGACGAGTTTCACGCGCGCGCCGCAGCGTCGCTGCACATGTGGGAGGATGGCAGCGGCATCGTCGCCGGGCGTGACCTGCAGGCAGGCGGAACGTGGCTCGGCGTCCATGCCCCCAGCGGCCGCGCCGTCGTCGTGACCAATGTGCGGGGCGCAATGCCCGATCCGGCGAAGGACTCGCGCGGCGCGCTCGTCACCGACCTGCTCTGCGGACAAGGCCGCTTCGCCGACCCGGCGGCGGCCGACCTCGACCGTTTCAACGCCTTCAACCTGCTCGCGATCGACGCGGGCGGCCCGCGCCTCTTCACCAACCGGCCGCAGCCGCAGATTTCGAGCCTGGCCGCGGGCGTCCACGCGCTCGCGAACGAACCCGTCGACCGCCCCTGCCCACGCGCCGAGCGGCTGCGCGCCGCGCTCGCCGCAGTGGTCGAGGCGGGCAGCGATCCCGAGGGGCTGCTCGACGCGCTGACAGCGGAAGGCGATCCGGCGCTGTTCCTGATGGGCGAGGTTTACGGCACGCGCGCCTCGACCCTCGTCGCGGTGGCGGCGGACGGCGCCGTCCGGATGATCGAGCGCCGATACGAAGCGAGCGGCCGCCCCGGTGGAACGACCGCCCTCGATTTTCGGATCGGTTGAATGACCTCGTCGCCCCCGCGAAGGCGGGGGCCGCTGTCGGGTTATGCCGCGCCGCAGGAAAAGGCCGATAGCGGCCCCCGCCTTCGCGGGGGCGACGGCCCTTGTCTCGCCTGGTTCCTATTTCGGCGCGAGCACCATCAGCATCTGGCGGCCTTCGGTGCGCGGGTGCGCCTCGACCTTGGCAATCTCGGCGGTCAGTTCGGCGACGCGCTGGAGCACGTTCAGGCCCAGCTGCGTGTGGCTCATCTCGCGGCCGCGGAAGCGCATGGTCATCTTGACCTTGTCGCCTTCCTCGAGGAAGTCGAAGACCTTGCGCATCTTCACATCGAAATCATGGTCGTCGATGTTCGGACGCATCTTGATCTCCTTGATCTCCTGCGTCTTCTGGCTCTTGCGGGCGAGGTTCGCCTTTTTCTGCGCCTCATATTTGAATTTGCCCACGTCGAGGAATTTGCACACCGGCGGGTCGGCGTTCGGGGACACTTCGACCAGGTCCAGCCCGACCTCGGCCGCCTGTTCGATCGCTTCGGCAGTCAGCATTACGCCCAGATTTTCGCCTTCCTCGTCGATGACGCGGACTTTGGGGGAGGCGATGAATTCATTGTATCGCGGGCCGTTCTTCGGCGGCATCGGCGCCAGCGGGCGACGGGTCATGGGCGGGCGTATAGCTGTGTCTCCTTGGTCGTTTCAATATGGGCGCGCGGCATCAAAGCGCGGCGCGCTCGCTGCTCATATAGTGATCGCGGCGCCGCCGTAAAGGCCGCGGCGGCAATCCGGCGCAGCTTTTCCGCCGACTGTGGCTGCGCGGCCACTAGGTGCGCGCGCTCACCATTTGGTCGGCGCGGGGTCGACGACGCGAAAGCCGCCGGCGCCGATTTCGCTCACTTCGAGCGCGCGCTGCGCGATGCCGCGGTTGTTGAAGCGAAAAATGCCGTCGATGCCGCCAAAGCCGTCGGCGGCGAGCAGCCGGTTCACCGGGAAATTGGTCCCCGGTTTCCAGTCGCGCGCGATCCGCACGGTGAGCAGCACCGAGTCATAGCCCAGGCTCGCCAGCCGGTACGGCGTCCGGCCAAAGCGCGTGCGATATTTGGTCGCAAGCTGGCCATAGAGCCCGTCAGACACGCTCGCGAACCACGACCCGCGCATCGCTGCATTGCCCGCGAGCGCGGCGTCGGTGTTCCACAGCTCGGTGCCCAGGATCTGGCGCTCGCCCGCCGCCTTGATGACCGGGACGGCGCGAATGGCGTTGCCGCCGCTGTCGGCGATTAGCACCGCGTCGATTTCGCCCGCATTGGCGACCCGCCGCGCCGCACCCGTCAGCGCGGTCGCGCTGCGGTCATAGCTTTCGAGCGCGACGAGCGTCCCGCCCGCCTCGGCCACCGCGGCGCGGAAAGCCGCCGCCGAACGGTCGCCATAGACATTCTTGGGCACCAGCGCGCCAAAGCGCTGATGCCCCTTCGTGCGCGAAAAGGCGACGATCCGCTCGACCGACTGGCCGGGGACGAAGCCCATGATGAAGACGCCGTTGCCCGCGACGCTGCTGTCGTTGGAGAAGCTCAGCACCGGGATTTTGGCGCCGCGCGCGATCGGCGCGACTGCGGCGACATCTTCGCTCAGCAGCGGCCCCAGGATCAGCTTGTTGCCGTCGGCGACCGCCTGCCGCGCCGCCGCGGCGGCGCCGAGCGCAGTGTCATAGGTGGTGATGCGCACGCGCTCGGTGCGCGAATCGAGCAGCGCGAGCGTCGTCGCATTGGCGATCGCGGTGCCGACGTCGGCGTTGGGGCCCGTTTGCGGGACGAGCAGCGCGACGCGGTGGCGATCGGTGTCGGTGGGCAGGCCGGGGCCGACGGTTTCGCCCGGATCGCCCGGCGGCGGCGGCGTCGCGGGGCCGCCGGTCTTGGGCACGACCTGACACGCGGCAAGCGCCCCCGCCAGCGCCACCGCGCCCAGTCCGCGCAGCAAGTGCCGCCGCGGCGACGCATTATTTTGGCGCGAGCCATCATAGCAGTTTGGGGCAGTTTCTGCCATTTTCGGCGTCATGCCAGATTCGACCATCTCAGATTCTCCCTTGCCCGGTCTCTATATCGTCGCGACCCCCATCGGCAACCTCGGCGACATCGGCGCGCGCGCCGCTGCGACGCTGGCGTCGGCCGACCTGATCGCGGCGGAGGATACGCGCGTCACCGCCAAGCTGCTGTCGCACCTTGGCCTGCGCGTGCCGATGACGCCCTATCATGACCACAGCGACGAACGCACCCGCGCCGCGCTGGTTGCGCGCATGGCGAACGAAGTCGTCGTGCTGGTGTCGGACGCCGGAACCCCGCTGATTTCGGACCCCGGTTACAAGCTGGTGCGCGACGCGCGCGCCGCCGGGCGCCACGTCACCACCCTGCCCGGCCCCTGCGCCGCGATCGCCGCGATCACCCTGTCGGGGCTGCCGAGCGACCGTTTCCTCTTCGCGGGCTTCCTGCCGAACAAGGCGAAGGCGCGCGCCGATACGATCGCCGAGTTCGCGGGCCTGCGCGCCACGCTGGTCTTTTACGAAAGCGGCACGCGCCTCGCCGCGGCGCTGACGGCGCTCGCCGAGGGACTCGGCAATCGCGAGGCGGCGGTCGCGCGCGAAATTACCAAGCTTTACGAGGAATGCGTGACCGGCCCGCTCGCCGACCTCGCCGCGCGCTATGAAAACGCCCCGCCGAAAGGCGAGATCGTCATTATCGTCGGCCCGCCCGGCGAAGCACTGGCCGAAGAGGCCGACGACGCGACGCTCGACGCCGCGCTGCACGCCGCGATGGCCGACAAGCCCGTCGCGCAGGCGGCGAAGGCGGTTGCCAAACGCTTCGGCCGCGACCGCCACGACATCTACGCCCGCGCGCTGGCGCTCAAGGATCAGGCTTGACCCGCGCCGCCGCCGAAGCGCGCGGCCGCCGCGCCGAGCGCCGCGCTGCCTGGTGGCTGCGCCTCCACGGGTGGCGCATTTTGGGCGAGCGGCTGCGCGTTCCCGTCGGCGAGGTCGATCTGGTCGCGCGCCGCGGGCGGACGCTCGCCTTCATCGAGGTCAAATGGCGCGATCGCGCCGCCGACCTTGACCTCGCCATCGATCCTTTTCGCCTGCGCCGCGTCGCTGCGGCCGCGGAAATGCTCAGCCCGCGCTTCGCCCGGCCGCACGACGACATACGGATCGACGTGATGCTGCTTGCACCGCGGCGCCTGCCACGCCATCTGGTCCACGTCTGGCAACCGTGACGGGTTGCCTGAATATTTCAGCCCCTCCCCTTCAGGGGAGGGGTAGTGAGACTTGGTCCGGCGCCAGCCGGGCCTTTAGTCGAGCGGGGTGGGGTCTGTCGGCCTTGCTCTGCCCAGCAAAACCCCACCCCAACCCCTCCCCTGAAGGGGAGGGGCTTGAAGTTGGAGAATAAAATGACCCTGCGCGCCGCGGTGCAAATGGACCCGATGGACAATATCAACATCG
Organism: Sphingopyxis sp.; assembly: GCA_030148985.1. Taxonomy (GTDB): domain Bacteria; phylum Pseudomonadota; class Alphaproteobacteria; order Sphingomonadales; family Sphingomonadaceae; genus Sphingopyxis. The sequence continues at coordinate 8,271 of JASBSJ010000019.1, forward strand.
GGGGCGACAGCAGCTTCCACCTGATGCTGAAGGCGCTCGAACGCGGGTACGAGCTTTACCATTATGACGTGCGCGGGCTGACGTGGGAGGCCGGCCGGCTGACGACGAAGGCGCACCGCGTGCTCGACGTAAAGCGCGAGGCCGGCGATCATTACCGCTTCGGCGACGAAGTCACGCTCGACCTCGGCCGCGACGTCGATGTCGTGCTGATGCGGCAGGATCCGCCCTTCGACCTCGGCTACCTCACAGGCACCTGGCTGCTCGAACGCATCCGTCACGAAACGCTCGTGGTCAACGATCCCGTGTCGGTACGCAACGCCCCCGAAAAAGTCTTCGTGCTCGACTATGCCGAATATATGCCGCCGACGATGGTCACGCGCGACCTCGACGCGGTAAAGGATTTTCAGGCACGCCACGGTGCCGTCGTCATCAAGCCACTCCACGGCAACGGCGGCAAGGCGGTGTTCAAGATAGACGCCGACGGCAGCAACCTCGGCGCGCTCGTCGAGCTGTTCGGACAGGTGTGGCCCGAACCCTTCATGGTCCAGCAATTCCTGCCCAGCGTTGCCCAGGGCGACAAACGCATCGTGCTCGTCGATGGCGAGGTCGCGGGCGCGATCAACCGCAAACCCGGCGAGGGCGAATTCCGCTCGAACCTCGCGGTCGGCGGTTATGCCGAGGCGGCCGAGCTCACCCCGCGCGAACAGGAAATCTGCGCCGCGCTCGGCCCCGCGCTCAAGGAACGCGGGCTGATCTTCGTCGGCATCGACGTCATCGGCGGCGAATGGCTGACCGAAATCAACGTCACCTCGCCCACCGGCATCGTCGCGATCGACCGTTTCAACAACAGCGACACCGCGGGCATGATCTGGGACGCAATCGCGCGGCGGATCGGCCAATAATGAACGCCAGCCCCCTCCCACCCCTCCCCCTTGATGGGGGCGGCAGCGAGACTTGCCAGCTCGCTGGCTTAGTCGCAGCGGTGGGGGTGCGCTCGCGGCCTGAACCGGCGGCGGACGGGCGCAGCATCGCCCCCATCCAACTTCGCCTGGCCGCTTCGCGGCAAGGCTCCATATCCTTCTCCCATCGAGGGAGAAGAAGCGTTTCCAACAGGATAAGCCGACACCCATGACCGAATTCATCCTCGATCTCATCCATTCGTGGGGCTACCTCGGCATCGCGATCCTGATGTTCCTCGAAAATGTGTTCCCGCCGATCCCGTCGGAGGTCATCATGAGCCTCGGCGGCGTGATGGTCGGACAGGGGCGTTTCGATTACTGGACATTGGTGGCCGTGGCGGTCGCGGGCACCACGCTCGGCAATTGGGTGTGGTATTGGATCGGCCGCTGGTACGGCTATGAACGGCTGAAACCGCTCGTCGATCGTTATGGCCGCTGGCTGACGCTCGAATGGGACGAGGTCGAAAAGCTGCAAGACTGGTTCATCCGCTATGGCTCGGGCATCGTCTTCGTGATGCGCTTCATGCCGATCGCGCGGACGATGGTGTCGCTGCCCGCGGGGATGGTCGCGATGAACCAGGTCAAGTTCCTGATCTGGACCGCCGCCGGCTCGACAATCTGGATCGCCGCACTCGCCGGCGCGGGCAGCTGGTTCGGCAAGCAATTTGCCGAAGTCGAACGCTTCATCGGCCCCGTCGCGCTGGTCGCGATCGGCTCGATCGTGCTGCTCTACATTTACCGCGTCGTGACGTGGAAACCGAAGGCACGCGAGGATTGATCGCGGACATAAAGCCCCTCCCCTTCAGGGGAGGGGCAACGAAGACTTGGCAGCTTGCTGCCTAGTCGTAGTGGGGTGGGGCCTATCGGCCTTGCACTATGCCGACAGGCCCCACCCCAACCCCTCCCCTGAAGGGGAGGGGCTTAAACGGTCGCAACGGCAACTCCCCATCACCCTCCAAACCGCGCATCGTCGGGCATCGCCGCCCAATTCTTCGCCGCCGCGGCAATGAATCCGGCGCGGTCGGTGTCCCATTTGGCTTTCACCGCCTGGTTGAAGTTCAGATACAGCTTGCCATCGACGACGGCATAAGCGAGCGGGTCGCCGGGCGCGAGATAGCCGCGCGCCATCGCCCACGCGCAATGCCCGCCATATTGCGGTGCAAAGGCGGCGGGATCGGCGGCAAAGCGCGCGGCGTTCGCGGCGCTCGCGAAATGATAGACCACGCCGTCATGCGCGACCGCGAAATCGGCGCTGCCCTGCACCGGCACGCCGTCGCCCGCGAAATAGCTCACCGCATCATAGCCGCTCACCGCCACATTGCCGCCCTCGACCCCGACATAAACGGGCTTTGCGGCGGCATCGGGCGCGAACATGCCGAGCGACAGCGGCGCGATCGCCGCCGCGAGCAGCAGCATTGAGGCATTGTATCTCATCCTGAAATCTCCATCTCGGCGCTGCCGACGCCTTGCCGGTCTTTATCGCCGCCCCCGGTTCGCGCCGCAAAGCCAGCAGGTTACGCCGCCAGTTCGGCTTAGGTTCATCTTCACCCCCCATGGTGCGCACGGGGCAGCAGGGCACGGGATCGCGAGAATGATGACGAAAACCGCCGCCCTCCTCTTGCCCCTCTTCGCGTTGCTCGCCGCGCCCGCCGCGGCGCAGGGCGACGATAGCCTTGCGCAAGCGGGCCAGCCGCCGCAGCGCACCTCGGTCCTTTACACCTTCGGCGACGAGCCCTGTCCCGAGCCGCAGGGGGACGAAATCATCGTCTGCGCGCAGCGTCCCGAGGGCGATCGGTATCGCGTGCCGCAGGAACTGCGCGAGGAATTGAAGGACGATACCCCCGCGGGCGGCGGTAGCTGGGCTTCGGCGGTCGAGGGCTATGACACTATCGCGCGCCAGACGCGCCCCAACAGCTGCTCGCCCGTCGGCAGCTATGGCTATACCGGCTGCGCCGCGCTCGCGCTGCGCCAGTGGTTCGAGGAACGCCGCGCCGCCACCCCCTGACCGTGGCCGCCGGGGTCAACGTGGAAACCCAGCGTTTCTCCAGCCCTTGTTGACGGCGGGCCGCGCCCTCGCCTAGCTTCGCGCTCCCCACAACAGGAGGCTTTTTCATGCGTCGCATCATCCCCCTCGCCGCCCTTGCCCTTACCGCTGCCGCCGCGACGATCGTCGTCGCGCAAAATGCCGGCGTCCCCGGCGCCCCCGACAAATCGCGCGTTACCGCCGGCACTTACGTGGCTGATGCCGGTCACACGATGGTCGTCTGGGAAGTCGATCATCTGGGTTTCAGCCGCTATTCGGGCATTTTCGGCGATGTCACGGGCACGCTGGTGATCGATCCCGCCAATCCCGCCGCGGCCAAGGTCGATGTAACGATCCCCGTCGCCAAGGTGACGACCGCCAGCGCCGGGTTGACCAGCCACCTGCTGCGCGCGGGCAAGGACGGCGGCAAGCCCGACTTCTTCGGCGCCGCTCCCGCCGACGCCAAATTCGTATCGACCAGCGTCGTCGTCGATGCCGAGGGCGACGAGGCCAAGGTCATGGGCAACCTCACGCTCAACGGGGTGACCAAGCCGGTCACGCTCGATGTCGATTTTCACGGCGCGGGCATGAACGCCTATAACAAGAAGGAAACCGTCGGCTTCCAGGCCGAGGCGACGATCAAGCGCAGCGACTTCGGCATCGCCTACGGCATTCCCGTGGTCAGCGACGAGGTCGAACTGGAAATCCACGCGGCCTTCGAAAAACAGTAACGCGCTCACCCCAATCTGTCACACGCACCGTGTATTCGGGGGGCGGGACCAGCGCGGTCCCGCCCCTTTTCGCACAAGGAGCGCGTGTGATGAGCGAACTGGTACGCGAAATCGTCGAGGTCACCGCCTGGATCGCCGGTGACGAGGAAAATCCCCAGCTGACCGTCGAGACCGAGGGCCTGGCCCCCACCGCGGGCTGGGCGAACGTCCGGCTCGACCCCCATGTCTATATCACCCCGCCCGAGGATGGCGTGCAGGATTTCGATCTTGTCGGCGACCGGCCTGCGGATGCCGCCGATGCGCTCACCGAGGTCGAGGCCGCGTGGGAAGGCCCGCTCGAGGACTGGTGCATCGGCGTGCGCGTCCATGCCGTCGACAATCTGATCGAGGATGAGCTGTTCGAACCGTGGGACGAGGACGACGACGCCAGCGAAGCCGCCTGATCCTTTCCTGTCGTCATCCCGGCGAAAGCCGGGATCTCGCCGGTGCGTCCCTACGACAGGTCGAGATTCCGACTTTCGCCGGAATGACCAATTGAGTTTTCCGTCCCCTGCACTGCGCCGGGCCGTCCGCCTCCCGGATGGCCCGGCGACGTTTTCCGGTTCATCGCAGAGCCAGCAAGCGCGGCGTAGCGTGTCCTCGTTCAACGGAGGATCGCCATGCGCCCGCTGCTTCTCGCTCTCGCCGTCTCGCTCGCCACGCCCGCCTTCGCGCAGGCGAACCCCCAGATCGACTATCCCGCGTTCGAGGCGCTGACCGCCCGCGCCGCCCCGCAGCGCGCGCAGCGCCTGCTCGCCTTCGACGCCTTCAAGGCCGCGGCGGCAAAGCCCGGCACGCTGCTGCTCGATGCGCGATCGAAGGATGCCTTTGCGCAGGGTCACATCAAGGGCGCGGTCAACCTGCCGCTCACCGACTTCGCCGCCGACAGCCTCGCCGCGGTAATCGGTCCCGACGTGAACCGCCCGATCCTCATCTATTGCAACAATAATTTCTCGAACAACCAGAGCCCCGTGCCGATGAAGGTCGCCGCGCTCGCGCTCAATATCCAGACCTTCATCAACCTCGTCGGCTATGGCTATCCCAACGTCGCCGAGCTTGCCGACGTGGTGGATTTCAATGACCCGAAGGTCGAATGGGTGAAGAGGTGACCGACGCAGGCGCCCCCAACCAACCTCGTCATCCCGGCGGAGGCCGGGATGACGGATGTCGATGGATTGCGCAATTTTCGCACTCCCCCCTTGCCAAGCACGACATTTTGCATCACTAGGGCGCCCATGCGCACCGCCGCCCTTCTTCTTCTGCGACTTACACGCCCTTGGGCGTGACACTGGCTGCGCAGCTGTCGCGGCCACCCGCTCAAGGGTCCGATCGACACTGACGCAACCACCCGAAGAAGAAGAAGTCCCAACCCATGACCATGCTCCGCGACCCCTCGGTCAAATATAACGCCTTTCCGCAGGTTCCGCTCACCACCCGCGAATGGCCCGGCCGCGTCACGACCAAAGCGCCGATCTGGCTCTCCACCGACATGCGCGACGGCAATCAGGCGCTGATCGACCCGATGGATGCCGAAAAGAAAGCGCGCTTTTTCGACCTGCTCTGCCGCATCGGCCTCAAAGAGATCGAAGTCGGCTTCCCCAGCGCCGGCGCGACCGAGTATGACTTCATCTCGGGCCTCGTCCGCGATGGCCGCATCCCCGACGACGTCACCCCGCAGGTGCTGACGCAAAGCCGCGCCGACCTCATCCGCACCAGCTTCGACAGCCTCGCGGGCGCCAAAACCGCGATCGTCCACGTCTACAACGCCGTCGCGCCCGCGTGGCGCAAGATCGTCTTCGGCATGGACAAGGCCGACATCAAACAAATCGCGATCGACGGCGCCAAACAACTGCGCGACAATGCCGCGCGCCTGCCGCAGACGGGCTGGCGGTTCCAGTACAGCCCCGAATGCTTCTCGACCACCGAACTCGATTTCAGCATCGAGGTCTGCGAAGCGGTGATGGACATCCTCCAGCCCACCCCCGACAACCCGATCATCCTCAACCTCCCCGCGACGGTCGAGGCAGCAACACCGAACATCTACGCCGACCAGATCGAATATTTCGCGAAGAATCTGCCGCACCGCGACGCGGCGATCATCTCCCTGCACACCCACAACGACCGCGGCACCGGCGTCGCGGCCGCCGAGCTCGGCCTGCTCGCGGGCGCCGACCGCGTCGAGGGCTGCCTGTTCGGCAATGGCGAGCGCACCGGCAACACCTGTCTCGTCACCATCGCGCTCAACATGTACACGCAGGGCGTCGACCCCGGGCTCGATTTCTCGAACATCGACGAGGTCATCGGGGTGGTCGAATATTGCAACCAGCTTCCCGTCCACCCGCGCCACCCCTATGGCGGCGAGCTCGTCTACACCGCCTTTTCGGGCAGCCATCAGGACGCGATCAAGAAAGGCTTCGCCGCGCGCGAGCGCCAGAATGACGAACGCTGGGAAGTCCCTTATCTGCCCATCGACCCCGCCGACTTGGGGCGCAGCTATGAAGCGGTGATCCGCGTCAACAGCCAGTCGGGCAAGGGCGGCGTCGCCTGGGTGCTCGAACAGGACAAGGGGCTGAAACTGCCCAAGAAAATGCAGGCCAGCTTCAGCCACATCGTACAAGCATTGGCAGACGAAACCAGCCGCGAACTCGGCGCCGAAGACATCTGGCACGCCTTCGAGCGCGCCTACCTCGCCACCGACGCCAAACGCTTCCAGCTCGTCGACTGGTCCGAAAGCCATGCCGGCACCGACCGCATCTTCGCCGGCAAACTCACCATCGACGGCGCCACGCGCAGCGTCAGCGGCCGCGGCAACGGCCTGATGAGCAGCGTCATCGCCGCGCTCGCCGAATCCGGCGGGCCGATCATGGACATCGTCGATTACAGCGAGCACGCGATCGGCCAGGGCAGCAATGTTCAGGCCGCCGCTTACGTCGAATGCCGCACTGCCGACGGCAAAAGCCTGTTCGGCTGCGGCCTCGACACCGACGTGGCGACGGCGAGCGTCCGCGCGATCCTCAGCGCCGCCAACGCGGCATAAGCCGCGGCGGCCCTTACAATCGGGCCGCCGCCTCCCCATATGACACTCATCGCGGCACGCATTTTCGTAGGCCGCCGCGGCTGAGAGACGTGCGCGCTCCCGCTTACGCAAGAGGAGCCGCGCGCCATGAATCCCAAAGCCCAGCCCGATTCCGCCACCCCCGGCCCCGCCCCGGCCCCCGCAAAATCGCACTCGAGCCGCCTGTTCCGCCCGAAACGCACCCCGCTCCCGCGCGACGATGCGCGGCGTCAGGGCAATATCAGCAGCCTCGCCTATCTGACGATGGGCGGCCGCGATCCGGCAATGGCGTTCCTCAACGCCGAAAATCCCGCGCTCGGCGGCCGCCCGCTCGCGCTCGCGACCGCCAGCGCCGAAGGCTATGCCCGCGTCGCCGCCGCGATCCGCGCCTGGTCGCCCGGCCCCGCCGCCGGATGAGCCGCGCGATGAACCTCGCTTTGCCCGAAAGCGAAGTGAACGCGCTCTGCACCGCCGCGGGGATCAGCATCAGCGCGATCGAGCCGCTGCCCGCGGGCGGCACCCACCTCGTCTGCACCACGGGCGAAGGCGCCGACGAAATCCGTCTGCGCCTTGCCGGTCACCTGATCGAGGGCGCGGTCACCCGCTATCGCTTCTATCGCCCGCCGGACAAATAAAGCGCGTGCGGCCGGTCGTCACCGCGACGGCGCCGCGCCCTTCGCCTTGGCCACCGCCGCGGCAAATTGCTCGGCCGACATATTGGCGGCCAGCCCGGTCTTGGTCGCGAACAGCACCGACCGCGGCACCGTCACATCGCCCTGCCCGGTCGCGAGCACCGCGCTGTCGTCGGCAACCGCCTTGACCTGACCCAGCACATTATTGCCGCCCGCGCTGCTCACATTGGCGCCGACCTTCAATTCCTTGTCGAGCGCGGCGGCATTTTCCTTCGCCGCCGCCGTCACCGACGCGACCAGCTTTGCCTTGGTGACGTTCAGCGCCGGGCCCTTGTCCGTCTGGATAAAGGCGCCCGCGGGAACGACGATCCCGTTGTTGCCGACGGCAACGGCGACGCGCCCGCCCTCGGCCTGCACGATCGTCCCGACGACCTCGCCCGCCGAATCGAGCACCTTGGTCCCCGGCGTCAGCGTCGCCGCGGGCGCCGCCGCCGGTGCAGGGGCGGAACTATCCTGCGTCGCCAGCACCGGCCCGGCGTGAAAGGCCGCGCCCGCAAGGCACAGCGATGCGATAAAGCCGAACGGCTTTTTCATGGCATGTCTCCTGTCGATGGGTGGGAAGCGCGACCCTAGACGCCGCCCGCCCGCGCTGGCCAACGCCGGGCTGCCCGGCCGTGGCGCGCATGGGATGAGCCGAGCCGCGGTCCAATCGCGACGCAAAATCCTCCCTGTGGCCGAAGGCCATGGGGAGGTGGCAGCGCGAAGCGCTGACGGAGGGGCCAACGCCCTTCAAAGCCCAGCGCAAGGCCGCCGCCCCTCCACCGCTTCGCGGTCCCCCTCCCCATCGCTACGCGACAGGGAGGATTTGGCGCCACCATTCAAAATCCTCCCTGTCGCGAAGCGATGGGGAGGTGGCAGCGCGAAGCGCTGACGGAGGGGCCCCTAGCGCCCCGCCAAAATCACCCGAACCAACCCATCAACAACCCCATCCACATCCTTGAGCACATCCGCCGCCGCCACCCGCACCACAACAAACCCCTGCCCGCTGAGCCAGTCATCGCGCGCCGCATCGCGCTCCACCCGCGCATCATGCGCCAGCCCATCGACCTCGACGATCATCTTCGCCTCAGCCGCATAAAAATCCGCCACAAAGCGCCCCACCGGATGCTGCCGCCGAAACTTCACTCCGCCCGGCCGCGCGCGCAGCCGCTGCCACAGCAGCACTTCGGGCGGCGACAGCTCCCGCCGCAACCCCCGCGCCACCTTCACCACAGCCCTCGAAGTCTGCCGCACCCCAAGCCCCCCAACAAATCCTCCCTGTGGCGAAGCCATGGGGAAGTGGCAGCCGCAAAGCGGCTGACGGAGGGGCCGATAGCGCAGCGCCAAAGCCCCTCCACCACCCTACGGGCGGTCCCGCTGGCGCTACGCGCCGTCTGCGACTCCCCCACGCCTACGGCGCAGGGAGGATTTCAGGAAGCGCAACCCCCACCACCCCGGACCAAAAAAACAAAAAAATCCTCCCTGTCGCGAAGCGATGGGGAGGGGGACCGCTCGCGCAGCGAGTGGTGGAGGGCGATGGCCTCGACACCGACGTCACGAAAGTCAGCGTGCAGGCGCACGGTTGATTTTATTGGCGTCGAATACGGGGTAGTCTATTCCGAAATCTCCAACATGCGAGCGGGCATCGGCAAAGCTATCGACCCGCAGCGGTCTCAGCCCCTGTTAGCCCTTTGGAAACTGCGATATCAGCTATGTACATCGAATAGGAGTGACCGTTGGATGCCCCAAATCGTTGGAAAAGACGCGCGCGAGTTTGATTGGTCGACCGTGCCGATCAGCAAGCTAGGCGTGAAAGGCGTAGCAGGCGCAGAGTCGCCAGCAAGCGTTACACTAAAATGTCCCCACTGCAGCCATGGGGGAACTTTTCAAATCCCGCAGGGATGGCAGTACCAAGTCGAACATCATGCGGAATCGCGCGTCACAGTAGGCTTGGTGAACGCGTCGGTTCGCTTCTGCCCAAATACCAAGTGTAGGGCGCCAGTTTTTGTTATTTCGTCGGGGACCAAAGTTCTTCACATGCTTCCCAGGGAACGGATCGATTTTGATGCAGATGGGCTGCCTGAATTGATTGCCACGAGCTTGGAGGAGGCAATCTCTTGCCACGCTGCTGCTTGTTATCGAGCATCGACGCTAATGGTTCGCCGAACAATTGAAGAAGTCTGCAAGGACAAGGGCGCCACCGGAAAAAACCTCAAAGAACGTATAGCGAGCCTCGGGACTGTGATGACGCTGCCCGCTGCGTTGCTTGCCGCGATGAACGAGTTACGCTTACTCGGGAACGATGCCGCTCACGTCGACGCTTCAAACTATGACAACATTAGCAGTCAGGAAGCTGCCGTCGCGGTCATGCTGGCGAAAGAAATCGTCAAGGCCGGTTACCAGTATGATAAGCTTTTGGGCGCGCTGTCATCTCTACGTCGAGATGCGGACAACCTTTAGCACGGACAATAGCGTTTAGAAATCAGCGCCTTGGACGATACGGATTGAATGCCTTTCTCCCATGTAGACGAAAACCCCTTTCCTACATCTAACCCATATGGTTCATTCTGTCGGTTTCACCCAACCCGAAGGACGAACCCATGGACGACACCGCTTTTGATCCCGCCGCGACCCCCGCCCCCGCCAGCTACCACTGGACGCCAAAGCTCCAGCGCGACTTTCTCGAAGCCTTCGCCACCAACGGATCGGTGAAGATTTCGGCGGCGAAGGTCGGCATGTCGCCGTCCGCCGTCTATCAGCTCAAACAGCGGCCGCACGGCGCGGCGTTCCGGCTCGGCTGCGCCGCGGCGGTGCTGATCGCGCGCGGGCGGCTCGTCGACGAGCTGCTCGACCGCGCGATCTGGGGGCATGACGAGACGAGCACGGTGATGCGCGAGGAGGACCGCAGCTTCGTCAAGCGCCGCCGCATCGACAGCCGCCTCGGCCTCGCGATGCTCGCGCGGCTCGACAAGATGGTCGAAACGCGCGCGAAGGCGGGCGAAGAGATGCTTGCGCAGATCATCGCGGGCGACTGGCCGGGCTTCCTGTCGCTGTTCGACGCCGCCGCGGCGGCACGCGATGGCGCGAAGGATGCCGCCGAGGCACCCGCCGACGCTCCGGACGGCCTCGGCGCCGCGCTCGCGCTGTGGCTCGCCGGGCGCGACAACCGCGCGAACCCGCTCGCCGCGCTGTGGCGCGATACGGCGATCGCGAATGAAGTTGCGCAGTTTTCCGCCGATTGTGAAAGCGACGCCGAACCGACCCCCGAAGAGGAAGCCGCGGCGATGACCGTCTGGGCCGACCCCGAGACCGGCGAGCTGCGCACCAACTTCCCGCCACCCGACGATTTCACCGGCATCGAGGAAGGCGCGTTCGGCGATGAGGATTATGAACGCACGCTCGACCCCGACGAAGAGGAAGCCTGGCAAGCCGTGCGCCAGGCCGACGTCGCCCCGCTGCGCAAGGCCGGCGAGCTCGCCCGCCGCGCCTTTTTCGGGCTGCCCCAGCCTGCGAACGATGCCGCGGTAGAGGGCGCAAAGTCGCACAAATCGGCGCTCGGCTGACGGCCAGACATCGCTGCGCGACAGGGAGGATCGTAAATTGCAGAGTCCGGAAACGACCGATTGCGGTCTTTTGCCCGAAGGGCGGTGTTGTAACAGGATTCGCGCAGAGGCCGCAGAGATCGCAGAGTGAAAGCGCATTCACCTTTGCGATCTCTGCGCCTCTGCGCGAATCTTATAGAATGCCGCATTCCGACGGTTTGCGGACCTTTATTCAATCGTCATCCCCGCGAAGCCTGTCCTGAGCGCCTGCAAGGCAGTCGAGGGGCCGGGATGGCGATGGATTTAAGGGCAACATATGATGTTAGCGGCCAACATCTCCTCCCCATCGACTTGCGATGGGGAGGTGGCAGCGGCGCAAGCCGCTGACGGAGGGGCATTGGCGCTCCCGTCGCCGCCCCTCCACCACGCCCTGCGGACGCGGTCCCCCTCCCCATGCCCTTCGGGCACAGGGAGGATAAAGCGCCGCACCAAATCCTCCCTGTGGCCGAAGGCCATGGGGAGGTGGCAGCGCGAAGCGCTGACGGAGGGGCCGAGCGCGCAGCGCTCGTCAACGCTTGCGGCCACCCCTCCCTCGCTGTCACCCCGGCCACGCTGTCACCCCGGCCACGCTCGATGCCAGTGCCACCCGTACCCCGGCGAAAGCCGGGGCCCAGGGCGGGCAAAAGCCACGCGTTGCTCACCACGCCCCTGGACCCCGGCTTTCGCCGGGGCACGGATATTTGCTCGAAAGATAAAGGCCCAAATAATCCGCCTTTATCGCGGCCTCCCGTCACAATAATTCCCCGCCCCCGCATCAACTTCATCGCCGCGCACCCGGCAAAATCCTCGCCCCGATTCCGCATCCATCCGCCGCAATTTTGGACGCCACCTTGACTTTTCGGGAAAAATCGCTCATATGGGTCTCGCTAACGTCGCCTGCGACGGAATTTGACGGCCTTCTGGGCAGACTTTTCCCTTCACATGCTACCAGCTCCGCCGGTGCTTTTGCCGGAGGATTTTCCGTTTTCGTGAAAGGAAACACTCTCATGGCCATCGGCACAGTAAAATTCTTCAACAATGACAAGGGCTACGGCTTCATCGAAAATGAAGACGGCTCGGGCGACAGCTTCGTCCACATCACCGCGGTTCAGGCCGCGGGCATGGACACGCTCAACAAGGAGCAGCGCGTCTCTTACGACCTCGAAACCGGCAAGAATGGCAAGGTTTCGGCGATCAACCTCCAGTCGGCCTGATCTTGGCCAAAGAGGAGCTGATGACCTTTGAGGGGCAGGTCGACGAAGTCCTGCCCGATGGGCGCTTCGGCGTCATGCTCGAAAATGGTCATCGGGTCGTCGTCTATACGGCCGGCCGGATGCGGCGTTTCCGCATCCGGACGGTCGTCGGCGACGCGGTCCGCGTCGAAATGACGCCCTATGACCTCAGCAAGGGTCGCCTCGTCTACCGCGAACGCGGCGGCGGGCCGGCCACCCCCGGACAGCGCCGCTCGCGCTGACCGGGTTTAATTCAAGTAACGAAAAATCAAAGATAAAGATGATGACTCTATTCCAAACCAATCCCTCGATCATTCCCGCGCTGCCGGCGCTGTCGCTGGCCGGAAGGGCCATGACGGCGACCCCGTCGCGCCGCCGCCGCCCGACGCTGTCGCGGCGCGAACTGCGGCGACTGATCGCCGATATGGTCGACTGATCCGCCGCCCTTTCAGGCCCCATTTTCAGGAGCGCAGCCCGTGTCGGCCACCACCGAATTCTACCTCGCCCAAGCCGAAAAATGCACCGCAGAGGCCGATGCCTCGGCGCTGACCCAGGTTCGCGACCGCAATCTGCGCGCCGCGGCGGCGTGGCAGGCGATGGCCGACAAGCTGCTTCACACCGAAAAACTGCGCGCCGAAAAGGACCGGCTCACCGCCCAGGCGGCCGAATGATCTGATCCGCTAGTCGGCGCCGCAGGCCGCGGCGCGGGCGAGCAGCCAGTCGCGTTCGCGCTCATTGGCGGACAAGGCTGCCGCGGCCTCGAATGCGCCTTTGGCTTCGGCCTTGCGCCCGGCGCGCAGCAGGAAATCGCCGCGCGCCGCGGGCAGCGGGGCATAATTGCGCAGCGCCGCGGCGTCGGCGATCGTATCGACCAGCTTCAACCCCGCCTCGGGGCCGAACGCCATGCTGTGCGCGACCGCGCGGTTCAGTTCGACCACCGGCGACGGCATCACCTGCCCCAGCCGATCATACAGCGCGGCGATGCGCCGCCAGTCGGTATCCTCGGCGCGGCGCGCCCGGGCATGGCAAGCGGCGAGCGCCGCCTGCAAGGCATAGGGCCCGCCCGCACCGCCCAGCGCCTCGACCCGCTGGAGCGCATTCAGCCCGCGGCGGATCAGCAACTGGTCCCAGCACGCCCGGTTCTGCTCGGTCAGCGGCACGAACCTGCCGTCCGGCCCGGCGCGCGCCGCCAGCCGCGACGCCTGAATCTCCATCAGCGCCAGCAGGCCCAGCACCTCCGCCTCTTCGGGCATCAGCCCGGCCAGTATCCGCCCCAGCCGCTGCGCCTCGGCGCACAGCGGCGGCCGCACCAGCGACGGCCCCGCGGTCGCGGCATAGCCTTCGTTGAAGATCAGATAGACGACCTCCAGCACCGAGGGCAGCCGCGCCGCCAGCTCGGCGCCGCGCGGCACCTCGAACGCCACGCCCGCTTTGGCAATCGCCTTCTTGGCCCGGGTGATCCGCGCCGCAATCGCTGCGTCGTTCGACAGGAAAGCGCGGGCGATTTCCTCGACCGTCAGCCCGCCGACGAGCCGCAGCGTCAGCGCAGCGCGCCCCTCGGCGCCGATCACCGGGTGGCATGCGGCAAAGATCAGCCCGAGCAATTCGTCGCCCAGCGGATCGTCCAGCGCCGCCTCCATGGCCTCCGCGCTCATGCCCTGTTCCTCGTCCAGTTCGCGGGCAATTTCGGCGTGTTTGCGACTCTGCATCGTCGTGTGCCGGATGCCGTCGATCGCCCGCCGCTTCGCCGCGGCCATCAGCCAGGCGCCGGGATTGGCCGGCACGCCGATTTTGGGCCATTCGGTCAGCGCCACCAGCAGCGCATCCTGCGCCAGCTCCTCGGCGCGGTCGACGTCGCGAACGATGCGCGCCAGCCCGGCAATCAGCCTGGCGCGCTCGATCCTGAAAACCGCCTCGATTGCCCGGTGGGTGTCGTCCGCTGCCATGCCCGCCTTGTCCGCGAAACTCGCCGGCGAGGCAAGCATGGCAACGGACCGACCGGCTTATTCGCTCGCCATCTTGTCGGTGAGCCGTTCATAGCGTTCGGTGGTTTCGGGGGTCAGCACCTCGCCGAAATCCTCCATTTCATAGAAGGGACGGATTTCCAGATCGCTCGGCCCCATCATCGGATTGGGGCAACGCTTGGCCCAGGCGACCGCCTCGTCCATGTCCTTGACTTCCCAGATCCAATAACCGGCGACCAGCTCGCGTGCCTCGGCGAAGGGGCCGTCGATCACCGTGCGGCTCGGGCCGTCAAAGTGGATCCGCTTGCCGTGCGACGACGGCTTCAGCCCGTCGCCGGCGACCATGACGCCCGCGTTGACCAGTTCCTCGTTGAACTTGCCCATCGCGTCGAACATTTCCTTCATTTCTTCGACCGGACCCAGGCCCTTTTCGCTGTCCTCGGTCGCCTTTACGAACACCATCACACGCATTGGTCATCTCCTTGTTAGCGGGGCCAACGGCGGCCTCCTGTCCTGACGACGAACGAGCCCGAGCAGAATCGACACGCGGGCAAAAAAATCTTCGGCGCTCCACTGGCCGTTATCGCGGACCATCGCCGCCGCGGCGATTACCCGCCGGATAGTTGCCCCTGTCATGCCGCCTCGGTGAGAGACCCCGGCGTCGAAAAGCGCTGGCGATATTCGTGCGGCGACAAGCCGATCAGGCGATGGAACAGCTTGCGGAACGCTGCGGCATCCTCATAGCCGACGCTCCACGCAATCTGATCGACCGTGCGCCGCGTGAATTCCAGCAGTTCGCGCGCCTTTCCGACGCGCAGATGCTGGACATATTCGACCGGGGTCATGCCCGTCGCCGCCTTGAACCGCCGCTGAAAGGTCCGCTCCTCCATCCCCGCCTCGCCCGCCATCTCGGCGACCGCGACGGGACCGGCGCCGCGCGCCTGCAACCAGTGCTGGACCTTCAGGATCGGTTCGTCGCCGTGGGTCAGCGTGGGGGCAAAGCTCGCATAATTTTTCTGCTCGCGGCCCGACGGGTCGATCAGGAGGAAGCGTGCGGTCTCGATCATCACCGTTGGGCCCAGCAGGCGCTCGACGATGCGCAGGCCCAGGTCGGTCCACGCCATCATTCCGCCCGCGGTGACGATGTCGCCATCGTCGATCACCATCCGGTCGGCCTCCATGCGGACATCAGGAAAGCGGCGCTGGAACTCCTCGGCAAAATACCAGTGCGTCGTCGCGGGCCGCCCCGCGAGCAGCCCCGTAGCCGCGAGCGCAAAGGCACCGCCGCAATTCGATGCGAGCACCGTACCATGCGCGTGCCGGTCGAGCAGCCAGCGCGCATAGGGTTCGACCTCGCCGGGTTCGAGCAGCTTGTGCAGGCTGCCCGGCACGATAACGACCGCAGGGGAATTTCCTGCCGCTTCGTCCGGATGGCTGTCGCGGCAACGCGCAAAGCCCCCGCCCTCCTGCAGCCGCCAGTGACTGACTCGCATCGGTCGCCGCCCATGGTCGACGGCAAAGCGCCCCGCGACGTCGAACAGGTCGGTGATGCCGTGGACCATCCCCATCTGGCAGTCAGGATAGATCATCAATCCGACTTCGATCGTCGGCACAATGGCCGCGTCGGGCAGCGTCAGCTTGGGCATATCGGCTCCTTTGTCGGAATCGGCCCGCATAATGTCGTGTCCGCCAATCCCGCGCAAGGGCGGTCGGTCCTATCTCCCTCCTATCGGGACGGACACCCCGCCCCTCCAGACTGAAAGGAACCACGACATGACCAGCATCACCACCAAGGACGGCACCAACATCTTCTTCAAGGACTGGGGTCCGAAGGATGGGCAGCCGATCATCTTCTCGCACGGCTGGCCGCTCAGCGCCGACGCCTGGGACGTCCAGATGGTGTTCTTCGCCAACGAAGGCTTCCGCACCATCGCCCACGACCGCCGTAGCCATGGCCGTTCGGACCAGGTGTGGGATAACAATAATATGGACCAGTACGCCGACGACCTCGCCGAACTGATCGAACAGCTGGACCTGAAAGATGTCATCCTCGTCGGCCACTCGACCGGCGGCGGCGAAGTCACCCGTTATATCGGCCGGCATGGCACGAGCCGCGTCGCCAAGATCGCGCTGATCGGCGCGGTGCCGCCGCTGATGCTCAAGACCGAAGCCAATCCCGGCGGCCTGCCGCTCGATGTCTTCGACGGCATCCGCAAGGGCACGTTCGACAACCGGCCGCAGTTCTTCAAGGATCTCACCATCCCCTTCTACGGCTATAACCGCGACGGCGCGGTGATCAGCGAAGCGCAGCGCGACGAATTTGTGCGGCAGGGCATGATGGGCGGGCTCAAGGGCCAGCTCGACAGCATCCGCGCCTTTTCGGAAAGCGACTTCAACGACGATCTGAAGAAATTCGACGTCCCGACGCTCGTCCTCCACGGCGATGACGACCAGATCGTGCCTATCGATGCGTCGGCCCGCGCCACGGTGAAGATCGTCAAGCAGGCGGTGCTCAAAATCTACGAAGGCGCCGACCATGGCCTGACGGTAACCCACCAGGACCGGTTCAACGCCGACCTTCTGGATTTCATCAACAGCTGATACAGGGAAGGCGCGGTCCAGCCGGATCGCGCCGTCTCCTTTGTAAAGGAGCCTATCATGACCCAGCAGACCTTCCTCATCACCGGCGCATCGGACGGCATCGGCGCCGTCTATGCCGACCGCCTCGCGCGCCGCGGCCATAATCTGATCCTCGTCGCGCGCCGCGCCGACAAACTCGCCGAACTCGCCGACCGGATCCGCGCCGACACCGGCGTATCGGTCGATGTCATCGCCGCCGACCTCGCCAACGCCGATGACCTCTCCCGCGTCGAAACCCGCCTGCGGACCGATGATGCGATCACCGGCCTGATCAACAACGCGGGGATTGCGGGCGAAACCAGCTTCGTCGAAGCCGACCCGGCGCAGCTGACCGCTCTCATCAACCTCAACATCCTGGCCGCAACCCGACTGGCCGCAGCCATAGCGCCCCGACTTGCTGCGAAGGGCAGCGGGGCGATCATCAACATCAGCTCGGTAACCGCCCTGATCCCCGATGGCTTCACCGCTACCTATCCGGCCAGCAAGGCCTATGTGCTGGCGTTCAGCGAAGCATTGCAGGTCGAACTCGGCGCCAAAGGCGTGCGGATCCAGGCGGTGCTGCCGGGGGCGACGCGCACCCCGATCTGGACCGAGGAGCAACTGGCCAGTCTTCCCGCCGCGATCGTGATGGACGTGGACGACATGGTCGATGCCGCGCTCGCCGGTTTCGACGCGGGCGAAGTCGTCACCATCCCCGCGCTCCCCGACATGGCCGATTATGACGCCTATATCGCCGCGCGCTCGGCGCTCCGTCCCAACCTCTCGCTGGCGCAGCCCGCGCCGCGCTATCTGTAAGGGGAGACGCGCCATGATCCTCGGCCTCACCATTGCGCAATTCACCGCGCTCCATGTCGCGATCAGCCTGATCGGCATCGTCGCGGGCCTCATCGCCCTCCTCGCCTTCGCGCGCGGGCGCCTGCTCCGCCGCACGACCGACATCTTCCTGTGGGCGACGCTGCTGACCAGCCTCACCGGTTTTCTCTTTCCGATTGTCGCCTTCACCCCGGCGCTCGGCGTGGGAATCCTCTCGACGCTGATCCTCGTCGCCAGCTTCGCGGCTTATTATGGGCGCAAGCTCGTCGGCCGTGCGGCAGCGGTCTACGCGATCAGCGCCACCGCCGCGCTTTACCTCAACCTGTTCGTTTTGGTGGTTCAGTCGTTCCTGAAGGTTCCGGCGCTCAACGCGCTCGCACCCAATGGCACCGAACCGCCGTTCGTGGCGGCGCAGGCCGCGCTGCTGCTGGCCGCCATCGCTTTCGGCTTTATCGCGCTCCGCTCGAGCCGCCGCCCCGCGATCTGATCGCGCGCAAAGCGCAGGCCAGCCACCTCGCGCAAAGAAAAAGCCCCGCCGGATCGCTCCGGCGGGGCTTTTCTGTGGCCCACGGCCGCGAGGCGATCAGGCCTCGCTGTCACCTTCGGGGCGTTCCTCGACCATCACATCGTCGGTCGTGAAGTCCTCGCCCTGCACCTTGCCCAGCGGATCGTCACCGATCGCCGCTTCGGGGCCCTGTGCCAGTTCGGCTTCATGCTCCTCGGCCGCGGTCTGCGGCGCGATCAGATGCTCCTGATTCGCGGCGCGCATCGCAGCGCGAAGCGCGGCATCCTTCGACGAGGCGGTAACGCGGACGCGGTTCATGGCAGCGCCGGTACCCGCCGGGATCAGGCGGCCGACGATGACATTTTCCTTCAGGCCCTGCAGCGAGTCGATCTTGCCCTGCACCGACGCTTCGGTAAGGACGCGGGTCGTCTCCTGGAAGGACGCCGCCGAAACGAAGCTGCGCGTTTGCAGCGACGCCTTGGTAATGCCGAGGAGGACCGGACGGCCCTCGGCCGGCTTGCCATTCTTCGGCAGCTTGGCGTTATATTCCATCATCTCCAGATAATCGAGCTGTTCGCCCGGCAGCAGCGTGGTGTCGCCGCCGTCGGTGATCTCAACCTTCTGCAGCATCTGGCGAACGATCACCTCGATGTGCTTGTCGTTGATCTTCACGCCCTGGAGTCGATAGACTTCCTGGATTTCCGCGACCAGATATTCGGCCAGCGCCTCGACGCCCATAACGTCGAGGATGTCGTGCGGGTTCGGCGAGCCCGAGATCAGCGCATCGCCGCGCTTGACCATGTCGCCTTCCTGCACTTCCAGTACCTTCGACTTGGGAATCAGATACTCGATCGGATCGCCTTCTTCCGGAACGATCGCGATCTTGCGCTTCGCCTTGTAATCCTTGACGAATTCAATGCGACCGCTGATCTTCGCGATGACGCTGTTGTCCTTCGGAATGCGCGCTTCGAACAGCTCGGCAACACGCGGCAGACCGCCGGTGATGTCGCGCGTCTTCGACGCCTCACGGCTGACGCGTGCCAGCACGTCTCCCGCCTGCACCGTCTGACCATCCTCGACCGACAGCATCGTGCCGACCGCGAGCAGGTAGCGCGCGGCTTCACCCGACTGGTCGTCGAGCAAGGTCAGCCGCGGCTGCAGGTCTTCCTTCTTGGCGCGGCCCGCCGAACGATATTCGATCACGACGCGTTGGGCGATGCCCGTCGCTTCGTCGACCTGCTCGACCAGCGTCTTGCCGTCCAGCAAGTCCTGATATTTCACAACGCCCTGCTTTTCGGTGATGAGCGGCATGGTGAACGGATCCCATTCGGCAATCCGGTCGCCCTTCTTCACCTTTTCGCCGTCCTTGTGCATGATCTGCGCACCATAGGGCAGCTTGTGCGACGCGCGTTCGCGGCCTTCGCTGTCGATGATCGCGATTTCGCCCGAACGCGACAGCGCCAGACGACGGCCGCGCTGGTCGACGATCGTCGCCATGTCGCGATATTCGATCGTGCCGTCCGAAATCGCTTCGGCGTTCGACTGTTCGTTGACCTGCGCCGCACCACCGATGTGGAACGTCCGCATCGTCAGCTGCGTGCCCGGCTCGCCGATCGACTGCGCGGCGATAACGCCGACCGCTTCACCGATGTTGACCGGCGTACCGCGCGCAAGGTCGCGGCCATAGCATTTGCCGCACACGCCCAGCGTCGCTTCGCAGACGAGCGGCGAACGGATCTTGACCGACTGGACTTCGGCGTCCTCGATCCGCTGCGTCGTCGGCTCGTCGAGCAGCGTGCCCACGGGCGCGATGACATTGCCGTCCTTGTCGACGACATCTTCGAGCGTCGTGCGGCCGAGGATGCGCTCGCCCAGCGAGGCGATCGTCGAACCGCCCTGGATGATCGCGCGCATTTCCATGCCGCGGGTCGTACCGCAATCTTCCTCGATCACGACGCAATCCTGCGACACGTCGACAAGGCGGCGGGTCAGATAACCCGAGTTTGCCGTCTTGAGCGCCGTATCGGCCAGACCCTTACGCGCACCGTGCGTCGAGTTGAAATATTCAAGAACGGTCAGGCCTTCCTTGAAGTTCGAGATGATCGGCGTTTCGATGATCTCGCCCGACGGCTTGGCCATCAGGCCGCGCATACCGGCAAGCTGCTTCATCTGGGCCTGCGAACCACGGGCCCCCGAATGCGCCATCATATAGATGGAGTTGATCGGGGCCAGACGGCCGTCGGGCAGTTTCGGCGTCGCGCGGATTTCGTCCATCATCGCGTTCGCGACCTTGTCGCCGCACTGCGACCAGGCGTCGATCGCCTTATTGTACTTTTCCTGCTGCGTGATCAGGCCGTCCTGATACTGCTGCTCGAAATCCTTCACGAGCGCCCGGGTTTCGTCGACCATGCCTTCCTTCGACGCCGGGATGATCATGTCATCCTTGCCGAACGAGATGCCTGCCTTGAACGCGTTGCGGAAGCCCAGCGCCATGATCGCGTCGGCGAACAGCACCGTCTCTTTCTGGCCGGTGTGACGATAGACCTGATCGATCACGTCGCCGATTTCCTTCTTGGTGAGAAGGCGGTTGACGACGTCGAAGGGCACGGTGTGCGATTTCGGCAGGCATTCGCCGATCAACATGCGGCCCGGCGTGGTTTCGAAGCGCTTCAGATATTCATTGCCCTGCTCGTCGGTCTGCGGGACGCGGCTGATGACCTTCGAGTGCAGCGTAACCGCACCGATATGCAGCGCCTGATGGACTTCGGCCATGTCGGCAAGGAGCATGCCTTCGCCCGGCTCGCCTTCACGCTCCAGCGACAGATAATAGAGACCAAGCACCATGTCCTGCGACGGAACGATGATCGGCTTGCCGTTCGCGGGCGAGAGGATGTTGTTGGTCGACATCATCAGCACGCGCGCTTCCAGCTGCGCCTCGAGGCTGAGCGGGACGTGAACGGCCATCTGGTCGCCGTCAAAGTCGGCGTTGAACGCGGCGCAGACCAGCGGGTGCAGCTGGATCGCCTTGCCTTCGATCAGCACGGGTTCGAACGCCTGGATGCCGAGGCGGTGGAGCGTCGGCGCGCGGTTCAGCAGGACCGGGTGCTCGCGAATGACTTCGTCGAGGATGTCCCAGACTTCCTTGCGTTCCTTTTCGACCCACTTCTTCGCCTGCTTCAGGGTCATCGACAGACCCTTGGCGTCGAGGCGCGCGTAGATGAACGGCTTGAACAGCTCGAGCGCCATCTTCTTCGGCAGGCCGCACTGGTGCAGCTTCAATTCCGGGCCGGTCACGATGACCGAACGGCCCGAATAGTCGACGCGCTTGCCGAGCAGGTTCTGACGGAAGCGGCCCTGCTTGCCCTTGAGCATGTCGGACAGCGACTT
>JASBSJ010000025.1 GCA_030148985.1 Sphingopyxis sp.
CCCTCCACCACTCGCTGCGCGAGCGGTCCCCCTCCCCATCGCTGCGCGACAGGGAGGAGCTGATCGTTACGGACGCCATGCGAGAAATCTCTCTAATGTCGCAAGCCCATAGGCCTGACTTTTTTCGGGGTGGAACTGGACGCCGATCATATTGTCGCGGCCGACGGCGGCGGTGAAAGGTCCGCCATGGCTGCTCGTCGCGAGCACGTCAGCGGCATCGGCGAAATGATAGCCATGCAGAAAATAGGCCTCGCCCGCCGCAATCACCGGGTGCGGAAAGCTCGGCACGACATCGTTCCAGCCCATGTGCGGGATGCGTAAGGCAGGCGCCGGATCGAACGCGCGCACCGTGCCGCCGATCCAGCCGAGACCCTTGTGCGTGCCATGCTCCTCGCCCGCATCGGCGAGCAATTGCATCCCGACGCAGATGCCGAGGAAGGGCGCGCCCTGCCCCCGCACGCGCTGATCCATCGCCGCGATCAGCCCGGGAATCGCCGACAACCCGTTCATGCAGGCAGCAAACGCGCCGACGCCGGGCAGCACGATCCGGTCGGCTGTGGTCACGACATCGGGATCGGCGGTAACGGCAACATTCTCCGCGC
The DNA here is from genome assembly GCA_030148985.1 of Sphingopyxis sp. Taxonomy (GTDB): domain Bacteria; phylum Pseudomonadota; class Alphaproteobacteria; order Sphingomonadales; family Sphingomonadaceae; genus Sphingopyxis. Next base: position 603 of record JASBSJ010000025.1, read on the forward strand.
CCGCCGCGACGAGCGCATTATGCACCGAGCGAAGATTGCCCGCGCCATAGTCGATTAGGGCAATGGCGGTCATCGGCTGGTCCTACAGGACGCCCTTGGTGCTGGGGATCGCATCGCCCTTGCGCGGGTCGATCTCGACCGCCTGGCGCAGCGCACGCGCCAGCGCCTTGTACATGCTTTCGGCGATATGATGGTTGTTCTCGCCATACAGCGTTTCGATGTGCAGCGTGATGCCTGCGGTCTGCGCAAAGCTGTGGAACCAGTGCGGGAACATCTCGGTGTCCATCTCGCCCAGCCGCGGCTGCGAGAAGCTCGATTTGTAAACGCAGTGCGGCCGCCCCGAAATGTCCAGCACGCAGCGCGTCAGCGTCTCGTCCATCGGCGCGTGCGCCTCGCCGTAACGGGCGATGCCGCGCTTGTCGCCGAGCGCCTTGGCGACCGCTTCGCCGAGCGCGAGTGCCGAATCCTCGACCGTGTGGTGCTGGTCGATATGCAGGTCGCCCTTCACCTGCATCGAAATGTCGATCAGCGAGTGGCGCGACAATTGCTCGACCATATGGTCGAGGAAACCGATGCCGGTGGACACCGAATAATCGCCCGTCCCGTCGAGGTTGACGGTGATCGCGATATCCGTTTCCTTGGTCGTGCGCTGGACGGTGGCGGTTCGCATGACATGCCCCTTAGAGGCTATTTTTCGCGTTGCAAGGCGACTCTCCCCCCTTGACCCGCGAACGCCGCCCGTCCATCCCCCTCGACCATGAGTGACGACGTCCGCGACAGCCTGATTCCCTATGACGAAATCGTGCAGGACGCGCTGCGCGCCGTGGTCGGCCGCGTGCTAAGCCAGGTCGAGGGTTATGACAGCCTGCCCGGCGAGCATCATTTCTATATCACCTTCAAGACGCAGGCGCCCGGCGTCGACATTCCCGCGCATCTGATCGCCAAATTCCCCGACGAAATGACGATCGTGCTTCAGAACCGCTTCTGGGATCTGACCGTGGCCGAGGATCATTTCAGCGTCGGCCTGTCGTTCAATCAGACGCCGTCGACGCTCATCGTCCCCTATGCCGCGATCACCGCGTTCGTCGATCCGTCGGTCGATTTCGGCTTGCAGTTTCAGGTCAGCGACGATGGCGCCGCCCAGCCCGAACCGCACGACGAAGCCGATAATGATCGCCCCGAGGTATCGACCGAAGACGGGTCGAACGTCGTGACGGTGGACTTCGGCAAGAGGAAGTAGCGTCGTGGCCAATCCGTGGCCGCCGACGCGCTTTTGGCAATATTGGGCCCTCGCAGGGATGGTCGTGCTGACTGCCGCCTTCTGGTGGGGCGTCGAGGGTTACGCCGTGTTCGAAAGCGGCGGACCGCGCGGGCAGATCGCCGACGGGCTGCTGCGCTTCAGCCTCCTCATCCTGACGCCTGCGCTTCTCCTCGTCTGGCTCGCCGCGGCATGGCTGCGCCGCCGCGTCGGCGACGCCGGCTATTGGCAGATGCTGGGACTCGTCGCGATGATCTGGGCGGGGGCAGTATTGGTGACGCGGATGCTGGCGGCATGAGCGGCACGCGAACCGAAAGCGACAGCATCGGCGACATCGCGGTGCCCGCCGACGCCTATTGGGGCGCGCAGACCGAGCGCAGCCGCCACAATTTTGCTTTTCCCGCGCATGAACTTATGCCGACTCCGGTCGTCCATGCGCTCGCGCGGATCAAGGGGGCGGCGGCGCGGGTCAATCGCGCGCACGGGCTGGACGGAACGCTCGCCGACGCCATTGCGGCAGCCGCCGACGCAGTGGCGGCGGGCGAATATGACGACCAGTTTCCGCTTGCGATCTGGCAGACGGGCAGCGGCACCCAGTCGAACATGAACGCGAACGAGGTGATCGCCGGCATCGCCAACGAGGCGCTGGCGGGCACGCGCGGCGGCAAGGCGCCTGTCCACCCCAACGACCATGTCAACATGGGCCAGTCGTCGAACGACAGCTTCCCGACCGCGCTCCACGTCGCGGTCGCGGTCGAAACGACCGCGCGGTTGCTGCCGTCGCTGATCGCCCTCACCGACGCGCTCGACGCCAAGGCGCGCGCGTGGGGCGACATCGTCAAGATCGGCCGCACGCACCTTCAGGACGCGACCCCGCTGACCCTGGGGCAGGAATTTTCGGGCTATGTCGCACAGCTCATCGCCTGCCGCGCGCGGATCGAAGGCGCGCTGGCGCACAATATCTGCAAGCTCGCGCAGGGCGGCACCGCGGTCGGCACCGGATTGAACGCGCCTGCGGGCTTCGACACCGCGATGGCGGCCGAGCTGTCGCGTGCCACCGGCATCGCCTTCGAGCCCGCGCGAAACAAGTTCGAGGCGCTGGCGTCGAACGACGCCCTCGTCTTTTTCTCGGGCGCGCTGAACACGCTCGCCGTCGCGCTGACCAAGGTCGCGAACGACATCCGCCTGCTCGGATCGGGGCCGCGCGCGGGCCTCGGCGAGCTCGACCTGCCCGCAAACGAACCGGGCAGCTCGATCATGCCGGGCAAGGTCAACCCGACGCAGTGCGAGATGCTGACGATGGTCGCTGCGCAGGTGATCGGCAACCATCAGGCGGTCACCGTCGGCGGGCTTCAGGGGCATCTCGAACTCAATGTCTTCAAGCCACTGATCGGCGCCAATGTGCTGCGCTCGATCGATCTGCTGAGCATCGGCATGGCGGGCTTTACCGAACATTGCGTCGCGGGGCTTCAGCCCAATCGCGCGCGCATCGACGAGCTGATGCACCGCTCGCTGATGCTCGTCACTGCGCTCGCCCCCGAAATCGGCTATGACAAGGCCGCGAAGATCGCGAAGCACGCGCATGAGTCGGGCAGCACATTGAAGGAAGCGGCGCTGAGCCTCGGCTATGTCGATGCCGCGACCTTCGACCGCCTCGTCGATCCGCGCACGATGCTCGGCCCGGAACCCGGACCGCCTTCGGCGAATTGATGGGGTGAAGGAGAAACAAAGATGCTCAGTCGGATCATTGGCGGGATGGTGGGGCGCGCGATCGGCCGCAAGCATGGCAACCACCCCATCGCCGGGACAATCATCGGTGCCGGCACCCTGATGGCGGCGCGCCGCCTGTTCCCGCAGCGTTACGCCGTAATCGCCGCGACGGTCGCCGGCGCTTATCTCACGAAAAAATGGGCCGACCGCGCCGAAGCGCGCCGATCGGCCGAGGAAGCCCATGCCGCCGATCCGGCGCTTGTGGAGGCCGGGGTCGTCGACAGCTATGCCGGCACCGCGGAGGTGCCGACCGATGGTCAGAACATCGGCGACGCGCTGCCGCCCGCGATACCGCTCGATGACGACGGGAAACGCCCGGCGATCCATTAAGGCGAACTTTGAATGAAGTCGCCCCCGCGAAGGCGGGGGCTGCTGGACGTTTGACTTTCGCCGATGGGCAAGGCCGACAACGGCCCTCGCCGTCGCGGGGGCGACGGCAAATGCTAACCCCCCGCCTGCCATTCCTTCACCGCCTCGACGGGCGAGACCAGCATGAGGACATTGAGCGTCAGATTGTCGCGGATCGTCCACAGGGTGAACAGCTCGAAAGCGATCGCCAGCGCCACCGTCACCCACCAGCGCATCCGGCTCGCGGCGAGGAAACCCGCGACCATGAACAACGTGTCGCTCACCGAATTGAGCACCGAATCGCCCGAATAGCCGAACGCCATCGTCACCTCGCGGTAACGGTCGATGATCATCGGCGAATTTTCGGCGATTTCCCATGCGCCCTCGATCCCGATCGCGATCGCCAGCGGCACCCACAGGGGCCGGAGCGGCATCAGCCAGCGCAGCACGCCATAAAAGATGAAGCCGTGGATGATGTGGCTGAAACTGTACCAGTCCGAAATCTGCTGACTGTTCTGATTCGACTGGACGGTGCCGTGCCACAGGCTCACCGTCCCGCACGGACAGATCGGCGGGCGGCCCATGACAATCAGGATCGCCGCCAGCAGCGCGACCAGCGCCGCCGCCACCAGCCACCCGGTTCGCGAAATCCCCCAGACCATCATGCCCCCCTCAATCGGCTTGCCGCTTGACCGGCGTGCCCTCTCGCGCAATTAGCGCGCATGGCAAATAGCGTCCACCTCGACCGCCGCGGCGTGTTGTTCGTCCTTTCCTCGCCGTCGGGCGCGGGCAAGACCACTATTTCGCGGATGATGCTGGAGGCGGACAAGGACATCGCCCTCTCGATCTCCGCGACGACGCGCCCGCCGCGGCCGGGCGAGATCGACGGGGTACATTATCATTTCGTCGACACCGAAACCTTCAAGAAAATGGCGGCCGACGGGGAATTCCTCGAATGGGCGCATGTCTTTGGGCACCGCTATGGCACGCCGCGCGCGCGGGTCGATGAACTGCTCGATGCGGGCAAGGACGTGCTGTTCGACATCGACTGGCAGGGTGCGCAGCAGCTTTATCAGGAAGCCGGCCCCGACGTCGTGCGCGTGTTCGTGCTGCCGCCGACGATGGAAGAACTCGAACGCCGCCTCCGCGCACGCAAGACCGACAGCGACGAGGTGATCGCCGCGCGCATGGCGCGCGCCGCGAACGAGATCAGCCACTGGGACGGTTACGACTATGTGCTGATCAACGACCATGTCGATGACTGCTACGGCGAAGTGATGGCAATCCTCCGCGCCGAGCGGTTGAAGCGACGCCGCCAGATCGGGCTGATCGGCTTCGCGCGCGATTTGATCCGGTCGGTGCCCGATGCAGACACGAAGCTTTAGAATGATCGTCGCCCCCGCGACGGCGGGGGCCGCAGGCGGTTACGCAATGATGCTGGAATAAGCTGCTAGCGGCCCCCGCCGTCGCGGGGGCGACGCTTTAAGCGGGCACCGCCATCGTCGCTTCCAACTCCGCCACCATCGCCGCGCGCAGCGGCTTTGCCTGCCCGTCGGTGCGGCACACGACCACCGTGTCGCAGGTCGCGATGCAGCGGCCGTTCTGAAACATCGCCTGCACAATCGTCCAGCTCGACGTCCCGATCCGGCCAATGCCGGTCGCGATCTCGACGGGGTCGGGGAAATTGCCCTCGGCCAGATAGTTGATCTCGACCGCCGCAACCATCGTGCGCTCGTTCGCGGGGCGTTCGCCCAGCGGGCGCACCTGCCGGTTGAGCAACACGCGGCCGCTCTCGAACAGCGCGGCAAAGGCCACATTGTTGAGGTGGCCGTTGATGTCCATGTCCTGAAAGCGCGTCTGGAACTCGGCGCAGACGGGGTAGCTGGCGGGGTTCAGCCGCCAGCTCTCCGGTTTCGACATATCAGCGCGGGCCCATGCGGATGCCGCCGTCGAGGCGTACGTCCTCGCCGTTGAAATAGCCATTTTCGATCATGCAAAGCGCGAGGTTCGCATATTCGTCGGGCACGCCGAGCCGCTTCGGGTTGAGCACCGAGGCGCCGAGGGCATCGCGGACATTCTGCGGCGCGCCCGCCAGCAGCGGGGTGTCGAAAATGCCCGGCAGGATCGTGTTGACGCGGATGGCCTCGCTCGCAAGGTCGCGCGCGATGGGGAGCGTCATGCCGACGACGCCGCCCTTCGACGCCGAATAGGCCGCCTGGCCGATCTGTCCATCTTCGGCCGCGACGCTCGCCGTGTTGACGATCGCGCCGCGCTCGCCGTCGGCCATCGGGTCGAGCGTCAGCATCCCCGCCGCCGACTTGGCGATGCAGCGGAAGGTGCCGACGAGGTTGATCTGGATGATCCAGTTGAACGCATCGAGCGGGAAATGCTTGATGCTGCCGTCTTCCTTGCTGCGGCTCGCGGTCTTGATCGCGTTGCCGGTGCCCGCGCAATTGACGAGGATACGCTCCTGCCCGATCGCGGCGCGCGCTTTTTCGAACGCGGCGTCGACGCTGGCGTCGTCGGTGACATTGCATTCGCAGAACACGCCGCCCAGCTCCTCGGCGATCGCCTTGCCCTTTTCTTCCTGCAAATCGAAGATCGCGACTTTCACGCCTTTGGCAGCAAGAGCGCGCGCGGTCGCGGCGCCAAGGCCCGAGGCGCCGCCGGTGACGACGGCGGATACGGTGGAATCGAGTTTCATGCGGACATCCTTTCCATAAATAAGCGAGTGTTCCGGCGAACGCCGGAACCCAGGGCGTCCGAACGCCGCGTCGGCGCTACACCACCCTGGGCTCCTGCTTTCGCAGGAGCACGAAGTGAGTTCAAAGCCGCTCGACGATCGTGACGTTGGCCTGGCCGCCGCCTTCGCACATCGTCTGAAGGCCATATTTGCCGCCCGTCGCGTCGAGCACGCCGAGCAGGGTCGCCATCAGCTTGGTGCCGCTGGCGCCGAGCGGGTGGCCGAGCGCGATCGCACCGCCATGGACGTTGAGCCGCGCATGATCGGCGCCGAGATATTTCATCCACGCAAGCGGCACCGGCGCGAATGCCTCATTGACCTCATAGGCGTCGATGTCCTCGATCTTCATCCCCGCGCGCTTCAGCGCCTTTTCGGTCGCGAACAGCGGCTCTTCCAGCATGATCACCGGGTCGCCCGCGGTGACCGAGACATGGTGGATGCGCGCGCGCGGCGTCAGGCCATGATCCTTCAGCGCCTGTTCGGATACGATCAGCGCGGCCGACGCACCGTCGCAGATCTGGCTCGCCGACGCGGCGGTGATCGTGCCGCCTTCCTGGAGCAGCTTGACCCCGGCGATGCCTTCGAGCGTCGCATCGAAGCGGATGCCTTCATCGACGAGGTGCATGGCGCGCCCTTCGGGGGTATCGACTTCCAGCCCGACGATCTCGCGCTTGAAATGCCCCGCTTCGGTCGCCGCCTTGGCGCGGCGGTGGCTTTCGAGCGCATAGGCGTCGAGGTCGTCCTTGGTGAAGCCATGCTTCTTGACGATCATTTCGGCGCCCATGAACTGGCTGAACATGATGCCGGGATATTTTTCCTCCAGCCGCTCGGACTTGTAGTGGCCGAGCCCTTCCTTGATGAACAGGGTCGCGACGCTGCCCATCGGCACGCGCGTCATGCTCTCTATGCCGCTGGCCAGCACAATGTCCTGCGTCCCCGACATCACCGCCTGCGCCGCGAACATCATCGCCTGCTGCGACGATCCGCACTGGCGGTCGATCGTCACCGCGGGGATCGAGTCGGGCAGGTTCGACGCCAGCACTGCGTTGCGGCCCAGATCCATCGTCTGCTGCCCGCCCTGCGACACGCAGCCGGTGATGACGTCGTCGATCGCGCTGGCGTCGAAATCGTTGCGGGCGGCGATCGCGTCGAACACAGCGGCGCCGAGGTCGACGGGGTGAACGCCGGCAAGCTTGCCGCCGCGCTTGCCGCCCGCGGTGCGGACGGCGTCTACGATATAAGCATGGGCCATGGGGATAGTCCTTTCTTCCTAAAGCCCCTCCCCTTCAGGGGAGGGGTTGGGGTGGGGTTTCGCGGCGTCGAGCAAGGCCGATGGCCCCCACCCCGCTGCGACTAGCCAACAAGCTGGCAAGTCTCGCTGCCCCTCCCCTGAAGGGGAGGGGTTTGGTTGTCAGAGCTTCCGCCCGATCAGTTCCTTCATAATCTCGTTCGTGCCGCCAAAGATCCGCGTCACGCGCGCCGCGCGCCAGGCGCGGGCGATCGGATATTCGTTCATGTAACCGGCGCCGCCGAACAGCTGGAGGCATTTGTCCATTACCTCCCATTGCAGGTCGGTGTGCCACAGCTTCGCCGCGGCGCCCTCTTCGGGGGTCAGTTCCTTCTTCAGATGCCGCGCGAGCGCCCAGTCAAGGTGCGCCCAGCCGACCTGCAGTTTCGCCTTGAGGTCCGCGAGCACGAAGCGGCTGTTCTGGAAATCGAGGATCGGCTTGCCGAACGCCTTGCGCTCGCGCGTATATTCGACCGTGTCGTCGAAGGCGCGCTGCGCCGACGCCTGCGCCGAAACCGCGATCGAGAGCCGTTCCTGCGGCAATTCGCTCATCAGATAGATGAACCCCTGCCCCTCTTCGCCCAGGCAGTTGGTAATCGGCACGCGCACATCGTTGAAGAATAGCTCCGACGTATCGGCCTCATCCTGCCCGATCTTGTCGAGATTGCGCCCGCGCTCGAAGCCTTCGCGGTCGGCCTCGACCAGCACGATCGACACGCCTTTCCACGCGGGATCGGCGTCGGGGTCGGTCTTGACGCACACCAGGATCAGGTCGGCGTTCTGCCCGTTGGTGATATAGGTTTTCGACCCGTTGATGACATAATGATTGCCATCCTTCTTCGCGGTCGTGCGCATCCCCTGAAGGTCGCTGCCGGTGCCCGGTTCGGTCATCGCGATCGCGGTGATGACCTCGCCCGAGACCATCTTGGGCAGCCAGTGCTTCTTCTGCTCCTCGCTGCCGTAACGGACGATATAGTTGGTCACGATGTCCGACTGGAGCGAAAAGCCCGTCGTCACACGGCCGTAATAGGCGCTTTCCTCATCGACGATCGCATTATAGCCGAAGTCGAGGCCAAGCCCGCCATATTCCTCGGGCACCGTCGGGCACAGCATCCCAAGCTCGCCCGCCTTCGGCCAGATGCTCTTGGGCACGATCTTGTCCTCGGCCCATTTCGCCTGGTTGGGCGCGACTTCCTTTTCGAGGAACTGGCGCACCGTCGAACGGAACGCTTCATGATCGTCGGTATAGGCGGTGCGCGAGAGGCGATCGAGCGACATATGGTTCCTTTCCCGTGGGCGCGGCCGAACGAAGCCGGGAGGCGGCCGCATCATTGATCGTCAAGAGACCTTACGTTTACGTCCACGTCAAGTCAAAATGCCGCTACGGCATGAAAGTTTCAGCGTCGCCCCCGCGAAGGCGGGGGCCGCCACCGGTTTACGCAGCGCTATGGGATCAGACCGCCAGCGGCCCCCGCCTTCGCGGGGGCGACGAATAGGTTTTCAGAACATCCAACCCGCTGGGCACCCCCACCGCCCTGCGCTATGGCCTCATCATGGTCCAACTGCTCCTCGACGCCGGCGCATTGCTCGGCGAATCGCCCTTCTGGCACGCGGCCGAAGCGCGCCTCTATTGGGTGGATATCGACGGCCGCAAAATCCACCGCACCGACCCGGCGACGGGAACCGACGAGGTGATGGAACTCGCCGAACAGGTCGGCTGCATCGCGCCGCGCGCGCAGGGCGGCCTCGTCGCCGCGCTCGAGAATGGCTGCGCACTCATCGACGATTGGGGCGCCGCGCCCCGGCCCTTCGGTCCCGCAGTGCTGGCCGACAAGCCGCACCAGCGTTTCAACGACGGGCGGGTCGATGCGGCGGGGCGGCTGTGGGTCGGCAGCCTGACCAGCGACAAGCCGAAATGCGACGCGGCGCTCTACCGGCTCGATCCCGACGGCACCCTCACCGAAATCTTCGGCGGATTGATGACCAGCAACGGTGCGGCTTTCAGCCCCGACGGGCGCATCTTCTATCATGCCGACACGCCGACGTATTGCATCCATGCCTATGACGTAGACCCCGCGACCGGCGCGCTGGGCGGCAAGCGGCTGTTCCACCGATTTCCCGAGGGCCAGGGCCGCCCCGACGGCGCCGCGGTCGATGCCGAGGGCTGCTATTGGTCGGCGCTGTGGGACGGCTGGCGCGTCGTCCGTCTCTCGCCCGCGGGCGAATTGCTGCAAACGGTCGACCTGCCGGTGCAGCGCCCGACGATGATCGCCATCGGCGGCGCGGACCTGAAAACCGCCTTCGTCACCAGCGCGGGCAAGAATCTCACCGACGAAGAGCGCAAGGCCCAGCCGCACGCGGGCGGCGTTTTCACCTTTGCCGTCGATGTGCCGGGGCTGGCGCAGCCGATGTTCGGGGGTTGACGATCCTCCCTGTCGCGGAGCGATGGGGAGGTGGCAGCGCGAAGCGCTGACGGAGGGGCTAGGACGCCGACGTCGCCGCCCCTCCACCACGCCCTTCGGGCGCGGTCCCCCTCCCCATGGCTTCGCCACAGGGAGGATATTGCCGCACCCTTGCGCTCCCCTGTCATATCTGGTTCATCCACCTCCCGACATGGTTTCGTCCGAAACCTTATCCACCGGGAGACTCCGAATATGCCGCGCAAAGCGCCCCGCCTTGCCCGCAAGCTGTCGATCATGCTTGCATCCAGTGCGATGATCATGGGTTATAGCCAGATGAGCACCGCCATCGCCGCCGAACCCACCGCCGCCGCTACCGTCCCGGCGGGCCAGAATCCGCTGCTTCAGCCCTGGACCGGCCCCTATGAAGGGGTGCCGCCGTGGGACAAGCTCGACCCCGAACTTTTCCCCGATGCCTTTCAAAAGGCGATGGCCGAAGTGAAGGCGGAGGTTCAGGCGGTGATCGACAATCCCGCCGAACCGACGTTCGAAAACACGCACGTCCCGATGATGCTCGCGGGCGAGACGATGGAGCGCGTCTTCGCGATGTGGGGCGTGCAGACGTCGAACAAGTCGAGCGACCGCGTCGAGGACATCGACGCCGAATGGAGCCCGAAGCTCACCACTTTCTACACCGAGCTGTTCCTCGATCCGAAACTCTTCGCGCGCTACAAGGCGGTGTACGACAAGCGCCAGTCGAGCGGACTCGACGCGCAGCAGATCCGCATCGTCGAGCGCAGCTATGACGAAATGGTGCGCGATGGCGCCAACCTGTCGGGCCCCGACAAGGAAAAGCTCGTTGCGATGAACGCCAAGCTCGAAGGGCTGTTCTCGGCTTTCTCCTCGAAACTGCTCGGCGATGAAAAACTCTACACCTTCGTCACCGACAAGGCCGAACTCGATGGGCTCGACCCCGCTTTCGTCGCGTCGCTCGCGGCCGCCGCGGAGGCCAATGGCCACGCCGGCCACTGGGCGATCAAGAATACGCGCTCGTCGGCGCAGCCGGTGCTTCAGAATGCCACCAACCGCAAATTGCGCGAAAAGGTCTGGCGCGCCTTCGTCGGCCGCGGCGACAATGGCGACGCGAACGACACCAACGCCACGATCGCCGAAATTTTAAAGCTGCGTCAAGAGCGCGCGGAACTGCTCGGCTTCCCGACCCACGCGCATTACCGCATGGCCGACACGATGGCGAAAACCCCCGAAAATGCGATGGACCTGATGATGAAGGTCTGGCCCGCCGCGGTGGCGCGGGTAAAGGAAGAGGTCGCCGACATGCAGGCGATCGCCGATGCCGAGGCGAAGGCCGGCAAGCGGCCCAAGATCACCATCGAGCCGTGGGATTATCGTTTTTATTCGGAAAAGGTCCGCAAGGACAAATATGACCTCGATGAAAGCGAGGTGAAGCCGTACCTGCAACTCGACAAGCTGGTCGACGGCATGTTCTGGTCGGCGGGGCAGCTTTACGATCTGGGCTTCCGCGAGAATACGGGGCAGATCCCCGTTTTCGATCCCAAGGTCCGCACCTTCGAGGTTTATAACCTCAAGACGAACGAGAATGTCGGTGTCTTCTACCTCGACAATTTCGCGCGCGACGGCAAACGGTCGGGGGCGTGGATGACGACCTATCGCAGCCAGCAGTCGCTCGGCGGCGAGCGCAATGTGCTTGCGTCGAACAACAATAATTTCACCGAGGCCGCAAAGGGCGAACCGACGCTCATCAGCCTCGACGATGCGCAGACCTTGTTCCACGAATTCGGTCATGGCATCCATTATCTGCTTCAGCAGGTCAAATATCCGGCGCTTGCCGGGGTGCCGCGCGACTTCGTCGAATATCCGAGCCAGGTGAACGAGAATTGGCTGATGACCCCTGAAGTGCTGTCGAAATATGCGACGCACTATCAGACGGGCGAACCGATGCCGCAGGCGCTGGTCGACAAGATTCTGGCGTCGGACACGTTCAACCAGGGGTTTTCGACCGTCGAATATCTCTCGAGCGCGATCGTCGACATGAAGCTGCATAACCGCAAGACGCCGCCGGCCGACGTCGACAAGTTCGAACGCGAGACGCTGGCCGAAATCGGGATGCCGAAAGAAATCGTCATGCGGCACCGCCTGCCGCAGTTCGGCCATCTGTTCAGCTCGGACGCTTATTCGGCGGGCTATTATTCCTACCTCTGGTCGGAAACGATGGACGCCGACACCTGGGCGGCGTTTACCGAAGCTGGCGGCCCGTGGGACCGCAGCGTTGCCGACAAGTTCCGCACCATCCTGCTCATGACGGGCAACGAAACCGACCGTGCCGAGGCCTATCGCGCCTTCCGCGGCCGCGATCCCGACGTCAAGGCGCTGCTCGAAAAGCGCGGTTTCCCGACCGAATAGAGGGCAAAGCAAAGGGGGTCTTCATGGCCCCCTTTGTTTATGCGGGTGTCGGCCTGGACCCGGCGGCAGCAGCGCCGTCAATGCGCGCTCGATCATCTCGGCCGCCGCGTCGGGACCAAAGCTTGTCGCGTCGAGCGACAGCTCGAGCCACAGCCCATCGACCATCGCGGTCAGCAGGATCGCCAGCCGTTCGGCGTCGTCCGCGCCGCAGGCGGCGAGCAGTTCGGCCAGCCGCGCGCGATAACCGGCATAGCTTTCCGCATGGATCGCGGCCATGCGCGCATCGCTTCGCGCCAAGGCCCAGAAGGCGGTCCATGCGCCGAGCAGCTCGGGATCGGTCACCGGCGCGCGAAAGCTGGCGGTGAGGTACGCCGACAGCTGCGCCTGCGGGTCGGCGCCCGCACCTTCGACTGCGGCGGCAAAAATCGCGTCCATCCGGTCGCTCGTCGCCTGATAGGTCGCGGCGACCAGATCGTCGATACCATCGAAATAATGGCGCAGCAGCCCCGGCGACACCTCCGCCTTTTTGCAGATCGCGCGAACATTGGTTCCCGCCAGCCCATGTTCGGCCAGGCACGCCGCGGTCGCGTCGATCAGGTCGGCGCGGCGGATGTCGGCGCTTTCGCGCGTAAAGGCTTGGCGAACGGGCTGCATCTTGTTATACGATTGTACAACAAGGAACGCACCATGGCAACTGCACCGCTTCACGATTCGCGCACCGACCCGCTCGATGGCTGGTCGCTCCCCGCATGGACCTATAGCGACCCCGATTTCTACGCCGCCGAAATGGCGCGCATCTTCCGCCCCAGCTGGCAGGTCGTCTGTCATGACAGCGACATCCCGAATGTCGGCGACTGGCACAGCATCGACTATTGCGGCGAAAGCGTGATCGTCGTGCGCGGCACCGACAGCATCGTGCGCGCCTTCACCAACGTCTGCCGCCATCGCGGATCACGGCTGGTCGATGGCGCCGCGGGCTGCGCGAAGAAGCTCGTCTGCCCCTATCACGCCTGGACCTACGAGCTCGACGGCCGGCTGACCGGAGTGCCCGATTCGGCAAGCTATCCAACGCTCGACAAGGGCAAGGCCGGGCTGGTGGCGGTGGAGGCCGAACAATGGCGCGGCTTCTGGTTTGTGCGGCTGGAGGATGATGGCGGCCCGTCGGTGGCGTCGATGATGGCGCCCTATGAAGCGATGGTCGAACCCTATCGGTTCGAGGAACTCGGCGCACTCGGCCGCGTCACGCTTCGCCCGCGCGAGGTCAATTGGAAAAATGTCGGCGACAATTATTCGGACGGCCTCCACATTCCCGTCGCGCATCCGGGCCTGACCCGGCTTTTCGGCAAAAGCTATGGCGTCGAGGCCAAGGACAATGTCGATCGCATGTGGGGCGACCTGATCGACCGGCCGTCGGCGAACTGGTCCGAGCGGCTGTACCAGCGGTTGCTGCCGTCGGTCCCGCACCTGCCCGCCGACCGCCAGCGCCACTGGCTCTATTTCAAGCTCTGGCCCAACGTCGCCTTCGACATCTATCCCGATCAGGTCGATTTCATGCAGTGGCTGCCGACCGGCCCGACAAGCTGCCTGATCCGCGAGATCAGCTACGTCCTTCCCGATGAGCGCCGCGAGATGAAGGCTGCGCGCTACCTTAACTGGCGCATCAACCGCCAGGTCAATGCCGAGGACACCGCGCTCATCACCCGCGTCCAGCAAGGCATGGCGTCGCAGAGCTTTTCGATGGGGCCGCTCAGCGACAAGGAAGTCTGCCTCAAGCATTTCTGTTCGCGGATGCGCGACATCATTCCCGAGGCACGGCTGGAGCATGCACCGCCGCCGGGCTGGACTCGCTCATGATGCTCTTCTCCGTTCGCATGGAGCGAAGTCGAGATGCCCATCCGGCGTGCACTCCTTCGGGGTGTCTCGACTTCGCTCGACACGAACGGAGAATGGTATGACCGATAATCTCCCCGTCATCATCGTCGGCGGCGGGCCCGCCGGAATGGTCGCGGGGCTGCTCTTCGCGCGCGCCGGGGTCCAAGTCACCGTCCTCGAAAAACATGCCGATTTCCTCCGCGACTTCCGTGGCGATACCGTGCATCCCTCGACGCTCGAGCTGTTCAACGAGATCGGGCTGCTGGGCGAGCTGCTCGCGCTTCCGCACGCGCGTGTCGACACGATGACGCTCGACCTGCTCGGCGGGCGCTACACGATCGCCTCGATGAAAAGCCTGCCCGTCGCCGCACCCTATATTGCGATGATGCCGCAATGGGACCTGCTCGACTTCATCGCGCGGCAGGGCAGGACCTATCCGACCTTCGACCTGCGCATGTCGACCGAAGCCGCCGGGCCGACCTTTGACGATGCGGGCCGGGTGAACGGCGTGACGCTGACGACTGGCGAGACATTGCCCGCGCGCTTGGTCATCGCCGCCGACGGCCGCCGCTCGGTGCTGCGCGACGCCGCCGACCTGCCGCTCGAAGATCTGGGCGCTCCGATGGATGTGCTGTGGTTTCGCGTTCCGATGCCCGCCGATGCACCCGCTGACGTGCCGCTTGGGACGATCGACGCGCGCGGCATGGTCGTCGCCATCCCGCGCGGCGATTATTGGCAATGCGCGCGGATCATCGAGAAGGGCGGTTTCCCGGCGATCGAAGCGCGTGGGATCGCCGCCTTCCGCGACGATGTCACCGCACTCGTTCCCGGGCTTTCCGCCGGGATCGACGCGATCGCGAGCTTCGACGACGTGAAGCTGCTCACCGTCGCGCTCGATCGTCTGACGCGCTGGTCGCGGCCGGGACTGCTCGCGATCGGCGATGCCGCGCACGCGATGTCGCCCGTCGGCGGAGTTGGGATCAACCTCGCGGTGCAGGATGCCGTGGCGGCCGCGAATATCCTTGCAGCGCCGCTCGTGGCGGGCGGCGACCCCGACCCGCTGCTCGACCGGGTGCAGCAACGCCGCTGGATGCCGACGACCCGGATGCAGGGGCTTCAGCGTTTCGCGCACAAAAACATCATCGAACCGATGCTGCGCGGCGAGATCATACGCGTGCCGCTCGCCGTCCGCCTGCTCGACCGCATCCCGCTGCTCCGCCGCATCCCGGGCCGTATTCTCGGCCTCGGTTTCGGGCGCCAGCATGTCCAGTCCCCGCTTGCGAAAGAATTTTCATGACCAAAGCCTATGACGCCCTGATTATCGGCGCCGGCCACAACGGCCTCGTCTGCGCCTTCTATCTCGCCAAGGCGGGGCTGAAGGTGCGGATCGTCGAGGCGCGCGACGTCGTCGGCGGCGCTGCGGTGACCGAGGAATTTGCGCCGGGATTCCGCAACTCGGTCGCGAGCTACACGGTCAGCCTGCTCCAGCCTAAAGTCATCGCCGACATGAAGCTCGCCGATCATGGCTACCGCGTGATCGAGCGGCCGATCAGCAATTTCCTGCCGCAGGAGGATGGCGGCTATCTGAAGCTCGGTGGCGGGCTCGAACGCACGCAGGCCGAATTCCGCAAGTTCAGCGCGCGCGATGCCGACGTGCTGCCCGCTTATTATGACGCGCTCGAAAATGTCGCCGAACTGCTCCGCGACCTCGCGCTGCGCGTCCCGCCCAATGTCGGCGAAGGACTGCGCACTTTGCTCGACGGCGCGCGGCAGGGGCGGCGTTTCGCGACCCTCAGCCTCGAACAGCAGCGCGACGTGCTCGACCTGTTCACCAAATCGGCACGCACGATGCTCGACAGCTGGTTCGAGAGCGAGGCGGTCAAGGCCGCCTTCGGCTTCGACGCGGTGGTCGGCAATTACGCGAGCCCCGACACGCCGGGCAGCGCCTATGTCCTGCTCCACCATGTCTTCGGCGAGGTGAACGGCAAGAAGGGCGCGTGGGGCCACAGCGTCGGCGGCATGGGCAAGATTACCGAAATCATGGCAAAGGTGTGCCGCGATCTGGGCGTCGAGATCAGCCTCGAAAGCCCGGTCGCGAAGGTGCTGGTCGATGGCGGCAAGGCGGTCGGCGTCCGGCTCGTCGGGGGCGAGGAAATCGCCGCGGCGCGGGTGATCGCCAATGTCGGGCCCAAGCTGCTCTACGAACGGATGATGGACGCTGCCGACCTGCCCGCCGACTTCCAGCGCCGGATCAAGGGGTTCAAGGCAGGCAGCGGGACGTTCCGCATGAATGTTGCGCTGAGCGAACTGCCGCGCTTTACCTGCCTGCCCGAACCGGGCGAGCATCACCAGTCGGGCATTATCCTCGCCCCGACGCTCGATTATATGGACCGCGCCTTCCTCGACGCAAAGCAATATGGCTGGTCGAAGGCGCCGATCGTCGAGATGCTGATCCCCTCGACCGTCGACGACAGCCTCGCGCCCGAAGGCTGTCATGTTGCGAGCCTCTTCTGCCAGCAATTCGCGCCCGAATTGCCCGACGGCCGCGACTGGGACGATGAGGAGGAAGCCGCGGGCGACTGCATCATCGACACCGTCGAAAAACACGCCCCCGGTTTCCGCGCGAGCATCGTCGGCCAGACGCGGCTCAGCCCCAAGGGGCTCGAACGCAAGTTCGGCCTCGTCGGCGGCGACATCATGCACGGCAATATGAGTCTCGACCAGCTCTGGGCGGCGCGGCCGGTGCTCGGCAACGGCGGCTATCGCGGGCCGGTGAAGTGGCTGTATATGTGCGGCGCGGGCACGCATCCGGGCGGCGGCGTCACCGGCGCACCGGGGCATAATGCGGCGGCGGTGATCCTACGCGACCGGGGGCTCTTCGCGCCCGGCTGGCGTTAGGGCTGGCGCCGACAGCATCGTCCACGCATACAGTGGCAGTCCCGCCGCCATCAGAAGCAGGCTCATCGCGCTGACCCCGATGCCGGCGCCCCACAACGTCCACACCGCGTAAGCGAAGCCGATCAGCGCGACCGGGATCGCGACGCGCAGCCGCAGCGCCGCGGCGGCGCAGGCAAGATAGAGCCACAAGGTGACCGAGGTCGAGAGCACCGCCATGAAGGTGAACATCTCCGACGTCGACTTGCTGCTGTTGAGGATGACGCAGGCGGTGGCGATCGCGCTCGACAGCAGCAGCGCTGCGGCCGGCGTGCCGTGGCGATTTTCGCGGCCGAACCAGGCGGGAAGCAGCCCCTGCCGCGCGAGCGTCGCAGGCAGCTCGGCCTGAATCAGCGTCCAGCCGTTCAGCGTGCCGAGCGCGCTGACCGCGGCAAAGGCGCCGATGAACAGCGCGGGCTCGCGGCCCCACCAGGTTTCGACGAACAGCGAAAAGGGCGCTTCCGACTTAGCAACCTCGGCTGCGGGCAGCATCAGCGCGATCGCCGAACAGACGATCAGATAGAGGATGCCCGTCGCCAGCGTGCCGACGATCGTCGCGCGCGGGATGGTAACGGCCGGATTGGCGACCTTGTCGGCTGCAACGCTCGCCGATTCAAAACCGAGCAGCGCCCAGAGCGTCAGGATCGCCGACCCGCTGACCGCGGCGAGCGACAGGCCGTCGGCGGGGAAGGGCGTGAGCGCGACCGGCTCGCTGCGGCCGAAAGCGATAGGGATCAGCACAATCACGGTGACGAGCGGGATCAGCTTGATGAGCAAGGTCACGACCTGAAACTGCCCCGCCGCACGCGCGCCGCGCCAGTTGATCGCGGTGACGATCCAGATCAGCGCGATCGTCGATAGCGCCATATGCTGCCCCAGCGCGGGCACGAAGAGGCTGAGAAAGCTCACCGCCGCGACCGCCAGCGTGACGTTCGCGGTCCACACCGACACCCAATAGGCCCAGCCGATCATGAAACTGGGGATGCGGCCAAAGGCATGCTCGACGAAGCCCGTTGGTCCCCCGAGGCCGGGATAGGCGACCGTCAGCCGCGCGAGCACGAACGCAAGCGCCAGCGCGCCACCTATCGTGATCGCCCAGCCCGCGACGCCGTTCCAGCCAAAGGGCGCGAGGCTCGCGGGGAGCAGGAACACCCCGGAGCCGATCATATTGCCCATGACGAGCGCAATCGCCATCGAAAGGCCGAGCTTGCGGCGCGGCCTTTCGTGGCGATTTTCGGGCGCGGTCACCCGATCAGAAGTCCTTGCTGACCTTGATCCCGATCAGCCGCGGCCGGATGACGGTGTCGTAGAAGACGCCGCCGGTCGCAGTGTCGCCGCCGGCATCGCCGCAAACGGTTTCGACGCATTGCACGCCCGAATTGATCACGCCGTTGCTGTCGAACAGATTGGTCGCGAAAATTTCGGCGCGCCAGCTCTCGGCCGTGATGCCGAAGCTCAGATCGACGGTCGAATAGGCTCCGAACTGGCCCTTGATATTGTTCTCGTCGGTTCGCAGGTCGCTCCGCCGCTTGCCGACATGGTTGGCGGCCAGCTGGAAATGCCCTTCATTGCCCATCAGCGGGAATTCATAGCGTGCGACGACATTGCCCTTGAACTTGGGCGTGACGGGCAGGGCGGTTCCGGCGGGCGCGAGCAGCGCGTTCGCCGATCCGTCGGTTCCCGGCAAAGTGCAGTCGAAGGTCGCATTGGCGATGCGACAGAAATCTTCGCGGATTTCGGCGTCGTTATAGCTGAACCCGGCATTGAGCGAGAATCCTCCCTGCCGATAACCCACGTCCATTTCGACGCCGCGAATGCGCGCGACCCCGGCGTTGCGGATTTCGGTCAGCCCGTTGGGACCAAGGAAGGAAAGCTGAATGCCGTTCCAATCCTCCTGATACACCGCGCCGTTGAAGCGGATCGGCCCGAAATTGGTTTTCCAGCCGAACTCGTAATTGTCGAGCGTGTCGGGACCATAAGGCGGCAAGCCGCCGCGCCGGTTGATGCCGCCCGGTCGGAAGCCGCGCGAGAAAGTGCCGTAAACCAGCGCATCGTCGCTGATCTTGTACGTCAGGTTCAGCTTGTGGATGAAGTCGCTGTCCTTGGTGCGTTCGTCCAGATTGGTGCACGGGCTGTCGGGCAGCGCGGCGGGCGCGAAACAGGCCGCTTCGCCGGTCCGACTGCTGTAGCCCGACGAGAAGCCGAAAAAGCCGATCAGGCTGTTGTCGAACTTGTACACGCGGCCGCCGCCGGTCAGCGTCAACTTGTCGGTAATGTCGAACGACAGCTCGCCGAACGCCGCATAGTCGCGGTCGACGCGCTTTTGCTGGGTCAGCCAGATATTGCTGTCGGTCCCCGTCACCGTGATCGCGTCGGCGATATTATCGATGATGTAATTTTGTTCGATATTATGGCTTTGGCGCTGATAGAACACACCGCCGATAAAGCGGATGCGGGCATCGGCGGGCGACGCCACGCGCGCTTCGAAGAAATTGCGGCGATACCGGTCCTTGCCCTGAATATACTGGTTCGGGTTCACCAGCTCGTCGTTGTTGTCATAGAAATATGTGCCATATCCGGCGATCGCGTCGTAGAAATAGGCATAGTCCGAATAATCGCTTTGGGTCTCGGTCTGGCGCCGCAGATGGCCGCCGGTCACCGTCACGTCCCAATTGCCCAGCTTGCCCTCGATCGTCAGCGCGGCCTGAATCCACTTATCCTCGGCGCTTTCGGGGTTATACTGAACCGTCTGCAGGTCGCCGCTGACCGATGTCGATCGTTCCTGAGCAAAGCTGCCGTTCGATTTCTGCACCTGACCCATCACCAGTGGACGGATCGTCCAGTCGTCGTCGAGCTCGATGCCCAGCGCGAGGCGCGCGCCATAGGTGTCGACGTCGTTATAATCCTTTTCGACTAGGTCGGCGTTCGACTGGGTGATCCCCGACGAAGCGTAGGTGCGGCTGCCCGCGATATTGTCGATATAGCCGGCATCGTGGCGATACCAGCCGACGAGGCGTAGCGCCGCGCGCTCGCCCAGCGGCGCATTGATAAAGCCCTCGGCAATCCCGCCGATGCCGCCATGTGCGACGCTGTTGAGCTGGAAGGAAGCCTCGCCGTAAGTGCCGCTGGTATCGGGCCTGTTGGTGACGAGTTTCAGCGTTCCTGCCATCGAACTCGCGCCGTAAAGCGTGCCCTGCGGCCCCGCGAGCGCTTCGACGCGCGCCAGATCATAGGTGTGGATGTCGAGTGCGCCCTGAATCGTGGTGACGGGCATTTCGTCGAGATAGGTGCCGACCGTCGGCAGCGAGGCCGAGTGGTTGGCGTTTTCGCCCGACGACACGCCGCGGAAATAGACCTGCGCAAAGCCGGGCGCCGCCGACTGGATCGTCACCGACGGCAGGAATTTGACGACGTCCGAAAATTCGTTGACCTGCAACTGGTCCAGCCGCTCGTTGCCGATCGCGGTGATAGCCAGCGGCACATCCTGCAGATTTTCTTCGCGCTTCGACGCGGTGACGACGATGTCATTGTCGTCCTCTACATCTGCCTGTTGCGCCAGCGCCGTGCCCGACGTTGCAATAATGGTACCCGCCAGCAGCATCGCGCTGCTCCGTACCAACACTTTCGACATATTCCGCATGAGACCCCCCTCGATGACATCGATATGACAGGAGAATGACGCAGCGCAGCACAAGCGCAAGCCTAGTTCGTCGGTGCGCCCGGCCGTTGGTCGAAAATGTCGCCAGATGTTGCCCAAAGGCAACGAATTTAGGTTGCGGTTCCCCGATATGCGTCCGGAACTGCGGGATAGGCGCCCAGAACCGGCCCGAGCGCCTCCTCCAGCGGCCCCAGCCACTCGGCATAGGGGCGCCATTGGTCGACCCCGTCGCGATTGATGGGGCGGCGCACCTGTTCGCTGGATGCCGTCCGCACCGCGCGGGCGTTGGCATGAAATGCCATGCAGTCTTCCTCGAACGGCTGATCCAGGAAGGCGAGCATCGCGCGCACTTCGGCCTCGGGATTGGCCAGCAGCGCTTCGTGGATCACGCGGTGGACGCGCCCCGGCTGCGCCGCGTCGAGATGCGCCATCAGGCGCACATAGTCGCGGTAATAGGCACCCATGTCGGACAGGCGATAGCTGAACGCCTGCCCCTTGGCGAAATGCTGGCGAAAGTTCGACCAGCAGCAATCGAGCGGGTGGCGCCGCGCGTCGATGATCTTTGCATTGGGCAGGATCAGCCGGATCAGCGGGGCATAGAGCCAGTTATTCGGCAGCTTGTCGATATAGAGCGGCTTGGTCGTCTTGCGCTGCACTGCTGTGCGGTTCAGGAAAGCGGCGCCCATCTCGGCCAGCGTGTCGGGCGATGCCTCGGCCAGCGCGGCGACCCAGTGGCGACCCTCGCCTTTCGCCTCGCGGCCAAGGCCGAGCGCGAGCGCGGGGATGTCGGGCAGCTCCATCGTCCCCTCGATCGCCGAATGGCTCGCCAAAATCTGTTCGATCAGCGTCGATCCGGCGCGCGGCATCCCCAGGATGAAGATTGGATCGCCGCTCGGATCGCCCTGCCCCGCGCGCTCGGCAAAAAAATCCGCGGTGCAGGTTGCAATCGCGGCGTCGACGACCGCACTCGTTTCGGCGGCGTCATAGTCCAGCTGGCCTGCGCGGAGCGCATTGCCCGCGGCATAATGACGAAAGGCCGCGTCGGTTACGTCCGCATCGTCATACGCCTTGCCCAGCGCAAAGTGCAGGTGCAGCCGGTCGTCGTCGCGCTCCGCCCCGGCCGGATGCGCGGCGACAAGCGCGGCCTCCATCGCCTGCCGGTCGGTTTCGTCGAACCGGATCGTCTTGAGGTTGGCGAGGCTCCACCAGATTTCGCCAAGCCCCGGTTCGGCATCGAGGCCGCGGCGATAGGCGGCAATGCTGTCCTCCTGCCGTCCGACGGTCTTGAGCATGTGGCCGTAACTCATCCACAGCTTGGCGTGGCCGGGGAAGCGCTGCACCAGCTCGGCATAGAGCGCGATCGCTTCGTCATAGCCGCCGATCCGGCCGAGCGCGGCGGCCTTCAGGTTCGCGTGCGCGGGATTGTCGGGGTCGCCCGCCAGCACTGCGTCGAGCGTTGCGACCGCCTCGGCATAGCGGTTCTGCTTATAGAGCACGGTCGCCAGATTGGCGCGTGCCGCGCCGAACCCCGGCGCCAGCTCGAGCGCGCGCGTTAGCAGCTTTTCGGCGTCGCCATAACGGCCGATCCGTCCCGCGACCTCGGCGAGCATCCGGATCGCGGCGACGTCGGTAGGATCTTCCTTGAGCCGTGTCCGCAGCGCCGCCTCGGCATCGGGCAGGCGGTTTTCGGTGAGCGCCAACGCCGCATCGATCATCGCTGGGTCGTGCACCGCCGCGCCGACCGCGGCGAGCGCAGCGTCGGCAGCTTCGCCTGTGCGACCAAGCCGTCGCAATGCCTCGGCCGCGATCCGGTGCCCCGCCGCCGATGTCGGAACCGCCGCGACGATCGCGCGCGCCTGTTCGAGCGCAGCGCCTGGCTGGCCGTTCAGCAGCCGGCGGGCGTTGGCGAGTGCCTCGTCATGCGTGACCGTCGCCAATGCCGCGCCTCAGCCCGCCGCCCGCGCTTTGCCGATCGCCTGCCGCAGCGTGTCATAACCCACCTGCCCTTGCAGCAGCTGGTCGCCGACGATCCATGTCGGCGTTGCATTGAGCTGAAGCTGGCTCGCGATCGCCATATTGCTGTCGATCTCGCGCTGGAACAGCGCTTCGTTCGCGGTCGCATCGGCGCTGCCGTCGGTGACAACGCCCGCGCGCGCCGCCGCCGCGGCAATGGCATCGGGGCCGAGCGAGCTCGCCGCGAACATTGCGTGGTGAAAGGCGTCATATTTGCCCTGCCGCGCGGCGGCGAGCGCCATGATTGCGGCGTCGCGGCTCTGCGGCGCGATGATCGGCAGTTCGCGGAACACGACCTTCAGGCGCTTGTCCTCGCGGATCAGCCGGTCGACGTCGGGCACACTCGCGCGGCAGAAGCCGCAGGCATAGTCGGTAAAGACCACCAGCGTCACGTCGCCGTCGGCATTGCCCGCCCACGCCCCGGCATAGGGCTTTTCGAGCGCCGGGCGCACCGCGTCGATCGCCTTGGCCATTTCGCGGCCGCGCTGCGCCTCCAGCGCCTCGGGGATGATCTGCGGGTTCGCCTTGATATAATCGGCGACGACGGTCTCGACCTCGCTCTTGCTGAGCCCGCCGCCCGCGCGCCCGCCGAGCCAGAAGGCCAGCGCGAGCAACAGGACGCCGCCCCCGGCCAGCGCCCACAGGCGTATCGAACCGCCCCCCATGCCTGTCCCCTTCAACGCCGGCAGCCGCCCCGCCGCCATGGTCCTTTCGCCCGCCATTTTTGTTTCGGGCGCCTTGACGATCGGCGAGCGGTCGTCGCCGTCCAGCGTGTCGGCGGCCGTTTTAGGCGCGGGCTTCGCGATGACCGGGATCGCGGCATCGCCGGCAAAGAGCGGCAGGTCGGGCGCGGCCGGCGCCTTCGTTTCGGTCGCGGCATCCTCGCGCGCAAGCAATTGGTCGAGCCCCGACGGCGGCGGCGCCGGTTCCTCGCGCGGTGCGGGGCGCAACTTGGTCGCCGCATCCCCGATGCTTTCGCGCAGGCTTTCGCCGCCCGCCTTGGCCAGGTCGGCGACCCCGGCCCTTGTCTTGCCCGCAACCTCGCCCAGCCCGCGTCCGGCCTCACTCGACAGCTTCCGCGCCTTGTCACCGAGCGCCATTTTAGCCCAGATTTCGCCGCTGGTCCTGGCCGCGGCGCGGCCTGCACGCGCCGACGCGCGGCCGATCGCCCGTGCCGTGCGCGCGGTCGCGGCGCCAGTCGTCACGGCAAGTTCGTGCGCACGTCGCGGAATTTCCATCGCTTCGACCCGTGCAGGAACATCCGCGCGCTCACCGATGCGGATCGTCCAGTCGGCGAAGGCTTCGGCGCCGCCCCGAACGCGGTCCCACAGCGTTGCCGCGCCCGCCTTGATCGCCTCGGGCTTCACGAGCGGCTCGCCGCGGGATTTTCCCGGCGTGTCGTATCGCGACAGATCGATACCGATCGGCGGTTCTTCCTTGGGCTTCGCCAATCCTTCGTCGCGGAGGGACGCCGCGGCGCCGGGCTTCGACGCGGGGTCGCGCAGCCACGGCTGATAATAATCGTCCTTATTCTCTGTCACTTGTTGCCCTTGCGCATCGGTTTGGCGATGCAGTCCCCCGCTTGTTCCATGCGAGTCTAACGCCGTTTGCGCTCGCGTTCCACCTCGGCGCGAGCGACCAGCGAAATATCCTGTGCACGGATCCAGTCGGGCGATCCTTCGGGCAGGCCCTGCATCGCCATTTCGGCATTACGCAGCGCCAGCGTCGGCTGTCTACCCTCCAGACTGTATCGCTCGGCCGAGGCGAGCGCGGCGCGCGCCTGATCGCCCTTGTTCGCATAGACGATGCCCAGCTGATACCAGGCAAAGGGATTCTGGTTGTCGAGCGCGACCGCGGTTTTCAGCACTTTCTCGGCTTCAGGAAAATTGGCGGGATCTTCGGTGGCGATCAGCGCATGGCCCAGCGTCGCGGCGATCAGCGGCTGCCCGTGCGAATTGGTCACCGCCTTGCGCAGCGCCGGGATCGCCTCGTCGGGACGCCCCGATTCGAGCAGGATCTGACCTTCGAGTTCGAGGAAATAGGGATCGTCGGGATCGGCGCTGAGCAATCCCTCGACCTCGGCCAATGCTTTCTGCGGATAGGCGCTTTTGTGCCAGGCATAAGCACGGGCATAGCGCGCGGGGATGCCCGTGTTGCTTTCGGGGAATTTGCGCAGCGTCCGCTCGGGTTCGGCCATATAGCCCGACAGCTTGGCCTTGATGCGCTGGAATCGTTTCTCGATTTCCGGATCCGCCGGTTTTTCCCAGGCGGGGTCGATGACATAGACTTCGCGCAGCGTCTGGATGCGGTCGCCCGACATCGGGTGCGTCCGGCCATAGGCCTGATCGTCGTCCTGCTTGATCCCGTACCGGAACTCCAGATTCTGAAGCTTCTTGAAAAAGGCCAGGCTGCCGCGCCCGCTGATTCCGGCCTTCGACAGATATTGTGCGCCGGCGGCATCGGCGGTCGATTCCTGCACGCGGCTGAACGCCAGGAACTTGCCGAGCGCCGCCTGTTGCCCCGCCATCATGATGCCCATGCCCGCCTCGCCGCCGCCGGCGGCGACCGCCGCGGCGCCGAGGAGCAGACTAAGCAGCGAGATGTTCGTCGCGGCGCTTGCGCCGTCGTTGATGCGGATGGCGTGGCCGCCCATCACATGCCCCAGTTCGTGCGCGAGCACGCCCTGCACCTCTTCGGCGCTGTCGGCGGCCTCGATCAGCCCGCTGTGGACATAGACATCCTGGCTGCCCGCGACAAAGGCGTTGATGCTGCGGTCGCCGAGCAAATGGACGCGCACCTGTCCCGGCTGCAACCCCGCCGCGACAAGTAGCGGGTCCATCATGTCCTCGAACAGCGCTTCGGTTTCGGCGTCGCGCAGGATCGACTGCGCCGCCGCGGGGCGCGCCGCAAGCGCGATCATCGCGAACAAGGTCAGCAGGATGCGCAGCAGGTGACGCAGCGCGTGCGATCCGGGCGCGGTCTGCTTCTGAAAAGCGGTCATTGCCGCCTCCCTTGCGCCGCGCGCCTGAACCTCGAGTGAAGCCATGGGGACTTATTGGGGCTCGGCGCGCGCGGGCGCAAGGCCGGCGTGCGATTTCTGCGACGGGCCCCCGCTTTCGCGGGGACCCGTTTTCCGGTTTGGAAGCGGCGGATTAATTGCCGAAGGTGCGCTGCCACCAACCGCGGCGCGGTTCGCCATCGGCGCCTACGCCCATGTCGCCGGCATCGGCGTCGGCGTTGGCAGCGACCGGGTCGGCTTCGCTTTCGGTCGCCGGCTCGACGCTCGCTTCGGCGGCGACCGCCTTCTTGGCGCGGCTCGCGCGTTTTTTCGGCGCGGGCTTGGCCGGTTCGGCTTCGGCTTCGGCCACGGCGGGTTCCGGCGCAGCCTCGACTTCGGCTTCGGCGGCCTTGGCCGCTTCGGTCTCGGCCTTGGTCTTGCGCGGCGCGCGCTTGCGCTTCGGCTTTTCTTCGGCGGCGGGCGCGTCTTCGGCAGCCGGTTCGGCGGCTTCGACTGCCTCTACCGGCACAGCCTCAACCTCGACGACAGCCTCCTCGGTGGCCTCCGCCGTATCGGCCTTCTTGCGACCGCGTCCACCACGGCGGCGGCGCGGTTTAGCTTCGGCGTCGCTCGCATCGGCTTCGGGAGCAGCCTCGGCGGTTTCGGCCGGTGCGGCTTCGTTCGCGTCCGAATCGGCTGTTTCGGCGGTGTCGCCATCCTCGCCGCCTTCGCCGCCGATCTCGTTGCCTTCCTCGTCGCGGCGGCCGCGGCGGCCGCGGCGACGGCGACGACGGCGCTTGCGGCCCTCGCCGTCGGTGTCGCTATCGCCGTCCTCGCGCGCGCGTTCGCGCGGGCGGCGCTCTTCGGCCGCTTCTTCTTCGGCTTCTTCTTCCTCGTCCTCGGGGATGTCGTCGTCGTCGTCCTCGATCGGTTCGATCGGGGCAAAGCTGCGGCGCTGGGTGGGCGGCGGGCCGCCGACCTCGATCGCCATGCGCGCGCCTTCGGTTTCGCCGTCGGGCAGGATTTCGACGCTGACGCCGTAAAGCTCCTCGATCTCGCGCAGCTCGCGGCGCTTTTCATTGAGGAGATAGAAGGTCGCTTCCTGGCTCGCGCGCAGCGTGATCTTGCTGCCCTTGCCGCGCGCCGCTTCCTCTTCGATCAGGCGCAGCGCGCTGAGCCCTGCCGACGATGCGGTGCGGACGAGCCCGGTGCCCTCGCAATGCGGGCACGGCCGCGTCGAGGCTTCGAGCACGCCGGTGCGCAGCCGCTGACGGCTCATTTCCATCAGGCCAAAGCCCGAAATCCGGCCAACCTGGATGCGCGCGCGGTCGTTCTTCAGCGCGTCCTTCATCGCGCGCTCGACCTTGCGGACGTTCGACCCATGATCCATGTCGATGAAGTCGATGACGATCAGTCCGGCCATATCGCGCAGGCGCAGCTGGCGGGCGATTTCGGCAGCGGCCTCCAGATTGGTGCTGAGCGCCGTCTGTTCGATATTATGCTCGCGCGTCGAGCGGCCCGAGTTGATGTCGATCGACACCAAAGCCTCGGTCGGGTTGATCACCAGATAGCCGCCCGATTTCAGCTGGACAACGGGATTGAGCATCCCGGC